>NZ_JBBATI010000037.1:0-35247 GCF_040398825.1 Novosphingobium sp.
TCATGGTAGCTCCTTCTCACAAGTAGGAGCCTCCGGGAAACCCGGGACGCTTCAGCCTCTCGCATGTGTCAACAATCGGGATCGGTGCCGGGGGGCATCGGCGGGAGCCAGCAGATGACGATCAATACCATGACCAGCAATACCATGACCAGCCACGTCGCCCAGGCGCGCATCAGCCGCGATCTGAAAGATGCCGAGGTCGCGCTTGACGAAGCCCTGCTGCGGCAATCGCAGCTGTTGTCGACGATGGTGCATGCCCGGCGCGAAACCGGGGTCGCACCGTTTCTGGGCCAGGACGCGCTGATGCGGCTGGTGCGCAGCCAGCAGGCCATGCTCAACGCCGGGGGGGAACTGGCGCGGGTGCACGGCCGTCTGAACGATATCGCCGAAGAAATGGTGATCGGCAACGACCGCTGCCCGACACCGGCGTTCGGCCTGATGGACCAGGCGGACACCGATCCCGTCAGCAGCGATCTGGCCGAAGCCGCCAGCGCCCAGTCGCGCGCCGCGTAATGGTGTGGCAGGGGCCGGCCATGTTGGCGCAGCACTGAATCCATGCTGTTCGTCTGGTTCTCCCGGCTCCTGCTATGCCTGTCGATCGCATTTGCCGCGCGCAAGGGTGATGAACCCGAACGGCTGGTAGCGATCATCCTGTTGGCGACGTTCGCGTTCGATCTCGCCAACCATTTCATGTTTGGATACCCGACATGGTTCGCGGTCAATCCCGGTCACTTTGTGATCGATCTGTGGGCGTGGCTCACGCTGACCTGGGTGGCACTGAACGCCAATCGCGCCTGGCCCTTGTGGGTCAGCGCAACCCAGTTGATCGTGGTCACCGCCCATCTGTCCAAATTGTTCGAATTCGACGAGGCGCGGCGCAGCTATTTTCTGATGACGCAGGCGCCGGGGCTGGCGCAGCTGGTGGTGCTGATGATCGGCACATATGCCCATGTCGTCCGGCAACGGCGCATTGGTCGCTATCCCGCGTGGCGTCCGGCATGACCGGGGGCGGCAAACCGGAAATCGCGCTGATCGCCTGTCGAATTACCACCCTGCACAAAGGACCCGTGGCATGACGGTACGTCCGCACACGCCGCCCGCCACCGGATCGGGCCGGCCGGGCAAAGTTGAACGTGCGATGCGCGCAGGGCCCACCGCGTCTCCGCCGCAGGTGACCGGCGACGCCCCGGCGCTGGCGCGGCGCGAACGGCTGGCGCTGACACTGGCGCGCGAATTCTATTCGGGCCGCCGGCGGCGCGCGCGCTATCTCAGCGCTGATCTGTTTGGTGAACCGACGTGGGATATCCTGCTCGATCTGTATGTCGCCGCGCGCGAAGACCGCCGCGTGCCAACCACCAGTGCCTGTATCGGCGCGCATGTGCCGCCGACCACCGCGCTGCGCTGGCTGCGCATTCTGGAAATGCGCGGGATGGTCGAACGCGAGGATGATGGCCGCGACGGGCGCCGCACCTTTGTGCGGTTAAGCCAGCGCGGTCGGCAAGTGATGGAGGCCTTTTTGGGCACAATGGCCGATACACTGCTGGTCGCGTTGCGCGATGCCGATGGTGCGGGTGATACGTCGGCTATTGCCTTGCCATGATGCAATCGGTCGCAGCAAGACGATCACCCGCCGGCTTTATCCCGGTGGGTGATCGCGGTCACGCGGCGGTCAGTATCAAGGTCGATCACGCAATCGGCGCGGGCGGGCAAATCCGCCAGCAGCCCGCGCGTTATGCGTTCATAATGCGCCACAAAGCGTGCCACCTGGGCGGTGTCCATCACCCCCGGCGCGTGCGGGTCTGACTGGCGCAATGCGGCCTCCTGCTGTTCGCGCCACTGGGCCACGGTCGCAAAATCGGGCGCGCGCAGCATGGCCATGGTATCGCTTCGCGCCCACAGCGTGGCATAATCGCCGGCCAGCGCGGCGTTGACGCGGCCACGCCATTTTGCCCCGCGATCCTCCTGCGCCTCCAGCGCGTTGATCGGCGGGGCAAGCTCTGCGGCCGATTGCGGAACTGCGCCCAGGCACCAGCCTTCGAACACCAGCAGCCGGGTGTGCGCCGGCGCGCGATCATCATCCCCCACCGCGCGGCGATCGTCGCGCGCTTTGTCGAACCGGGGCATCAGCGCCGGGGCACCGCGCGCGAGCGAGGTGATCGTCGCCAGCCCCATCGTCACATCGTGGGTGCCCGGCACCCCGCGCGTGATGAACAGCGGGTGCATCCCTGCCGCCATCCGCTGGCGTTCGGCGCGCGTGCGGTAAAGATCGTCCAGCGACAGCGAAGCGGTGGCAATCCCCGCTGCGGCCATGTGCCGGTGCAGCGCGGCGGCCAGCGTCGATTTGCCCGACCCTTGCGCGCCCGACAGTCCCAGCACCACCAGCCCGTCGCGGCGCGCCAGCGCGGTTGTGGCAAGGTCCACCAGTGCCGCCAGGGCAGTGGGGTCGGGCTGTGTCATGCGGGTAATCCTTGTGGTTCTCCGCGCCCTCTTGCAAGGGAATCGCTTCACGTGCCAGCCTGTGCTTGAAGGTGGCGCGACGATAATACGAATCTGCACTGGCGTGCAGTCAGACCTCCCGCCCCGCCTCGCGAGCCCGACCACCACAGTATGATGGTATCATTGGTGGTCGGGCTCGACGAAAACATCGTTTTCGTCGCACAAGGAACGCGAGGCGGGGCGGGAGGTCTGCGTCGCGCGAAGCGCGACCAGGTAAAAGGGGTTGGTGATGGGCTACAGGTCCGATTTTGGCGGCGAACGCCACCACTTTGACACGCTGGCGGCGGTCATGGCCTGCGCTTCGCCGGCGCGGTCGGGCGATGCGCTGGCCGGGCTGATCGCCGACAGCGCGGCGCGGCGCGTGGCCGCGCGCGCGGTGCTGGCCGATCTGCCGTTGCAGCATTTCCTGAATGAAGTGCTGGTGCCCTATGAAACCGATGAGGTAACCCGGCTGATCATCGACAGCCACGATAGCGCGGCGTTTGCGCCACTGGCAGCGATGACCGTGGGTGATCTGCGCGACTGGCTGCTGATGCCCGAAACCGGGTCCGCGGCGCTGGCGCACGTCGCGCGCGGGCTGACCCCCGAAATGGTTGCGGCGGTGTCGAAACTGATGCGCAACCAGGATCTGATCGTGGTCGCGCAAAAGGTGCGCGTGGTCACCGCGTTTCGCAACACCATCGGCCTGCCCGGGCGGTTGGCGACGCGGTTGCAGCCCAACCACCCGGCCGATGATCCGCGCGGGATTGCCGCGGCGGTGCTCGACGGGCTGGTGCATGGCGTGGGTGATGCGGTGATCGGCATCAACCCGGCCAGCGATAGCGTGCCCGGCGCGCTGCGGTTGCTGGCCATGCTTGATGATCTGCGCCAGCGCTATGCCATCCCCACCCAGACCTGCGTGCTGACCCATGTCACCAACGCGATCGAGATTATCGCGCGCGGGGGCCCGGTCGATCTGGTGTTTCAGTCGGTTGCCGGCAGCCAGGATGCCAACCGCGGGTTCGGCATCGATCTGGCGCTGCTGCATGAGGCGCGCCAGGCTGCGCTGGGGCTGAACCGCGGCACGGTCGGCAACAACGTGATGTATTTCGAAACCGGGCAGGGCGCGGCGCTGTCGGCCAATGCCCACCACGGCGTCGATCAGCAGACGATGGAGGCGCGCGCCTATGCCGTGGCGCGCGCGTTTGACCCCTTGCTGGTCAACACCGTGGTCGGCTTTATCGGGCCGGAATACCTGTACGATGGCAAGGAAATCATCCGCGCCGCGCTGGAGGACCATTTCTGTGGCAAGCTGCTGGGCCTGCCGATGGGGGTCGATGCCTGTTATACCAACCATGCCGAGGCCGACCAGGACGACATGGACACGCTGATGACTGTACTGACCGTGGCCGGGTGCAATTTTCTGATCTGTGTGCCGGGCAACGATGATGTCATGCTCAGCTATCAAAGCCTGTCGTGGCACGATGCGCTGGCGCTGCGCGCGATGTTTGGCGTGCGCGCCGCGCCCGAATTTGAAGCGTGGCTGGCAGGGATGGACCTGATCGCGCCCGATGGCGGCATTCGCGCGCTGGCTGGTGGCGCGGCGGGCCTGGTGCACCGGCTGGCCGATGCGGGTATCGCGGCATGAGCCAGGATGTGGCTGATGCCGCCGACGCCACGCTGTGGGCGCGGTTGCGTGCCGCCACCCCGGCGCGGATCGGGCTGGGGCGGGTGGGGCACACGCTGCCGCTGGATGCGGTGCTGGCGTTTCAGCTGGATCATGCGCGCGCGCGCGATGCGGTGCATGCGCCGTTTGATGCAGGTGCGCTGGCGGCCGATCTGGCGCCGCTGGCCACGCTGGCAGTGGCCAGTGCGGCGGGTGACCGGGCGACGTATTTGCGGCGGCCCGATCTGGGCCGGCGCCTGTCGGATGACAGCGCGGCGCGGCTGACGGCGGCGGTGGCGGCGGACCCGGCCATCGCCGGTTGCGATGTGGTGATTGTGGTGGGCGACGGGCTGTCGGCAACCGGGGTACAGGCCGGCGCGCCCGCGCTGGTGCGCGCGCTGGTGGCGGAATTGCACGGGCTGAGCGTGGCGCCGGTGGTGATTGCGTCGGGCGCACGTGTCGCGCTGGGCGATGCGATTGGCGAAGTGCTGCGCGCGCGCGCGTGCATCATGGTGATCGGCGAACGCCCGGGGCTGAGCGTGGCCGACAGTCTGGGCATTTATCTGACGTTCGGCCCCCGCGTCGGGCGCGCCGACAGCGAACGCAACTGCATCTCCAACATTCACGCCAACGGCGGCCTGACCCCCGCAATGGCGGCCGCCACGCTGGGGCGGCTGTTGCGCGAAGCACTGCGGCGCGGGCTGACCGGCGTCGATTTGAAAGATATGGGCGAGGCCGTGTTGCCCGCCGCCAACCCATTGGAAATTGCGCCATGAACCAAGCTGCGTCATCTGGCCTGCAACAACGGCTGGGCGTGTTTCATTTGTGGGGGATTGCCGTCGGCCTGGTGATTTCGGGCGAATATTTCGGCTGGAGCTATGGCTGGGCGGCGGCGGGCACGCTGGGCTTTCTGGTGGCCACGGTGGCGGTGGCGGCGATGTATGTCGCGTTCATCTTTTCGTTTACCGAACTGACCACCGCGATCCCGCATGCGGGTGGCCCGTTCGCCTATGCCAACCGTGCGTTCGGCCCGCTGGGCGGTGCGCTGGCCGGGTTTGCCACGCTGATCGAATTTCTGTTTGCCCCGCCCGCGATTGCGCTGGCGATCGGCGCCTATCTGAAGGTGCAATTTGCCTGGCTCGATCCGGTGCACGCGGCGACCATGGCCTATCTGGTGTTCATCACGCTCAACATCGTCGGCGTGCATATCGCCGCAACGTTTGAACTGTTTGTCACGCTGCTGGCGGTGGGCGAATTGCTGGTGTTCATGGCCGTGGTGCTGCCATCGTTTCACTGGGCCAATTTCGTCCACAACGGCTGGGCCGGGCAGGATCATTTCAGCCTGGCAGCGATCGGCGGGATGTTTGCCGCGCTGCCGTTTGCAATCTGGTTTTTCCTGGCGATCGAGGGCGTGGCGATGGCCGCCGAAGAGGCGCGCGATCCGCGCCGCACCATCCCTCGCGCCTATATTTCGGGCATCCTGACGCTGGTCGTGCTGGCGTTCGGGGTCATGCTGCTGGCGGGCGGATCAGGCGACTGGAGCCAGATTGCCAATATCAATGATCCGCTGCCGCAGGCGATGAAACGCAGCGTGGGCAGTGGCAGCGGATGGCTGCACATGCTGGTGTGGCTGGGGCTGTTCGG
Source organism: Novosphingobium sp. (assembly GCF_040398825.1). Classification (GTDB taxonomy): domain Bacteria; phylum Pseudomonadota; class Alphaproteobacteria; order Sphingomonadales; family Sphingomonadaceae; genus Novosphingobium. The sequence goes on from NZ_JBBATI010000037.1 coordinate 5,786, forward strand.
GCTGGTCGCGTCGTTCCATGGCATCATCATGGGCTACGCGCGGCAAATTTTCGCGCTGGCCCGTGCCGGGTTTTTGCCCCGCATATTTGCCCGGTTGCATCCCCGCTTTCGCACCCCCGATGTGGCGACGATCGCCGGCGGGGTGGTCGGGGTGGCGACGATCTGGTCGGACAATGTGGTGCATATCGCCGGGCAATCGCTGACCGCCAGTGTGGTGACGCTGTCGGCGCTGGGCGCGCTGGTGATGTATATCCTGGCCATGGCCTCGCTGTTCCGGCTGCGCGTGGTGGAACCGGCGCTGGCCCGGCCGTTTGTCGCGCCGCTGTACCCGTTTGCGCCCGCGTTTGCGCTGGTGATGGCAACGGTCGCGCTGGTCATGCTGGTGTGGAACAACCCGCAGATCGCCGCGATCTTTGTCGGCCTGATGGTGTTGTTGGTGGGCGGTTCGCTGCTGTTTCGCGCGCGCGGCCTTTCGGTTGCGGCGGCAACGGCGGCGGAATGATTATTCGGGCGCCAGTTCATCCGGCGGGGCGTTCAGCCCGGCGATGATCGCGGTGCGCTGGTCTTCGGGCAGCGCACCCGGCCGGTTCAGCCAGCGGCGCATCGCCCACAGCTTGCCCGGATCGACTCGCCCGTCCTGCCACTGGTCGACCAGGTAATCGCCCGCCGCCGGAATGCCGCCCTTGATCGCGGTGTACAGATAGGCCAGCGCGTCATTGGGCACCTGCCGGTCGTGATCGGTGTCCAGCAAGGCCACCGCCGCCCACGCGCCCGGCGGCGATCCGTGGTCCCCCGCCAGCCGGTACCAGTGCACCTGCCGGCCGTGGCGGTCGATCAGCGGCACCGGATCGGACAAACCGCTGTAAAAATCGCCCAGCCGCAGCATCGCCGCCACATCACCGCGTGTTGCGCGGGTGGCCAGACATTGGCCGCCGGGGGTATCCTCCACCGCCACCCCGCGTGCAGGATCGGCGGGCGATAGCACGATATGCGCCGGGCAGGGCGGGGGCGCGGGCGGGGCGGGCGCAGCGCAGCCATAAAGCGCGGTAACCAGGCCGAGCAAAATCTGCGCGCGCCTCATTTGCCGCGCCGTTCCATCGCGGTCTGGTAATCAAAATCGCCGACGCTGCCGCTGCATCCGCCGCTGCGCGCGAAGACGCATTGGTCGCGGTCCTGAATATCGAAATCCTCTTGCGCCCAGCATCTGACCAGATGGTAACCCGGTGGCAGTTCGGCGCCCGACAATTGCGCGGTGATGGCCACGTTGAACCGGCCGGCAACCGCGCGTGCCTCGTCCTGCGCGTCCGGCCCGTCGAACAGCAACGCGGGCACTTTGCGGTTGAACAGGCTCATCGCCAGCGCCGGATGGGCAGGCTGGTTGAACATTGCCAGGCCACAGATGCCCGGCTGTTCGCCGGCGATGACCAGGGTGGTGAACGCATCATCGCCCTGGGTCCACAGGACCGCGAAAATGGCCGACAGCGCCACCACCAGATCAAGCCCCAGCCAGCCCAGCGCCAGCAGCGCCAGCCCGCCTTGCTTTAACCACTTGTGCCGCACATTGAACCGGCGTTCCAGCGCGGCCCACACGTCCACCGACCCGATCGCCGCCAGCAGCACCAGCGTGGTCGTGCCCAGGATGACAAACCGGTATTCCTTGTGCGCGATCAGCGAATGCGGAAGGTAAACCGCAAGGGCAATCGCCAGCAGCATCGGTTGCCGCCGCGCGCCCACTAGCATGAGCGGTACGATCGCCAGCGACGCCCAGCTCCAGGTTTGCAACTGATAGGTAACGAACCACCAGGGCGGCTGCGTGCCAAACAGGTCGCTGCCGCCCTGCACCACGTTGAACGCGATGCTGCGCCAGATCCACAGCAGTGGCGGATGCCCGGTCACCACATCGCACAACCCGCCCAGCGCCAGCCCGGCGGCAACACCGGCCATCATCAGGGGAACTGTCCGGCGCGGGGTTTTCCCCACGCCCCACAGACCGATCAACCCGATCGCCGGCAGATAGTGAAACCGCACCACAAAGCTGAGCGCCAGCAACAGGCCAAGCGCAATGCCAACCGTGTTCCGGGGTTCGCGCCGCAACCGTTGCGCCAGCGCCATCGCTGGAAACAGCAGCGACAGGCTGATCGCTTCCGCCGAAGGCCGCGTGCCGAAAAAGAACACTTCGCACCAGATCGCAGCCACCCAGGCGGCAATCAGCGCATGCCGCCGCCCCAGTGGTCGTGCCAGATCATACCACGCGACCGGAATGCCCAGCGACAGCACCGCCAGCAGGCCGCGCACCAGATAGACATGCAACTGGCTGTCGGGCGCCAGCGCCTGGCCCAGGGCAATCGGCGCGGCCAGCAGCAATGGCACGAACCAGCCGCGAATGCCCGCCTTGAATTCCCACGCGCGCACCCAGTTGCCGGTGACCAGACCATAGCCCGGTTCCAGATATTGCCACACTTCATCGGCGTGGAGCACCGTCATGCGTGATGCGAGCGCGATGCGCAGCGCCAGCGCGACCGCCAGCACCAGGATCAGCCCGACCGGCAGCAGGCGCGTGGCCCGCATGGGTGGTGTCAGGGTTTGCGGTCTGTCCTCGTGTCCGCCCAAACCGCCCCCCACCCGATGCAATCATTATTGCGCATATCGGGCGGCAGGGGGCGGGGCAAGCGCGTTGCTGTGCGGGTCAGTCGCCGGAAATGTCCTGTACCTGCCAGCGGATCGCGCTGTCATAGCTGCCATCGGTTTGCGCGCCGCTGGCGTCGCGCGCCGGGGTAAAGCGTGCGCGTTCGGCCACTTTGGCACAGGCGACGGTATCCAGCTCGGGATGGCCGCTCGACGCGGTGACAGCACAAGTGGCAACCCGCCCGTCGCTGCCGATCACCAGATGCAGCCGCGTGACCCCGGTCCAGCTTTCGCGAAGGGCGCGTGACGGATAATCATCGGGGGTAATCCATAGGCCCGGATTGCCCAACGCGCGCGCCGCGACCGGCGGCAGGGCAGGGGGTGTGCGCGGCGGCGTCCAGTCGGACAGGAACCCGCGCCCGTCACCGGTCAGCGGTCCGATTGGCGCCAGCGGACCCAGCGTCAGTTCGGTAGGCCCGGTCGCCAGCCCGTCGATCGCCGGTTTCGGCCCGGTCAGGGGGTTATGGTCGGGCACCTTGTTGTGCACCGGGTGGCTGCGCAGCGGGTGCGGCAGCGGCGGCATATAAATCCACTGTTTGGCATTGATCGTGTGGTCGATCACCCGGACGATTTCACCACCCGCAAAAGTCGCCAGAAACACCGCGCCGATCCCCAACTGGATCGCCCCGACCATCACACCCGTGCCCAGCACTCGCCGCGCACCACCGGAATTGGACTGGTACATCATCGCTCTCCCTTGCTCTGCCATTCTGGCATGTGATGATGTAACATGACTCGCGTTCCGATAATCCGCAAGCGAAATCTCAACTCATTCTGTAGAATTAAACGAACCGAACCGTTCTGTTTCATTGTTGCGCACCGTGCTGCCATGCGAACTGATCATGGCGTGTGGACGCCCGCCAAAACCGCGTGCTTGACCTGCCCACCCATCGCGCGTAATGGCGCCCTTCTTCCGGGGCAGGGCGCGCAAGCGATTCTGCCGTGGACAGTTTCGAGCTGAACATTGGCGGTGGGCGCAACGCGGGGAAACCTTCGTTCTTATGGCTCCCGTCAAAGTAACCCGGTGCTGCGGCGCGGGTGGAGTGTTTTCGGCTCGCGCCTGTATCGACAGGCCCTTCACCCCATGGTGCAGGGCCTGTCGATACAGGCGCGATCCCGTACCCGCTTCACCTGGCTGGCGCAGTTCCAGACCTCCGGCATGATGCCAGAACCAAGGTGAAGTCTTCAAGATGCCCACAATCAACCAGCTGGTCCGCAAGGGCCGCGTTCCGCAGAAGGCCAAGAGCAAGGTCCCTGCGATGGAACAGAACCCGCAAAAGCGCGGCGTCTGCACCCGCGTCTATACGACGACCCCGAAAAAGCCGAACTCGGCTTTGCGCAAGGTCGCCAAGATCCGTCTGACCAACAGCCGCGAAGTCATTTCGTACATCCCGGGCGAAGGCCACAACCTGCAGGAACACTCGGTCGTGCTGATCCGTGGCGGCCGCGTACGCGACCTTCCTGGCGTGCGTTACCATGTGCTGCGCGGCGTGCTTGACACCCAGGGCGTCAAGGATCGCAAGCAGAGCCGGTCGAAGTACGGCGCCAAGCGTCCGAAGTGATTGTGCCGCCGCGCCGGGGATGATCCCCTGGCACCGGTACTGATCCAGCGGAAATTGCGGGCCCCGCGCGGTCCCGACCAGTCAGAAGGAATACCCCATGTCACGTCGTCGTCGTCCGGAAAAGCGGGTCATCCTGCCCGATCCGAAGTTCCACGATCAGGTGCTGTCGAAGTTCATGAACAACCTCATGTACGACGGCAAGAAATCCAACGCCGAAGGTATCGTTTACGGTGCGCTCGACACCATGCAGACCCGCGCCAAGGCCGACCCGCTGCAGCTGTTTCACGATGCGCTGAACAACGTGAAGCCGCAGATCGAAGTGCGTTCGCGCCGCGTCGGTGGTGCCACGTACCAGGTGCCGGTCGAAGTGCGCCCCGAACGCGCGCAGGCGCTGGCCATTCGCTGGCTGATCACCGCCGCGCGCAACCGGTCGGAAACGACGATGGCGGCGCGTCTGTCGGGCGAACTGATGGATGCCGCCAACAACCGTGGCAACGCGGTGAAGAAGCGTGAAGACACCCACCGTATGGCCGACGCCAACCGCGCTTTCAGCCACTACCGCTGGTAACCGCGGGCGCGCTGCCCGGGCCATAGGGGCCAATTGCCCTGCCCGGCGATACGCGTCACACTACGGTCATAGTACTGAACCAATGGGCGGATCGGCCGCAATGCCGGTCCCGCCCATAGACTACCCAGACTTCCCGATTGCAAGGAAACCACCATGGCCCGCACCACGCCGCTTGAGCGTTATCGCAACATCGGCATCATGGCGCATATCGACGCCGGCAAGACGACGACGACCGAGCGCATTCTGTTTTACACCGGCAAGTCCTACAAGATCGGTGAGGTCCATGACGGCGCCGCGACGATGGACTGGATGGAACAGGAACAGGAACGCGGCATCACCATCACGTCGGCCGCGACGACCTGCTTCTGGGGCGATTACCGCATCAACATCATCGACACCCCCGGGCACGTCGACTTCACCATCGAAGTTGAACGCTCGCTGCGCGTGCTCGATGGCGCGGTCGCATGCTTTGACGGTGTGGCCGGGGTTGAACCGCAGTCGGAAACCGTGTGGCGCCAGGCTGACAAGTACGGCGTGCCGCGCATGTGCTTCATCAACAAGCTGGACCGTACCGGCGCCAATTTCAAATATTGCGTGCAGTCGATCATCGATCGTCTGGGCGCGGTACCGGCGGTGCTCTATCTGCCCATCGGCGCTGAGGGCGATTTCAAGGGACTGGTCGATCTCGTGCACGATCGCGCGATCATCTGGACCGATGAAAGCCTGGGCGCGAATTTCGAATATGTCGAAATCCCCGCCGATCTGGCCGATGAAGCCGCGGAATACCGCCACACGCTGATCGAACTCGCCGTCGAACAGGACGACGACGCGATGGAGGCCTATCTCGATGGCAACCTCCCCGATGTCGCCACGCTCAAGGCGCTGATCCGCAAGGGCGCGCTGGCGCAGAAATTCGTGCCGGTGGTGTGCGGTTCGGCGTTCAAGAACAAGGGTGTGCAGCCGCTGCTCGACGCCGTGGTTGATTACATGCCGTCGCCGCTCGACATTGCCGACGTGCAGGGCATCAACCCCGACAACGATCAGCCTGACAGCCGTCCCACGGCCGACGATGCGCCGTTCTCGGGCCTGGCGTTCAAGATCATGAACGATCCGTTCGTGGGCAGCCTGACCTTCCTTCGCGTCTATTCGGGCACCCTGGTCAAGGGCACGTACCTGAATTCGGTGAAGAACAAGAAGGAGAAGGTCGGCCGCATGCTGCTGATGCACTCCAACAACCGTGAAGACATCGATGCGGCCTATGCCGGCGATATCGTCGCGCTGGCAGGTCTGAAGGAAACCACCACCGGAGATACGCTCTGCGCCGACAAGTCGCCGATCATTCTCGAGCGGATGGAATTTCCCGATCCCGTCATCGAATTGTCGGTGGAACCCAAGACCAAGGCAGACCAGGAAAAGATGGGTATTGCGCTCCATCGCCTGTCGGCCGAGGATCCGTCGTTCCGCGTGTCGACCGACCACGAATCGGGCCAGACGATCATCAAGGGGATGGGCGAACTCCACCTCGAAATCATCGTCGACCGCATGCGCCGCGAATTCAAGGTGGAGGCCAACGTCGGTGCACCACAGGTGGCCTATCGCGAATCGCTCGCGCGCGAGGTTGATCTTGATTACACCCATAAAAAGCAGTCGGGTGGTTCGGGCCAGTTCGGCCGCGTGAAGATCAAGGTCGTTCCGGGCGAACGCGGATCGGGCATCCAGTTCTTTGACGAGGTGAAGGGCGGTAACATTCCGCGCGAATACATCCCGTCGGTGGAAAAGGGCATGCGCGAAATCGCGGCGACCGGCAGCCTCATCGGGTTCCCGATCATCGACTTCAACATCCACCTTACGGACGGCGCCTATCACGACGTCGACTCGTCGGCGCTGGCGTTTGAAATCGCCGGACGCGGTGCGATGCGTGAAGCCGCTACCAAGGCCGGCATCAAGCTGCTGGAACCGATCATGAAGGTCGAAGTCGTCACCCCTGAAGATTTCATGGGCGACGTCATCGGCGATCTCAACTCGCGGCGTGGGCAGATCCAGGGCACAGACAGCCGTGGCAACGCCCAGGTGGTCGAGGCGATCGTGCCGCTGGCCAACATGTTCGGCTATGTCAACACGCTGCGTTCGTTCACCCAGGGCCGTGCGCAGTACACGATGCAGTTTTCTCACTATGACGAAGTCCCGGCAAACGTCGCGACCGAGCTCAAGGAGAAGCTGGCCTGACCGCCTGCCCGGACCGATCTTGCCCCGGCAGGATCGGCCCGGACAATCTCTCGCAACGATACGCTTGCCTGATCCTTGCGATCACGCTAGGGGCGGCGCCTGAATTTCTGGCGTGAGTCCGGCAGATGCCGCCTCCCACAGCAATCATCCAAGTATGAAAAGAAGGTTTGAACAATGGCCAAGGCTAAGTTTGAGCGGAACAAGCCGCACTGCAACATCGGCACCATCGGTCACGTTGACCATGGCAAGACCACGCTGACCGCAGCGATCACCAAGGTGCTGGCAGAAACCGGCGGCGCCGTGTTCACCGATTACGCCAACATCGACAAGGCGCCGGAAGAACGCGAACGCGGCATCACCATTTCGACCGCACACGTCGAATATGAAACCGCCAATCGCCACTACGCACACGTCGATTGCCCGGGCCACGCTGACTATGTGAAGAACATGATCACCGGCGCCGCGCAGATGGACGGCGCGATCCTGGTGGTGAACTGCGCTGACGGCCCGATGCCGCAGACCCGTGAACACATCCTGCTCGCGCGCCAGGTCGGCGTGCCGGCGCTGGTCGTGTACATGAACAAGGTTGACCAGGTCGATGACCCGGAAATCCTGGAACTGGTCGAACTGGAAGTGCGCGAACTGCTGTCGTCGTACGATTATCCCGGCGATGACATTCCGATCGTGATGGGTTCGGCGCTGGCCGCGCTCGAAGGTCGCAACGACGAAATCGGCAAGAGCTCTATCTACAAGCTGATGGAAGCTGTCGACAGCTACATCCCGCAGCCGCCGCGCCCGACCGACAAGCCGTTCCTGATGCCCGTCGAAGACGTGTTCTCGATCTCTGGCCGTGGCACCGTGGTGACCGGCCGTATCGAAACCGGCATCATCAAGGTTGGCGAAGAAGTCGAAATCATCGGCCTGAAGAACACGCAGAAGACGGTTGTGACCGGCGTCGAAATGTTCCGCAAGCTGCTCGACCAGGGCGAAGCCGGCGACAACGTCGGCGCGCTGATCCGCGGCATCAAGCGTGAAGACGTTGAGCGTGGCCAGGTTCTGGCCAAGCCCGGCACCTGCACCCCGCACACCGAGTTTGCGGCTGAAGTCTATGTGCTGTCGAAGGATGAAGGCGGCCGTCACACGCCGTTCTTTGCCAACTACCGCCCGCAGTTCTATTTCCGCACGACCGACGTGACCGGCGAAGTGGTTCTGCCCGAAGGCACCGAAATGGTGATGCCTGGCGACAACCTGACCCTGTCGGTCAAGCTGATCGCACCGATCGCGATGGACGAAGGTTTGCGCTTCGCTATCCGCGAAGGTGGCCGCACTGTCGGTTCTGGGGTTGTCAGCAAGATCACGAAGTAATATAGGCGCCGCTCCGGCGGGGGATTCGCTTCCCCCGCCGGTCGGTTTTTTGACCAGCTGGCCCCTATGGCCATCCTTCGGAGCTTGCCATTCAGGTAATGCACCGGGATCGGACATCGGCGGGTCGGCTGTTTTTTTCGCTCTTTCGCATCGGTAAACGGACATGGACGCCCAGAACATCCGCATTCGCCTTAAGGCATTTGATCATCGTGTGCTCGACCAGGCGACCGGGGAAATCGCAGATACCGCTCGCCGCACCGGCGCGCTGATCCGTGGTCCCATTCCGCTGCCGACCCGCATCGAAAAGTTCTGCGTCAACCGTGGCCCGCACGTCGATAAAAAGTCGCGCGAACAGTTTGAAGTGCGGACCTACAAGCGTCTGCTCGACATTGTGCAGCCCAATGCGGCCACCGTCGACGCGCTGATGAAGCTGGACCTTGCGGCCGGCGTGAATGTCGAGATCAAACTCGCGTAAGCGGGTCTGATACGATCACTGTTTCGGACGGCCTTCGGGCCATCCAAAGTTCCTTTCGGACCCCCGGCCAACCGGGACCGGTTAAGCGGTAACACACCGCTCTGACAAAGGGATACCTCCGGCATCCGCCGTTCCCCATCGGGAATGGCACCTGGCCGGGAAAGCGTCCCCCGTTGGTTCCTGCGCACTTTGGTGCACAGGGGCATTCAGCCCGGACGGGGGCATGCTTCGCATTACGGGCTGAACACGCCTGAAGGGGATGGTCCCCTGCAGGCCTCTGTTGAGGAGTCAGATCATGCGCACCGGCGTGATCGCGAAGAAAGTCGGGATGACCCGCCTTTTCCAGGATGATGGTCGGCACGTGCCGGTTACCGTCCTGTCGCTTGAAAATTGCCAGGTGGTTTCGGTTCGCACCGAAGAGCGCGACGGTTACGTCGCGGTTCAACTGGGTGCGGGCACCGCCAAACAAAAGAACGTTGCGAAACCGCAGCGGGAACATTTCGCCAAGGCCGAAGTGCCGTTGAAGGCACAGGTTGCCGAATTCCGCGTGGCCGACGATGCCACGCTGGATGTGGGTGCAACCATTGCCGCATCGCATTTCGCGATCGGGCAGATGGTTGACATCACCGGCCACACGCAGGGCAAGGGCTTTGCCGGCGCGATGAAGCGCTGGGGTTTCGGCGGTATGCGTGCCACGCACGGCGTGTCGATCTCGCACCGTGCCCACGGTTCGACCGGCAACCGCCAGGATCCGGGCCGCGTGTTCAAGAACAAGAAAATGGCCGGCCACATGGGCGACCGTCAGCGCACCCAGCAGAACCTCGAAGTTGTCCGTATCGACGACGAACGCGGGCTGATCTTCGTCAAGGGCTCTGTTCCCGGGTCGAAGAACGCCTGGCTGCTCGTGCGTGATGCGGTCAAACTCGATCGCCATGCGGCGGCCCCCTATCCCGCCGGCCTGAAAACGGCTTCCAACAACAACGAAGTTGCTGCTGACGCAGCGGCCGACGGCCAGGAGGGCTAAGTCGTGAAGGTTCAGGTCCTCAATTTGGACGGAACGGCTGCTGGCGATGTCGAGCTGTCGGATGATGTGTTCGGTCTGGAACCGCGCGCTGATATCCTGCACCGCGTCGTTACCTGGCAGCTGGAAAACCGTCGTGGCACCGCGCGCAAGGCGCGTGAACGCAGCGATGTTGCCCGCACCGGCAAGAAGTTTGGTCGCCAAAAGGGTGGTGGTACCGCTCGTCATGGTGACCGTCGTGCGCCGATTTTCATCGGCGGTGGCAAGGCGCATGGTCCGCGCGTTCGCGAATTCGATATTTCGCTGAACAAGAAGGTCCGCGCGCTCGGTCTGAAGATGGCACTGTCGGCGAAGGCCAAGCAGGGCTTGGTGGTGGTTGACAGCCTGGAACTGGCCGATGCCAAGACCAAGGCGCTGGTCGGGACGCTGGCCAAAGCCAACTTCGGCAAAAAAGTGCTGGTGGTTGATGGTGACACCGTGAATCAGGGCTTTGCCCTGGCATCGCGCAACATCATCGGCATCAACGTGCTGCCGGCGATCGGTGCCAATGTCTATGACATCCTGAAGCATGACACGCTGGTGCTGACGCGCGCAGCGGTCGAAAAGCTGGAGGCACGTTTCCATGGCTAAGGACGCAATCGACACGCGCCATTATGACGTGATCGTGGCTCCCCACATCACCGAAAAGGCAACGCTGCTGTCCGAACACAACGCGGTTGTGTTCAAGGTCGCAGGCAGCGCCAGCAAGCCCCAGATCAAGGCGGCCATCGAAGCGATCTACAATGTGAAGGTCGCTGCGGTGAACACCCTGACTCAAAAGGGCAAGACCAAGCGCTGGAAGGGTAAGCCCTACACGCGCTCCGACGTTAAAAAGGCCGTTGTGACCCTGGCCGCCGGCCAGTCGATCGACGTCACCAGCGGTATCTGAGGGCGCAAGGATCATGGCACTCAAAAGCTATAACCCGACCAGCCCCGCACGCCGTGGCCTGGTTCTCGTCGACAAGTCGTCGCTGTGGAAGGGCAAGCCGGTCAAGTCATTGACCGAAGGCAAGTCCAAGACCGGTGGTCGCAACAACAAGGGCCATGTGACCAGCCGCGGTATTGCCGGTGGTCACAAGCAGACATATCGCTTCATCGACTTCAAACGTCGCAAGTGGGATATGCCGGCTACGGTCGAGCGTCTGGAATATGACCCAAACCGCACCGCGTTCATTGCGCTGGTCAACTATGCTGATGGCGAACAGGCCTACATCCTGGCGCCGCAGCGTCTTTCCGCAGGCGATATTATCGTGGCCGGTGAAAAGACCGACGTAAAGCCTGGCAATGCCATGCTGCTGTCGCAGATGCCGGTCGGCACGATTGTCCACAATGTGGAGATGAAGCCGGGCAAGGGTGGCCAGATCGCCCGTTCGGCGGGGACGTATGTGCAGGTCGTTGGTCGTGACCGTGGCCAGGTGATCGTCCGACTCAATTCGGGCGAACAGCGCTACCTGCGCGGTGATTGCATGGGTACGGTTGGCGCGGTGTCAAATCCCGACAACGGCAACCAGAACCTGGCCAAGGCCGGTCGCAACCGTTGGCTGGGCAAGCGCCCGCTGACACGTGGTGTTGCCAAGAACCCGGTCGACCACCCGCATGGTGGTGGTGAAGGCCGGACTTCGGGCGGCCGTCACCCGGTCACCCCTTGGGGCAAGCCGACCAAGGGTGCCCGCACCCGCCACAACAAGCGAACGGACAAGATGATCATCCGTTCGCGCCACGCGAAGAAGAAGAGGTAACACCCCATGGCACGTTCCGTCTGGAAGGGCCCCTTCGTCGAGCTCCACCTGCTGAAAAAAGCCGAAGTGGCGCAGGACGTTGGTTCGCGCGCTGGCCCGATCAAGACCTGGTCGCGTCGGTCGACCATCTTGCCGCAGTTCGTTGGTCTGACGTTCAACGTCTACAACGGGCACAAGTTCATCCCGGTCTCGGTCAACGAAGACATGGTTGGGCACAAGCTTGGTGAATTTGCGCCCACGCGCACCTTCCCCGGCCACGCCGCAGACAAGAAGGGCAAGCGCTGATGAGCAAGCCATCCGCCCCCCGCCGCGTTGCGGCGAACGAAGCTTTGGCTGTCGGCACCACCATCCGTGGTTCGGCGCAGAAGCTGAACCTGGTGGCCGCACTGATCCGCAACCGCAAGGTCGGTGATGCGCTGAACATCCTCAGCTTTTCCAAAAAAGGCATGGCTGTCGACGCCCGCAAGGTGCTCGCCTCTGCCATCGCCAATGCCGAAAACAACCACAATCTTGACGTTGATGCGTTGATTGTGGCTGAGGCCAGCGTTGGCAAGTCGATCACGATGAAGCGCTTCCACACGCGTGGTCGCGGCAAGTCGACCCGGATTCTGAAGCCGATTTCGCGGCTGCGGATCGTCGTTCGCCAAGTCGAGGAGGCCTGATCCATGGGTCACAAGACCAACCCCATCGGTCTGCGTCTGCAGATCAACCGCACCTGGGACAGCCGCTGGTTCGCCGAAGGGCGCAGCTACGAACGTCTGCTCAAGGAAGACCTGAAGATCCGCAAGTTCATCGTCGAAAGCCTGCCCCAGGCAGCGATTTCGAAGGTGGTGATCGAACGCCCGGCCAAGGTGTGCCGCGTGTCGATCTATGCGGCGCGCCCCGGCGTGATCATCGGCAAGAAGGGTGCAGACATTGAAAAGCTGCGCGCCCGCCTGTCGAAGCTGACCGCCAGCGACGTCAAGCTGAACATCGTCGAAATCCGCAAGCCGGAAATCGATTCGAAGTTGGTGGCGCAGGGCATTGCCGATCAGCTGGTCCGCCGCGTGGCGTTTCGCCGGGCGATGAAGCGTGCGGTGCAATCGGCTCTGCGACTGGGTGCCGAAGGCATCAAGATCACTTGCGGTGGCCGTTTGGGCGGCGCGGAAATCGCGCGCGTGGAATGGTACCGCGAAGGTCGCGTGCCGTTGCACACGCTGCGTGCCAACATCGACTACGCCGAAGCCGAAGCGCACACCGCCTATGGGGTGATCGGCATCAAGACGTGGATTTTCAAGGGCGAGATCCTGGGCCATGACCCCATGGCACAGGATCGTCTGATGCTCGAGGCACAGACCTCGGGCGTGCGTCCGTCGCGTTAAGGGTACAAGGCCATGCTGCAACCCAGAAAAACCAAGTTCCGCAAGGCGTTCAAAGGACGGCTTAAGGGCAACGCCAAGGGCGGCACCGACCTCAATTTCGGCTCGTACGGGCTGAAGGCGATGGAACCGGATCGCGTTACCGCGCGCCAGATCGAAGCGGCTCGCCGTGCGATCACCCGCCACATCCGCCGCCAGGGGCGGCTGTGGATCCGGATTTTCCCGGATCTGCCGGTGTCGAAAAAGCCTGCCGAAGTCCGTCAGGGCAAAGGCAAGGGCTCGGTGGAATATTGGGCCGCACGCGTCAAGCCGGGCAAGATCATGTTCGAGCTCGATGGCGTTCCCGGCCCGCTGGCGGCCGAAGCGTTCAGCCGTGCGGCAATGAAGCTGCCGATCAAGACCAAGGTTGTGGCTCGCCTCGGCGACACGTCGCACCTTGGCGGCGAATAAGGAGGAAAGACCATGGCGAAGTTCGAGGACATGCGCCTCAAGAGCGACGACCAGCTTTCCGCTGACCTCGTCGAATTGAAGCGCGAACAGTTCAATCTGCGGTTCCAGGCGGCTACCAGCCAGCTGGAACGCCCGGCCCGCATCCAGGAAGTGCGCCGCCAGATTGCCCGCATCAAAACGCTGCAAACCGAACGTTCGCGTGCGGTAAAGGCGTAAGGAGAACCAACGTGCCCAAGCGTATCCTGGTCGGGACGGTGGTTTCCGACAAAAATGACAAGACCGTGGTGGTGAAGGTCGAACGCAAGGTGAAGCATCCGCTTTACAGCAAGATCATCCGCCGCTCGAAAAAGTACCACGCCCACGACGAGGACAACGCGTTCAAGCTGGGTGAGACCGTGCGCATCGAAGAGACTGCGCCGGTTTCCAAGCTGAAGACGTGGAAAGTGGTTGATCGCGTGCTGGCCGGCAAGGTCGCTGCGGTCGAAGCAGACGTTTGATTTGAAGATTGCACCGCCCTGAACGGCGGTGTGGTTTTCGCAGAACCGAATTTGGAACTGCCGGACTGGTTCCGGCAAGCCAGTGAGAAGGAACCGGATCAATGATCCAGATGCAATCCAATCTCGAAGTCGCTGACAACAGCGGCGCGAAGCGCGTCCAGTGCATCAAGGTGCTGGGCGGGTCGAAGCGTCGTTTTGCCGGCGTCGGCGATGTCATCGTGGTGTCGATCAAGGAAGCGCAGCCGCGCGCCCGCGTCAAAAAGGGCGACGTGCACCGCGCCGTGATCGTGCGCACGCGCAAGGACGTTCGTCGCGCCGATGGCAGCGTCATCCGTTTTGACACCAATGCCGCGGTGCTGGTGGGCAAGAACGAAGAACCGATCGGCACGCGTATCTTTGGCCCGGTGGTTCGTGAACTGCGCGCGCGCGGTTTCATGAAGATCATCAGCCTTGCGCCGGAGGTGCTGTAATGTCCGCTGCAAAGATCAAGAAGGGCGACACTGTCGTCGTTCGTTCGGGCAAGGACAAGGGCCGCACCGGCACCGTTGTCCAGGTCATGCCCAAGGATAACAAGGTCGTGGTCGGTGGCGTGAACATCGCCACCCGTCATCGCAAGCCCAGCCAGGCCAATCCGCAAGGCGGTCTCGACCGTTTTGAGGCGCCGATGCACATCTCGAAGGTTTCTGTCGCCGACAAGGATGGCAAGCCGACGCGGGTGCGTTTTGAAGACCGCGATGGCAAGAAGGTCCGCGTGGCCGTGAAGTCGGGGGAGATGATCGATGGGTGATCGGTATATTGCGCGGCTGAAGGCCAAGTACGACGCTGAAATCATTCCGGCGATGCAGGCCAAGTTCGGGTATTCCAACGTGATGGAAATTCCCCGGATCGAAAAAATCACGCTCAACATGGGCGTTGGCGAAGCCAGTCAGGACAAGAAAAAGGTCACGACGGCAGCCGCTGAAATGGAACTGATCGCCGGGCAGAAGCCGGTGATCACCAAGGCGAAAAAGTCGATTGCGCAGTTCAAGCTGCGCGAAGGCATGCCGATCGGTTGCAAGGTGACCCTGCGCCGCGAACGCATGTACGAATTTCTCGACCGCCTGATCACCATCGCGATGCCGCGTATCCGCGACTTTCGGGGTCTGAACCCGAAATCGTTCGATGGCCGGGGCAATTATGCGATGGGTCTCAAGGAACAGATCATTTTCCCCGAGATCAGCTATGATCAGATCGACAAGGTACGTGGGCTCGACATCATCGTGACCACCTCTGCCAAGACCGATGACGAGGCGCGCGAATTGCTGCGTCTGTTCGGTTTCCCGTTCCCGCAGGAGGTTGATGCCCAGGCCCAGGCGGCCTGAGTTAACCCGAATGTTTTTGGCACCACATGCTTTTGGCATCCTGACAAAAAGAGCTTAAGTCCATGGCGAAACTGAGTTCGATCAACAAAAACGAGCGGCGCAAGAAGCTCGTTGTGAAATTCGCGGCAAAGTATGCCGCGCTCAAGGCCCAGGCCAACGACAAGGCGCTCGACGATACCGAGCGGCTGATCGCACGCCTGAAACTGGCCGAACTGCCGCGCAACGCAAACCCGACCCGGGTGCGCAACCGCTGCAACACCACCGGCCGTCCGCGCGGCTATTATCGCAAGTTCGGGCTTTGCCGCATCGAACTTCGCGATCTCGCCAACAAGGGGTTGATCCCCGGCGTGACCAAGTCGAGCTGGTAAGGATTTCACGATGGCATTGACCGACCCCCTGGGTGACATGCTCACCCGCATCCGCAACGGACAGCGCGCGAAGAAGGATTCCGTCCTTAGCCCCGCGTCGAAGTTGCGTTCGCACGTGCTCGAAGTGCTCCAGCGCGAAGGCTATATCCGTGGCTTCACCGAAGATTCCACGGGCGCCCATCCGCAGCTGCGCATCGAGCTGAAATATTTCGAAGGCCAGCCGGCGATCAAGCACGTGGCCCGCGTGTCAAAGCCGGGCCGCCGGGTCTATTCGGGTTCGAAAGAACTGCCGGTGATCCGCAACGGCCTGGGCATCACCATCGTCTCGACGCCGCGTGGCGTGCTTTCGGATGCCGAAGCACGTGCCGCGAATGTCGGTGGCGAAGTGCTTGCGGAGGTGTTCTGATGAGCCGCATCGGTAAACGGCCGGTGGAAATCCCCGCAGGGGTATCCGCCGCCATCGCAGACGGCGTGCTGACCGTGAAGGGCCCCAAGGGTACCCTGACGCTGACGCTCGTCGATGACATCACGTATGCGGTCAACCCTGGCGACATTTCGGTGACGCCGGCCAATGACACCCGTCGCGCTCGCGCGTTCTGGGGCATGCAGCGCACGCTGGTGGCCAACCTGGTTACCGGGGTGACCGAGGGTTATACCAAAACGCTGCTGATCACCGGGGTCGGTTACCGCGCCATGGCGCAGGGCACCAACCTCAAGCTGCAGCTTGGTTACAGCCACGACGTTGATTTCCCGGTGCCCGCAGGCATCGAGGTCAAGACGCCGGACAACACCACGATCCTGATCAGCGGGATCGACAAGCAGCAAGTCGGTCAGGTTGCGGCCGAGATCCGTCGCTGGCGCAAGCCCGAACCCTATAAGGGCAAGGGTATCAAGTACCGCGGCGAGTTCATCTTCCGCAAGGAAGGGAAGAAGAAGTAATGGCCAAGCTGTCTCTTTTCGCGCGCCGCCGTCGGCGTGTTCGCACGTCGATCAAGGCAAATTCGGGCGGTCGCCTGCGTTTGTCGGTCCATCGTTCGGGCCGCCATATCTATGCCCAGATCATCGACGATGCCCACGGCCGTACCCTGGCCGCGTCATCGACGCTGGTGAAGGGCGAAAAATCGATCGGTCCGAACGTCGATGCCGCGGTCAAAGTCGGCAAGGACATTGCCGAAAAAGCCCTGGCGGCCGGCATCACTGCTGTCGTGTTCGATCGCGGCGGTTTCCTTTTCCATGGCCGCGTCAAAGCGCTGGCCGACGCTGCCCGCGAAGGCGGGCTGGAGTTCTAAGGCATGGCTGACGAAACCATTGTGGAAGGCCCCGCAGTTGATGCGGCTGCCCCCGAAGCGCGTGAAGGCCGTGGCCGTGGCCGTGGTCGTGGCAATGACCGTGGCGGCGGCGGCGGTGGCGGGGATCGCGACCGTGGTCGTGGTCGTGGCGGCAACGATCGCGATCGTCGCGGTCGCGGCGGCGACGACGACGGCGGTGAAGAGCTGATTGAAAAGCTGGTTCACATCAACCGCGTGTCGAAAACGGTAAAGGGCGGCAAACGCTTTGGCTTTGCGGCGCTGGTCGTGGTCGGTGACGGCAAGGGCCGGGTTGGTTTCGGCCACGGCAAGGCTCGCGAAGTGCCCGAAGCGATCACCAAGGCGACCGCTTCTGCCAAGAAGAAGATGGTGCGCATCCCCCTGAAGGAAGGCCGCACGCTGCACCATGACGGCAAGGGCCGGTTTGGTGCTGGCAAGGTGAACCTGCGCTCGGCCCCGGCCGGGACCGGGATCATCGCCGGTGGGCCGATGCGCGCCGTGTTTGAAAGCCTGGGTGTGCACGACGTGGTGACCAAGTCGGTCGGTTCGTCCAACCCCTACAACATGATCCGTGCGACGTTTGACGCGCTGACCGACCAGACTTCGCCGAAGTCGGTTGCCCAGCGTCGTGGCAAGAAGGTCGTTGACCTGCTTGGCCGTTCGGGCGCCGCACCGGCGGAGGCAGCCGCCGCCGCCGAAGCCATCGTGGAGTAAACGACCATGGCAACCATCAAGATCAAGCAGATCGGTTCGCCGATCCGCCGCCCGGAAGCCCAGCGCAAAATGCTGATCGGCCTGGGCCTCAACAAGATGAATCGCGTCGTCGAACTGAAGGATACCCCTGAAGTTCGCGGCACGATTGCCCGGCTGCCGCACCTGGTTGCGGTGGTTGACTGAGCCTTTACCGGCCCGGGTCATGAATAACCGAAAGCTCCGGTGGTTACGCCGGAGCTTTTTGGTTTATCCGGGACTGGGCCGGAACAGGGTGACAAACGGTGGAGGCGCAGCTATTGCGCCGCCTCCCACAGCGCGACTCAAAGCGAAAGCGAGTGCTTCACATGACAAAACTCAATGAACTGCGTGACAATGATGGCGCCCGCAAGGGCCGGATGCGCGTTGGACGCGGCATCGGTTCGGGCAAGGGCAAGACCGCCGGTCGCGGGCAAAAAGGTGCCAAGGCGCGCTCGGGCGTGTCGATCAACGGTTTCGAAGGCGGCCAGATGCCGCTGCACATGCGGCTGCCAAAGCGTGGCTTCAACAACATTTTCGCCAAGGATTTTGCCGAGGTTAACCTGGGCATGGTGCAAAAGTTCATCGACGCGGGCAAGCTGGACGCCAGCACCGTCGTCGATCAGGCTGCGCTGAAGGCCGCTGGGCTTGGCCGGGGTGGCAAGGATGGCGTGCGTCTGTTGGCCAAGGGTGAGCTGACCACCAAGGTGGATTTCAAGGTTGACGGCGCGTCGAAGGGCGCTCTGGCCGCGGTTGCTGCGGTCGGTGGCACTGTCGAAGTCGTCATCAAGGTGGTCGCGCCGATCAAGGGCAAGTACGGCACCGTTTAACGGCGCTGCATTTTTTACGGCTCTGGTGCGGGCGCGGGGGTGTTGCATCCCTGCGCCCGTACTATATGGGCTGACAACATCTTCACAGGAAAGCCGGTTGGGGCCGTCTGGTCCCGATCGGCATTTTCGCCCGGTTTATAAAGTCCGAAAGGCTTGTGCCCGATCATGGCATCACGCGCCGACAACATCGCCAGCACTCTTAATCTGGCCAATTTTTCCAAGGCGACCGAGCTTCAGCGCCGGATCTGGTTTACCGTCGGCGCGCTGATCGTGTTCCGGTTCCTCAGCTTTGTGCCACTGCCTGGCGTGAATCCGCTGATCCTGGAAACGTTGTACAGCAAGACGCAGGGTGGTGTGCTGGACATCTTCAACACCTTTTCAGGCGGTTCGCTGCAACGCATGAGCTTGATCGCGCTGGGAGTGATGCCCTATATTACCGCGTCGATCGTGGTGCAGCTGTCGGCATCGCTCCACCCCGCGCTGGCCGCCTATAAGAAAGAGGGCGAAAGCGGGCGCAAAAAGCTGAACCAGTACACCCGCTATGGCGCGGTGTTTCTGACCGCGTTGCAGGGCTGGTTCCTGGCCACCGGGCTGGAAAGCTATGGCGCGTCTTCGGGCCTGCAAGCGGTGGTCGACCCGGGCCTGATGTTCAAGATCGGTGCGGTGATCAGCCTGGTCGGCGGTACCATGTTCCTGCTGTGGCTGGGTGAACAGATCACCAGCCGGGGCATCGGCAATGGCGTGTCGCTGATCATCATGGCGGGCATCGTGGCGCAAATGCCGAAGTTTTTCGGCAACCTGTTCGAACAGGGCCGCACCGGATCGCTCAATGCCTTTGTCATCATCGGGGTGATCGCGCTGCTGATGGCGATCGTGGTGTTCATCTGCTTTTTTGAACGTGCCACGCGCCGCTTGCTGATTCAGTATCCGCGCCGCGCGACGCAAAACGGGATGATGGCGGCCGACCGCAGCCATTTGCCGCTGAAGCTCAACACCGCCGGGGTGATTCCGCCGATCTTTGCCAGCTCGCTGCTGTTGCTGCCGCTGACCATCACGCAGTTTGCGGGCAAGTCGGTGTCGCCCGACACCGTGATGGGCCAGGTGATTGTCACGCTGAACCAGTACCTTGGTCACGGCAAGCCGCTGTACATGGTGCTCTATGCGGCCGGTATCGTGTTCTTCAGCTTTTTCTACACCGCAGTGGTGTTCAATCCCGAAGAAACCGCCGACAACCTGAAGCGCAATGGTGGGTTCATTCCCGGCATCCGTCCGGGCCGCAACACCGCGATCTATCTTGACTATGTGCTGACCCGCATCACCGTGCTGGGCGCTGCGTATATCACCATCGTTTGCGTGTTGCCCGAATGGATCATGGCCGAAACCGGCATGGGCACGCTGTTTTTTGGCGGCACAAGTCTGTTGATTGTTGTGAACGTGACAGTGGACACGATTACCCAGATTCAGTCACATATGCTGGCGCACCAGTACGGTGACCTGATCAAAAAGGCCAAGTTGAAAGGCCGGATGCGCTGACGCATAAGCGGGGCGTGTGAAAAAACGGGGGAATTGCCTTGTGAATATCATCCTGCTGGGACCGCCCGGTGCGGGCAAGGGCACCCAGTCGCAACGACTGGTCGATCGCCACGGGCTGAAACAGCTGTCTACCGGCGATATGCTACGCGCCGCAGTCAAGGCCGGCACCCCGGTCGGGCTGCAGGCCAAGGCGGTGATGGAGGCGGGGCAACTGGTTTCGGATGAGATCGTGTCGGCGCTGATCGGCGATGAGCTGGATGCGATGGGCGAAGGGCAAGGGGCGATCTTTGATGGCTATCCGCGCACCACACCACAGGCCCACGCGCTCGATGCCATTCTGGCCGAACGCGGCCGCCGGCTGGATCACGTGATCGAACTGGACGTTGATGAAGACGCGCTGGTCGAACGCATCACCGGGCGGTTTACCTGCGGCGCATGTGGCAAGGGTTATCACGACCAATTCGAACGCCCGGCGGTTGATGGCACCTGCGACCGTTGCGGCGGTCATGAATTCAAACGCCGCCCCGATGACAATGAACAGACGGTGCGCACCCGGTTGGCCGAATACCGCGCCAAGACTCAGCCGATCCTGCCGATTTATGATGCACGCGGGATTGTCGCGCATATCGATGGCATGGCGGACATGGACCATGTGACCGCGGCGATCGAGGCGATCATCGCCTGATCGCCGCGGGAATTGTCCGCGATTGCAACACGCAAAACCCGACGAGGCGGACTCGTCGGGTTTTTGTGTTTATGGCAACGTCGTTGACGCAAGGCCGAGTGGCAGGAGAATCAGGATGACGGCGTGGCAGCGGTGTCTGGTGAGTGCCGTGATCGGCATGGTCGCAGCGTCCAGCCCGGTTCGGGCGGAGGTGACCGCACAGACCGATCAGGGTTTCGTATCGCGCAATGCCGCGGTGCTGGATGGTACGCCGGCCGCGATCTGGAAACGCCTGACCACGCCGGCGCAATGGTGGTCGGGCGACCACACCTTTTCGGGCGATGCGGCCAATCTGACGCTCGATCCGGTACCCGGCGGCTGTTTTTGCGAGGTGCTGCCAGGCGAAGCGCCGGTGGCCGCCAAGGCAGCCAAGCCCGGCGTGGCGGCGCGCGCGCCAGCCCGCGGTGGTGTCGCGCATATGCGGGTGGTGTTTGTCGATCGCGGTCGCGCGCTGCGGATGGTCGGCGCGCTCGGCCCGCTGCAAAGCGAAGCGGTGACCGGCGTGCTGACCGTCACGCTGAAGCCTGTCGAGGGCGGTACGCGGGTCATTTTCGAATATGTTGTGGGTGGCTATATGCGCTATCCGCGCGACAAGATCGCCCCGGCGGTCGATACCGTGATGAGCGATCAGCTGAACAGCCTGGCGCGCGGCTTTGGCCCGGTTGCGGCGGTCGCGGCGCCCGGCGTTGCCGATCCGGCCCAGCCGCCGGCACCGGCACCGGCACCGGAAGCGCCCGCTGCGCCGCGCGGTCTTGGCAAACAGGGCCTGCTCCTGCCGCGTGGGCGGATATGGAGCCTGCCGCCAAGTCAGTCCGCCCTGGCGCCGTCTGCCGCACCGCTGCCAGTTGTACCGCTGGCAGTTGACCCTGTGCCGGCCGCGCGGCTGCCGCAACCGCAAGAGCCCGCGCCCGCGCCTGCGCCAGTGCCGGTGCCGGTGCCGCCGCTGCCAACTGCGCTGCTGCCGGCCGATGGTGTGGCTTCGGGCGGCGAAGCGGCCGTCGCAGCGCCCAGCCCTGTTGCGACGCCAGCACCGCCAAAGCGCGCAGTGACGACGAAAAAGCCCACAAAAGCTCCGAAGCCGCCTGAACCAGCGCGCGTGCCGGTCGGGCCTTCGTCTGATGAACCCAGCAAGGATTCGATCAATTCTGTGTTCGATGCGGTGGTGGGGGGCACTGTGGCGCCGGCGGCCTCGCAGTAATCCGGGTTATGGGCGCGGCGGCGCGGCATTTCCTGCGCAAAAAGGGCTACCGCTCGCAGACAACCGCCGCTACAGCCTTTAACCGAACGATTAACGGATGGGGAGAGCGGGATGTCGATCCTTCATGACGAAGGGCAAGTGGCGATCGCGACACAATCGCGGCGCGTGCTTGACGCGCGGGTGTCAAAAGACCGCCTGCTCGGGCTGATCGAGCCGGTGGGGCGGTATGACACGGTGTTCTGGGATACCGCGATCGAACAGGGCTGGACCGCGCTGGCGATTCCAGAGGCCCATGGCGGGCTGGGCCTTGGCCTGATCGAGCTGGGGCTGGTGGCGCAGGCAACCGGTGCGGCCACCGCTGGCGCACCGTTTCTGACCCAGGGATACGGCGCCGTGCGCGCGCTGGTCGATGGCGCCGATGCCGATCTGGCCGCCGCGTGGCTGCCGCGTCTGGCGACCGGAGAGGCGATTGCGACCGTCGCTTTGGCCGAGGGCAATGCCGTGCTGCCCCCGCAACCGGTGGTCAGCTATGCCGATGGCCGGCTGACCGGGGTGAAACCGGCGGTCACCGGCGGACTGGCGGCGGACTGTGCGGTGGTGTGGGCGATGGGCGCGCAAGGTCCGGTGCTGGCGCTGGCAGAGCTTGGCGAGGTCGGGCGAACCCCCGTGCACAGCTTTGACAACAGCCGGCTCTATGCCGATCTGGCGTTTGCCGCGACGCCGGCGCGCGTGCTGGCGCAAGGGGCGGCGGCACGCAATCTGGCGCATGACATGCTGGCGCGAATGGCGGTGGTCACTGCCCACGAACAAGTTGGCGGGGCGGAGGCGCTGCTGTTTATCGCGCGCGACTATGCATTGACGCGCAAGGCGTTTGGCCAGCCGATCGGCGCGTTTCAGTCGGTCAAACATCGCATTGCCGAATTGTACGGGCTGGTTGAAATCGCGCGCGCCAATGCCATCCACGCGGCCGCCTGTGAAGGCACGGCAGACTTTGCGCTGGCGGCGGCCGATGCGCGGATATCCGCGACCGATGCCTATGACACTGCCGCGCGCGATTGCGTGCAGATCCATGGCGGGATCGGCGTGACATGGGATGCCGGGCTGCACCTGCACATGCGCCGCGCGCGCAGCCTGGCCATCGAACAGGGCAATCTGTTGTTCTGGGAAGATTATCTGGTGGACCATCTGGTCGGAGAAGCAGCGTGACAACCATCGCATCCGATATTGCAATTGACAGCTGGCGCGACCGTTCGCGGCAATGGCTGCACTCGGTCGCCAGCGACTTTGCGCGGCCGGCACGCGCTGGCCTGGCGGTAGAGGCTGATCTGGCGCTGGGCCGCCGCTATCTGGCGGCGCGCTATGACGCCGGCTTTGCCGGGATCAACTGGCCGCAGGATTATGGCGGGCAGGGCCTGTCACACCTGCACAAGCTGGTGTTTGAAGAAGAGGAAATGGCGCTGGGCATGCCGTCCGGGTATTTCGGCATTTCGCTGGGCATGCCGGTGCCGATCCTGATGCGCCACGGCCAGGATCGCGCATTTGTAAAGGAACGCGTAACACGGGCGCTGCGCGGTGAAGAAATCTGGTGCCAGCTGTTTTCCGAGCCTGCTGGCGGCTCCGATCTGGCCGGGCTGCGCACGCGTGCGGAAGTGGATGGCAACGGTTGGCGGATGAATGGCCAGAAACTGTGGACCAGCTGGGCGCAATATTGTGATTATGGCGTGATTGTCGTGCGCACCGACCCCACCGTGCCCAAACACAAGGGGCTGACCTATTTCTGGGTAGACATGAAGGCGCCGGGGGTCACCGTGCGGCCAATCAAGCTGGCGGGCGGCGACAGCCACGTCAACGAAGTGTTCTTTGACGACGTCCGGCTGGAAGACAGCCAGCGGATGAGCCCGGTCGGCGGCGGTTTCGGCGTGGCGATGACCACGCTGATGATCGAACGCTATATCGCCACCGACAGCGGCGGTTTTGGCCCGCATCTTGATTTGTTTGTGCAAACCGCACGCGATACCGATTACAACGGCCGCCCCGCGATCCTGGATGGCCGCGTGCGATCGGCGATCGCGCGCAACCACGCGATGCGCGCCGGGCTGGACGCGATCACCACCCGCGCGATGCGGATGATGCAGGCCGGCATGGAGCCTGGCCCCGAAGGATCGCTGAACAAACTGGTGGCGGTGCGCAGCCGCCAGCGATTGTCCGAACTCGCGCTCGATCTGATGGGTCCGGCCGGGCTGGCGTTCGATGCCCATGCCCATGCCAAGGAGGATTGGGCGGCCAGCTGGATCAACGCACCGACCGGGCGGATCGCCGGTGGCGCCGACGAGATGCTGCTGAACACCATCGCCGAACGGATTTTGGGCCTGCCGCAGGACCATCGCCCCGACAAGGGCGTGCCGTTCAACCAGATCCCGGGTTAGTTCCGGTTCGCGCTTTGCGCGAAACATACCTCCCGCCCCGCCTCGCGAGCCCGACCACCAATGATACCATCATGCTGTGGTGGTCGGGCTCGCGAGGCGGGGCGGGAGGTATGTCTGCACGCCAGTGCAGTTCCAAGTGAATCCTTCAGGCGAGCACGGGATAACCGGCGCGGATCGCGGCCTGTTCCAGCGCGGGCACCACGGCATAGGCGGCGCGGTCGATCAGCGCGATCCCGTTCAACCGCAGTGCGGCGCGGGCGGCGGCCAGCGCCGGATCGGCCAGCACCCGGCGCAGCGCGGTGCGCAATGCGGCGACCACCGCCGGGGGTTGCGCGGCGCTGGTGATCAGCGGCAGCCCGGGCGTCGCCGCGGTCCAGCCCAGCACGCGAATGCGCCGGTCGATGGTGGGATAGCGGTCGCGCAGCAGGGCCCAGGTGACCGCATCGATCGCGGCGATGTCGGCCTGCCCGGCGATGACCGCATACAGACTGCGCGCATGCGCGCCGGTCTTGATCACCTGGCCGAAAAACCGGCCTCTTTGCGCCAGCGGTGCCACCCGGTCGCGCAACAGGTTCATGCCGGTGTTGGAATCGCGCGCGTTGATGGCCGCGCGCCGCCCGGCCAGATCGGCCAGGTCGCGCGCCGGATCATCGCGGCGGACGATCAGCGCGGAACGATGCCACGCCCCGTCGCAACCTTCGGCGTTATAGACCGGTGTCGCCACCAGCGTGACCTGATCGTGCAACCGCGTAGTCAGCGGATAACCGCAGGTCTGCGCCAGCATCAGATCGGGCGCTGTCCAGATCACATCGATCGGGCGGTCCCGCGTCAAGGCCGGTGGAACCCCGGTCAGCCCCAGATCGCGCAGCCGCTTTGCCAGCGCCTGCCACAGTGCGTCGTTCGCGCCGGTCAGCCAGCGCGGGTCATACATGCCCAGCGATGCAATCATCAGGTCCGGCGGATCGGCGCGGGATGCACGATGCGGTCGTGCGGCCGCCACAGATAGCGCGCGATGACCGTGCCATAGCCGGGATAGCGCGGCGCTGCGGGAAAGGCATCGGGCGCGGCGCGGTATAATGCGGGCAGCGCATACCACGGCACATCGGGGCGGGTGTGGTGCCACACATGCAGGTTGTTGTTCAAAAACAGCAGCGCCAGCGGGCCGGTATCGGCGACGATCGCGGTGCGTTCGGCGGGATCGGGGCTGGCGCGGTGTTCGGCATAAGACCGGATCAGCGACAGCGCGGTGCCCGGCCACACAAACCACAGCGCATAGGCCCACAGCGGCAGCCCGACATGGTGCAGCCACACCAGGATCAGCACGACCGCCCCCAGATGCGGCAGCCATTCGCGTGCCACGCCGCCCGGGTCCTGACGCAAGCGGCGGATTTCCGACAGCCAGAACCGCACGATCCGCAGCGGCGGACCGATCAGCATCCGCCCGGCCAGTGGCGCATCGATCACCGCCAGCCAGTGCGCCAGACCGCCGCCACGCGCCAGATAGTTGCTTTCGGTATCATCATCGGGGTCGGTCAGATGCGGCGTGGCATGGTGCACGGTGTGTTCGCGCGCATACGTCACATAAGGCAGCCACAGCGACAGCGGGACAAAGGCGATCGCGGTGTTGATCCAGCGATGCCGGGTCGGGTGACCATGGATTACCTCGTGCTGCAACGATCCCTGCCACGCGATCAGCCATGCGCCACCGATCAGGACCAGCGGCCACGGCAGCAGGGTGGCCCACGCGGTCAGCGCGATCCACCCGCCATAGATCACCGCCGCCAGCGCAATGGTGGGCCATTCGGTTGCATGTACACGGTTTTCAGTCGGACCTGCCAGGTGCATATGCCAAAGCTAATGCGCGGGCGCTGTTATGTCTAGACATGTTGCGGGGGTATCAGCCATTCAGCGTATGCAGCGCGGCAATGTGTTCCGGGCCGATGCCGCAACATCCACCCAGGATCGTCGCGCCGGCGTCGCGCCAGCTTTGCGCAAACGCGCCATAGCCGGCCGGGTCGAGATCGGCGCGGATATCCAGCAGCACGGCATTGGCGGTCGCTTCTTCGGGTTGGGGCGGGAATGCGTTCGCATAGACACCGATGCGCAGGCCGGTCGCGGCGCGGGCGGCGTGCACCGCATCTGCCATCACTTCGGGCTGGCTGCAATTGAACAGCACGGCCTGCGCGCCCAGTTTTTGCGCCAGCAGCGCGGCATCGGTCACGCTTTCGCCCGACCGCAGCCGCGCGATGGCGCCCGGGTGCGTGTCGTCGAGCGTGAATGACAGCCACAGCGGCTTGCCCGACGGCGCGGTCAGTTCGGCGACCAGTTCGGCCTCGCTCAGCGAAGACAGCGTTTCGGCCAGCCAGTGATCAACATGCGGCGCCAGCGCCGCGACCAGCACCGCCAGAATAGGGCGCGCGCGATCGATATCGACCAGATCGGGGCGGTAGGATCCGCACACCGGCGGCAGCGATCCGGCCACCGCCACCTGGCGCGGCGCAGAATCGGCCACGCCGCGCGCGAGCGATCCGGCCAGAGCGGCCAGATCATGGCCCTGTGCGGCAAACCGCTCTTCGCCGATGTGGAACGGCACCACGGCATAAGTATTGGTGGTGATCACATCGGCGCCGGCATCGACATAGCTCTGGTGCACGCGCGCCACGAACTCCGGCCCTTCGATCAGCGCCAGCGCCGACCATTCGGGCTGTTTGAACGGCGCGCCGATCCGTTTGAGTTCACGCCCCGTCCCGCCATCGAGCAGGGTGATGCGGGCAGCGGCGGGATGGGTCACAGGGCAATCTCCGAACAGCGATCACAGTCGCGCGTGCTCTGCGTCCGACAGGCCGCGTCGGTCAAGGGCTTCGTGCCGCAGGGCATCGCCCGAAACGCGGCTTGTCAGTCACTGGCCCGGCGTTAAGGTCGCCGCAGGTCATGGCATAGGGGGTATCGGGTGTGGCGCAACCATCGGCGGTCTGGCGTCTGCCCGTAATGGGCCGCGGCGCGCAAATCGTGTTTGCGGTCACTTGGGTGGTGCTGGCGGTGATTTTGGTGGTTGGCACGGTCGGCGCGGCCCGGATCATGCTGGACTATGGCGCGGCGGCCTCACGATCATGGCTGCCGCTGGGCGTGCGGTTTGACAGCACTGCCAACCGGATTGAGGCGGCCCTGCCCGAAGCCGTGGCGGCGGGTGTGCGGCTTGGTGATCACATCGATGCGATCGATGGCATCGCGCTGCCGGGCAGCAGCGATGATGATCCTGTCGCCAGTGATCGGGCAGGCCGGCACTTGCTGGTCAACGAAGGCCAGCCGGTTGCCTTGACGGTGCGCCATCCCGGCGGCGCGGCGCGGCGGGTGGTGCTGGCCCACCGCGCGCATGCGGCAGAGCAGTTGCTTGCGCCATCGGGATTATCACCCGCAATGCTGACCTGGCTGTGCGTCGTACTGTTCGCCCTGGCGCCGGTGGTGCTGGCTGGGGGGGCGGTGCTGCTGGTCCGGCGGCGCGCCGAACCGGTGGCAGCGTTGCTTTCGGTCGGCTTGCTGGCGCTGGCGTCGATGGCGGGCAATCAGGCGCGGTACTTTGCAGACATCGGCACATGGTGGCTGTTCGAGGCTGTGGGGATGCTGGCCTTTGTCGCGTTGGTGACCACCTGCCTGTCGTTTCCCTCGGGCGAATTCAGTCCGCGCTGGACCGGCTGGCTGGCGCTTGCCGTGCTGCCGCTGATCGTGTGCATGATGGCGCTGCCGGCATCGGTGTTTCCGATCGTAATCGTGGTCGCGGTGCTGTCGCTCGGCGCGCTGGTGCAGCGGTATCGCAGTGAAACGCGCGATGCGCGGCGGCAATGGCGCTGGGCCATGTTGGGGTTTGTGCTTGGCTTTGGCTGGTTTGCGTGTGTGGGCCAGACTTTGGACATTGTCATTTATCCGGCGTTTCCCTTCGCTGTGATCGGGCCCTGGACCTATATCATCACGCCGGCCTTGTTCGCGATCACCGCGCTGCTGATCACCGGCGGGCTGGTGATGTCGCTGTTGCGGTACCGGCTGTATGATGCCCCGGTGGTGATCAGCCGGTCGCTGCTGTATGGCGGCATGACGCTGGCGCTGGTCGCAATCTTTGCCGGCACCGAAAAGATCATCGAGATCGTGGGCGAGGAATGGTTTGGCGAAAGCATCGGCGCACTGGCCGGCGGGCTGGGTGCGGCGTTTGCCGCGGTCGCGATCGGCCCGCTGCACCACCGCATTGGCCATTTTGTCGAACACCGCTTTCGCGCCGACCTCGTTCATTTGCGCCGTGATGGACCGATCCTGATTGATGATCTGGCCGAAGCCGGGGATCGTGAGCACCTGATCATGGCGGTCAGTGATCTGCTGGTCCAACGGCTGCATGTGCAGCGCGCAGCGGTGGTCGCCGTGGGACAGGCCGCAGCCGGCGCGAACGGTCATGGCCTGTCGATCGATCACCATGATCCTGTCTGGCCGATCCGGGCGCCGCTTGATCACGCCACCATGTTGCAGATCGGGCCGCGCCCCGATGGCAGCATGTGCGACGCGCAGGAGCGCGAGGCGATCGGCGAACTTGCCGACCGGCTGGCCCGCGCGTTGCGCGTGCTGGCCCGGCGCGAGGCGCGTGAAACGGCATTGCTTGCCCGCATCGCCCGCATCGAAGCCAATCTGGCGGCACTGGCAGGCGCCGCACCGGGGTGAACCGCAGTCCGCACCTCAAACCGGCCCGCCGACCGGTTTGACCATCCCGTACTGTGTTACGTCTCAGCTGTGATCGCGGTGATCGCGATCGGGTGGAGTGGCCGGATGCGGCTGCGGATGGGGTGCCGGCGGAGGCGGAGCCGGGCGGGGTGCCGGCTGTGGCGCGGGCGCGCGGAACGCCCCGGGGGGTGGCCCCGCCTGCGGTGCCGGATGTGGTGGCGCAGCATAGGCCGGTGGTGCATGGACCTGCGGCATCGGGTGCGGTGGCTGATAGGTGCCGGGTGCTGGCTGGCCGTAGGG
>NZ_JBBATI010000037.1:35347-37973 GCF_040398825.1 Novosphingobium sp.
GTTCTGGCGCGGTGCCTGATAACCGCCCGGAGCGGGTTGCCCCATTGGTGCCGGGCGCGGTTGCTGATAGGTGCCACGCGCTGGCTGGCCATAGGGGTTCTGGCGCGGTGCCTGATAACCGCCCGGAGCGGGTTGCCCCATTGGTGCCGGGTGCGGCGGCTGATAGACGCCCGCTACGGGTTGCCCCGGCGTCGCCGGGCGCGGTCGCTCATAGGTGCCAGGGGTATTCTGGCCGGGCAAAGCCTGACCCGGCGTGACCCCATGCGCCGCCATTCCGGGATTTGCGGGCATGCCCTGCGTTCCCGGTGCCTGGCCCGGTCCCGGACGCTGAAATGCGGGCGGTGCGCCTGCGGTGACGCCGCCATGCGCCAGCGCGGTCTCGCGCGCGATCGGCACGCCATCGGTGCTGATACGGTGCACCGCGGGCGGGCGCCACGCCGGGGTGATGTGCGTGGCGACATTATGCGGGTCGGCGGCCGATTGTTGCACGCGCTGCTGCTGCACCGGGGTGGGGGCGATATGCGGCGCCTGCGTGGCGCGCAGCTCTTCGGGCCTTGGCCGGGCGATCACGCCACCGTTGCCGCCGTTGTAACTCACGCGCGGGCCGTTGTTGATCACCGTGACCGGGTGGTAATAGACATTGGTCACGTTGACATTGGTCACGTTGATCACGGCCCGGTTGTACGCAACATGGCCGTGATCCCAATGTCCACCCTCCCAGCCATGGCCGTGATAACCGTGGCCATAGTCGATCCCGCCGTACCAGCCGACTTCACGGCCCCAGTAACCGTCATGGAACCGGTACGCACCATCGTCCCAGCCCCACCACGCCGGTGTCCACAGCAGACCGCGTTCGGGCGGTTGGTCCCAATAGCCGTCCACCCAGTAATAATCGTCGATCCAGTCGCTCCATGCCCAATAACCCGGCACCCACAGATAGTCTGGCCCGGGCAGGGGCGGCTGGTTGTACCGTGGCAGCGGCGGCGGGGCATAGCCGATGCGGATATCCAGGCCGAAGCTGATCTGCGCCCGTGCCGTGGCAGGCAGCATGCCCAGTCCAATGGCAGGCACCAACAGCCCCAGCGCAGTGGCGCTGCGCATGGCAACGATAAGGCGACGAATGCGCATGGTGGCTCCTTTATCGTGAATCAGCCCGACTTACCGGCGTGTCGTGCGCCATCGATCCAGTCCCTGCGATGAACGGCATGGTTCGTGGCAGGGATTTTCGCGGTCGGTGCGCCTGTCGGCGGTGTTGCGAAAAATAACCGCTGCCTCCGTCCGGCTTTGACCTTTTCATGCGAATCCGGTATTTCATGGCCTATGCTTTGGCGCGACGCCGGCTTTCCGTATTCTGACGGATGGCTTTGCTTGTGCCGAAATGCGGTTGACGGCAGCCACGAATCCCCCTAAGCGCGCCTTTCACTCGAAACCGTGTGGAGGAATGCAACCTGTGTCGGCGCACATTTAGGCACTGACCGGGTCGTAAGTCGGTTAGCATGCGTTGCGGGTGTTTCGCGATGAGATAAGACGCCTGTTTCGGCTGCCGTGGACCGTTATGGACTGCGTGCATCCCGGCCGGGCATCTTGTGGAGCTGAACGGAGAAACAAGTGGCTCGTATTGCCGGGGTAAATCTCCCCACAAATAAGCGCGTGATTGTCGCGCTGACCTACATTCATGGTATCGGGCCGTTCAAGGCTCGCGAAATTGCTACCAAGCTGGGCATTGACCACGCTCGCCGCATCCAGGACCTGTCCGATGCGGAAGTCCTGCAAATCCGTGAATCGATCGATGCCGATCACACCGTCGAAGGCGATCTTCGTCGCGAAACCGCGATGAACATCAAGCGCCTGATGGATCTGGCCTGCTATCGCGGGCTGCGCCATCGCAAGGGGCTGCCCGTTCGTGGACAGCGCACGCACACCAATGCGCGCACCCGCAAGGGCAAGTCCAAGCCGATCGCCGGCAAGAAAAAGTAAGCCGGGCCCACAAGGCTCCCCGGCACTTTACGGGGCGGGCTGTTACAGGCCCACACGGTTCCCACGGATTTCCGACAGGATTTAAGAATGGCTCGCGAACCACAACGCATTAAAAAGCGGGAGCGCAAAAACATCACCAGTGGTGTTGCGCACGTCAATGCCAGCTTTAACAACACCATGATCACCATCACCGACGCCCAGGGCAACGCCATTTCATGGTCGTCCGCCGGCGCGATGGGGTTCAAGGGCAGCCGCAAATCGACACCGTATGCCGCGCAGGTCGCGGCCGACGATGCCGGCAAAAAGGCTGCCGAACACGGCGTTCGCACGCTGGAAGTCGAAGTAAAGGGCCCAGGGTCAGGTCGCGAAAGCGCCTTGCGCGCATTGCAGGCGGTCGGCTTTACGATCACCGCGATCCGCGACGTGACCCCGATCCCGCACAACGGCGTCCGTCCGTCAAAGCGTCGGCGGGTCTGACCCGCCAGCAGGCGACTGGCGCGCCCATGTCCCGTCCGGGGCTGGGCACGCCGGCATCGTCCAATATCTGACCGGTCGCAGTCCCTTATGCTGACGCCGGCGCACTCGATCAACCCCAGGGGAATTCCATGACTGTCAACATCAAGAACTGGCAGGAACTGAAGAAGCCCAA
>NZ_JBBATI010000038.1:0-36033 GCF_040398825.1 Novosphingobium sp.
CCCCGTACAACCGTCCACCATCTTGCCGGTCTGTACAGTCAAGCCCAGGGCGACGCTTCGGGGTTAGGTTAGCGCCGGTAAGGGCTGGCTACGAGGCCCGAATTGTTGCGCGCCATCGCAGCGTTGGACACCCCCGCCCAACCCTCCCCCTGAGGGGGAGGGCTTTTATTCAGTGCTTTGCACTAGAATTTCAGTGTCGTCCTGATCGCGCCCGGCCGCGCGGGCGTCAGTGAGCTGACCACCGGGCGCGGCTCGACGATGCGGCGGATATAGTCGGCATGGGGCAACATGCGCTGGGCGTTATCGGCGATGACCTCTTCGATATCGGCCAGAAACGCGGCGACTTCGGCATCGGGCAGCATGTCCACCATCGGGTCATACTGCATCGGCAGGCCCTGGCCGATCAGCACCTGCACCCAGCTTTCTTCGCGGAACAGTTCGGCCTTGTGGTGCATGAAAAACCGGGCCGAGGCGCGGAACAGCTCCAGCCGTTCGGCCAGGCTGTCGGGGATGGCCATATGTTTCAGATAGGCCCAGAACGGCGTGTCTTCGCGGTCGGTGACCTTGTAATGCGCGATGATGAAATCGCGGATGTCGGCATATTCGAAATCGGTCTGGCGGTTGTATTCCTCGCGGTCGGCCGGGTTGAACGCCTGGCCCGGAAACAGCGCGACCAGGCGAAAGATCGCGGTCTGGATGAGGTGGATGCTGGTCGATTCGAGCGGTTCGAGAAAGCCCGAGGACAGCCCGATCGCCACCACGTTCTTGTCCCACGCGCGCAGGCGTTTGCCGGGGCGGAATCGCACCGGCATGGGGTCTTTCAACGGTTTGCCATCCAGATTGCCCAGCAGCACCGCCGCCGCATCATCATCGCTGATATGCGCAGAGGAATAGACGTGGCCATTGCCGATGCGGTGCTGCAGCGGAATGCGCCATTGCCACCCCGCGCCATGCGCGGTGGAGCGGGTATAGGGGGTGAGCACGGGCGCATTTTCGCACGGCACCGCCAGCGCGCGGTTGCACAGCAGCCACTGGCTCCAATCCTCATACCCCACGCCCAGCGCATCGCCGATCAGCAGGGCGCGCATGCCCGAACAATCGATAAACAGTTCACCATCCACCCGCCGCCCATCGTCGAGCACCAGATCGGTAACAAACCCGGTTTCGCCGTGGCGGTTGACCGAGGCAATGCGCCCTTCGATGCGTTCCACTCCGCGCGCTTCTGACAATTGGCGCAAATGTGCGGCAAACAGCCCGGCGTCGAAATGAAACGCATAATCGATGTCGGCCAGCGGCGATCCGGGGGCGCGGGAATCGGGTTCGGCAAAGCGGTTGAGCCGCGCGGCAACGCAGTTCAGCGCATAGTGGTCAAAATGTTTGGCGTTCCCGCTCTGCGCCATTTTCAGCCACAGCTGGTGCGTGTGCAGCCACAGGTTGTCCTGCCCGATCTTGCCGAAACCGTGGATATAGCGACTTCCCAGGCCGCGCCAGTTGACGAATTCGATGCCCAGCTTGAATGTAGCTTTGGTGGCGCGGATCATCGCGGCGGTATCGACCCCCGCCAGCGTATTATAGGTGCGGATGGCGGGAATGGTCGCCTCTCCCACGCCGATCGTCCCGATCGCATCGGATTCGATCAGCCGGATGCGATAACCGCGGGTGAACAGTTTGGACAGCAGCGCGGCGGTCATCCATCCGGCGGTGCCGCCGCCGACAATGGTGATATTGCTGATCGGCGGATTGGGCGCAGGCGTCATCGCAGGGTCCTTGGGATCGGGTCGGGCGCATTCTGTATCCGGGTGCATTCGGCAGGGCAGATGGCTGGGCAATGCGACAACACCGGCGACGCCACGACCCATCGCGTCACCACGACGATGTTGCTGTCCCATGCCATACCGCGCCGCTGCGCCGCCACCGCAAACTGGTAACCGGTTACATAGGCGCGCCGGGCGGCGTGATCAATGGCGCCGGCCCGTAAAGGCAGCGAAAGCTCAGCCGGTGATTGTCGCGCGTAGCAGACCCGCAAGACAGGCGAGCACGATGACCAGGATCATCACCAGTTCGGGCATCACCGGCATGGCCAGGTGCGGGCGACGGCGATCGGCCGTGTGGGGTAGTGTGCGCACGCGCGGCGGGGCGGCGATGCGCATTTTGCTGCGGGTGCGGCCGCGTTCGGACCGCACCGATTGCTGCGCCCGTTTCAGGGCTTCGACCGCCATGACCATGGCCTGCGCGCGCGTCAACGGGCGTTGGGGCGGGGTGATATGCGGGTTCCTGATCATGGCGTCTCCCCAACAGCGTGGCGGTTGCGCCAGCCTTCCAGCCAGGGTGGATCGGGTTTTCGCGCCCGACCCGGCAGGATGCGGCCGTCGTGAGCCACTCCCCCGAGGTCGATTCGGGATTTCACCAATGTTGCAGTTTAATGACTCTTTGTGAAGAAAAATGCGCGGGCGATCAGGCCGTGCGGCGGTCGTAATCGAGCACGGCCTGTAACAGCACGTTGGCTCCTTGGGTTGCCTGCGCGGGGGTCACGTTTTCGGCAATGTTGTGGCTGATGCCGTTTTCACACGGGATAAAGATCATCCCCGTGGGTGCGACGCGCGCGGTGTAGACCGAATCGTGCCCCGCGCCCGACGGCATGGTGCGGTGCGTATAGCCCAGCCGCTGCGTGGCCCCGGCAATCGCATCGATCACGCCCGGATCGAACCGCACCGGCGGCGAATACCACACCGGATTCAGCGCGATCGTGCAGCCGGTTTCGCGTTCGACCTCTGCCATGCGGTCGCGCAAGGTGACCTCCATCAGGTCCAGCCCGGCCACCTCCGGGTGGCGCAAGTCCACCGTCAGCCGCACTTCACCCGGCGCGGTGTTGCGCGACCCGGGATAGGCCTGGAACAGCCCGATAGTCGATAGCGACCGGCCCGGATCGGATCGGCCGATGTGGTCCACCGCCACGGCCAGCCGCGCCGCCGCCTGCAACGCATCGCGGCGCAGCGCCATCGGCGTGGTGCCGGCGTGGCAGGTCTGCCCTTTGACCACGACATCGTACCAGCGGATGCCCTGCACGCCATTGACCACGCCTATCTCGATGCCTTCGGCCTCCAGCACCGGGCCTTGTTCGATATGCAGTTCAAAATGAGCGGCCAGTGCGTGCGCGCCGGGTTCGGCAGCGCCGGCAAAACCCGCCTGGTCCAGCGCCGCGGCCAGCGTGATCCCGTCGCGGTCGGTCTGCGCCAGCGCGTAATCGAGCGTGAATTCGCCCGCAAACACCCCCGATGCGACCATCGCCGGGGCAAACCGCGCGCCTTCTTCGTTGGTCCAGTTGATCACCTCGATCGGGTGGCGCGTGGTGATCCCGGCATCGTGCAGCGTGCGCACCACTTCCAGCCCGGCCAGCACGCCCAGGATGCCGTCAAACCGCCCACCGGTCGGCTGGGTATCGAGATGGCTGCCGATCGCAATCGGCGCCAGGCCGGGTTCGCTGCCAGGCCGGCGCGCGTGGATGGTGCCCAGTTTGTCGATCGTCACGGTCATGCCGATGGCGGTCGCGGCATCGATCAGCCAGCGCCGCACCGCGACGTCAGCCTCTGACAGGGTCAGCCGGCACATGCCGCGGGGCGTGCCGGGGATGGCGCCGAATTGCGCGGTTTCGGTCAGGGTGGACCACAGCCGGTCGCCCGCTATGCGCAAAGCGGTATGGTCGGTCATGTCGCCACCTGTTCGCCCAGCGGCTTTCGATGCAGCGGCATGGTCATGCAATGCACGCTGCCACCGCCGCGCGCAAACACGTCGAGCGCCGGGTCGATCACGGTCACGCCGTGCGCGCGCAATTCGGCGTTGATGCGCTGGCTGTGCGCCGGGCTGATCACGCGGTTGTCGCCCAGTGCGAGCAGGTTGCAGCTCATCGCCATGACCTCTGGATAAGTCGCGTCGATCACGTTGATGCCGTGCGCGGCCAACATTCGCGCAAATTCATCGCCCAGCACATCGATGCAGGCCACCGCCAGGCTGTCGGTCGCCATGCAGAACAACACATCAAGATGCAGGAAATGTTCGGGAAATTCGTGAATGAAGGTGGACCAGCCGTGTTCGGCAAACCACCCGGCAAACTGTTCGGCGCCGGCGCGATTGGTGCGCACGCCCGAATGGCCGATGATCAGCAGCCCGGGGCGCACCACATGGATATCGCCGCCCTCCACCACGCCATGGTTGGCAAAGCGGTAAAAACCATCGGCGGCCAGATGAAAGTCCATTACCCGGGCATATTCGCCGCGCCGTTGCGGCAATGCCAGCTGGGTCAGCACCGGGCCCCACGGCGTGGTCTGGCTCGAATCGCGGGTATAGACCTGGTAGGGATGCGCCGGGCTTTGTTCCAGATAGTGGATGCGCACGCCCGCACCATCCAGCGCGGCGACCAGCCCGTCCCATTGCCGCAGCATTTCCGCGCGATCAAACTGCGCCGATGAGGCCAGCGTCGATACCGCCACCGCGTTGGTTTCCAGCCACTGGTAATGGTCCGGGCGGCACAACAGCACGTCGGTCAGCACCCCGGTTTCCGAATCCACAGTCCAGCGCATCATGGTCTCCACAGCATGGCGGCACCCCGCCCATCGCCGGACTATAGCCGGGCGCGGGCGCGGTGCAGCAATTTTCGGTCAGGCAGAGCGCGAAGTTTCCAAAACCAACAGCGCGCCCCATGCCGGCAGCTGCGTGGTATCCGCGCCATTGATCGCCGCGATCACCGCACCGGCCGGGGCCTGGTAGTGCTGGTCGGTGCCGCCGATGTTGAACAGGCAATGGATCACCTCGTCGCCCGCGCGGCGCACAAAACGCAAACGGTCGCCATCCACGGTGACGTCGGCGATGTCGCCGGTGCGCAGCGCGGGATAGGCCCGCCGCAGCGCAATCATCGCGCGGGTGTGTGCCAGCAAGGCATCGGGATCGTCGCGTTGCACGCTAACCGAGCGCGCGATGTTGGCGGGCGACAGCGGCAGTCACGGCGTACCAGCGGTAAAACCGCCGTGCGGGGCGGTGTGGTCCCACGGCATTGGCGTGCGCACGCCATCGCGGCTGAGCGTCAGCGGCCAGTTGGCAATCGCCTCCGGGTCTTTGAGCAGGTGGAACGGAATGTCATCCTGCAACAGGCCCAGTTCCTGCCCCTGATACAGGAAAATGTTGCCGCGCAGCGCGGTCAGCAGCGCCATGCTCATTCGCGCAAACCGCGCCTGATCGGCGGGTGCGGCCCAGCGCGACAGGCAGCGCGGCGCATCGTGGTTTTCAAACGCCCAGCTGGGCCATCCTTCGGCATTCCCGTCGGCGTCGGGCGTGCCGGGCCAGTCGTGCATGACATCGGCCACCAGTTGCGCGGTAAAGCGGGGGGCATACAGAAATTCAAAGCCATAGGCGCTCGACAGGCGGTGGTCGCCGGCGGTGTAGGCCTTCATCAGCGGGATTGCGCCATCGCCGCCGACCTCGGCCACGGTGAACACCGCGCCATAGCCATCGCACACGTCGCGGATGCGTTCGACAAACGGGACCACGGCCGGATGGTTCTGGCTGAACCGTTTGATCTGGAAATCATAGGAACGCGTGATCGGGCGGTCGTCGGTGGCGGGCGGATTGTCGGTCAGCGCGGGATCGAACATGCCGTGGTTGAGCGCGTCAAAGCGAAACCCGTCGACGCCGCGATCCAGCCAGAACCGCACCACATCCAGCGCGGCATCCTGCACGGCGGGCCAATGCAGGTTCAGCTGTGGCTGTTCCTTTAAAAACTGGTGGTAATAATATTGCTGGCGCCGCGCATCCCAGGTCCAGGCCGGGCCGCCGAACACCGATTGCCAGTTGTTGGGCGGGGTGCCGTCGGAATTGGCATCGGCCCACACGTACCAGTCGGCATGCGCGCTGTGGCGGTCGCTGCGGCTGTCAACAAACCAGGCGTGTTTGTCGGACGTATGCGCAAACACCAGGTCGATGGTGACCTTCAGCCCCAGCGCATGCGCGCGCGCGATCAGCGCATCACAATCGGCCAGCGTGCCAAAGGTGGGATCGACATCGCGGTAATCGGCCACGTCATAGCCGTAATCGACCATCGGGCTGGTGAAGAACGGCGAAACCCAGATCGCATCGGCCCCCAGCCGCGCGACATGATCCAGATGCGCGGTAATCCCGGGCAGATCGCCGATGCCATCGCCGTTGCTGTCGGCAAAGCTGCGCGGATAGATCTGGTAGATAGTCGCCCCGCGCCACCATTCGGCCGGCGCCATGGGAACGTTCGCAAGGCTTGCCGCGGGTGCTGCGGTTCCGACGAGAATCGGGTTTGCCTTGGTCATTGTGCGCGCCTCACCCGTGTCATTGCCCGGCGCGCAGACGTCGCAGGCCATCGTCCGGGCACCCCTATGCCGGGGCTTTATGGCGGGATCAACTTCCACTTAAGGCAAACAATCACGCAATTGGAGCGGACTTGCCGGGCGCAGCGCTCAGCCCCGGCGGCTGATCAGCGCGGTGCGGGTGCACGACAGTACCTCGTGCCCGTGCTGGTTGGTCAGCCAGTGGCGAAAGGTAACCACGCCGGCGTTTGGCCGCGATTTGCTGGCGCGCAGGTCGATCACTTCGCTGTGGCAGGTCAGCGTGTCGCCGATGAATGTCGGTTTGGGGGTGACCACTTTGTCAAAGCCCAGATTGGCCACCAGCGTGCCCACCGTCGTATCCCCCACCGACAGCCCGACGCACAGCGCAAAGGTGAAGGTGGAATTGACCAGGATCTGGCCAAATTCGCTGGCGCGGGCGGTTTCGGCATCCAGGTGCAGCGGTTGCAGATTGTGCGTCATCGCCGAAAACAGCAGGTTGTCGGTTTCGGTCACGGTGCGGCTGGGCTGGTGGGTGATCTGTGCGCCGATGTCCCATTCTTCGAAATACCGTCCGGGCATTACGCGTCCCCCTGTTCGATGCGGATCAGCAGGGCATCGGCGCCAACTTGCTGCCCGACCACGACCGGCAATTGCGCCACCACGCCATCTATCGGGCTTTTGATCGCCTGCTCCATCTTCATCGCTTCCATAGTCAGCAGCGTCTGGCCCCTGATCACGGCATCGCCCGCCGCCACCATCACCGCAGTGACCAGCCCGGGCATTGGTGCGTGGAGCGATCCTGCGCCCGCATCCGCTTCGGCCCCGGCGGGGCGCCATGCTGTCATCAGCCAGGTCGTACCGCCTTCGCTGGCGATCACGCCGCGTGGTGTCAGGGTAAAAGAAACGTGTCCTTCAAGCCCCTCCCCTTCAGGGGAGGGGTTGGGGTGGGGGCTATCCCCAATCGCCGAGCCAAGAGGATAGCCCCCACCCCCAGCCCCTCCCCTGAAGGGGAGGGGAGCGCTATTGCCTTTTCTTAGCGTGACGGCATGGACCGCCGCGCCATCGTCGATCCGCACGATCACCGGCGCCGGCGGAGCATTCAGCCGCCAGCCGGCCAGTGCCGGGGCAGGGCCGTTGATCGCCCGCGCCACGGCCTGCAGCAGCGCATCCCCCGGCACGGGCCGGGCCGCCCAATCATCGCCGCGCCGCGCGACCAGCCCGGTGTCCAGCCGCCCGGCGATCACATCGGCATCGGCCAGCGCGCGGGTCAGAAATGCCGCATTGGTCCGCACTGGCCAGCATTCCACCGCCCCGGCCATCGCCGCCAGACCCGCCAGCGCGGCGGTGCGGTCGGGCGCGTGGTGGATCAGCTTGGCCAGCATCGGGTCATAGAACGGGCTGACGCTGCCGCCCTGATCCACGCCGCTGTCGACGCGGGCGATGGTGGGCAGGCGCAGATGATCAAGCCGACCAACGCTGGGCAAAAACCCGGTCGCCGGGTCTTCGGCATAGAGCCGCGCCTCTGCCGCGTGGCCGGTCAGCGTGATCTGATCCTGCGTCAGCGGCAGCGGTTCGCCGGCGGCCACGCGCAATTGCCATTCGACCAGATCGATGCCGGTCACCGCCTCGGTCACCGGATGTTCGACTTGCAGCCTGGTGTTCATTTCCATGAACCAGATGCGGTCGGCCCGCAGCCCTTCAGAACCATCGGCAATGAATTCGATTGTACCCGCGCCACGATAATTGACCGCTTTTGCCGCGCGCACTGCTGCTGCGCACAGCGCGGCGCGGGTCTGCGCATCCATGCCGGGGGCAGGGGCCTCCTCGATCACTTTCTGGTGGCGGCGTTGCAGCGAACAATCGCGTTCAAACAGATGCACGACATTGCCGTGCGCGTCGCCAAACACCTGCACTTCGATATGGCGGGGGCTGAGAATGTATTTCTCGATCAGCACGTGGGCATTGCCGAACGAGCTGGCCGCCTCTCGCTGGCATGAGGCGAGCGCTTCGGCAAACTGTGCGGGGTCTTCGACCAGTCGCATGCCTTTGCCGCCGCCGCCCGCAACCGCCTTGATCAGCACGGGATAGCCGATTTGTGCCGATTGCGCGGCCAGGAAATCCGGGTCCTGGTTTTCGCCCATGTAGCCCGGCGTGACCGGCACCCCGGCTGCGATCATCAGCGCCTTGGCCGCGTCTTTCAGCCCCATCGCGGTGAT
Source organism: Novosphingobium sp. (assembly GCF_040398825.1). Lineage (GTDB taxonomy): Bacteria > Pseudomonadota > Alphaproteobacteria > Sphingomonadales > Sphingomonadaceae > Novosphingobium. Next base: position 8,564 of record NZ_JBBATI010000038.1, read on the forward strand.
GCTGGCGGGATCGGGCCCGACCCAGACCAGCCCGGCATCGATCACGCTTTGCGCAAAAGCGGCGTTTTCCGACAGAAAGCCATAACCGGGGTGGATCGCCTGTGCGCCCGTATCACGCGCGGCGGCAATGATCCGCGCCCCCACCAGGTACGATTCGCGCACGGGCGCCGGCCCGATCGCCACCGCCGCATCGGCCAGGCGCACGTGCAGCGCATCGGCATCGGCGTCGGAATGGACCGCGACAGTGTGAATGCCCATCGCCCGCGCGGTGCGGATGATCCGGCAGGCGATTTCGCCACGGTTGGCGATAAGCAGGGATTGGATCATCATCACATCCGGAACACGCCGAACTGCGCGCGTTCGGGTATGGGGGCGTTGAGCGCGGCGGTCAGCGCCAGGGCGACCACCGCGCGCGTTTGTGCGGGATCGATAATGCCATCGTCCCACAGCCGCGCGGTGGCAAAATAAGGACTGCCTTCGGCTTCGAACCGGTCGCGGATCGGCGCCTTGAACGCTTCGGCTTCGTCGGCGTTCCACTTCGCGGCATCGCGGTGAACGGTGGCCAGCACGCTGGCGGCCTGTTCGCCGCCCATCACCGAAATGCGCGCATTGGGCCAGGTAAACAGAAAGCGCGGATCATAGGCGCGCCCGCACATGCCGTAATTGCCCGCGCCGAACGACCCGCCGATCACCACGGTGATTTTCGGCACGCTGGCGGTGGCGACCGCGGTCACCAGCTTGGCTCCGTGGCGGGCGATCCCCTCTGCCTCATACTTGCCGCCGACCATGAAGCCGGTGATGTTTTGCAGGAACAGCAGGGACACGCGGCGCTGGCACGCCAGTTCGATGAAATGGGCGCCTTTGGTGGCGCTTTCGGAAAACAGCACGCCGTTGTTGGCCAGGATCGCCACTGGCAGGCCATCGATATGGGCAAACCCGCAGACCAGCGTCGTGCCATAGAGTGCCTTGAATTCATGAAATTCGCTGCCATCGACCAGGCGCGCAATGATCTCGCGCGCATCCATCGCCACGCGCACCGTTTCCGGGATCAGGCTGTACAGGTCATCGGCGGGGTAGAGCGGCGGCACCGGTGCGCAGGCGTTGACCGGCGCGCTGTGCTGGGGCGGCAGCGTGCTGACGATATCGCGCAGCACGGCGATCGCGTGATCATCGCTGGCGGCCAGATGATCGACCACGCCCGATTTGCGCGCATGCAGATCGCCACCGCCCAGGTCCTCGGCACTTATGTCTTCGCCCGTCGCGGCCTTGACCAGCGGCGGGCCTGCCAGGAAAATCGTGCCCTGATTGCGCACGATCACCGTTTCATCGCTCATCGCCGGAACGTAAGCCCCGCCGGCGGTGCAACTGCCCATCACGCAGGCGATCTGTGCAATGCCCTGCGCCGACATTTGCGCCTGGTTGAAGAATATCCGGCCGAAATGGTCGCGGTCGGGGAACACTTCGGCCTGGTGCGGCAGGTTGGCCCCGCCTGAATCGACAAGGTAGAGGCACGGCAGGCGGTTTTCGGCGGCGATCGCCTGCGCGCGCAGATGTTTTTTGACCGTCATCGGGTAATAGGTGCCGCCCTTGACCGTGGCATCGTTGGCCACGATCATCACCTGTTGCCCGGCCACCCGCCCGATCGCGGTGATCAGCCCGGCGCCGGGGATTTCGTCATCGTACAATCCGTTCGCGGCCAGTTGCCCGAGTTCGAGCAGCGGCGATCCCGGATCGAGCAGGCGCTCCACACGCTCTCTGGGAAGCAGTTTGCCGCGCGACGTGTGCCGTTCGCGCGATTTGGCGCCACCGCCCAGTGCGACTGCGGCGACGCGTGTCCGCAATTCGGCGGCCAGCGCGCGGTTGTGCGCATCGCATGCGCGTGCCGCGGGGCTGTTGCGATCCAGCGCCGTGGGGATGACGGGGGCGGTCATGCGCGGCGGCCCGTCATCCGCGTGCCCCGATCAGTTCGCGGCCGATCAGCATGCGGCGGATTTCGTTGGTGCCGGCGCCGATGTCGAGCAGTTTCGCATCGCGCAGATAACGTTCGACCGGCCAGTCCTTGGTATAGCCCGCGCCGCCCAGCGCCTGGATCGCTTCGCCCGCCGCACGGAACGCGTTTTCGCTGGCCAGCAGGATCGCGCCGGCGGCATCGAACCGCGTGGTCTGGCCATTGTCGCAGGCGCGCGCCACGGCATAGACATAGGCGCGCGCCGATTGCAGCGCGACATACATGTCGGCCACTTTGGCCTGCATCAGCTGAAACGATCCGATCGCCTGGCCAAACTGGCGCCGTTCGCGCACATAGGGGATCACGGTATCCAGACAGGCCTGGATGCTGCCCAGCGCAATCCCGGCCAGCACCACGCGTTCATAATCCAGCCCGCTCATCAACACGCCGACCCCGCCATGCAGCGGGCCCATCACGTTGTCTTCGGGCACGAAACAATCGTCGAACACCAGTTCGGCAGTGGGCGATCCGCGCATGCCCATTTTATCGATATGTTGCCCGATCGAAAACCCGGCCATGCCCTTTTCGATCAGGAATGCGGTGATCGCGCGCGATCCGCTGTCGCTGCCCGATTTGGCATAGACCACCAGCGTGTCGGCGACCGAACCGTTGGTGATCCAGTATTTGGTGCCGTTCAGCCGAAACCCGCCGGGCACCGCATCGGCGCGCAATTTCATGCCGACAACGTCGCTGCCGGCGCCGGCCTCTGACATCGCCAGCGCACCGACATGATCGCCGCTGATCAGTTTGGGCAGATATTTCGCCTTTTGTTCAGGGCTGCCCCAGCGGCGAATCTGGTTGACGCACAGATTGGAATGCGCGCCATAGGACAGGCCGACGCTCGCACTGGCGCGGCCAATCTCCTCCACCGCGATGGTATGGTCGAGATAGCCCAGGCCCAGGCCGCCGTCGGCCTCTTCCACCGTAATACCGTGCAGCCCCAGCGCGCCCATGGTGGGCCACAGTTCGCGCGGGAAACGGTCCTGTGCATCGATGGCGGCGGCAATTGGCGCGATGTGATCATCGGCAAAGCGGGCGACCGTGTCGCGCAGCATCATGGTCTGTTCGGACAGGCCAAAATCGAATTCCGGTGTCGCGCGCATGGCATCCTCTTATCGCTGTTGCCGCGCATTCTACTGCACAGGTTTCCATATCAGAAATTGAAAATGATCGTGGGCTCATATAGGTCTTGTCTATGATCAAACGTCACCATATCCGCCAGTTCCTGGGCGTGGCCGACGCCGGCAGCTTTGTTCAGGCGGCGGCGCGGCTGCACATTACGCAGCCATCGCTGTCGGCCGGGATTGCAGAGCTGGAACGGCTGGTCGGCACGCGGCTGTTCGTGCGCAACCGGCGACTGGTGCGCCTGACCGAGGCGGGCGGCGCGTTTCTGCCGATTGCGCGCGATCTGGAACGCGGGTTTCGCGCCGCCGACAGTTTTGGCCGCGGATCGACGCCCGATTGGCCCACGCTGCGGCTGGGGGCGATCCGCACCGTCGCGCCCGGCCTGTTGCGCGCGGTGATCGCGCCTTTGCGCGATGCCTATGGCGTGGAATTGGTCGAAGGCAGCGACCAGGAATTGCGCGTCCTGCTGGCCGGGGGGCGGATCGCCGCGGCGCTGACGCTGTTGCGGCCCGGCGAACATGGCGCAACCGTGCATGGCCTGTGGGAAGAACCCTATCGCATGTTCGTGCCGGCCGGGCACCCGCTGACGCGGGCCGGCACGGTCGCACCAGAAGACCTGGCCAGTGCGATCATGATCGCGCGCCGCGCCTGCGAGGTGCTGGATGATACCAGCCGGTTTTTCACCGCCGCCGGGGTGCGGCCGCGCTTTGCGCTGCGCAGCGACAGCGATGAACGGTGCATGGCGATGGTTGCCGCTGGTCTTGGCATCACCACCGCGCCGCTGTCGCTGGCAGTGGCGGGCACCGTGCCGATCGATGTCGCGGGCTATACCTTTCGCCGCCGGGTGGGATTGCTGTGCGACCCGGGGTTTGGCCACGATCTGATTGCGCGCGGGCTGTTGCCCGTGATCGCGGCCGGGGTGCGGGGCGAAGGCGCGGTGGCGGACTGACAGTGTGTTGCCAGTGCCGCCCCATGCTCTATCAAGGGCGGCACAGCGCCGAATCCCGGTGCTGTGCCGCCCTTGCACCTGCCATTCCGATCCAGTGACCCTGCCCGCACCCCGCCATGACCGCCCATTCTGATCGCCGCCTGTTTCTGAAACGCCTGGCCGGTGCCAGTGCGGTCGCGGTGGCGATGGGCGAAGGGCTGGGCGCGTTGCCAGAGGCGGCCCCGCGCGCGCAGGCGGCCGAATTCGTGTCGCGCCGGCCCGTCCCGGCGCAACGGCGCTTTACCAGCCCGGCGGTAGAGGCCGAAATCGCGCGGGTGTCGGCGCTGATCGCCGATCCCGAACTGGCGTGGCTCTATGCCAATTGCTATCCCAACACGCTGGATACCACGGTCGAGATCGGCACTTTGCCGGGGGGCCGCCCCGACAGTTTTATCCTGACCGGCGATATCCCGGCGATGTGGCTGCGCGACAGCGCGGCGCAAGTATGGGGGTATCTGCACCTGGCGCGCGGCGATGCGGCGCTGCAACGGCTGTATCGCGGGCTGATCGGGCGGCACGCGCGGTCGATCCTGATCGATCCTTATGCCAACGCCTTTGCGCGCGATCCGGCGGCCAAATCGCCGCTGTGGTGGGTGGCGCAGGATATGACGACGATGCGACCCGGCGTGGCCGAGCGCAAGTGGGAGGTGGATTCGCTGTGCCATGTGGTGCGGCTGGCCTGGGGTTACTGGCAGGCGACCGGTGATACCGCGCCGTTTGATGCCGAATGGCAACGCGCGGCGCGCGTGATCGTGGCCACGCTGCGCGCCGAACAGCGCAAGGATGGCACCAGTCTGTACCGGTTTCAGCGCAATACGTCGAACCCCGCCGATACGCTGATGCTGAACGGGCAGGGCGCGCCGACGCAGAAAATCGGCCTGATCCATTCGATGTTCCGCCCGTCGGACGATGCCTGCGTCTATCCGTTCCTGATCCCCGCCAACCTGTTTGCGGTGCAGGCGCTGCGCTGGCTGGCGCAGATTGCGGGCATGGTGCTGCACGATGCGGCGCTGGCGAATGATGCGCTGGCGCTGGCGGCAGAGGTGGAGGCCGCACTGGCGCGTGCGGGCCGGGTTGGCAGCGGCGCCGATGCGGTCTGGGCCTATGAGGTGGACGGGTTTGGCAACACGCTGTTCATGGATGATGCCAATGCGCCCAGCCTGTCATCGCTGGCCTATCTGGGTGCGGTGCCGCGCAATGATGCCGTGTTTCGCCGCACGGAGGCGCGCGCGTGGAGCAGTGCCAACCCCTATTTCTTTGCCCAGGGCGGCCACAGCGGGATCGGCGGGCCGCATGCCGGGGCGGGCATGATCTGGCCGATGTCGCTGATGATCCGCGCGCTGTCATCCGACGATCCGCGCGTGGTGGCGGCCTGCATCGCGCAGCTGAAAACCAGCCACGCCGGCACCGGTTTCATGCACGAAGCGTTTGAGGCGGGCAATCCGACGCATTACACCCGGCCGTGGTTCGCCTGGGCCAACGGGCTGTTTGGCGAAATGGTGATCGATCTGGCCGCGCGCATGCCGCGCCTGCTGGCGCTGCCGCCCGCGCTTAAGCCAGGGTGAGGTCTGCCATGCCGGGCACGTGCCCGGTGGTGATCGTGCTGCGGCACAGATCGGCAAAGGCCGCCGTGGCGCGGGTCGGCCGTATGGCGGGGTTGGTCAACAGCCCCAGTTGCATTGGCGGCACCGCATCGCGCAAGGCCACGTAGGCCAGCGGGCGGCCATTGGCGGCCACCCGACTGGCGGGCCGCGCGGTCATCAGCGACCAGCCCAGCCCGCTGCCCACCAGCGACCGCACCGTTTCGGGCTGATCCGATCGCATTGCCGGGGCCATGGCCACGCCCGCGCCATTGAACAGCGACCGGAAATAGTCGCGGCTGACCGGCATATCGAGCAGGATGAACGGCTCGTCCGCCAGATCGGTCAGCATGAGTTGATCCCGGCTGGCCAGCGCGTGGCTGGCGGGCACCACGATATACGTGGGCAGCCGGGCCAGTGGTTCGAACGCGATATCGTCATCGGCCTGCGCATAGCTGAGCGCGCAATCGATCTCGCCGCGCCGCAGCCGGGTTGCCAGGCCTGCCTCGTCGTCCTCGATCACGGTCAGATCGACGCGGGGGTGCGCGGCGGCGTAGCCCGCGATGAGTTCGGGCAGGATCAGCGATGACAGCGTACGGAACGCGCCGACGCGCAACGGTCCGGCAATCCCGGTGGCCATGTCGCGCGCCAGATCACCCAGATCGTCGGCGGCGCGCAACAGGTCACGCGCCGCGATCAGCAGGCGCGCGCCCGCTGTGGTCAGCGACAGCCCTTGCGCATGGTGGCGCACAAACAGTTGCACGCCGAATTCGTGTTCCAGCGTGGTGATCGCGGCAGAGACCGACGGGGGCGAAATCGGCACGCGCGCCGCCGCCAGCGTGACACTGCCCGCTTCGCCCGCAGCGACGAAATATTCCAGATGTTTCAGCGTGAAGCGGGGCATGTCGACTAGCGCCAACCAAAGCGGATAAAGCCCCGCCCCTCAGGGGAGGGGTTGGGGAGGGGTGTCCGGCGCCCGATTGGTTGTGCGAACTTCGGGCCTTGGACACCCCCACCCAACCCTCCCCCTGAGGGGGAGGGCCTTTTGGGTGGACTGGGGATATCTTCAACCATTGGCTACCGCTGGTCCCCCGGCACGCCATAGCCCGGCGCATCGGCGGGATTGAGCGCGCGCGTGACATAGGCATCCATTTGCGGCCGCCAAAGGCTCCACAACGCCCGCAACGCGGTGATCGGCGCGGCGTCGGCCCAATCGACGCGCAGATCGACCAGTGGCCAGGGCTGATCGGCGACCACCAGCAGCCCGGCGGAATGGACCGGGCCTTCCTCACCCCCAGCCGCGACCGCCGCATCAAGCGCGGCCAGCAAGCGTTCGGCCAGATGCGCGGCGGGATCGGCGGCAAAGGCGGCCAGCATGGCCGGTAGGACAGCGTCGCTGGCCAGCATATTGCCCGCCACCACCGCATGATCATCCGCCAGATGCCCGTTCCGCCCCAGCGCGCGCGCGCCGCTGAATGCCGCGCCGGGCCCGTGGCGGCCCACCGCGGTCACTTGCCGCCACGGCGCATGGTCACCCGCCGCGCCGGCCAGCGCGGCCACCGTGGCGGCGGGGGCATAGCCGCGCGCCAGCAGATCCAGCCCCAGCGGGCCAAGGCGCGGGTCGGTCACATTCTGCGTGGCCACCGCGCCGACGCCGGCGCGGGCATGCGCACAGCGCGCCGCCACCGCCGGGCTGGACGATGACAGCGCCACCCCATACTGCCCGGTACGCGGGCACTGCGCGACGATGGAAAAGGTCATGGAATCATCGCTGTCGCTTCGATTTCGACCAGCCATTCGGGCCGCGCCAGCGCCGATACGACCAGGCCTGTCGATACCGGGAACACGCCTTTCAGCCAGCGGCCCATTTCGCGATAGACATCTTCGCGGTACCGGATGTCGATCAGATAGACCACCACGCGGCAGACGTGCGACATATCGCCGCCCGCCTCTGCCATCAGCAGCGCGATGTTTTCCATGGCCTTGCGGGTTTGCAGGGTGGCGTCGCCCACATGCAGGCTTTCGCGGGTATCCAGGTCCTGCGCGATCTGCCCGCGCACAAACACCATGCGCCCGCTGGCGACGACCGCCTGGCACAGATCGTTATCCAGTTTCTGTTCGGGATAGGTTTCGCGGGTGTTGAACGGGCGGATACGGGTGTGGGTGGGCATGGAATATCCTCAGGCAGCGTCACGCGCGGCCATGCGCGCGGCGATATGATCGGCCAGGTACGCGGCATCGTGCCACACCCCCCAGATAAATGCAGAAGCACGGCGCCACAGCCCGGGCAGCCCGACAAAATGCAGCCCCGGCACGGCGGTCACCCCGCGCACATGGTGCGGGCTCCCGTGCGCATCGAACAGGTCGGCGTCGATATCGATCCAGCTGAAATCAAACGCATAGCCGGTCGCCCACACCACGGTTGTGATGCCGGCGGCGCGCAGGTCGAGTTCGGCCAGCGGATGGGTCAGGCAATCCGGGTCCGGCCCGATCGTATAGGCGTCCGGCTCTTCGGGCAGATCGATACCTTCGCGTTGGGCATAGGCGTCGGATTCTTGCAAGGTCGTCAGGTAATTGGCGTCCCCGGCGGCGATGTTGGCGGCCAGATCCGGGGCAATCTGCACTTTTCCGTCGGCATAGCCGCTTACCGGGCCGATCAGCGTGACGCCCGCGTGCGCCAGTTCGCGAAAATCGACCGTGTGCCCGCCGCGCGCGCCGCTGACCGCGATGGTCACGTGTTGACCCGCCACGCTGGCAGGTTCGTCCCATTTGCCCAGAACGTCCAGCCACCAGGCAAAATCGCGGCCACGGTAGCGGCGCGGCGGGCGGTGATGCGGCCCGACCGCCAGCCAGGTCGGGTGGCCGGAACGGTTGAGCTCATCGGCGATTTGCACCCCCGATGACCCGGCGCCGATCACCAGCACGCCGCCGGCGGGCAGCTGGGCGGGATTTTTGTAATCGGCCGAATGGATCTGCGTCACGTCGGCGTGCGCGGGGATCATCGGCGGGATCACCGGGTGGTGGAACGGGCCGGTGGCAACCACCACGTTTTTGGCCACGATGGTGCGGGCAAATGCCGCATCGCCGTCGGTTTCGGCCATGAATTGCCCATCGGCGCGGCGGCTCAACCGCCGCACCGCCACGCCGGTGCGGATTGGCGCATCGATCATGGCGGCATAGCGTTCGAAATAGGCGGCAACCTCTTCCTTTGGCGCAAAGGCATCCGGGGCGGTCTGATCAAAAGTCTGATTCGGGAAACGGTCGTGCCAGGCCGGGCCATTGGCGACCAGCGAATCCCACCGCCCGCTGCGCCAGCGTTCGGCAATCCGCGCGCGTTCCACCACCAGATGCGGGCAGCCGTGGCGGCCCAGGTGTTCGCTGGTGGCGATGCCGGCCTGGCCGCCGCCGATCACCAGTGTTTCCACCGCCAGAATGTCGCCCGTATCGCTGTTCATGCCGTTGGTCCTGCGTTTGCCCGTGGTGACGATGTAGGGCCGATCTTGATTTTGCAAAACAACAATGTTTATCATCATGGCGTCGGAAAAGCTGAAGCAGGCGCGGGGTCAATCGAGCGTGATTCCCGCCTCCAACCGGTCGATCAGCCGCAACAGCATCGCGTCGCAGCGTGCCAGTTGCTCCACCGTCACAAATTCATCGGGCTTGTGGCCCTGGTCCATCGATCCCGGGCCGCACACGATCGCCGGAATGCCCAGGGTTTGGGCAAACAGCCCGGCTTCGGTGCCGAACGCCAGCTTGATCGTGGCAGAATTGTGCCCCGACACTGCACGTGCCAGCGCCAGCGCGCCGGGGTGGCGGGTGTCGAGCCCGGGATAGCTGTTCACCGGTTCGATCAGGATTGTGCATTCGGGAAACGCATCGGCATGGCGCGCCACGATCGCGGCGGCGCGGGCGCGGATATCGGCCTCTATCGCGGGCACATGATCGCTGGCCAGATCGCGTATTTCAAATTCCAGCGTGCAGCTGCCCGGCACGATGTTCAGCGTTTCGCCGCCGTGGATCACGCCGACATGCACGGTGGTATAGGCGACATCATAGGCCGGATCGGGCAGGGCACGCGCGATCAGGTCGGCCTGCACATCGCGCAGTGCGGCAATGAAATCGGTGGCGAGGTAGATGGCGTTGAGCCCTTGCGGGGTCAGCGCCGAATGCGCCGCGCGGCCGGTGGTGGTGACGCGGTACGCCGATTTGCCCTTGTGCCCATCGGCCAGTGCCAGCCCGGTCGGTTCGCCTATCCACACCAGCAGTGGCCTGACTGGCCGCGCCGCCAGCACGGGCAGCAGCGACCGCACGCCGACACAGCCGATTTCTTCATCAAACGAGATCGCCAGATGCAGCGGGGTTTTCAGCGGGCGCCGCGCCGCGATCAGCAGCGCGCGGATGGCAGAGGCGACAAACCCCTTCATGTCCGCGGTCCCGCGCCCATACAGCCGGCCCTCGGCAGCAAACAGCGCAAACGGATCACGGCTCCACGGCTGCCCCGCCACCGGCACCACATCGCTATGCCCCGACAGCACCACGCCGGGCGCATCATCCGGCCCCACGCTGATCCACATATTGGCATCGGCGCCATCATCGGTCAGCACGATCCGCGCGCCCGCCGGCTCAACCAGCCTGCGCACATAATCCACCAGCGCGCGATTGCCGCTGCGGCTGACAGTGGGAAAGGCGATCAGATCGGCCAGGATTGCGGCGGTGTCGGGAAAGGCTGGATGCATCGTGCCATCTTTGCGCAAACGGGCGCGCGGCGCACGGCAAAAGTTTGGGGGTGGAGGCAAGGTCAGCGAAGGGCTGGCGCTTGACGCGTCTTCCACAGCGACCAGCCGATCCCGGCGCCGATCAGGGCGAACGTCACGCCCAGGCTGGCCAGCGGGGGGAACTTGGCCCCGCCCAGCAGGAAATCGGACACGAAGATCTTTGATCCGATGAACACCAGCACCGCGGCAAGCGCGTATTTCAGATAATGGAACCGGTCGATCATCGCCGACAGCGCGAAATACAGCGCGCGCAGGCCCAGGACCGCCATGATGTTCGATGTGAACACCACGAAGGTGTCGGTGGTGATGGCGAAGATGGCGGGTACCGAATCCACCGCGAACACCAGGTCCGCCAGGTTGATGATCACCAGCACCAGGAACAGCGGGGTGGCCGCGCGCACCATCCGGCCCGAAGCCGCATCGCGCACGGTGACGAAAAAGCGTTCGGCGTGAAGGTCTTTGGTCACGCGCATGTGGCCGGAAATCCAGCGGATGGCGAAATTGTTGGCGAGATCGGGCTGTGCATCGCCCGCAAACACCATCCTGATGCCGGTCGCGACCAGGAATGCGGCGAAGATGTACAGCACCCAGTACGCTTCGCTGACGAGCGCGGCGCCGGCGGCGATCATGCCCCCGCGCAGCACAATTACGCCGATGATGCCCCACAGCAGCGCGCGGTACTGGTACTTTGCCGGAATCGCGAACGTGCCGAAGATCAGGCTGATGACAAAAATGTTGTCGATCGAAAGCGCCTTTTCGATGAAGAACCCGGTGTAGTACTTCATGCCCAGGTCGGCGCCCTTTACACCCCACACCCACACGCCAAAGGCCAGCGCGATGGTGATGTAGAACGCGGACAGTTTCAGCGATTCAGCAATGCCCATCGCCCGGTCCTGCTTGTGCAGCAGGCCGAGGTCAAAGGCGGTCAGCGCCGCCACGATCAGCAGAAATGCCAGCCAGAACCACACCGGCGTGCCAAGAAAAGACGTGACCAGGAACGCGGTCATGGTGGGGTCCGATCAAAAAATGCGGGCGGCGTGCAGGGATTGGGGGACTGACGCCGCCCCCTTTGTACAGCGCGGTTAACCCGCAAGCGGGCTGGCGCTGCGCTGCAACTGGGCAATCTTGTCCTTGATCCGCAGCCGCAGGCGCTTGAACGCCTTCATTTCATCCTGGCGGGCGGCATTGCGGCAGGTGTCGATCAGCCGGTTCAGCCGACGGTGTTCGTGATGCAAGCGTTCGAGATGGTGTTTCATGGTGTCCTCCTGGCAGGCCGACAATCGGTCTGATCAGCCGATTGCTCAAATTGAAATGTGGGTGGACATCCGATAGTATGAAACTATCATCGCGTTCATGAGCACCCTGCGCCAATTCAGCTATCTCGTGGCCCTGGCGGATTACCGCAATTTCCGGCGCGCGGCCGATGCCGTGCACATCTCGCAACCCACGCTCAGCCAGCAGTTGCGCGCGCTTGAGGCGCAATTGGGGGTGACGCTGGTCGAACGCAACGAAACCCCGGTCCAGCTCACCCCGATCGGGCGGGAGCTGGTGGTGCGCGCGCGCAAGATCCTGCTCGACGTAAAGGATGCCGAAGACCTGGCCCGGCGGTCGAAATCGGGGATGAGCGGCACGATCCGCTTTGGTGTGACGCCGACGCTCGGTCCCTATCTGATGCCGGGGATCGTGGCGTCGCTGCACCGGCGCTATCCCGACATGCGGCTGTATATCCGCGAAGGCATTCCCGACGAGCAGGCGCGCGAACTGGCGCGTGGTGAGCTCGATATGCTGCTTTCCCCCTTGCCGGTTTCGGGCAGCGACCTGCATGTTGAACCGCTGTTTCGCGAATCGCTGCACATCGTTTGCCCACCCGAACATCCGCTGGCCCAGGCCGCGCTGGTGCGGCGCAGCGACTTTGCCGGCATCGGTTTCCTCAGCCTCGACCGGCGGCACCATGCCTATCGCCAGGACCGTGACATCTGCGCCGACCTGCGCGCCGACCCGCTGGAGGATTACGAAGGCACCAGCCTGGACAGCCTGCGCCAGATGTGCGGTTCGGGCCTGGGCTTTGCGGTGCTGCCCGAATTGTATCTGCGATCGGAAGTCGGCGGTGAGAACATGGTGACGCGCCTGACATTGGCGGACTGGAGCGGCACGCGTTCGATCGCTGCCGTCTGGCGAGAGGGCGCCGCCTATGCCGACAGCTATCACACCATTGCCGAGGCGATCGCGGTGGAGGCACGGCGCATTCTGAGCGATCCGCTCTGATAGGCGCAGACTATCAAATCAGCGAATATGTTTCGATCATGGCTTCAGGTTCGGGCCAGCCTTGCCGCGGTAGAGAGCACGCCTGCCTCTTTTGCAAGGAACACGAATCATGGATCGCAATGCCCTTGGCGGGCGCAATTTTTCGCATGCCCGCCCCGCACCCGTAAACGATGCCGGCCTGCGCCGGCACATGCTCGGCATATACCGCAACATGGGGATCGCACTGATCATCAGCGGCGTGGTCGCCTATGGCATCAGCGCCACGCCCGCGCTGTCCGGCCTGATCTTTGGCACCCCGCTGAAATGGGTGGCGATGCTGGCGCCGCTGGCGTTTGTGTTCCTATTCAGCTTCCGGTTTGAACGGATGAGCCTGCCGGGTGCGATTGCCGCGCTGGGGGCGTTTGCCGCGATCATGGGCGTGTCGATGGCGAGCGTGTTCCTGGTGTTCACCAGCGCGAGCATCGCCACCACCTTTTTCATCGCGGCGTCGGTGTTTCTGGCGATGAGCCTGTGGGGCTATACCACTGGCGTCGATCTGTCGCGCTGGTCCAGCTTTCTGATGATGGGCGTGGTCGGCCTGGTCATCGCCGGGCTGGTCAACCTGTTCCTGCAATCGGGACCGCTGCAACTGGTGATTTCCATCATCGGCGTGGCCGTGTTCACCGGCCTTGCGGCGTGGGACACGCAACGCGCCCGGACCGACTATATGGCGCTGGGCGGTGGTGTGGCGGCCGAAAAGCTGGCAGTGATGAGCGCGTTTTCGCTCTATCTCAATTTCGTCAATCTTTTCCAATTGATGCTGCAATTCACCGGCGTGCAGCGAGACTAGTGCTGTGTTGGCAGCAATGGGATTTTCCGGTTGCCTGACGGTTGGCCGCGTGAATCAGGAATCGGGGATATGAAAGAACACCGCGGTGGAAAATATGCGCAAGTGGGCCGGGATCTGCCATGCCCACTTTCGCCGTAAAAGCCTGGAAACGGACAAGTCACCGGTCGCCGAACGTGCGGCAGGTTTCGGGAAATGGTTCAGGGCCGGGCTATGACCGGAATTGGGGAGGAAAGCGGACTTTCGGCAACGCACTCCTCGTCATTCCTGCGAACGCAGGAATCCAGAGTGGATGGCGAAACCTGTTGATTGTACAAGACGATTTTGTTGCAGAGCCGTGGTACCTGGATTCCTGCGTTCGCAGGAATGACGATTGTATGGCTGCCACTGGGGCGATTCCGGAACGGCACCTTTTCGCCCTGAATGGCCAAAAGCAGCCCTTCGCGCCCGACCTGAACCAACGGCGGCTATCGGTCTTTGCGCGTCGGCTCGGCTATGGCAGGAACTGGGGCGACAGCTGCCATCGACCTGCCACGCCTTGGCAAGAGACCGAAATGGCCGAACTTTGCCACCCGTGGCGCGGGGTGATAGGCATGTTTCGATAGCCAGAGACGGGGGCAGCGATGACGGGTGCGACTAAACGGACACTGGTGGCACTGGCGCTGTTGCTGCCGGCGCCGGTCGCCATGGGCATGGGCGCGGGGGACTCCGTTAATGACCCCGCGCTTGCCGCCGATCAGGCGGCGATCGCCACGGCCGAGCGGGATTGGGGCATGGTGTTTGTGACCGGTGATCGCCAGATGGCCGATCGGCTGCTGGATGATGCCTTTGTCGGGATCGATTCCACCGGGCAGGTCTATGGCAAGAAATCGACGCTGGCGGGTTTGGTGACCGGTGCTTTGAACAGCGCCAACCAGGTCGGGCCGATCACCATGCATTTTTACGGCGACACCGCGATTGCGCAGGCGCGTGAACTGCAGACCGGGCCGGCGCCGGAATTCAAGCCGATGTACCGGATATTCACCGACACCTGGGTGCGCCGCGCCGGCCAATGGCGGCTGGTCGCGGCCGAAGATCAGAACCCCGGCGCGCCGACCCCGGCCGCATTCCGCGCCGATGAGGCGCAGATCATCGCCGCGCGCGGCGCCAGTAACCGGGCGATTGCCGCGCATGACATGGCCGCGTTCGTGCCGTTTTTCGCCGAGGATGCGGTGTTTGTGTGGAGCAATGGCAGTTCTGCCATTGGCCGCGCCGGGCTGACCGCGGCGTTTGCGGGCGATTTCGCCGATCCCGCCTTTGTCGCCTATATCCGCACGCCCGAACGCGTTTCGGTGGCGCAAACCGGTGCGCGCGCGGCCGAACATGGCACCTGGACCGCGATCAAGCGCGAGCCGCGCGGCGAAACCCGCTATGGCGGTGATTATGCCGCGCACTGGGTGCGGTCCGCCGGTGGCTGGCATGTGGTCGGCGAATTGTATGTGAAACTGCATTGCACCGGGCCGCTGTGCGTGCCGTGATCGCGGATGCACCGTAAAACACTTGCCCGGCATTTGGCGCGTGGCTAACGGCAGTCGCACACCGCCGGTGGTTCGCGCCGGTCCACCCGTTACAAAGGCACCCGCATGTCCGGCATGACCCGTTTCGATTGGGACGACCCGTTCTTCCTTGATGCGCAATTGACCGAAGAGGAACGGATGATCCGCGACGCGGCCAAGGCCTATGCCGATGACCGGCTGGCCCCGCGCGTGATCAAGGCGTGGTCTGATGAAACCACCGACACCGACATTTTCCGCGAAATGGGCGCGCTGGGTCTGTTGGGGCCGACCGTGCCAGAGGTTTATGGCGGGGTTGGCGCGTCGTATGTTTCGTACGGCCTGGTCGCGCGCGAAATTGAACGCATCGACAGCGGCTATCGCAGCATGATGAGCGTGCAATCCAGCCTGGTGATGTACCCGATCTATGCGTTTGGATCGGAAGAGCAGAAGCACAAGTATCTGCCGGGGCTGGCGCGCGGTGAGCTGATCGGCTGTTTCGGGCTGACCGAGCCCGATGCCGGGTCGGACCCGGGCGGCATGCTGACTCGCGCTGAAAAGATCGACGGCGGCTATCGC
Organism: Novosphingobium sp.; assembly: GCF_040398825.1. GTDB lineage: Bacteria > Pseudomonadota > Alphaproteobacteria > Sphingomonadales > Sphingomonadaceae > Novosphingobium. The sequence continues at coordinate 24,242 of NZ_JBBATI010000038.1, forward strand.
ATTTCCGGCGCCAAGACGTGGATTTCCAACGCGCCGATCGCCGATGTGTTTGTGGTCTGGGCCAAATCCGATGCGCATGGCGGCGGCATCCGCGGCTTTATCCTGGAAAAGGGCATGGCCGGGCTGGTCGCGCCGAAGATCGGCGGCAAGCTTTCATTGCGCGCATCGATCACCGGCATGATCCAGATGGACAATGTCGAAGTGGGCGAAGACGCGCTGCTGCCGAATGTGCAGGGGTTGAAGGGCCCGTTTGGCTGCCTCAACCGAGCGCGCTATGGCATTTCGTGGGGCGCGTTGGGTGCGGCGGAATTCTGCCTGCATGCGGCGCGGCAATATGGGCTGGATCGCAAGCAGTTTGGCCGGCCGCTGGCGGCGACGCAGCTGTTCCAGAAGAAACTGGCCGACATGATGAGCGATATCGCGTTTGGGTTGCAGGCCAGTTTGCGCGTCGGGCGGTTGATGGACGAGGGCCAGTTTGCGCCCGAAATGGTGTCGATGGTCAAGCGCAACAATGTCGGCAAGGCGTTGGATATCGCGCGGATGGCGCGCGACATGCACGGCGGCAACGGCATTTCCGAAGAATACCATGTGATGCGCCACCTTTCCAATCTGGAAACGGTCAACACGTATGAAGGCACCCATGACGTGCACGCGCTGATCCTGGGCCGGGCGATTACCGGAATCGCGGCGTTCTGATCATGACGCCGCTGGCGGGGGTAAAGGTTGTCGAACTGGCGCGCGTGCTGGCCGGCCCGTGGGCCGGTCAGACGCTGGCCGACCTGGGCGCAGAGGTGGTCAAGGTCGAAAGCCCCGAAGGCGACGACACCCGCACCTGGGGGCCGCCGTTTGTCGAATATGCCGACGGCACCCACGACGCGGCCTATTACCACGCCACCAACCGCGGAAAACGGTCGATCATCGCCGATTTCGCCACGCCGGAAGGGCGGCAAGTGGTGATCGACCTGATTGCCGATGCCGATGTCCTGATCGAAAATTTCAAGCTGGGGGGCCTGGCCAAATACGGGCTGGACTATGCCAGCCTGTCGGCGATCAATCCTCGATTGGTCTATTGTTCGATCACCGGGTTTGGGCAGGATGGGCCCTATGCGCCGCGTGCCGGGTATGATTTCATCGTGCAGGGCCTGTCGGGGATCATGGACCTGACCGGCGATCCAGCGGGCGCGCCGCAAAAGATTGGCGTGGCGTTTGCCGATATCATGACCGGGCTCTATTCCGTGATCGCGATCCAGGCCGCGCTGGCCGCGCGGGCGCGCACGGGGCGCGGCGAACATATCGATATGGCGCTGTTCGATGTGATGGTGGGCGTGCTGGGCAACCAGGCGCTGAATTACCTGGTGTCGGGCAAGGCGCCGACGCGCATGGGCAATGCTCACCCCAATGTGGCGCCCTATGCCGTCTATCCCACCGCCGATGGCTGGTTCATTCTGGCGGTGGGGAATGACCGCCAGTTCGCCAAATTCTGCGAGTTGACCGGGTGCGCGGAACTGGCCGCCGACCCGCGCTTTATCGGTAATGTTGCGCGGCTGGACAACCGCGTGGCGCTGGAGGACGCCATCCGCGCTGTCACGCGGCGATACACCCGCGACGCACTGCTGGAACTGCTGGCCGAAGCGGGTGTGCCGGCCGGGCCGATCAACACCGTCGCCGATGCCTTTGCCGACCCGCAGATCGTGGCGCGCGGCATGCAACTGGCGCTGCACGCCAGCGACGGCACGCCGGTCCCGGGCGTTCGCACCCCGATCCGCTTTGCCGGGATGGACCTCGCGACCGACCGGGCCTCACCCAAAAAGGGTGAGCATTCCGTCTGATTAGCCCGTCCCCGCAGGGGAGGGATGTCCGGCGTCCGAAATTTGGCGCGCCATCGAGACGTCGGACACCCCCACCCAACCCTCCCCCTGAAGGGGAGGGCTTTTTGTTCAGCCTGCCGCGTCGCCGGCCGGCTGGCCCACCGCGGTCCAGTCCACCCTGCGCGTGGCATACATCACCCCGGCCAGCGCGACGAACAGCAGCAGCGCGCCGATCAGCAGCGACCACGCCTCCAGATTGAGCAGGACAAACAGCAGCGCGTACAGCCCGACCAGCAGCGACCCGATAAACCCGCCACGCCGCCAGGTTTTCAGCACCGCCGCGCTATAGGCGCTGAGCAGGCCGATGGTCGCGCCGCTGGCGAGCAGATAGGCGCCGGTAAACCCGACCAGTTCCGCCAGCGCCAGCAACAGCACGAAAAACAGCACCAGCGCCACGCCGGTCAGCAGGTATTCGGCCGAGGCCACGCGCGCCCCGGCGATGATGTCGAACAGCAGAAACGTCAGGAACGTAAAGCCGATGAACAGGAAGCCGTATTTTACCGAACGGTTGACCTTGCTGTACAGATTGACCGGCTCGATCAGGTTGACCGTCAGGGATTGACTGGTGCCATCGACGACTTCGGTTGCGCCGCCGGCAGCGAGATCGGCGCTGGGTTTTCTCAAAGCCATATAGCCGCTTTCGTGTTCATCCTGGTCGGTTTGCGGTGCGGCAAAATCCGCCATCCCGACCGGCGGCTGACCCAGCGCCAATTTGTCCACGCGATAGCTGGCGTGGAAACCGCTGTCGGCCAATTCCCGCGTTTCGGGCAGAAATCCGCCCGAAAAACTTGGGCTGGGCCAGCTGGAGGCAACGTCCCAGCGGGTCGATCCGCCGCGCGGCACCACCGACAGCGACCGTGCGCCGCGCAGGCCATAGGCGTAATCGACCGCCAATTCGCCGCTGCCATCCCAGTTCAGGAACGCAAAGAAACCCTGGCCACCGCTGGCGGCGGGGCCTTTGCCGGGTTGCACCTGCAGCGGCTTGCCGCCGGCAGTAACCGTGCCGCCGCTGGTCAGCCCGCGTGCGTCGGAAATGCCCAGGCGCAGCTCTGCGCGGTCCCACAACAGGCGTTCGCGCGTCACGCCATAACGTTCCAGATCGGGCGGCAGCGCAAACATGGCGCTGCCTTTGACCTGCGCCGAATAGAGCACGCTGCGATAGATCGATTTGTGGCGTTCTTCGGGGTTTACCTGGGTGGTGACATGGTGTGTCGCCGCCGAAATATAGAACAACTTTTCCACTTCGGTCGCGCGGCTGACCTGTTTGCCGTTTTCGGTCACGGTCTGCGTTTCGGTGGTGCGGAACGGCACGACGATGATCGGCCCTGACAGCACCTGCGGCCCGCCCCAGCCCGAATTGATTTCCGCCTGTGCGGTGGCCGCCTGATTCTGGCGGTCATAGACCAGCGCATAGACCAGCATCAGCGGCACCGTCAGGGCCGCCGCGATCAGCGATACGAACAGCAGTTTCATCGCGGGGGATCGCTGTGCGCGGGTTGCCGTGCCGGTCATGCTGTTTCCTATGCCGTGTTGCTGGCAGGCTATGAGCAAGGCGCCCAATGTACAAGTGCGGACCGGCAAGAGCACCCACGCTGCGGCGGCGCGCTCATCCTTCAGCATCGTCTCCCCAGGTCAAGTCAGGCCCGGGGAGACGATCGGGGTTGTGTATTTATGGCAATCGGGCGTCGTGCCGGGGGCACCCTTGTTGTCGGCTCCGTCATCATGTCTATACATAATCACCGGTGCGTGGCAGGCTTGCCGGGGTAATCCGCTTGCAGGAAAAAGCAGTTCGCATCGTGGCAGTGACCGGGACCGGAAACTCTGTGCCAAAGGGTGGCGTGGTCGTGCCATTCGCGTCGTGCGATCCGGTGCCGTGGGCCAATGGCGGGGGGATCACGCGCGTGATTGGCGAACGCGCCGGGGCATTTCGGTTGAGCCTGGCGACGATTGCCGATCATGGGCCGTTTTCACCGCTGACCGGACTGGTCCGCCATTTCGCGCTGGTGGCGGGGCAGGTGGGTCTGTCGGGGCCGGATGCGCCGTTTCCGGTTGATCTGGATGCTGCGTCAGCGCCGCTGACCTTTGCCGGCCACAGTGCGGTGCACGCGGTGGTGCACGCCGGACCGGCGCTGGCGCTTAACCTGATGGTGCCGGTCGGCGCGCCACCGCTGCGGCTGGAACGCTGCGATGATGGCGTGGTGCGCGATGCGCTGGCGGTGTTTGCCTGCGCCCCGCTGTGGGTCGATCTGGCGTCCGGCCGGGTTGATCTGGCACTGCACGACACGCTGTTTCCCGATGGTTCGTTTCGCGTGACCGGGCCGGCACTGGTGGTGCGTTGATGCGTGCCGCCGGTCTGCTGCCGGCATTGATATTGGCCGCCTGCCACGCCGCGCCCGCCGGCCGTGCGGCCGGGCCGGATGCGCAGGCGGAACTGGTGATCGGTACCGAGGGGCTGTATCCGCCGTGGAACATCACCCGCCCCGATGGCAGCCTGGCGGGGTTTGAGCCCGATTATCTGCGCGTGCTGTGCGCGCGGCTGCATCGCCGCTGCCGCATGGTGGCGATGGATTGGGATGGCATGATTGGCGCGTTGCACACCGGCAAGATCGACCTGATCGCCGATGCGGTGCAGATCACCCCCGAACGGGCCGGCGTGCTGGCGTTCAGCCGGCCCTATGCGCTGACCAGCGGGGTGATCGCCACGTTGCGCGGCGGGCCGCTGGCCGGGCTGGCCGACCGGGACGTGACGATGGATTTTGACCGGCCCGGTCCCGCGCTGGACGCGATGACCGATCATTTGCGCCGCGATCTGACCGGCAAGGTGATCGGGGTGGAACTGTCGGGTGCGTTCGATACGTTTTTGAACCAGGCGTTCGGTTCGGCGGTCACCCTGCGCTATTACCGCACGATGGGTGAACGCGATCTTGATCTGCTGAACGGGCGGATCGACGCGACGCTGGAGGATGAATCCTATCTGCACCCCTTGCTGGCCACGCGCGATGGCGCGGGGCTGGTGCTGGCCGGGCCGCGCATGATCGGCGGCAGCATGGGGCGGGGGGAGGCACTGGCGTTTCGCCCCGGCGACACCGCCCTGCGCGCGCAGTTTGATCAGGCGATTGGCGCCACGTTGGCCGATGGCACGGTGCGACGGCTGGGGCTGCAATGGTTTCGCATGGATGCTTCACCGCATGCCGCCGCGCCCGCGTCGGCCGGTTCGGGCGCCGCGCGATGATCACCGATGATCCTGCGCCTATGCTGCTGCTGGGGTTTGGCCCCGATGGCTGGGGGCCGGCATTGCTGCGCGGTGCGGGGCTGACCATGGCGCTGGCGCTGACGGCGATGGCGATCGGCATGGTGCTGGGCGCCGGGCTGGCGGCGGCCGGGGCGTCGCGGGTGCGCTGGCTGCGCGCGGCGGCGGCGGTCTATGGCCTGGTATTCAGGGGTGTGCCCGAATTGCTGGTGGTGTTGCTGTTGTATTTTGGCACGCCGGGATTGCTGGCGGCGGGGGCTGCGCTGTTGGGGCTGGCCGATCCGGGGTCGCCGCCGGCGTTTCTGACCGGCAGCATTGCCATCGGGCTGGTTTCCGCTGCCTATCAGGCCGAAGTGTTTCGCGGCGGCATGCTGGCGGTGCCGCGCGGGCAGATCGAGGCAGCGATTGCGGCGGGGATGAGCCCGGCCACGCGGTTCCGGCGGGTAATCGCGCCACAAGTGCTGCATCGTGTGCTGCCGCCGCTGGGCAATATCTGGCAATTCACGCTGAAGGATTCGGCGTTGGTGGCGGTGACCGGGCTGTCCGAACTGATGCGTGTGAGCCTGGTTGCGGCGGGATCGACGCGCCAGCCGTTTGCATTTTTTGCCGCGGCGATGGTGTTGTATCTGGTGCTGACCAGCGCCAGTTCGGCGCTGTTCCGGCTGGCCGAGGCGCGCGGGATGCGTTGGGCAGGCGGCACAGGCGGGGTATGAGCGGTGATCTTGCCTTTCTGGCCGACACCACGCTGGCCATCGCGCGTGCGGTGCCGGTCACGGTCGGGCTGTTTGCGGCCAGCGCGGTGGGGGCCACGCTGCTGGGTGGCCTGCTGGTCATGGCGCAGACGCGACGCGGCACGCGTGAATGCGCGCGGCTGTGGATTTTCGTGTTTCGCGGCACGCCGTTGTTGTTGCAGATTTTCATGGTCTATTATGGGCTGGCGGCACTCGGCCCGATCCGCCACGGGCCATTGTGGGCGGCATTTCGCGAACCGCTGTTCTGCGCGTTTGTGGCGATGACGTGCTGTTGTTCGGCCTATATTGCCGAGGTGTGCCGCGCCGCGCTGGCGGCGATCCCGGCGGGGCAGATTGAGGCGGCGCTGGCCAGCGGCATGGGGCGCTGGACGCGGCTGCGGCTGATCGTGTTGCCGCAACTGGTGCGCCTGGCGCTGCCGGCCTATGGCAACGAACTGGTGATGATGATCAAATCGACCGCGCTGGCCAGCACGATCACGGTGATGGATGTCACCGGGGTGGCCGGGCAGGTGATCGCGCATTCGTATCGTACGCTCGATGTGTTTTGCCTGGCGGCGGCGGTCTATCTGGGGCTGACCGGGGCGCTGACCGCGGCGCTGCGGTACGTGGAGCGCCGGTTGAATCCGGTGGAGGGAACCCGATGACAGCGCAATCCAGCGAACCCGTGTTGCGCGCGCGCGGCATCACCAAAAGCTTTGGTGGGCAGGCGGTGCTGAAGGGTATCGATCTGGACGCCCATCGCGGCGATGTGGTGGCGATCCTGGGTGGTAGCGGTTCGGGCAAGAGCACGTTTCTGCGTTGTCTCAACCTGTTGGAAATGCCCGATGCCGGCACTATCGCCATTGGCGGAACCGCGGCGCCGCTGCGCTATGATGGCAAAGGCGGAGCGCGCGTGACCGACGCGCGCGCGCTGAATGCGCTGCGCGCGCGCACCGCGATGGTGTTCCAGAATTTCAATCTGTGGGCGCACATGACGGTGATTGACAATGTGATCGCCGCGCCGGTGCATGTGCATGGTGTGCCCCGCGCCGCCGCGATCGACCGCGCGCATGCCCTGCTGGACAAGGTCGGCATGGCCGGGTTTGCCGGGCACTGGCCGCGGCAGCTGTCGGGTGGGCAGCAGCAGCGCGTGGCGATCGCGCGTGCGCTGGCCACCGATCCGGATCTGATGCTGTTTGACGAACCCACGTCGGCGCTCGATCCCGAACGTGTACGCGAAGTGCTCGATCTGATCCGCGCGCTGGCCGATGAAGGGCGCACAATGCTGATCGTCACGCACGAAATGGCGTTTGCCCGCGATGTGTCCGGCCAGGTCGTGCATGTGCGCGACGGGGCGATTGAATCGATGGGGCCACCCGAAGCAATGTTCGGGCCTGATGCTTCACCTGTGTTTCGCGCGTTTCTGTCGCCGGGGTGATGCCGGTTTTGTGCGAAATCCTGAAAGCCTCTCCCTGAGGGGCGGGGTTGGGGCGGGGTGTCCGGCGCCCGATTGGTTGCGCGACACATCAGCGTCGGACACCCCCACCCAACCCTCCCGCTGAGGGGGAGGGCTTTTATTTTAGCGCTTTGCCACCGCCGGCAGCCCCGCGCGCACCAGGTCTGCCCCGGCGGCCATCACGTCATGCATGGGCCGGTCATCGGTATAGGGGGCGATGGTGGCGCGCACATGCGCGTGCAGGCGCGCGGTGCCCGGTGCGCGGGCGGCGGCGGGCACCGCGATGTCATGCGCCTGCGCGGCGGCGGCGAGTTCGATGCCCAGGATTGCCTGCACATTGGCGATCAGTGCCAGCGCCTTCAGCGCGGCGGGGGTCTGGTGCGACAGGTAATCTTCCTGCAGGCCAGAGGTGATGCCGCCATCCAGGCTGGCCGGGGCGGCCAGCCGGCGGTTTTCGCCCACCAGCGCGGCGGCGCTGTATTGCGCGATCATGAACCCGCTTGATACGCCAGCTGCTGTTGCCAGAAACGCGGGCAAACCGCTTACCAGCGGATTGACCAGGCGGTCGATCCGGCGTTCGGACAGCATCCCCACGTGCGCCGTGACGATCGCCAGATGATCCAGCGCCATCGCCAGCCCCGCCGCCACGGCATGCGCCTGCGATCCCGCGCGGGGGTGTTCGGGCGTGCCCAGCACCACGGGATTGTCGGTGACCGAGGCCAGTTCGGCATCGATCATGCCAGCGACATGGTCCAGCGCATCGCGTACCCCGCCGTGCACCTGCGGTATGGCGCGCAGGCTCAGCGGGTCTTGCAAACGCGCGCCGGTTTGCGCCAGATGCGTGCTGCCAGCCAGCCACGCGGTCATCGCGGCACCCGTTTCGGCGATGCCCGGTGACCGGCGTAGACCGAGCAATTCGGCATCAAACGCGGCCAGATTGCCGCCCAGCACCTCAAATGTCAGCGCGGCAATGGCATCGGCGGCGGTGACCGCACCCCGGGCCTGCGCCAGCGCGAGCGCGCCCAGGCCGGTGGCACAGGGCGCCCCGTTGATCAGGCTCAGGCCCTCTTTGGCCTCCAGCACCAGCGGCGCCAGCCCGGCGCGCGCCAGTGCGGCCGCCCCGCTCAGGCGTTCACCGGCCACGCGCGCGTGGCCTTCGCCGATCAGCACCAGCGCGATATGCGCCATGTGCGCCAGGTATCCGACCGATCCGCCCGCCGGTACTTCTGGCACCACGTCATGGTTCAGCAGCGCGATCAGGCCATCGACCACGGCGACGCGCGTGCCGGAGAACCCGTGCGCCAGATTGTTGACCTGCGCGGCGATGATCGCGCGCACGTGTGCATCGGGCAGGGGGGCGCCCACGCCGCAGGCATGGCTCATCACCAGTTGCCGCGACAGCCGGCACTGCAACGCCGGTTCGACCGCGCGATCAACCAGCGCGCCAACCCCGGTGTTGATGCCATAGGCGGGTACGCCCTCGTCGATGATCGCGCGGACCAGATCGTGCGCGGCGGCCACGCGTGCGCGCGCCGCCGGGCCGAGCACGACCGGTGCGCCCCGGGCGACCGCAACCAGCGTGGATACGGTGAGCGGCCGATCAAGCCTGATCGCCGCCGCAGTCACCGTGCCACCGCCGGGCCGCTGCGATAAAGGGTGCAGTTCATCCGCCGAAACACCTTGTCAGGAAATGCGATATGTATAGTCATATTAACAATTCGCCAGCTTTGGAAGGGTCTTGGGCAAGGGTCTTGCGCTGCCGTGTCGTTTGCGTGACACATATCTGTAATCGTGCGCGCGCGCAGCGGTGCAGGATGGCGCAAACCGTGGGTTTGGCGCTAACAGGAATTAACGCGAGGCTGGCGAACGCGACCGGTGCAGCGACGACAGGAGGCTAATACGCATGAGGGATATGACCAAGGTTACCGCAAAGCTTGCGGTATTGCTGGCCAGTGGGTCAATGCTGGCGCTGGTCGCCAGCCCGGCCGCAGCCGCGGACGCACCGGCAGCGGCGACCGATCCCGCGCCGGTCAACAACAACGGTGAAATCATCGTCACAGCGCAAAAGCGGTCAGAATCGATCCAGCGCGTGCCGATCAGCCTGCAGGCGCTGAGCCCGGCGGTACTGGAACAGCACCAGGTGCAGTCGTTCGACGATTATGCGAAACAATTGCCCAGCGTGTCGTTTCAATCGTTCGGCCCCAGCCAGGGGCAGCTGTTCTTTCGCGGCATCACCTCTGGCGGGGACGGGCTGGCGTTTGGCGCGCTGCCGACCAGTGGCGTCTATCTTGACGAACTGTCGATCACCACGATCGGCGCGCTGCAGGATATCCACATCTATGACATGCAGCGGGTCGAGGCCTTGTCAGGGCCGCAGGGCACGCTGTTTGGTGCCAGTTCGCTGTCGGGCACGCTGCGCCTGATCACCAACAAGCCCAATCCGGCCAAGCTGGAAGGCAGCCTGGACGTCACGGTCAACAAATATGGCAAGGGCGATGCCGGCGCCACCGTCGAAGGCATGATCAACGTGCCGGTGGCCAAGGGCGTGGCGGTGCGGCTGGTCGGGTTTTACGAACACGATGGCGGTTATATCGACAACACGCCGGGTTCGCGCACCTATCCGAACATTTACCTGGGCGCAGAGGGTGCGTTGCAGTCCGCCCCGCTGACTGTCAACAACAGCAAGTATGTGAAGAACAATTTCAACGACGTCACCACGTATGGCGGGCGTCTGGCGCTGGGGATCGAGCTGGACAACGGCTGGAAAATCACCCCATCGGTAATCGGCCAGTATCAGAAGGCGAACGGCACGTTCCTGTATGATCCCGCCGTGGGCGACCTGCAGGTGCATGATTTCACACCCGATTACAATATCGACCAGTGGATTCAGGCGTCGATGACGATCGAAGGCAAGATCGGCAACTGGGATGTGCTCTATTCCGGCGGGTATCTGAACCGCAATATCAAGAATGCGGCCGATTACAGCTATTATACCGTCGCCTATTCAACCCATCCGGTAAATGACAACCAATATGCCGGTTACACCCGCTTTACCGACAGCAACGGCAATCAGATCGACCCGACGCAGAATTTCAGCGCGTCGCAGAAACTGACCAAGCAAAGCCACGAACTGCGCTTCAACTCGCCGGCGTCCAGCGCGCTGCGCGTGACTGCCGGGCTGTTTTACCAGAAACAGACCAACCACAACGTCAACAATTATTTCGTACCTGGGGTGGGTACCGCCAACCTGAGCCAGTATGCCAATGGCGGCCTGGTGATTGGCGATGATCTGTTCCTGACCAATGCCTATATCGCCGATCGCGATTTTGCCGCTTATGCTCAAGGCAGCTATGACATTGCACCGCAGTTGACGGTGACCGCAGGGTTGCGCGGGTTTATCTATACCAACACGCTGGGCGGGTTTTCGGGCTATCCGTACTACGTGCCGTCGGCGTTTACCTGCACGTTCCCGCTGGCCACGATTGATTCGTGCAATTTCCTGAACAAGCGGTCGCATGGTTCGGGTGAAACGCACAAGATCAACCTGACCTGGCAGGTCGACAATGATCACATGGTCTATGCGACCTATTCCACCGGGTTCCGCCCGGGTGGCAACAACCGCGACAAGGGCGATCTGGTCGGTACGATTTACGCACCGGACAAGCTCAACAATTTTGAACTGGGCTGGAAAACCAGCTGGTTTGACCATGCGCTGCGCTGGAACGGTGCGGTGTACTATGAAAAATGGAACGACCTGCAATATGCCGAACAGGCGGCAGGGGCTGGCATCACCAACATTTCCAACGTCGGTGGCGCGCGCGTCTATGGCATCGAAACCGATGTGCAGGTGCGCCCGGCCAAGGGCGTGACGCTGACCGCATCGGGCGCATACAACGATGCCAAGCTGACATCGGATTTCGGCAACCTGGGCAAAGGCAACTATGCGCCGACCGGTACCCGTCTGCCGGTGCAGCCAAAGTTCAAGCTGTCGGCCACCGCGCGCTATGAATTCCCGGTCGGTTCGGTCGATGCGTTTGTGCAAGGATCGATGAACACCCAGTCCAATGCGAGCAGCCTGCTGGGCGTGGGGGACAACGCGGTGTTCGGCAATTCTGCGGGCTTTACCACCGCCGATTTCTCGGTGGGCGGCAAAATGGGCAAATATACGTTCCAGCTGTTCATCCAGAACGCCTTCGACAAACGCGGATCGCTGTCGCACAATTCGACGATCGGGCCGGCCAACTTTGAAAACACCTACCCCGGCGGCGACCCGGCCCACTTTTTCCGGGTCTACCCGATCAAGCCGCAGTATTTCGGCGTGAAGGTCGGCACGAAGTTCTGATGATGGGTGGGGGAGTGATTGGCGCTCCCCCCGCATTGATCATGCGGATTATTCCGGTTTGGGCGAGCGTTCGCGCGTGTCCTTCGACAAGCTCAGCAACCGTGTATTGGTGTCAAGCTGGATCGTGCCAAGGCTGGTCGTTTGT
>NZ_JBBATI010000039.1:0-35829 GCF_040398825.1 Novosphingobium sp.
GTGGTCCCCTTTTGCACGCCGATAGTGGGTCCCGTTTGGACGCCGATTGACAATCACGATGCAAGCATCGCTGTTAGCCGTGCAAGGCAAAGCGGAAGCCAATGCCCTAATGCTTATGTCTCGGCGCGTCCGCTCCGGCGATCCGGACAATTTTGAAGCTCAGGCCGCGCGCAAATACTGGCCCGCGCTCATGGGAAAAGAATTTCGCCGCGATCAGAACGCTGACGGCGCCAACGCCCTGCTGAATTATGGCTATACCGTCATGCGATCATGCGTTGCACGCTCGATCATAGGGGCCGGGCTACACCCCGCAATTGGCCTGCACCATCACAATCGGCTTAATGGCTTCGCGCTGGCTGACGATCTTGTGGAACCGTTTCGCCCTTTGGTTGATGGGCTGGTCCGGCGGATGATCGACGAAGGTATCGAATCCGTCACTCCCGAAGCTAAACAAAGGCTGGCCCGGCTGATCGGGCATGATTTGCGTCTGGGTGGGGCTATTTCGCCTGTGTCTGTTGCGACCCAACGCCTTGCTCAATCGCTTGCCAGGAGTTTCGAAGAACGCAAATCGGCACTCGCCCTGTTCGATCCGCCTGATGCCCTTGACTGGGTGTCGCTTGGGCAGCCGGTGGGGATTGAAGCATGAACCTGAGTGGATACCGGCTGATGTGGATATTCGTCATGTTTGACCTGCCCGTGGACACAAAGGAACATGCGCGGGAAGCGACCAAATTTCGTGAGTTTTTACTCGATGAAGGCTTTGAAATGAGCCAGTTTTCGATCTATGCTCGATTTTGTAATGGCAAAGAACACTACGAGACTTACCTTCGGCGAATCGAGGCGCATCTTCCCGAACGCGGGGAGATTCATGTGCTCAATTTTACCGACAAGCAGTATGAAAACATTATCCGGTTTTCGAGTCAGAGCCGCCAACGGCAACGAAAAAATCCGGATCAGCTCGCCATGTTCTGACGATTCGCTGCATTTTTGCGGTGACGGATGGGAGCTTTTCCAGTTTCAATTCAACTGGTTAGGCCCCCATCTGTCATAGCATTTCAGAAATCGCGGTCCAGCTGCAACAAGATCGATGACGGGCCAATGGTGATACCAGTCATAGCATTTCAGAAATCGCGGTCCAGCTGCAACCGACAGCAAATCGGACAAGTTGATTGAACCGTCATAGCATTTCAGAAATCGCGGTCCAGCTGCAACGACAGGTCCGCCCGCGACAGGTCCGCCCCCGTCATAGCATTTCAGAAATCGCGGTCCAGCTGCAACGGCCATGGCTGCCTCATTGCGCGAAGGCCGGTCATAGCATTTCAGAAATCGCGGTCCAGCTGCAACATGATGCGCAACGTCCAAAAGGGCGGCGCGGTCATAGCATTTCAGAAATCGCGGTCCAGCTGCAACGCCCATCACCTTCGCCGTGCCATTCATCAGTCATAGCATTTCAGAAATCGCGGTCCAGCTGCAACCCGGCATGCACCGATATATGCAACATCGCCGTCATAGCATTTCAGAAATCGCGGTCCAGCTGCAACGAACCGCCGCCCGCACCAGCACCAGACAGCGTCATAGCATTTCAGAAATCGCGGTCCAGCTGCAACGTAAATGCGCGGTCGATCACCAGCCGGTTGGTCATAGCATTTCAGAAATCGCGGTCCAGCTGCAACCCACCGGGATACCGCGCGGCTGGCGCCGGTGTCATAGCATTTCAGAAATCGCGGTCCAGCTGCAACTACCCTAGCGCGCCCCAACGCGTACGACCGGTCATAGCATTTCAGAAATCGCGGTCCAGCTGCAACGGCGGGGCTTCGCGTAAGCTTTTCTCGAAGTCATAGCATTTCAGAAATCGCGGTCCAGCTGCAACCATCACCACCGGCGCCACCGCGATCAACGAGTCATAGCATTTCAGAAATCGCGGTCCAGCTGCAACATGGTCGCCCATCCGCCATGCACGCGCCTTTGTCATAGCATTTCAGAAATCGCGGTCCAGCTGCAACGTACAACGATCAGGGCAACGCCATGATCGAGTCATAGCATTTCAGAAATCGCGGTCCAGCTGCAACTTTTTGGGCGCAGACCACTTCGTCCACTGCGTCATAGCATTTCAGAAATCGCGGTCCAGCTGCAACCAAATATGGGACGTTGTGAATGATCCCGTGGTCATAGCATTTCAGAAATCGCGGTCCAGCTGCAACCCGCGCGCCCCGCGTGCCCGATTTACAAGGTCATAGCATTTCAGAAATCGCGGTCCAGCTGCAACCCGATCAGGATGTTGTCGCGTGTGGCAAGGGTCATAGCATTTCAGAAATCGCGGTCCAGCTGCAACCTCCACCAAATCGCCCGCAGGCTCGGTATGTCATAGCATTTCAGAAATCGCGGTCCAGCTGCAACCCTTTGCGGGGGGGGGGGGCATCGCCAATCATAGGATCTGAGAAATCATACGCAGCCATGCGAAGCCTGGGCCTGTCTACGCGAGGACGAACAACTACGGACGGGTTTATTCCACCCGTTTGAACTGCCAACCACAAGCCACCCGATAATGGATGATGATCGGCGTGCGGCGCCGCCGGCGCGCCGATACGGCATGACTGGGGTCGATGCCGATTGATTCCGTCGTACCAGCGCTGCGGGTTGTCGTGCGGGCCACGGGCGGCCTATCGACAAGCCGGAATGGCCATGCGACTGCGGCCGGATTGGTGGGGTGAAATTGCCGATGGTTGAACGCACAATCGATTGCGCGCGCATGGCTGTGGCGGTGCTGGCATTGGCCATCGCCGTGGCGGAGCCAGCCGCCGTACTGGCGCAACCGGTGCCGCCCGGCCAGGCCGATTTTCCCGCCGCGCCGCTGCCCGATGCATTGCGGCAGATCGCCGCGCGGTTTGGCGTGTCGGTCGGGGCCGAAGGGCCCCTGCCGGCGATCATGACCCGGCCGGTGCATCATGCCCGCAGCGCGGCAGAGGCGCTGGCCCGCATGCTGGACCACAGTGGCTATGTCGCGCACCAGATCGGGCCCGGGCTATGGCGGATAGAGGTTGTGCAGGCCGCGCGCGCCGTGCCCCCGCATGACGATCGACGCCCGGCGCCGGCGCCCGCCACCGTCGCGGCGGGCGACATTGTGGTGACGGCGACGAAAACCTCCAGCCGCGTGGGCGTGCTGCCGCGCGCCATTTCGGTCGTGCAGTTCGGGGTTGATGATCAGGGTCTGCCGGCCAATGCCAGCAGCACCGTGGCGCACGGCACCGACGGTCTGGTGCTGACCGCACTGGGCGCGGGAAACAACCGCATGTTCCTGCGCGGGGTGGCCGACAGCCCGCTGAATGGTTCCAGCCAGTCACCGGTGGCCGTGCTGGTCGATGGCGGCCGGCTGACCTTTTCGGCGCCCGACCCCGATCTGCGGCTGGTCGATGTCGAACGCGTCGAACTGCTGAAAGGGCCGCAGGGATCGTTGTATGGCACCGGCGTGCTGGGCGGGATTTACCAGGTTGTCGCGCGTCCGGCGCGGCTTGACCGGATCGAGGCGATGGTATCGGCCGGGGCCACGGTCAGGGCGAACGGCGGGGCGGGGCCGGTCGGATCGGCGATGATCAATCTGCCGATCGTGCGCGACCGGGTCGGCCTGCGGCTGGTCGGCTATGGCGAACGCGATCCGGGCTGGATCAACACCGGCATCCGCCACGACACCAACCGGGCGACGGTGTCGGGGGCGCGCGCGGATCTGGGGATAGCGCCCGGGCCCGGCTGGCGCATCGATATTTCGGGGCTGGCGCAGCGTATCCGCACCAGTGACAGCCAATATGTCTATGCCCCGGGCACGCGGGGCCGCCCCGATCAGCAGGCCGAACCGCACCTGACCGAAATCGCGCATGCGGCGTTCCGGCTGAGCGGCACAATCGGGGGCGTGCGGGTCGACGCGCTGTCGGGCTATACCTGGCATCGTCTGCGCGCCACGCTGGATGCCACGGTCGGCGCCACCGCACTGGGCGCCGCGCTGGGCATCGACAGCCCGGCCCTGTTCAACGATAACCGGCAGTTCCGGATGTGGGAAAGTGAACTGCGGCTGTCGGGACAGCTGGCCGGCGTGCGCTGGCTGATCGGCGCGGCGCATACCGAATCGCGCGATCACCAGTTGCGCGACCTGACCGGCACCACCGGTGGTGGCGGACCGGGTGGCGGGGACAACGCGGTAACCGGCGACGCGGCAGAACCGCTGGCCCTGGTCGCGGCCGCACCGCTGGTTGCCGCGGCCACAGCCGAGGATGTCGCGGTCGACGTCAGTTTTCGCAACGCGTTTGATACCGGCGCCTTTGCCACGGTTACCCTGCCGATCACGCGCCACGTGGATATCGAAGGCGGCGCGCGCGCGTTTGTCAGCGTGCAGGAGGTGCAGCGCACGGTCGAGGAGGTATCCGGCCAGCAGCGCACCATAAAACGCGGCATTAGCCCGGCCGGCGCGATCAGCTGGCACCCGCGCGCAGGGCGGCTGGTGTTCGTGCGCTATGGTCAGGCCTTTCGCCAGGGTGGCCTGACGTTTGGCGAGGACGGCCAGGTCAGCGCCTTTGCCGGCGACCGGCTGGCCACGCTCGAGGCCGGCTGGCGTGAGGATCTGGGCAGGCTGACGTTGAATGCCGGGGGCTTTGTCACCTGGTGGAACGACATGCAGGCCGACCTGCTGGAAACCACCGGCCTGGTCGAAACCCGCAACGTTGGCCGGGCGCGAATCACCGGCGCGGAACTGGGCATGACCGTGCGACTGGCGCATGACTGGCAAATCAGCCTGGGCGGCACTGTGCAGCACGCGCGGCTGGTGGCCGATGCCGCCGGCGTGGCACTGACCAATGCACATTTGCCGATCATTCCCGATCATGCGGTGCGCGCCGGGCTCGATCATGGCTTTGCCCTGCTGGGCGGGCAGGGGCATGTGCGGCTGTCGCTGCGCTGGCTGGGCCCGGCGCGGCTGAGCTTTGATCCGAAACTGGACCAGCCGACCGGCAATGTGCTGGAAACCGCGCTGGCCGCATCACTGCGGTGGGGGCGCACCTGCCTGTCGCTGGCGATCGACAACCCGCTGAACCGCGCGGGCAACACCTTTGCCTATGGCAATCCGTTCCGGCTGGCGACGCCGCAGTACACCCCGCAGGCGCCTGTGCGCGCCACCGCGATGCTGGCCTATCGTTTTTGAATGATGGGAAACATCGTCTGATGAACGCCGGGGCGGACGTTGCAGCGGATGGGGGCGCGGCGCAGGCGGCGGATTCCGGGTTGTATGCCGTGTTTGCCGCCGAACGCGCGGCGCTGGCGCGGTTTTTGCGCGCGCGCTGTGCCGATCCGGCCGATGCGGATGACCTGTTGCAGGATCTGTGGGTCAGGATCGGCACCGCCACACCCGGCCCGGTGGGCAATGCCCGCGCCTATCTGTTTCGCATGGCCAACAATCTGGTGCTGGATGCGCGGCGTGCCCGCCAGCGCGGCATGGCGCGCGATCGCGGCTGGCTGGGCGCCGACGGGCATGAGGTTGTCACGCCCGAACTGCGCGCTGATCCGGCACCCGATGCCGAAGCCCGACTGGCACGCGAACAGGAATTGCGGCTGTTGCATGCGGCGATCGATGGCTTGCCCGCCGGGGCAGGCCGTGCGCTGCGCTTGCACCGGATCGACGGCCTGCCACAGGCAGAGGTGGCACAGATCATGGGCATCAGCCGCAGCGGGGTTGAAAAGCATTTGGCCGTGGCGCTGCGCCATTTGCGCGTCAGCCTGCATTTGCTGGTTAACGCGGACTGCGGATCGGATGCCACGGCGGCGTCTGCCATCACTGGACACCGCGGGCCAAATGCCCCCGGCAAGGACCAATCGTGATGACCGGTTTTGATTCCCACCCCGCAGACATGGTTACCCGGGCCGCGCAATGGCACGTGGAAAGCGCCGGTGATGCCATGGATTGGGATGCCTTTACGCTATGGCTGGAGGCTGATCCGCGCCACCGCGCCTGTTATGACGAAATTGCGCTGGCCGATGCGCTGGTGGCCGACCATGCCGCCGATCTTGCCATTCCCGCCGTTATGCCGGCCGAACCGGCGCGCGCGCAGACCCGCCGCTGGACGCGCCGCTGGTCCTGGGTTGCCGCCGGTGTCGCGGCCGCTGCGTCGCTGGCGCTGGTCGTGATCATGCCGGGCTGGCGCACAGACGCGCCGCAGGTGACGGTTGCCGGCGACAGCGCCCGCATGGTCGCGCTGGCCGATGGATCGCGCGTGACGCTGGCACCCCACAGCCGGCTGACCGTCGCGGGCGATCAGCTTGCGCTGAACGGAGAGGCGCATTTCGCCATCCGCCACGATCCGTCGCGCGTCCTGCGCGTGGCTGCCGGGCCGCTGACCATCACCGATATCGGCACCGTGTTCGATGTTGCCACCGGCCAGTCCGCTGTGCGCATCGCGGTCAGCGAAGGCAAAGTTGCGGTGCACGGCGCCGCCGGTGCCGACGCCGTCGAGCTTGGCCAGGGCGATGGCCTGATCCATGGCGATGGCGGCGACATGCGCCAGGTGCCCGGCGCCGGACTGGGCCTGGCCGGCTGGGCCAGCGGATCGCTCAGCTATGCCGCTGCGCCGCTGCCGCTGGTGGCCGAGGATATTGCGCGGCTGACCGGCACCGTGCTGACGGTATCGTCCGCGTTGCGCGGGCGGCGCTTTTCCGGGTCGCTATCGGTCGCGCCGGGGGCACACACCGCCCGTGATCTGGCCACGATCATGAACCTGCGGCTGGTGACCAGCGGCAAGACGGCCGTGCTCGAACCAGCACAACGCTGACAGTCGCGCCGCCCACCATGTCGCCCCCGCCGGCTGCGACATGGTTTCTTTACCTTAAGATCGATTGAAGATTCTTTTGAAGGGATCGGGATGCCAACTGCGGATCGGCAGTGTCGGCGGCGTCATAGATGCTGACAGCGCAATCGATTGGTCCCGCGCAAGGCGGGCCAGCAATCCGGGGTGAGCGGTAATGGCAACAACAGTCAATCTCACGGTCAATGGCACGGCGCGGACGGTCACCGTCGACAGCCTCGACACGCCGCTGCTGTGGGTCCTGCGCGATACGCTGGGGCTGACCGGTACGAAATACGGCTGCGGCGTGGAAATCTGCGGCGCCTGCATGGTCATCGCCAATGGCCAGGCGATCAAGACCTGTGACACCAGCGTGGGCGAAGTGGCCGGCGGCACGATCATGACGGTCGAAGGGCTGGCCAACGATGTCCAGGGCAAAAAGGCGCAGGCCGCCTGGGTCGCCGCGCAAGTGCCGCAGTGCGGTTATTGCCAGTCGGGATTCCTGATGGCCACGGTCGCGGCGATGAAGGCCGGCCATCACGGCAGCCAGATTGCCGGTGAATTGAGCAATGTCTGCTTGTGCGGGACCTATCCGCGCATCGCCAAGGCGATCAGCACGCTTTAAAAAATCCTTCGGTTTCAGGGGACCCTGCCATGGACGATGTTTCGGGTAACACCATCAACCGCCGCGGTTTCATTGCCGGGGGCACCGCGGCGGCGGCGGCAACCGCGCTGGTCGTGCCGCTGGTGGTGCAATCATCGGCCAATCTGGCCGGCACCAGCACCGTGATCAAACCCGGGCTGTTGCCCGCGCCTGGCACGCCGCTGGGCGCCTATCTGAAAATCGACAGCAACGATGTGGTCACCGTGGTGATCGGGCCGACCGAAATGGGCCAGGGCATCATGTCGGGCCTGGCGCAACTGGCCGCCGCCGAACTTGGCGTGAACTGGAGCCAGGTGCAGGCCGAACATTCGGTAACAACCGCCGCCAATGTCGCCAGCTATGCCAATCCGCTGTTCCATGCGCAGGTGACCGGCGGCAGCACCAGCATGCGCGGCTGGTACGCGCCAATGCGGCAGGCGGCGGCACAGGCGCGCGCGCTGCTGCTGCAGGCCGCCGGAAAGCTGTACGGCGGCACCTGGAACCTGGCGCCCGGCGGCAAAGTCGTCAAAAACGGGGTCTATCACAGCTTTGGCGAACTGGTGGCGACCGCCGCCACGCTGCCATCGCCTGGCACGCAAGCGATGATGGATCCGCTGAAATTTATCGGCCGGGTGGTGCCACGGCTGGATATCCCGGCCAAAGTGAACGGCAGCGCAGTGTTTGGCATCGATGTGGTGCTGCCGGGCATGGTCTATGCGACCTCGGTCCACTGCCCGACGCTGGGCGGCACCGTGCAAACGATGCCCAAAACCGCCAACGGGGCAAAGCTGGTCAATCTAAAAACCGCGGTGGGCGTGGTCGCCGCCAGCACCCATGCGGCATTCAGCGCGGCACAGGGCCTGGGCCGCAGCGTGGTGTGGACGCTGCCGGCCAATCTGGCGCTGATCGACACCGCCAGCATCTATGCCGCGGGCGCAGCGCTGCTGACATCGGCCAGCGCGGCGGCGCAAGCGGCCGAAACCACCGGCGATGCGGCCAAGGCGCTGGGCGTGGCAAAGACCACGATCGACGCGACTTATACGCTGCCGATGCTGGCACACACGTATCTTGAAGTGATCAATTGCACGGTGAACCCGACTTATGTCGCAGGCGTGCTGAAATCGGTCGAGCTGTGGGTGCCGACCCAGGCGCAGGCGTTTGTGCTGCCGACGGTGGCCGCGCTGACCGGCCTGCCGATCACCGCCATCACCGTCCACACCCCCTATATCGGCAGCGGATTCGGGCGGAAGATCGAACAGGATTACGTGACCGAAGCGGTGCTGATCGCGCTGGCCGTGGCCGGCCCGGTCAAGCTGACGTGGAGCCGCCCGCAGGATTTCACCAACGACAAATACCGCCCCGGCGCGCAGATCCGCGTGCGGCTGGGCGCCGATGGCAGTGCCAATCCGACCGCGCTGGTCTATCGCAACGTGTCACCATCGATCAGCGGCCAACGCAATCCCAACAATCCCGAAGACACCGGTGCGGTGGCCGGCGCGGTCGGGCTGCCCTATGACATTGCCAACCGCCAGATTGAATTCGTGCCCAACCCTTGCGCCATTCCGCTGGGCTATTGGCGTTCGGTCGGGGAAAGCTACAACACCTTTGCGATCGAAAGCGCGATCGATGAACTGGCGCTGGCGCTGAAAGTCGATCCGCTGACGTTTCGACGGACACATCTGGCGGGCGATGCGCGTGCGCTGGGCGTGGTCAATGCGGTGGCGACCCTGGCCAACTGGGGCCATCCGGCCGCTGGCAATGCGCAAGGGCTGGCGTTCCTCAAAGGGTTCGGCAGCTATATCGCGGTCATTGCCGAGGTTGCCAAATCTGGCACCACCTTGCGCGTGGCCAAGCTGTCGGTGGCGATCGATTGCGGCGTGGTGGTCAACCCGGATTCGGTGGCCGCACAGCTGGAAGGCGGGCTGATCCACGGCATGGCGGCAACCCTGTGGCAACAGGCGACCTTTACCAAGGGCGTGCCGACCGCCAGCAATTTCAACCGCTATCGCGTCGCCCGGCTCAGCGATGTGCCCGCGATCGCCACGACGATCGTTTCCAGCACGGCCGACCCGGGCGGGGTGGGTGAAACCGGCGTGCCCTGTGTGGCACCCGCGATTGCCAATGCCTGGGCGCGACTGACCGGTGTCCGGCAGCGGACCCTGCCGTTTTTCCCCGGTTCGACGATGAGCGACGGGTGATCACGGCGGCGCATGGTTGAACGATGACCGGCAGATTGGCCACATTGCTGATCGCGACCCTGCTGGCCTTGCCGGCGGGGTCGGCGCGTGCCGATGTGTTTGAATTTGCCGCTGATGGCGGGTTTGCCCGCGTCGATCGTACCGACGCGGCGGTCCCGGGTAGCCGTGCTGCGCCGGTATCGGCCGACCAGCTGGATGTGCTGACCGGGCCGGCGCGTGCGCGCACAATCCTGGCGGCGATCACCACGCTGGCGCAGCGGCACCGCCTGAACCCGGCACTGGTCGAGGCAGTGGCCTGGGAAGAATCGCGGCTACATCCCGGCGCACTGTCGCCCAAAGGCGCGATCGGCGTGATGCAGCTGATGCCCGTAACTGCCGCGCGCATGGGCATCAATCCCTATGACTGGCACACCAATGTGTCGGGCGGCGTTATGCTACTGGCCAGCCTGATGCGCCGCTATGACAACGATCTGATCAAGACGCTGGCCGCCTATAACGCGGGCACTGCGGCGGTCGACCGTTATCGCGGTGTCCCGCCGTGGAAGGAAACCCGCGCCTATGTCGCCGCCATTCTGGAACGGCTGGCCAATCGTGCCGTACAAAACACCGCAAGTTCTGAAGGATAGCGAGACGACAATGCTGCACATCCCGTCCCACCCGTTGCGCGCCGCAGGCGCGGCGCTGACCATGATGCTGTCGGGCGCGCAGACCGCCTTTGCCCAGGTCGTGATGGCGCCGGCCTCCACGGTGCAGGCCAATCCGGCCGGATCAGGCCCGATCAACGCCGCGCTGGGCTGGGTCGAAGGCACCTTGCTGGGGTCGCTGGCGACCACCGCAGCGGTGATCGCGGTGGCCGTGGTCGGGCTGATGATGCTGACCGGGCGGATCGACTGGCGCCGCGGGCTGACCGTCATCCTGGGCGCGTTCATCCTGTTTGGTGCGGCCACCATCGTCGCCGGCATTCGCGGCGCGGCCGGCGGCGCACCATGACCGCACTGCCCGCAGACCCGTTGTTTGGCGCACTCACCCGGCCCCAGATGGTCGCCGGGGTGACGTACAGCTATGCCGTGTTCAATCTGATCGTGACGATCGAACTGTTCCTGATGACCCACCGCTTTGCCGTGCTGTTGCTGGCGCTGGTCATCCATGCCGCCGGGGTAATGGGGTGCCTGCGCGATCCGCGCATTTTCGACCTGTGGATCACCCGCGTCAGCCGCTGCCCGCGTGTCCGGAATTTCGGTTTCTGGTCAGCCAATTCCTATTCGCCGTGATTGGCCGGCGATGACAGCCACGACAACGGGATATGGCTTTGGCGCCAGGCTGGCGTCGCGCGAAACGCCGGTGGGCAAGCATCTGCCCTATGCGTGGCATTTTGATCGCGACACGGTGATCTGCCGCGACGGAACGCTGTTGCAAGTGGTCGAGGTTGAAGGGTTCGCGGGCGAAACCGCCGATGACGCCGACATCGTCTATCGCAAGCAATTGCGCGAAACGCTGTTGCGCAGCATCGCCGATTCGCGGCTGGGGCTGTATCACCATATCATTCGCCGCCCGGTCAGCGTGGCCAGCGCGGGCGGGCATAGCGATCCGTTCTGCCAGCTGCTGGATACGCGTTGGCACGCCGCGCTGGGCGCGCGCGGGCTGTTCCGCAACACCCATTTCCTGACCCTGGTGCAGCGCCCGCTGCGCGGCGGAGTCGGCTGGATTGACCGCCTGTGGCGCGCCAGCCGTGACAACGCGGCGGTGCAGCGCGAAGATCTGCGCCGCATGCAGGCCGCGCGCGAGGCGGTGCTGGCCACGCTCGCCCCCTATCGCGCGCGTGCATTGGGCGTGATCCGCGATGACGCGGGTGAGGCATCGGAAATCGCCAGTTTCCTGGCGCTGCTGCTGGGCGGCGATGTGCGCCGCGTGGCCACCAGTGCCGAAGACATCGGCATGCAGATCCCCGATCGGCGGCTGACCTTCGGGCTGGAAGCGATGGAGATCGGTGCGGGCAACGGCGCCCCGCGCCATTATGCGGCAATGGTCTCGCTCAAGGATTACCCCGCGCTGTCGGCCCCCGGCATGCTGGATGCGATCACCCGGCTGCCGCACCAGATGGTGCTGAGCGAAAGTTTCGCGTTCATGGAACGGCAGGCCGCGCTGGGCCGGATGGGCACCGCGCTGCGCCGGTTGCGCGCGGCCGAAGACGATGCCTGGTCGCTGCGCGAAGAACTGGCCGCCGCGCGCGACGATGTCGGCGCGGGCCGCGCCGCGTTTGGCGAACACCATCTGACCGTGCTGGTACGCGCGCCGGATCTGGCCGCGCTCGACAGCGCGGTGGCCGATGTCCAGGCCGCGCTGGGCGAAGCCGGCGGGGTCGGCGTGCGTGAGGATATCAATCTGGAACCGGCGTTCTGGGCACAGTTTCCCGCCAATTTTGCCTATGTCGCGCGCAAAGCGATGATTTCCGCCGCCAATTTCGCCAGCTTTGCCGCGTTTCATGATGCCCCCGCCGGCTCTGCCACCGACAACCATTGGGGCGCGGCGCTGGCCGTGTTGGAAACCACCGCCGACACACCCTATTACCTTAACCTGCACCACGGCGATCTGGGCAATTTTACCGTGATCGGCCCGAGCGGTTCGGGCAAGACCGTGCTGTTGACGTTCCTGATGGCGCAGGCGCAAAAATATGCCCCGCGCATCGTGTTTTTTGACAAGGACCGCGGCGGCGAACCGTTCATCCGCGCGGCACGCGGTACCTATCATCGGCTGGTATCGGGCGGTGACACCGGTTTCAATCCGCTGCTGCTGCCCGATACCCCGGGGCATCGCGCGTTTTTGCGTGAATGGCTGGCGGTGCTGCTGGGCGGCGGCGATCTGCTGGATGTCGAAGAAATCGCGGTGATCGCCGATGCGATCGATGCCAATTATGATCAGCCGGTGGCGCTTCGCCGCTTGCGGTACTTGCGCGAAATGCTGGCCGGGGCGCGGGTGCCGCGCGCCGGCGATCTGAGCGCGCGGTTGCGTCCGTGGCTGGGCGACGGCGAACACGCCTGGCTGTTCGACAATGACGCCGACAGCCTGGATTTCGATGCGGCCGTTGCCGGGTTTGACATGACCGAATTGCTCGACAATCCGGTCTTGCGCACGCCGACCATGCTGTACCTGTTCCACCGTATCGAACAGGTGCTGGATGGCCAACCGACGATGATCGTGATCGACGAAGGGTGGAAGGCGCTGGACGACGATGTGTTCGCCCGGCGGCTGAAGGACTGGAACAAGACCATCCGCAAACGCAACGGCGTGGTCGGTTTCTGCACCCAAAGCGCCAGCGATGCGCTCGACAGCCGGATTTCGGGCGCGATCATCGAACAGGCGGCGACACAGTTCTTCCTGCCCAATCCCAAGGCGCGGCCTGAGGATTATATTGCCGGGTTCGGGCTGACCGCGCACGAATTCGCGCTGGTGCGCAGCCTGCCGGACACTGCGCGCTGCATGCTGGTCAAACGCCCGGATCACAGCGCGGTTGTCCGGCTCGACCTGACAGGCCTGGAAGACCTGATCCCGGTGTTGTCGGGAACCGAACGTTCGGTACGCATGCTCGATGGCCTGCGCGAAGAGCTTGGCGATGACCCGCAGGACTGGTTGGCGCCATTTATCGCAGGTGCACGCCGATGATGACCTGCCCCGGCCCTGCCGATAGCCTGGGCGCCGTGCGCGGCGTGCTGGGATCGGTTGATTGCCAGGTCGAAGGCTATGCCAAGGCGGCCTATCTGGCGCTGTCCGGCCCGCAATCGTTCTTTCCCGTCGCGCTGACCAGCCTGCTGGTGATCTATGTCGCGCTGATCGGGTTTCGCATGATGCTGGGCATCGGCCAGACCCGCGTGATCGATGCCCCGCTGATCGCGCTGAAACTGGGCATCGTGCTCAGCCTGGTGTTCAACTGGTCGCTGTTTGAAACGCTGGTGTTCAATCTGGCCGCCGATGCGCCGTATGAAGTCGCAAAAGCGGTGTCCGAACCGCTGCGCGCCAGCGGTTCATCGCTCACCGCCGATCCGCTGGCCGGGCTGCAGTCGCTGTATGACGAATTGGGCACCGATGCCGAAGACCTGGGGCACAAGGCCGGGCCCAATCCGGTGCTGTTGCAAGGGGGAGAGGCGCTTGCCTCGCAAAAGCTGTGGACCGCGCAATCGACGCTGTTCATCAGCACTGCCGGCGTGCTGGCGATGGCGATGATTGCGGTCGGCATCCTGACCGCGCTGGGCCCGCTGTTCATCGCGCTGGCGCTGCTGGCGGAAACTGCGGGGCTGTTCTGGGGCTGGTTGCGTGCGCTGGTGGGTGTCGCGCTGATACCGCTGCTGTGCTGGACGACGACGATGATCCTGCTGGTGACGGCCGAGCCGTGGGCGCAGGATCTGGCCAGCGGCCGCGCCAGCGGGCATATCCGCCTGGCCACGGTCGATACGCTCAGCCTGATCGTGTTCGTGTTTGCCGCAGCGCAGGCCGCGCTGACCGCGGCGGGCCTGGCCATTGCCGGCGGGCTGGGCATGCCCCGGCGCGGCGGATCGCGCGGGACCACGAAACGGGGCGACGTGATCATGGGCGACGGCCCTGCGCCAGCGGCAATGGGCGCGATGTCGCGCGCCGACCGCCTGGCGCTGACACTGGGCGCGGCGGGTGGGGGGCGCCGACGCGGTGGCAGTGAGCCGGGCACGGTGCGGATAGACGCGGCCAGCGGGGCGACGCTGTCGCCGCAAACCAGTGCAACACCGGATGGCGCAGCGCCGCGCGCGGGCGACGCCTATTGGCGCAACGCCCATTTGCGCAGCGGCAGCAGCGCCGCCGCGCGCAAGACGAGGAAGCGACCGTGACCATGCGCTGCAATCCCCTTTGGCCATCGGCAGGGCTGGCGCTGATGCTGGGACTGGCAACGCCGGCACCGGCCGCCAGCGCGAACCCGCCGCATCCCGTTGCGGCGGTCGATCCACGCGTGCAAGTGGTCGAATATGCCCCGGACATGATCGTGCCGCTGGCGACCACCCCCGGTTTTGCCGTCACCATCGATTTCGGTGATGATGAAAAGGTGGAAACGGTGTCGATCGGTGACAGCACCGATTGGCAGATTTCGCCCAACCGCCGTGCCAATCTGCTGTTTGTAAAGCCGATGTCGGCCCCGGCGGCGACCAACATGACCGTGGTGACCAATGCCCGTGTCTATTACTTCGCGCTAACAGCAGCGCTGCAACGGCGTGGTGTAATGCCTGGCGGGCAGGTGTTCGCGCTGCATTTCGTCCACGCCGCCCCGGTTACGCTGACCGCCAAACCCGATACCCCGACCGATTCCCAGCCGGCTGCGCCCACGCCAGCCAGCCCGCGCGCGGTCAACGCCGCCTACAGCTATGACGGATCGCGCGAAGTCCTGCCGCTGCGCGTGTTTGACGATGGCAAGGCGACCTATTTCCAGTTTGCCGAGGCGATGGATCTGCCCGCGATCTTTCCGCGCGAACGCGATGGTGCGCTGGCGGTCGCCAATCTGGCCACCCGCGACGGCTATGTGGTGGTCGACCGGCTGGCGGCAGTGTTTGAATTGCGGCGGGGCAAGCTGGTGACGCGCGTCTACAACGATGCCTTTCATCCCGACGTGGCCGCCGGATCGACGCTGGTTCCGCACCGGGGAAAGCGTGAACGGGACAAGCAGGGCAAGACCGAGCGCGCGCCTGCACCGGAGGCAAAGCCATGACCAATCCCCTGCAGCCGGGTGGCGATCCATCGCCCTTTGTCGGACCGCAAGCCTGGCCGCCGTCGCTGGTCGCGCGCAAACCGTCGTTGGCGCTGCCGATCATGGGCGGGCTGGCCGTGGTGGTGCTGGGGACGATGGTGTTTCTCGGCCTTAACGGCGCGCGCACCACCACCGATCCGGGGCAAGCGCAGGTTGCCGGCCAGGTCCGCAGCGCCATGCCCGGCGCCGGGCCAGGCGGTTCAGCCGATCTGGCGGCAAGTGGCATGGGCCAGGCCCCGGCCGTGTTGATGCCCGGACTTGGCGGCACGGGTGCCCAGGCCGGCGCAACCCCCTTTTCCATCGGGCAAGGCGGCAGTGCAGAGCCGGCCGGATCAGCCGTCATGCCGGGCACCATGCCCGCGACCGCGCCCGACGCAGCGACGCAACGCTATCACGGCCCGCTGGTGGTGGTCGACATGGGCGGCAATGCGGCCGCAGCGGCAGGGCTGTTGAATGCGAACGCCGGCGGCGCACAGACCCATACCGCCACCGCAGCGGAACACGGCGGGCAGACCGGATTGAGCACCCAGTTGGGTGGCGGTGCCACATCCGTCACGCCCAGCCGGATGGCCGATACCGCGCGGATCGCGCCGCAGGGCACGATCATCCCGGCCGTGCTGGAAACCGGGATCAATTCCGACCTGCCGGGGTTTGTGCGCGCGATCGTTGGCCGCGATGTGCGCGGGTATGATGGCACCACCGTGCTGATCCCGCGCGGCACCCGGTTGATCGGGCAATACCGCAATGGCGTGGCAATCGGGCAATCGCGCGCGTTTGTGGTGTGGTCCCGGCTGATCACGCCGGCTGGCCTGTCGGTCGATATCGAATCGCCGGGCACCGACAGCGTCGGTCAAAGCGGGATTACCGGCGAAACCCACACGCATTTTTTCCGCCGGTTCGGCAATGCGATCCTGCTGTCGGTGCTCAACGCCGCGTTGCAGGCCGGGGCGAACAGCACCGGGTCTGGCGCGACGTCGATCGTGATCGGATCGCAGGCGCAGGCAACCAACGTGGCCACGCTGGCGCTGCAAAAGGAAATCGACATTCCGCCGACGGTGATCGTGCATCCCGGCACGCCGATCCAGGTGTTCGTGGCGCGCGATCTGGATTTTACCGGCGTCGCGGAAAAGCGCTGAGCGTGGACGGGGTTTACCTCAGCGCCTATCTGCAGGTCCTGCGGCCGTTTCTGGATGCGCCCGGGGTCACCGATGTGTGGATCAACCGGCCGGGCGAGGTGTGGCTGGAACACCGCGACGGCGGCATCGAGCGCGTGCCCGCGCCCGATCTGACACCCAACATGCTGGACCGGCTGGCGCGGCAGATCGCCGCATCCAGCCACCAGGCGTTCAACCGCCAGCAGCCGCTGGTATCGGCCAGCCTGGATGATGGCACGCGGGTACAGATCATCGGCGAACCGGTGGTCCGGTCCGGCCCGGTGTTTGCCATCCGCCGCCATGGCATGTCCGACCGATCGCTCGATGATCTCGAACAATCCGGCCTGTTTGCGCGCGTGGGCAGCGATTCTGCTGCACAGGCCGACCGCCACCTGGCCGATCGGCTGGCGCAGGGGGATCATGGCGGGTTTCTGCGGGCGGCGGTGGCCGCGCGCAAGACGGTGGTGCTGTCGGGCGGAACCGCATCGGGCAAGACCACGCTGATGAACGCGCTGGTCAAATGTGTGCCCGGCGACGAACGGCTGGTGACGATCGAAGATGCGCCCGAATTGCAGATGGATCACGCCAATGTCGTGGCCATGGTCGCCACCCGCGGCGATGGCGGCGAAGGCCGGGTCGATGTCGAAGACCTGTTGCAGGCCGCGCTGCGCTTGCGCCCGGACCGCATCCTGCTGGGCGAATTGCGCGGGACCGAGGCGTTCAGTTTTCTGCGCGCGGTCAATTCGGGGCACCCGGGATCGATCACCACCATCCATGCCGATTCCCCGCAGGGCGCGCTGGACCAGATTGCCCTGCTGGCGCTGACGGCGCAGACCGGGGTCGGCTGGGATGCCATCCGCAGCTATATCCGCCAGGTGGTCGATGTGGTCGTGCAATTGCGCCGTATCGATGGCGTGCGCCGCGTGACCGAGGTCGCCTGGCTATCGGCAGCCGGCGCCGATGCCGGCGTGCCCGTATCTGGCGCTATTCATAGCGAAGCGCATCGATCGGATTGAGGCTCGCCGCGCGGCGAGCCGGGAAATAGCCGAACACCACGCCAATGGCGGCCGCGATCAGAAAGGCGATGACGTTGATCCGGGGCACGAACAGCCATGGCACCTGCATCAGCGGGGCAATGATCACCACCAGCAGTTGCGCCAGCGCGATGCCGATAATGCCGCCCAGGCAGGACAGCACGATCGCCTCTACCAGAAACTGCGTCAGCACTTCGTGCGCCAGCGCGCCGATGGCCAGGCGGATGCCGATTTCACGGGTGCGTTCGGTTACCGATACCAGCATGATGTTCATGATGCCGATCCCGCCGACCACCAGGCTGATCGCCGCAACCGCAGTGACAATGCCGGTCAGCAGCGTGGTCGTGCCGGTCAGCGTGGCGCTGATCTGCGCGGTGTCGAAAATGTTGAAATCATCCTGTTTGCCGCCGGTAATCTGGCGGCGTTCGCGCAACAGATCGGTCAGCGCGCTTTGCACGGCGGGGCTGTCATAGGTCTGGTCCACCCCGACCAGCATGACCCGGATATCAAGATTGCCGTTCAACCGGCGCTGCACGGTCTTGATCGGCATGATCACCACATCATCCTGATCGCCGCCGAACCCCGCCTGCCCGCGCGTCGACAGCACGCCGATCACCAGGCACGAAATGCCGTTCAGGCGGATGCGTTGCCCCAGCGGCGCGCCGGGTGCAGCGCCTTGGGTGAACAGGTTCTTGCGCACGGTATTGCCGATGATGCACACCGCCTTGCCCGCCTGTTCCTCGTCGGGTTCAAAGCCGCGCCCGGCCACCAGTGGCCAGGGCTGGATGGTGAAAAAGCCTGCTGTGGTGCCGTTGACCGTGGTGGTCCAGTTCGATCCTTCGTAAACAGCGGTGACCGCGCTGCTCGCCTGGGGCGCAATCGCGGTGATGCCGGCGATCTGGTCGCGCACGGCGGCAACGTCCTGTGCGTCGAAATTGGGTGGTTGCGGCCCGCCGCCGCCCCGGCCAAAGCCCTGCCCCGGCCGCACCAGCAGGATGTTGTTGCCCAGGCTGGCGATCTGTTTCTGCACCGCCAGCGTGGTTGCCTGACCCAGCGTGACCATGGTGACCACCGCCGCCACGCCGATGATGATGCCCAGCGTGGTCAGGAATGACCGCATCAGGTGGCGACTGATGGACCGGAACGCCAAAAGGAAGGTGGTGAACAGCATCAGGCGGCGGCCCCGACCGCTGGCCCGGGGCTGTTCTGCTGGATCCGTTCGACCAGCCCGTCCTTGAAATGAATGATCCGCCGCGCATATGCCGCCATGTCGGGCTCGTGCGTGACCATCACCACGGTGATGCCGCTGATACGGTTGAGATCGGTCAGCAACCGCATGATTTCAACCGAACGTTCGCTGTCAAGATTGCCGGTCGGCTCGTCAGCCAGCAGCAGTTCGGGACTGGTGACCAGCGCGCGGGCAATCGCCACCCGCTGTTGTTGCCCGCCCGACAGTTCTGCCGGGGTGTGGCCCGCCCATTCGGTCAGCCCGACCTTGCCCAGCGCGGCCAGCGACAATTCCCGCCGCTGGTCGCGTCCGTCGCCGCGGTAGATCAGCGGCAGTTCGACATTTTCCAGGGCCGAGGTGCGCGCCAGCAGATTGTAGCCCTGAAACACAAACCCCAGGTAGCGCCGCCGCAGCAGCGCGCGCTGGTCGCGGTTCAGCGCGCCGACATCGTGGCCCTTGAACAGATAGTGCCCGCCGGTCGGCACATCGAGACAGCCCAGGATGTTCATCGTGGTCGATTTGCCCGACCCCGATGCGCCCATGATCGCCACGAAATCGCCCTGGGTGACCGCCATGTCGATGCCCTTCAGCGCCTGAAACTGCACGTCGCCCACCCCAAAACTTTTGGTCACGCGTTTGAGCTCGATCAGCGGCGGCGGCATCAGTTGCCGCCGCTGGCCAGTTGCCCGGTGATGACCTGCATCCCGGGCTGGAGCGCGCCGCCGGTCACCTCGGTCATTGTGCCATCGGTCACGCCGGTCTGGATTTCGACAGCCCTGGCCGCACCCTTGTCGAGCACATAGACCGTCTGGCGCGCGCCTTTGCCGCGCGCCGCCACTTGCGCCTGCTGACCGCCCCGGCGCGAACGGCTGGGGATGATCGCGCTGGCGAAACCGCCAGAGCTGGCCTTGCCATCGACCGGTTTGTAGCGCAGCGCGGCGTTGGCCACCAACAGCACGTTTGGCCGGGCCTTGGTGGTGATGGTGGCGGTCGCGGTCATGCCGGGTCGCAACCGCAAGGTGGCATTGCCCACGGTCAGATTGGCATTGTACGACACCACCTGCGAACTGCTGGTGGTGCTGGCGGTCGCGGTGGCAGAGGTCGCGGTCAGATTCGACCCCAGGTCCACGCGCGAGATTGTCGCGGGAAAGCGCTCCCCCGGAAAGGCATCGACGGTAAACGTCGCCTGCTGCCCTTCCGCCACTTCGCCGACATCGGCTTCGTCCACCGCCACCGGCAATTTCATCTGCGCCAGATCCTGTGCGATCACGAACAGCGTGGGCGTGTTGAACGACGCGGCCACGGTCTGCCCCGGTTCAATCTGGCGGGTCAGCACCACGCCTTTGACCGGGGACCGGATCACGGTCTTGGTCAGGCTGGTGCTGGCCGACGACAGCACCGCGCGCGATGCCGCGACGTTGGCCACGGCGGAGGCGAGCGATGCCCGGGCGCGGCCCAATTCGGCGCGCGCGGTGGCCAGATCGGTGTCCGACGGCACTTTGCCACCCGAAATGCGGAACACCTGTTCCTGCCGCGCCAGTTGCGCGCTGTCCTGCGCCACGGTGGCCTGTGCCAGCGCGACAGAGCCCTGGTTGGCGCGCAATTGCGCCTCGCTCTGGTGGACGGTGTCGGCAAACCGCGATGGATCGATCAGCGCCAGCGGTTGCCCGGCGATGACCGGGTAATTCACATCGACCATGACTTTGGTCACCAGTCCCGACAGTTCCGACCCGACCAGGATCTGGTTGACCGGGGCGAGCCGCCCGGTCGCCGAAACGGTGACCTGCAGCGCGCCGCGGCGCACCGGCTGGCTGATATACTGGCTGGCCGGCGCTTTGCCGAAATACAGGAATGCCAGCACGACTGCGACCAGCACGATCGCCCCCACGACCACCCATTTGATCCAGCGCCGCCACCACGCCACCGGCTTTACGCCCAGAAAGGCATCGGTATCATCGGTCGCGGGTGCTGCCGGGGTCGGGGCGTCGGTTGTTTCAGCCATCAGTTGTCCTGTCCGGAAACGGCGTCCTGATCGGTCCAGCCACCGCCCAGTGCCGCGAAAAGCTGCACCAGCGCCGCCGCCCGGTCATGGCGCGCCTGCGCCACTCCGTTGCGTGCGCTGATCAAAAGGTTTTCGGTGATCAGCAGCGACGCATAATCGATCAGCCCGCTGCGATATTGCTGGCGCGCGAGCACGGCTGAATTGGTTGCGGACTGTTGCGCCAGATCGAACTGCGTTTGGCGCAAGTTGGCAGAACGCAGCGCGACCACCGCGTTTTCGGTGTCTTCAAGCGCGGTCAGCACCGTCTGTTTGTAACTGGCAAATGCACCCTCGGTCGCAGCGCGTTGCGCGCGGACCACACTGCGCAGCCGGCCGCCGTCAAAGATGGTCTGGGCCAGACTGGCAAAGGCCTGGCCCGTGATCACCGCGAACGGATTGGGGAATGTGCCCGGCCCGGTGCCGATCGTGCCACCCAGCGACAGCGCAGGATACAGCGCGGCCTGCGCCACCCCGATCCGCGCCGTGGCCGCGCCCAGCGTGCGTTCGGCCGCGCGGACATCGGGCCGCTGGCGCAGCACATCCACCGGAATGCCCAGCGCCAGGCTGGCCGGGCCGGTCGGAATCGGTTGCAGCACCGCCAGTTCGGCGCGCAAGGCCCCCGGTTCGCGCCCCAGCAGCACGCCCAGCCCGGTGATCGCCTGATTGAGGCTGCTGTCGATTTGCGGAATGGCGGCGGTGGTCTGGGCCAGCTGGCTGCGCGCCAGTTCGACATCCAGATCACCGATCAGCCCGGCCTGGCGGCGCCAGCCGGCAATCTGCAGATTGTCGGCCTGGTTGGTCTGCGCCGCCTGCGCATTGGCCAGATTGGTCTGTTGCAGGCGGACTTGCAGATAGCCCTGGGCAATGCCCGACTGCACCGTCAGCGCCACCGCGCCATAGCCAAACCGGCTGGCATCACGATCGGCCCGCGCCGCCTCGATCGCACGCGACCGGCCACCGAACAGATCGACCTGATAGGCCGCATCGACGCCCAGGGTCAGGCTGTCGCCCGACGCATTGGCGCCGGCCGGCGCGACAATCGACTGGGTGTGGGTGTAGCCGCCCGATGCCGAAACCGTCGGCACCGCGGCGCTGCGCGCCTGGACCAGCAGTTCACGCGACTGGCGCAGGCGCGACAAGGCCTGCGCGATATCAAGGTTGGCGGCGAGACCGGCCAGTTCCAGCCGCGACAGCTCCGCATCGCCGAACCGGTCCCACCAGCGGGCATTGCCGGCAGGGTCAGAACGAGCGGACGGGTCGGACACGACCGACCACGCCGGCGGCACCCCCAGCGCGGCGGGCTGCGGCGCACGGTAATCCGGCCCGGCCGCACAGCCCGACAGCGCCAGCAGCCCCGGCCCGGTGGCCAGGCCACACCACCGGATGATCCGCCGCGTCATGGCCGGTGCACGGCCGGTACCGGCACGCCATCCATGGCAGCGTGCGCGCCGGTCGTGGCCATCAATCCGATGGCCGCTGATTTTGGTTGGGGCGGCCTTGCTGGCCGGCCGGACGACCGCCGCGCTGCTGGCCAGGCGCCTGACCGTTGCCACGATTGCCATTGCCGGGGCCCACCTGGCGCCCCTGTGGCGCTGGCCGTTCCGGCGCGGATCGCTGTTGCGCGGCGCCGTTCTGGCGTTGCATTGCACCGGGTTGACGCTGTGGCGGGGCGACGCGGGGCGCCTGCGGCTGTGGCTGCGCCCTGTCGGGTCGCTGCGTCGGACGGTTTGGGCGCTGTCCGGCACCGGGCTGGCCCATGCCCGGCTGGTGTTGCTGCGGCGCTGCGCGGGGCGGCGTCACCTGGCGTGGGGGCATGGTTGGCCGCTGCCGGATCACACCACGCTGCGGGCCACGATCTGGCTGGCCATACTGCGGCCCAATCCCGGGCGCGCCGGGATATGGCCCCCACTGCGGGCGGTGGCCGGTGTTGTATTGCTGTTCATAGCGGGGCCGCTGGCTGTAAAAGCTGCGGCTGCGATAATGCCTGTCCCAATAGGACCCGAACACGAACGACAGCACGCCGATCCCCATCGTCGGCAGGATGCTCTGGCGGCGCCCCTGATAATTGACGACAATATCGTTGCCCGTGACCCAGCCCCGCGCGGCACGATTGCTGACATCGCACCAGCTCCAGTCACGCAGGCAGCCATAGACCGTGATACCGGCATTGCGGCGCACACGTTGCACGGCAGGATAATCGAAATCGGGGCCGGACAGCATGGTGGTGGTCCGCACGGCATAGCCGTGCATCGGCGCAGCCAGTGCGGGCGACAGCGGCAGAGCCACAGCCCACAGGGCCGCGACGAGGGCATATTTGCGCATGATATCGTCTCTTTATGATGGGGCCGTGCACGCGCGTCGGCGCGCGGACAAAGGCCGGAACGCGCGGGTTAGCCGTGCGGGGCATTCCGGTGATCGTGATCGCGCGGGCGATGATCCCCCCGGTCAGGGCGGCCATCGTGGCAGGCCGACACGCCAAGGCTGAGCGTGATCAGCGCGAACGCCAGCACCGATTGAATTGTGGAACGCCGCATTGGAAGGCTCCTTTGTGAATGCGCGCGCGGTGGCTCTGGTCCAAAGATCAAGGCACATGCCCCCGGGGGGCCTGGCGAGCTGTAGGGTTCACCGCAGTGAAACCACGCTATGCGGGCCTGGCCATTCGCGTGGCAGCGTCGGATTCTACTCACCCGGATGGGGCAGAGGCGTTCACCGGCAGGTTCGTCGCCCAACTGGCGAGGGTCCCCTGCCAATAGACCTCATCATGCCCATCGACCGTCCACGCGACTTCGCCGGCGAAGGGTATCCATCGCCCCAGATGGCGCCGATAGTCCCAATATCGGCCGCGCCACGGGGTGGGCAGGATCGGTTCGACCGCCGATCGCGGGCGATCGGGCGCGAAGGCCGTCGCAATGCGTCCCTCGCGGTCAAGCCCAAGCGCAATTTCGGCCCCCGCTGCGCCGTGTCCCGCGCCCACCATCAGCGTGTCGGGACCCGCCTCGCGCCAGCGCAAGTCCCGGTTGTTGAAAATGGCATCGGGTGCCCACGCGATTTCGGCAAGGTACCGCATCAATTCACCCCGCATGAGCGCCGCTGTGTGCGCGGTGCGGGCCAGCGGAATCACGCCCAGCGCCGTGACATCCAGCCGCCCGACGCCGTTATCAAGCGCATCGCAGACGCTGATCATCCCGAACGGCGTAAAGCGCGCGCGCCAGGCGAAATTGCAGGCACCGGTGGAAATGGTCTGCCGGGCGGTAAAGGCCATCCAGCGATCCTGCCCCAGCGCCCGTTTCATCCGGCCGGCCTGCGTCAGGGTGACCATGCCCGCGTCAGCAGAGCCGGCCGGTATGGCCTGTGCGCCGATCCGCGCGGCAAGATCGATGACCGCCCCCGGCAGATCGTTGCGCCGGGGCGGAAACGGACTGGACATGCTGAAACTCCTTTTATCGGGGCATGGTCGCCCAGCGCATGACTGCGAACAGGATGCCCCCGACAAACAGGGGGCCAAAAATCGGCTTGGTCCGTGCTGCCAGCCAGGCCGGCAGGCAGATATCAAAATTGGCAGCGCGATCCGCCGTGTAGCGCTGTGCCACTTTGCCAAGCGGGCAATGCCCATGATTGAGGCCAAGGATGGCCACCTCGACCAGCACCATGGCGATGGCCAGCGCCGCGCCCGCAAAATCGCCCTGCGCCGCAAATACCCAGATCGCCGCGATCATCGCCACGAAGAACACCCAGATGATCGTGTGCACCAATTTCAGCGCCCACAGCAGGAAACGGGGCGGCACGCCGGTCACCCGATCAGGCCACCATTACCGCCGCGACCGGGCGACGCGGCGACCACGGCATGGTCGGGCCATAGCCAAAGCGCATCACGATATCCGGCCGCCGGCCCGGCGCGCCGACCAGCGCGGCCAGTTCCGGGCGCAAACCGGGAACCTCTACCGGCTGGTTGATAAAGGCGTGTTTCAGACCGAGCGCGGTGGCCTGCAAGGCAAAGCGCTGGCAGGATTGCCCCACCGCGACCCAATGCTCCGGGTCCGCCGCTGCGCCCAGGAACACCGCGATCCCGGCAGACGAATCGATCTGGCGGGCATAGGCACGGTTTTGCGAAGCAGGGGTCGCCAGCCAGTCAAACGCCGGCGGTCCGATCCGGTCGGGCAGCGCCGGGCTGCCCGACGCGACACTATAGAGTCCATCGCCGGTCTGCAGTGCCCGTCGGGGGTTAAAGCGCAACCACGTTTTCAGCTCTCGCACAAAGGCCGCGTCGGCCATCTGCGCAGAATTGCCCGCCACCATCAGATCGCGCAAATGGCCGATCCGGATACGGTCGGTCAGCAGCACCAGATCAACCCCCGGGACCGCTGCCGCCCTGGCCAGCATATCAAGCTCTGCCGTGCCGACCGCGCGACCGTCATAGTCGGTGCGGGTCGATTGCCGTTTTGGAATGGCATCGAACAGCGGCGACCGGATCGCCTGCGCGCTGTCATGATCAAACCGCACCACGCCTTCGCCAGGATCAAACCGCAGGGCCCCGGGCTGACCGCGCGCAGCGGAGGCCAGCATCAGATTTTCGGCCGCGGCGCCCAGGCTGACGAAAACATGATGATCGTCAGGGTCGACCACCGGTGTCCGGCGTGAAAAATCGGGCAGGATATCGATGCGCTTGTTGCCCACGCGAAACCGCCACGGTTGCGTGTTGTGGCCATTGGGTGCGAGCGTGGCATAGCGCACCAGATCGACAGCCAGCGCCGGATCGGCCAGCGGCGCGCGCAGTGCGGCCATGCGTGTCGCATAGTCCGACGATGATCCCATCCCGTACAGCGTGAACAGCGTTGCCCCGCCACCGAGCACGGCAATCCCCCCTGCGCCGATCATCCATTGCCTGCGGTTCATGGCTGTTTCCTTGTCATGCGGGTTTGAACGGAATGCTTGGTCAGCCGCAGGCGTATTGCGGGGAGCCGGGCCAGCGCCTTGCCGGCTTCGAGCGCGAGCAGCAGCAGCACGCCAAGACCGGCCGCCAGCGCCATGTCGGGCCAGGCGATCGAGCCGAATTTCAGCAGCGTCTGTGCCCAGGGAACCAGCAGGATCAGCGCGGTAACCGCCGCGATGGCGGCGATGACGGCACGCAACGCGGTATTGTGGCGAAGCACCGCCGCGCCCAGCGACGGCCCGAACGAACGGTTGACCATGGTCAGCGCCAGAACTTGCGTGATCAGGGCAAAGAAGATCAGCGCGCGCAATTCCGCCTCTGCCATCCCGGCGCGGCTTTCGACCACGAACACCGTGGCCAGCATGGCAAATGCCAGCCCGCCCTGCAGCACGCTCCAGCCGATCATCGGCAGGGAAAACAGCGGCTCGGCCGGATCACGCGGGCGACGGGTCATGCTGTCGGCCTCTTCGCGCTCTGCCTCGAACACCAGGGCGCAGACCGGGTCGATCACCATTTCCAGCAGCGCGATGTGGATCGGGCCAAACAGGATCGGCATGTTCAGCAACAGCGGCAACAGCGCCAGCCCGGCGATCGGCACATGCACCGCAAAGATGAACGCCATCGCCTTGCGGATATTGTCATAGATCCGCCGCCCCAGCCGGACCGACTGCACGATCGAACCAAAATCATCGTCGAGCAGGACCATGGCAGAGGCTTCGCGGGCGACATCGGTGCCGCGTTTGCCCATGGCAATGCCGATATGCGCGGCCTTTAGCGAAGGTGCGTCGTTGACGCCGTCACCGGTCATCGCGACCACCTCGCCATCGGTCTTGAACGCCTGGACAATGCGCAGTTTCTGTTCGGGCATGATCCGGGCGAACACCGTCACGGTCTTCAGCCGCTCCGCCAGCGTAGCATCGTCCAGCGCTTCGAGATCGGCGCCGGTCATCACATCGCCACCGGCAATCCCCGCCTGCGTCGCGATCGACCGCGCGGTTGCGGCATAATCGCCGGTGATCATCACCACGCGGATGCCCGCGCCCAGGCATTGCGCCACCGCATCCGGCACACTGGCGCGCAACGGATCGGCCAGCCCGACCAGCCCGGTCAGCGCAAAGTGATAGTCGCGCTGCGATGCCGCCCACTGCTGATCACGCGGTGTGGCGGTGGCCACGGCCAGCACGCGAATGCCGCGCGATGCCATCATTTCGACCGCGGCGGTCATCCGTGCCAGCGCATCGGGCGCCAGGCGGCACAGCCCCGCAATCGCCTCTGGCGCGCCTTTGGCCGCCAGCGTCAGCGCGCCCTGATCATCCCACGCATTGGCCATCGCCAGCAATTCGGGCCGCAGGGCATAGGCGTGCACCAGCGTTGCCCCGGATTGACCAATGTCGGGCGCAGCTTGATGCAGCGCCACCTCCATCGGGTCGGTCGGATCGATCGCGCTGGCCAGCGCGGCAATCCTGGCCAGTTCTGCAAAACCACCGGCGATGGCGCCCGCACTGACGCCCTGCATGGTTTCGCCCGAGGGCAGCCACAGATCGGCCACCGACATGCGGTTTTCGGTCAGCGTGCCGGTCTTGTCGGTGCACAGCACGGTGGCCGAGCCCAGCGTTTCGATCGCCGCCGCGCGCCGGGTCAGCACGCCGACTTTGCCGATCCGCCATGACCCCATCGCCAGAAACACCGTCAGCACGACGGGGAATTCTTCGGGCAGCAGCGACATGCCGATGGCAATCCCGGCCAGCACCGCATCGATCCAGCTGCCGCGCAGGACCCCGAACAGCACCACCACCGTCAGCGCCACCACCGCGCCGCCGGTCGCGCACCACAGCACGATCCGGTTGACTTCGCCATGCAGGCGCGGCGCTTCGGTATCGAGCGTTGCCAGCGACTGACCGATCCGCCCGATTTCGCTGCGAGGCCCGGTCGCCGTGACCCGCGCAATCCCGGTACCACGCGCGACCAGCGACCCGGAATAGACTGTGGCCTGACCTTCGCCACCAGGGCGTTGTGCGCTGTCAGCGGCCTCGCCCATTTCTGCGACTTTGCCCACCGGCAGCGATTCGCCGGTCAACAGCGATTCATCGGTTTGCAGGTCGGCCGCCTCGATCAACAGCGCGTCGGCAGCGACGCGGCCGCCCGGTTCCAGCACGATCAGATCATCGCGCACCACATCGCGCCCGGCGATATGCGCCCGCACGCCATCACGAATGACCAGCGCGCGCGGTGCCGACAAATCCTGCAATGCCTCCAGCACATGTTCTGTGCGGCTTTCCTGAATCACCGTCACGAGGATCGAGAACAGCGCAAAGCTGAGCAGGATCAGCGCTTCGACCAGGTCGCCCAACAGCAGATAGGCCACCCCCCCGGCCAGCAGCAGCGCCAGCATCGGTTCGCGCAAAACCTCCAGCGCGATACGCCAGATCGATCGCTCACCGGCGTGCGGCAGTGCGTTTGGCCCATCCGCGGCCAGCCTTGCGCTGGCCTCTGCCGCGGTCAGACCATCCGGTTTCCGGGCATCAATCATCACCTCCGCCATGATTTTCGCCTCCTTCACCTTCGCCTGCGCCGCCGCGATGGCAGCGCGCACAATGGCCGGTATCGGCAATCCCCCGACGGGCGTGGCTGGCCTGGATTGCATCGGGCTGATGCTGATGACAGCCGAAACAGGTGTATTGGCTGGTATCGCCGCCGCTGTGGCAGGTGTTGCAGGCGGCCTTGTGCGGCCCGGTCAGCGCAAACAGCCGGGCGTGATCGAATGTCGCGCTCTTCCAGTCCCGTTGGGTGTGGCACTGCACGCAGTTGCTTCCCGCCCTGGCATGGAAGGCACCCGCCGGCGCACGATGACATTCCACGCACCTGTCACGCATTTCGGGGCGCAGCAGAGCGTGCGCAAACGGGTGCTGCAGACGTTTTACCAGCGCTGGGCCGCTATGGTCGCTGTGGCAGGCCATGCAATCGGGCTGCGCCAGCGACTGGTGAAAGGCAATCCGGCGCCGGGCGGGGCCGAGCAACACGCCCGTGGTGGTGCGCACGCCGATATCGGCCAGCTTGTGACAGGCAACGCAGCGCTGTGCCGATGCCCCCGCCAGCGGGGCGTGACAGGCAAAGCAGTTCCCGGCGATCTGCGCGTGCGCCGGGATCAGCGGCCCTGGCGCAACCATCAGCTGCGGCCATGCGAAGACCACGGCGATCAACCCGCACAAGTTGAGCGCAACCAGGATCAGACCCCAATGGCGCATCATGCCCAATTCCAGAACAGGAATGTCGCGATCACATGGGACAGCGCCAGCACGCCAAAGGCCAGCGTGATCGGCAAGTGGATCGCCCGCCATTGCCTGACCGCCGCATAGGCCAGGGTGTCCCAGAAACTGTGTTCATCGAACCGGTCCGGCGCAACACCCAGCGCGGCCAATGTGGCACGGTTCGCCTCAAGCCGCTTGCGCGCGCGGCCCAGCAGGTATTTCCCGGTCAATCCGCTGGCGAAATTGATCACCATTGCCAGGACCGCCAGCCACGCCAGGATGGCGTTGAAATGGATGCCGGCATGCACCAGCACCAGCATGGACCCGGCCCAGGCCAGCCGCTCGTGCAGGCGCAGCAATTTGATCGGGTTACCCACCGTGATCAGCTTGTGCTTGCGCAGCGAATAGCGGAACGAAAACAGGATCATCGCAACGCCAACGATACCAAGATAGCGTCCGATCCAGACCAACCCGGCCAGATGCAGGACCGCATCGACCGCCAGCGCCGTCACCCCCAGCATGGCCAGCGAGACATAAAAAGGAATGACCTCGCGGCTGATCAGGCTGCTGCGCAGTCTGGCAAACCAGCCAGGCACCACCACCGCCCGCACTCTGGCGCGCGCGCGGACAACCGCCACGGCCACCCCCAGCAGCACCTGCGCCAGCAGGGCGGCCGATATCCAGCCGAACAGCGCAGCAGTCTGCATTGGCAAGGACAGCGGGTTCACGTAAAATACCACGGCATCTCGCCAAACTCCTGCGCTGGCACGAACCGGCTTCAGCGGGTTACGGGCATTGCAACCGCGCACATTGATCGGCATCAATGGGTCCGCACCGATCGGACCCTGCGTTAACGAAGGCGCCGGTTGGGCCCGATGCCAACAGGCGAAGCCATCGCGACACCACACACATTGCGCTGCCTGGTCGCACTGCGGTTGACGGTGATATTGTCGGCTGCGCGGCCTGATCGTTGCCGCACCCCCGATCCCGCGTCCCAAAGGACGAAATTGCGCCGGGCCCGCTATTTTTTGACAAACCGGATACCGAAATAGGTTTCGAAGGATTCGTCAAAGGCCCCATCGACGGTCTGTTCCGGCGAAAAGCGCGCGCCGTCTTTTACAAATTGGCGCGTCACGTCCAGCGTCAGGACATGATGCATATAATCGATACCGGTGATAGCGTGGGTGGAGATCAGGATCTTTTCCCCGAACCACCAGTCCGATGTGTCAACGACCAGGTATTTGACCTGCCAGTCGGCCGAATCGATCAGAAAATCTTCGGCGTGGCCAACTGCGCCGTCGTCCGCTGCG
The DNA here is from genome assembly GCF_040398825.1 of Novosphingobium sp. Lineage (GTDB taxonomy): Bacteria > Pseudomonadota > Alphaproteobacteria > Sphingomonadales > Sphingomonadaceae > Novosphingobium. Next base: position 30,366 of record NZ_JBBATI010000039.1, read on the forward strand.
ACCGTCGCCTGGCTCATCACGGCAAGGCTGCGAAAATGCGGCCCGGCGTGGTCGGTCTGGCCGCCGGCCATGTCATCTTGCGTGAAATGCGCGCCGGTCTCGGCATCGCTGAGTTGGGCAAGGTCGCGACCCGGGCAATCCGCCAGTTCGGCCAAAGTCATGTCGAGTGAAAATGCCTGCGTTTCCGGGTCCGGATGTCCGAACGCCGACACCGGCACGAACAGCCGCCGACCCGCAAACCACGCCCCGGTTTCGACCACCAGCCACCTGATGGCCCAGCCCCGGTCCTCAAAGATGAAATCGCTGACGGTGCCCGATGTGCCATCGCTGGCAACGACCGTGTATCCACGGATTGACGATGCGCTCCACAGCATGACGGTATTCTCCTGGGCCAAAGCCGAAGCTGGCGCGGGCCCCGCGCAAGGGCTGTCGCGGCGCCGCGGCACCATTCCAATACGGGTGGGCGCAGGCGGCCTGCCAGCTTCGGAATGTACCCAAGCCCGCCAAAACCGTCCGATTGGTTTTGACTTTTGCGCAGCCATGGCCGGATAGCGGGGGTAGCGGCTGTCAGCATGAAATCCCGGCCCCCGCGCAAAGGGACCATTCCCATGCCGCAGCCAGACCCATCGCCGCGTTCCGGCAGTACCCAGAACCTGGGCGAATTTGCGCAGCGCGTGCTGGTGGTGGTGGTGATCGGCGCGGTGGCCATCGCGCTGTGGCGGCTGGCCGATCTGGTCTTGCTGTTTTTTGGTGTCGTGCTGTTTGCGATCGGCTTGCGGGCAGGGGCAACGTTCATTGCGGCCAGGACCAGGGTTGGGGTGTCGGTGGCGTTGGTGGTGGTGGTCATCGCGCTGATCGCGGCGTTCGCCGGCGCGATGTGGTTTTTTGGCTCGGTCGCCGCCCGCCAGATGAACGACGTGGCACTGCAGGCCCCCGCCGGACTGAAAGTGCTGATCGGCCGATTGCAGGAACACCCTTACGGTCGTTACGCGCTGGAACAGTTGCGCGGTGCCGGCGCGACCAACGGCGCGGGCTGGGCCGCGTCGCTGCTGTCCACCATCGGCCAGGGGCTGGCGCTGGGCGCCGGTTATGCCGTGGTGACCTTTTTCGCCAGCATCTATCTGGCGGCACAGCCGGAACTGTATCGCCGGATGGGCCTGAAATTGCTGCCACCATCCTGCCGGGATCGCGCCAACAGGGTGTTCGACCAAACCCGACTGATCCTGCGCAGCTGGCTGGCCGGACAGTTTGTGGTGATGCTGGTGATCGGCATCCTGTCGGGCATAGGGCTGTGGCTGCTGGGGATAGAGGCCGCCTTTGCGCTTGGGCTGGTGGGCGGCCTGCTGGCGTTCATCCCTTATGCCGGGCCGATTCTGGCGGCCATTCCGGCGGTGCTGGTGGCGCTGACGCAGGGGCCAAGCCAGGCCGGCATGGTCATCCTGATGTATTTTGGCGTCCATTTCATCGAAGGCAATTTTGTCACGCCGCTGGTGCAGGCAGAGGTCACCGCGCTGCCCCCGGTGCTGGCACTGCTGGCGACGATCGGCGTCACCATGCTGTTCGGCCCCGCTGCGGTGCTGCTTGCTGCGCCGCTCACACTGTTTGCCATGGTGGTGGTCAGGGTGCTGTGGGTGGAACAGGTTGTGGCGCCCGGCCCCCGCATGACGCGCGATTTTGCCAAACACCCTTGATGACCTTTGCGGCCACGGTGCAAAGCTGGCGATGGACGACCGCGCCGGCCATGCTATGCCTCAGGCAAATGCGTCAGGATCTTGCGAAGGGGACAAGGTGAACGTCCGTAACAACACGCCGCGCAGCCGCGATGGCGCCGTGACACTGACCCCCGGCGTCAGGGCCCTGCGCCGCATGCTGGGCGTGCTGGCACTCGTCGCCACCACGCCGGCCATGGCCGCGCCCGTCGATTCGGTGGTGCCACCGCCGACCGCCGCCGATTGGGCGGCCATCGCGACCTTGCCCGACTGGAGCGGGACCTGGTTGCCCGACATGCGCGATCAGGAGGCGCAGATCACCGCCAATCCGACGCCGTGGCAGCCCGCGATTCAAAAGCAGGTCGATTACTGGACGCATGAGGAAGACGCCGGGCGGCCGCGCGGGCTGCTGGTGAATTGCCTGCCGCATGGCATGCCCAGCCTGATGCTGATCACCCACAACGCACAGGAATTTCTGTTCACGCCGGGGCGCGTCACACTGCTGGGCGAATCCGATGGCAACCGCCTGCGCCGCATCTGGACCGACGGGCGCGCCATGCCGGCCGACCCCGATCCCAGTTTCCACGGCTATTCGGTGGGCCACTGGGAAGGCGATACGCTGGTGGTGGAAACGCGGGGCATTCTGCCGCAGGTGTTTCTGGCGGTTGGTGAGGCGGTCGGCATTCCCACCGGCGGCGACACCGTGATCCGCGAACGGCTGCACCTGATCACGCCTGACACCTTGGCCGACGATCTGGTGATCACCGCGCCGCATATCCTGACCCATCCGTGGGAAACCCGCCGCCTGTACCATCGCACGCGCAAGCGCAGCTTTGAAATTGTCGAAGGCGTGTGCCGCCAGGGCGATTTTGAACCGGCCACAGACAAATGGGGCAATCCGGTCTATATCCCCACCCGGCAACAGGATGGTAACGTCCTGCCGCCAGCAGACGCTTCATCCGCCAACCCGCCGGCCACCAACCCGTGAGAGCACGCATGTTCCGCAAGACCATTACCATGATCGCCCTGATCCCCGCGCTGTTCGCCGTGGGACCTGCGCGCGCGCACCACAGCTTTGCCATGTTCGATCCGGCCAAAGTGATCACGCTGCAGGGCACGGTAAAGGAATTTCGCTGGGTCAATCCGCACACGTCACTGTTCGTCAACGTGACGGGCCCGGCCGGGCAATCGGGCGTCTGGGCGATCGAGCTGACCAGCCCGGGCAACCTGACCCGGCTGGGCTGGAGCCGTCAGTCGCTGAAAGTGGGCGACCGCGTGGCGGTTGAGGTAAACCCCCTGCGCGATGGCCAGCATGGCGGCGGTTTTCGCAAGGTCACCCTGCTCGACAATGGCACGGTGCTGCAGGCCAGCCTGATCAATATCGAAAAGGCCGCCGCCGGCGGACATTGATCGTTTCGCACCCGCGCGGTGCGCCGGATCAGATCGTAAAACCGATCCAGCGGCCACAGGTGATGATGGTCAGCCACAACAGCAGCGAAATGCCGCCGGACAGGCGCTGGCCCAAGGTATTTGAGGATTTGGGCGCATCGGCGGCGTGCGCGCGCGGCTGCACCACGTAATGGAACAGCAGCACATTCAGCCCGGCCAGCACCAGCGCGACCATCTTGGCGCGAAAAAAGGTGTTGTCGAAATAGCCGTGCGGATTGGCAAAGATCATCGTGGTGCCGCTGATCGCCGCCAACGCAAACCCGCCCCAGGTCAGCGGCAGCAGCTGGCGGACCAGCGTATCGGCATCGCGGTGGCGTTGCGCCAGCCCGATCAGGCGCAGATCGACCAGCGCGATCGATCCGAACACCAGCGTCAGCGCCATGACATGCACAGCTTCGACCACGCCGAACAACCACGTGCTGTCGGTCAGCGTTTCGGCCAGCCAGGTGGTGGCCAGGCTGTTGGCAATATCTTCAAGCGACATCAGCGCATCCATCGGCAAAGTGTAGTGTCATAGCGATCAGCCAAGCAGGCCGCGATCACGAAAAGGCGCCGGGCCAGCCTTCGGCATAGGCGATCCAGCGGCCGGCAAAGATCACCCCCACCCACAACAGCAGCGATGCAATCGCCAGCGCGCGCGATGCCGCGGTCGGCACTGGCCCGGTGCGGCCCTGCGCCGCGGTAACGGCCAGCGCCGTCGCGATCAGCCCCAGCTTTACCCAGAACACCGTGCGGAACAAGGCGCGGCCTGGTTCGCTGACCACCAGCAGAATCCCGGTTGCCGCCAGCACCGCCACGGCGATCACGATCACGCGGGCCCAGGTGCGCACCACCGTCTGTTGCGGCAGATCGGTTTCAGCCAGGCCCAGCGCGCGCAGATTGATCAGCGTGGACGCAATCACCACCGCGGCAATCGCAACAATGTGCACAACCTGGATTTCCGGCACCAGCCACGATGGCCCCGTGACCGCCGCGTTCAGCGGCGAATGCGCCAACCATACCGCAAAATCGTGCAACGTCGTCATGCTGTCTCCATCCCGGGCCCGGTCTGCATACCGGTCACTTGCGCGGTGCTGCCAATGGATATCGATCATGGCCAGATTGCACAGGATCATCAACCCCGCGGCGGGAAAGGGCGATCGCCGCCAGGGCAACGCCATTTTGTGACGTGCGGGTCCCTCCGCCGGGCGAACCACAAATCACCGGCAAAGGTTTGCGGTTACCCCCTGTTTCACACTTGGCGCGTAAAACCTGCAGGGGGAAATCTTACGCGCACGCGGCGCATAGAAAGGGGCATGTCATGCAGTTGATCCATCGCATTTTGAAGGATGAGAGCGGCGCGACCGCAATCGAATATGGCCTGATGGCCGCGCTGATCAGCGTCGCCGCGATCACCGCCATGGGCGCGCTGGGCAATTCACTGTCCAACACCTTTACCTATGTTTCGGGCCAGATGACCAACGCACAAAGCGGCAAGCTGTAATCGCACGCAGACACGGCGTTGACCGAATCAGGGGGGGCGGGGAAACCTGCCCCCCTTTTTGTGTCCGTCGCACGACCATGTCTGGCCACCACGCGGTCGCGGTTGGGGCCGATAGTCATCATTGCCGGCCCGATTCGCCCGTGAGTCGATCGAATTGGCGCAGATCGCGCGAATCCTGCGCTGTCGTCCTGCTTTGAAACAGAAATGGACTGCCCAGGTGGCGATTGGGCCATGAACGCGCATTCCGGTGCCAAACACCAATGCAAAAATATGCTTTGGGCGGCCCGGCTTTAACCACTGCTTTACGCCCTCGCGCTAAACCCGGTCTTGCCACTCCGGGGACAACGAGCGGCATTAAAGGGGAATTTGACATGAAGCTGATCAACAAGATTCTGAAAGACGAAGCTGGCGCGACCGCAATTGAATACGGTCTGATCGCTGCTCTGATCGCCGTTGCTGCGATCACCGCGATGGGTGCCCTGGGCAACTCGCTGTCGAACACCTTCAACTACGTTTCGGGTCAGATGACCAACGCTCAGAGCGGCAAGCTCTAAGTCGTAAGTCGAAACGACAACGTTCGGGGGGGCAGGGAAACCTGCCCCCCTTTTCGTATGCGCGCGACTAATATCAGGTCGCGCTATACGCGACTCAGACCCCCCGCCCCGCCTCGCGTCACTTGTGCGACGAAAACGATGTTCCCGTCGGGGGCCGACCACCACAGCATGATGGTATCATTGGTGGTCGGGCTCGCGAGGCGGGGCGGGGGGTCTGACTGCACGTCAGTGCAGTCAGACCCCCTATTTCTGGCAGCGCGGGCAGAAAA
>NZ_JBBATI010000040.1:0-34217 GCF_040398825.1 Novosphingobium sp.
ACTACGAATCAGACATCTGCAACCTTCGCAACCACGATGTGTGAATGCCGTAGCCTGAGGGGTGGGGTTGGGGAGGGGTGTCCGACGTCCGCAAAGACGCGCCAAACACGGGCGTTGGACACTCCCGCCCAACCCTCCCCCTGAGGGGGAGGGCTTTTTATTCAATGCGTTGCACTCATTGCAACTAACCGGCGATTTCAAAAAACGTGTCGAAATCCTCGGTATCGATGGTCGCCTGCATCGCAGCCGAATAGCGGTGGCCGGCGACGGTCTGATGGTTGATCAGCGCGTCGACCTGTGCCGCCAGATCGGCGGGGATCGCCCAGTCCCAGCGCGCGATGTTTTCATGCAGATGCGCCATATTGGCGGTACCGGGAATGGCGACGACATGGTCGCCGCGCGACAGCACCCAGGCGAGCGACAATTGTGCCGGGGTCACGCCTGCGCCCGCCGCCAGTGCGTTGAACTGCTGCAACAGCCCATGGTTGTGCCGCCAGTTGGCCCCTTTGAACCGCGGCATGCCGGGGCGCAGATCGCCGTCATCCAGCGCGGCGGGATCATCCACGCCATTGGCCAGCGCGCCGCGTCCGACCGGTGAAAAGGCCACGAAGGTGGTGCCCGTTTCGCGGCAGGCATCGATCACCGCGATATCGGCCTGGCGCGTCCAGGGGGAATATTCGGTCTGCATCGCGGCAATCGGATGCACCGCGGCCGCGCGCCGCAGCGTATCGGCCGACATTTCCGACAGGCCGATCGCGCCGATTTTGCCTTCGCGCACCAGATCGGCCAGCGCCCCCACCGAATCCTCGATCGGCACAGTGAAATCGCGGCGGTGCATGTAATACAGATCGATATGGTCGGTCTGCAGCAGGCGCAGCGAAATTTCCAGCTGTTCGCGGATCGTTTCTGGCTTGCAATCGATGCCGCGGCGTTCGCCAGTGACGAAAATACCCATCTTGCTGGCCAGAAACACCTTGTCGCGGCGGCCCTGCAGCGCCTGGCCCACCAGCGTTTCGTTGTGGCCCTGGCCATAGAGGCGGGCGGTGTCAAAATGGTCATAGCCCAGATCGACCGCGCGTTGCAGCAGCGCGATGCCCTGTTCATCCGGCGGGCGTTTGGCATAGGCCCAGCTAAGCGACATGCACCCCAGCCCGACCGGATTGGTCAGCCGGCCATTGATCGCCCGACGGTTGACAGTGGCGGTGGCGGTGGCTGAATCGGTTTGCGGCACGAAATTCTCCCTGTTCGCCGTGCCGGATGCCAGCCGGCCCGGCACGGCGTCAAGGACCGCGTGGTAAATCTCAGTTCGATCCTTTGGCCCGCGCGACATCGTCCTGCGTCACCGGCACGATCTTGATTTCCACGCGGCGGTTGGCGGCGCGGCCTTCCAGCGTGTCGTTGGTGGCGACCGGCTGGGTTTCGCCAAAGCCGGTGCTGCGGATGCGCGCCGGTGCCACCCCGCGTGACGACAGGTAATCGGCAACAACGCGCGCGCGGTTGTCGGACAATGTCTGGTTATAGGCCGATGATCCGGTCGAATCGGTGTGGCCATAAACGTCGATCAGCGAATTGGGATAGCGCGCCATGCTGGCGGCAACTTTGTCCAGTGTGTCGCGGAACGCCGGTTTAATCACCGTGCTGTCGGTGTCGAAGGTCACCCCGCTGGGCAGATTGACCAGGATGGCCTGGCCATCATCGACCGATTTCACATCGACGCCGCTGCCGGCGGTCTGTTCCTTCAGCTCCTTGATCTGCTTGTCCATGGTATAGCCGACCGCCGCGCCGGCGATGCCGCCGATCCCGGCACCGATGATCCGCCCGGTGCCGCCGCCGATCAACCCGCCCAGCAGCAACCCGCCCAGCACCCCGGCACTGGCGCCGATCGCGGTGCGCGACACCTTTTGTTGCCCGGTATTGGGATCGGTAACGCACGCCGAAGTGCCGACCAGCGAAACCGCGCAAAGCGACGACAGCAATACCCTGCGATATGTCATGACCATGTCCTTTTCTTCGAATTTTCCCGAGCGATACGCGTATCTGCCCGACTTGCCAGCCCGTTAATGTCTTATCATGACACTAATATCAGGTCGCGCTAAGCGCTACTCATACCTCCCGCCCCGCCTCCCCACCCGACCACCAACGAAACCAGTAGGTTATGGTGGTCGGGCTCGCGAGGCGGGGCGGGAGGTATGACTGCACGTCAGTGCAGCTTCGTATAACCGTGGCTTTGCTGAACGAAATCCGAACGGGAAGCCCCGCGAATGACAGCAGAACTCTTCGCCAAGCCGCACAAACCTGCTAGTGGCTGGCATTGTGACACCTTTTCCCTGGTCAGATGTCGTCATCATTGCCGCGCTGGTGGTGTTGAACGGTTTGTTTTCAATGTCCGAACTGGCGATCGTGTCGGCGCGCCCGGCGCGGCTGAAACTGCGGGCAGAGGCGGGATCGGTCAGCGCGGCGCTGGCGCTCGATCTGGCCAGCGACCAGGGCAAACTGTTATCGACCGCGCAGATCGGCATCACGCTGGTGGGCATTATCACCGGCGCGTTTTCCGGGTCGGAACTGGGCGGGCCGGTGGGCGAACGGCTGGCCGCGCTGGGCGTGCCGGGTCCGCTGGCCGGTGAGGTTGGCTTTGCGCTGGTGATCGCCATTACCACCTATCTCAGCCTGGTGATCGGCGAACTGGTGCCCAAACAGCTGGCGCTGCGGTCGGCCGAACCGATCGCGGTGATCGCCGCGCGGCCGATGGCGATCGTGGCGAAAGTCGCCGCGCCGCTGGTCTGGTTGCTCGACACGTCATCAACGCTGGTGCTGCGGCTGACCGGGGTCGAAAATCCCGGATCGCACGATGTGACCACCGAAGAGCTGGAAATGATCTTTGCCGAGGCCACCCGCACCGGCGTGATCGAAGAAGACGAACGCGCGCTGATGACCACGGTGATGCGGCTGGCCGAACGCCCGGTGCGCGACCTGATGACCCCGCGCACCGAATTGCACTGGATCGATGCCCGCGTTTTTTCCGGGCCGCAGGATTTGTGCGACGACACCGCTGACAGCGATGCTGCGGACGCGATCGCGCAGGGCAGCGCATTGCGCGATGCGATCGCCGGGTGCCCGCATTCGCTGGTGCTGGTCGCCGATGGTTCGGTGGATAGCGTGGTGGGCGTGGTGCGGGTGCGCGATGTGTTGCAGGCGCTGGTGCGCGGTGACCGCGCAGAGCTGGGCAATTTGATGAAAAAGCCGGCGATCGTGCCCGATCAGCTCGATTCGATGGATGCCCTGCGCCAGATCCAGTTGGCCGAAGTGGCGCTGGCGCTGGTGCACGACGAATATGGCCATCTGGAAGGGATCGTCACCCCGGCCGATCTGCTGGATGCGATTGCCGGCACGTTTGTGGCGCATGGCGATGACGGCGATACGCCGATGCTGATCGTGCGCGAAGACGGATCGCTGCTGATTTCAGGCGCCTTGCCCGCCGATGCCATGGCCGACCGGCTGGGCATCGATCTGCCCGAAGACCGCGACTATGCCACAGTTGCCGGGTTCGCGCTGTCAGTGCTGAAACGCCTGCCCCACGAAGGCGAACACTTTGTCAGCCAGGGCTGGCGCTTTGAAGTGATCGACATGGACGGCCGCAAGATCGACAAGCTGCTGGCCGACCGCATCAAACACCTGCCCGTGCTATCCACGCTGGATGGATAGGGCTTGGTGGATCGGTAAAATACCGGAAAACGAACCTCCGCTCGTGCTGAGCTTGTCGAAGCATGCGCGCCTCCGCCCGCCCCGCGCGCTTGCGACGCGTGATGGGGCGGATGTCGCGCGTGTCCTTCGACAAGCTCAGGATGAGCGGGTCTTGTAAAATTGTCCGGCTGAATCAACCCGCCCATCACATCGACGCGGGTCGCATCACGCTCAATTCCCGGTCGTCGCCTGCGCGGCGGTGCTGCTGGATTCGGGCGCCTTCACAATATCGCGCACGCCAGCGCCCTTTGGCACGGTCTGGGTCTTGGGATCGCCGACCGTGCTGCGGATGGCCGGCGATGATGCGCCAGCCTTGCCCAGCGTGTCGGTTTCAACCGCACTGCGCGGGGCTGCGCCGCCAAACAGCACATCCAGCGCCTGGCGGCTGCTGTCGACATCCTGCGGACGCGGGGCGCCGGGATTGGGCGGGGTCAGCGCGAAATCGGGCGGCACCACCAGCGGCGCCTGGCGCGTCACCGCGAATTCATCGGGGCGAACGCGGTTGAACAGCGAGGAATGCGAACTGCACCCACCCAGCAGGCCGGCCAGCGCCACCGCAAAACCAGCATAAGAAACAACGGCGGTCTTGCGCATTACAAATTCTCCGTAGGGGGCTTTGCACCATCCTGCCCGCGCTTTTCGCCGGAAAGCAGCGAACGGGCAAGCAGTATCAGCACGCCAAAAGTGATCGCCGCGTCGGCGCAATTGAAGATCAGAAAGGGCCGCCAGGCCCCGATATGCAGATCGGCGTAGTCGATGACATAGCCGAACGCCACCCGGTCATAGATATTGCCCAGCGCGCCGCCCAGCACCAACCCCAGCCCGATCACATCAGCGCGGCGCCGTTCAACCAGCAACCAGCCGGCCACACCCAGCGCAATCGCCCCGGTCACCGCGATCAGGATCAACCGCATATGCGCCGTGCTGGCGGTAAACAGTCCGAGCGACACACCAAGATTCTGCGTATAACGCAGCGCGAACACCGGCAGGATGGGAATCGCATCAACCTGGGCCAGCGCGACCGGCCCGGTCAACAGCGCCTTTATCCCGCGATCGATCGCAAACACCAGCAGCGCCAGGCCATAACCGAACGCGCGGCGCGACCATGTTTCAAACGCGCGCGCGCCGGGGGATCGCCGCACGCTCATGCCGAAATTCCATCCAGTTCAGCCACCACATCATCACAACGCGCGCACAGCGCATTGTCCTGCGCCACATCAGGCAGATGGCGTCGGCAGCGGCCGCATTTGTGATCAGTGGTGCGGGCAACCGCGATTGTTGCACCGCGCGTGACCGTGGCGGTGATGAACAGTTCGGCCAGCACCGCCTCTGCCACACCGGGCGCCGCATCCGCCGGCACGGTGACCGCCGCTTCCAGCCCGGACCCCACGATCTTGTCGCGGCGCAGCGGCTCGATCGCTTCGTTGACCGCAGTGCGGAGCGCGCGCAGCGCCTGCCACTGGTCTTCGTCCACGCTGACTGCGGGGACATCGGGCCATTCCAGCAAGTGCACGCTGGACGCCGCCGGATAGCGGGTGCCCCACACTTCTTCGGCGGTGAACACCAGTACCGGCGCGGCATAGCGCACCAGCGCATGGAACAGCATGTCGAGCACGGTGCGGCAGGCGCGGCGGGTGACCGACCCGGCGGCATCGCAATAGAGGCTGTCCTTGCGGATATCGAAGAAGAACGCCGACAGATCATCGTTGCAGAAATCGGTCAGCGTGCGGACATAAGTGTTGAAATCAAAATCATCGACTGCCTGCCGCAGCGTGGCATCCAGCCCGCCCAATCGCGCCAGCACATAGCGTTCCAGGTCCGGCATCTGATCGACCGGCAGCCGTTCCGCTTCATCAAACCCGTCGAGTGCACCCAGCAGATAGCGGAACGTGTTGCGCAATTTGCGGTACTGGTCGGCCACCCCGGCCAGGATTTCCTTGCCGATGCGATGATCTTCGGTGAAATCGACCGACAGCGCCCACAACCGCAGGATATCCGCGCCATAATCGCGCATCAGATCGATCGGGCTGATCGTGTTGCCCAGCGATTTGGACATTTTCATGCCCTTGGCATCCATGGTGAAACCGTGCGTCAGCACTGCCTTGTACGGCGCGGTACCGCGCGTGGCACAGCATTCCAGCAGCGACGACTGAAACCAGCCGCGATGCTGGTCCGACCCTTCAAGGTACAGATCCGCCCATGGGCCGACATGGCCGTCGGGCCGCGTCAGATCGGGCCAGCGCCCGCTTTCCAGCACGAACGCGTGGGTCGATCCCGAATCGAACCACACGTCCAGGATGTCGGTCACGCGTTCGTAATCATCAGCGGCGTGATCGGGGCCGAGGTATTCGCCGGCGCGCGCTTCATCCCATGCGTCAACGCCTTCGTCTGCGATAGCGGCCACGATCCGTGCGTTGACCGCCGGATCGACCAGCACGTCACCGGTCTGGCGGTGGACAAACAGCGTCAGCGGCACGCCCCATGCGCGTTGGCGCGACAGCACCCAGTCGGGGCGGCCTTCGACCATTGCGCCGATGCGGTTGCGGCCTTTTTCCGGCACGAAGCGGGTTTCGGCAATCGCCTTCACCGCGCGTTCGCGCAAGGTGCGCGGCGCCAGCATCGCATCCAGATCGTCTGCGCCCGGGGGCAGGATCGGCGGGATCGCCTTGTCCATCGGCACGAACCATTGCGGCGTGCAGCGAAAGATCACCTTGGCCTTTGACCGCCACGAATGCGGATAGGAATGGCGGTAATCGGCGCTGGCGGCGACCAGCGCGCCAACCTCGGCCAGGGCCGTGCAGACCGGGCCGTCGGGGGCATTGAATTTTGGATTGATCACGCTGCCTTCGCCCGGCAGCCAGGCCCAGTCGGCGCGGTAGCGGCCATCGCCTTCGACCGCGAACACCGGTTCGATCCCGTGCGCCTTGCACAGAATGAAATCGTCTTCGCCATGGTCGGGCGCCATGTGCACGAGGCCCGTGCCGGATTCGGTGGTGACGAAATCACCCGCCAGGAACGGCCGCGGCCGCGCATAGAACCCGCCCAGCGCATGCATCGGGTGGCGCGCCACAGTGCCATCGAGCGCAGCGCCCTTGATGTAGAACTGCATAGTGTGGCTGTCGGCGCCGATGCGCTTCACAAAGGCATCGACCAGCGGTTCGGCCACCAGATAGCGCGCATCGCCCACCGCGATCACGAAATAATCGATCGCCTTGCCATAGGCGATCGCCTGGTTGGCGGGGATCGTCCAGGGCGTGGTGGTCCAGATTACCGCCCGCACCCCGATCAGATCGGGATCGGGGCATTCGACAATTTCGAACGCCACGTCGATCTGCGTGCTGGTGATATCCTCGTATTCAATCTCCGCCTCGGCCAGCGCGGTTTTTTCGACCGGGCTCCACATCACCGGTTTGGCCCCGCGATAGATCTGCCCGGTTTCGGCAAAGCGCATCAGTTCGCGCACGATGGTCGCCTCGGCGGCGAAATCCATGGTCAGATAGGGATTGTCCCAATCGGCATTGATGCCCAGCCGTTTCAGCTGTTCACGCTGTACATCGACCCAGCCGCGCGCATAGGCGCGGCATTCCGCGCGAAATTCGCGCGGCGGCACTTCGTCCTTGTTCAGCTTTTTCTTGCGGTAAAGCTCTTCGACTTTCCATTCGATCGGCAGCCCGTGGCAATCCCAGCCGGGCACATAGGGCGCATCAAACCCGCGCAACGATCGCGTGCGCACCACCATATCCTTAAGAATATGGTTCAGCGCGTGGCCGATATGCATATCGCCATTGGCATAAGGCGGGCCATCGTGAAGGATGAACTTTTCGCGCCCCGCGCGTGCATCGCGCAAAGCGCGATACAGATCGTCGGATTGCCAGCGCGCCAGAATCCCCGGCTCTTTTTGCGGCAGGCCTGCCTTCATCGGGAACTCGGTCTTCGGCAGGAAGACGGTCGGACGATAGTCGCGCTCTTGGGTCATGTGACTTGGCCCTTAGCGGTGTTGCGGGGTTCCTGCAATTGAGGACCGGTTGGGTTGGGTTAGAGCTTTGCCAACAGGGCCCGCGCCTCGTCACAATCCAGTGCGATCTGCGCCATCATCGCATCAAGGCTGTCGAATTTCCATTCGCCGCGCAGGAAATGATGAAACGCGACCTCGATCTCCTGACCATAGAGATCTTCTGCGAAATCAAAGAAATGCGGTTCCAGCAATTCCTTGGGCGGGTCAAACGTCGGACGGATGCCCAGATTGGCCGCACCGTGCAGCACGCGCCCGTCGGCCAGCCGCCCGGTGACCGCATAAATGCCGTAACGCGGGCGCAAATATTGGTCCATCAGCAGGTTGGCGGTGGGAAAGCCGATGGTGCGGCCCACTTTGTCGCCATGCAGCACGGGGCCGCGCACCGCAAACGGCCGCGTCATCAGTTGCGTGGCGGTCATGCAATCGCCCGCCACCAGCGCATCGCGGATACGGCTGGATGAAACCACCGCTTCACCGGTCGATACCGGGCCGATCGCACGGGTGCGCAGGCCAAGCGCGCCGCCCAATTCGGCCAGCACCGCGACATTGCCACCGCGGCCCTTGCCAAAGGTGAAATCTTCGCCGGTGACCACGCCGCTGGCGCCCAGCCGGCCGACCAGCAGATCGGCCACGAATGCGGCCGCGGTGGTGCCCGCCAGCACGCTGTCAAAGCCGAACACCAGCATCGCATCGGCCCCGGCGGCGGTAAACAGTTCTTCGCGCTGGTCGAGCGTGGTCAGCCGGAAATGCGGGGCATCGGGCTGAAAATGGCGCACCGGGTGCGGATCGAACGTGGCGATGATCGCTGGCCGGCCTTCCGCCCGCGCCCAGTCCACCGCCGCGCGCGCGACCGCCTGATGACCCTGGTGAAACCCGTCGAAATTGCCCAGCGCGATGACCGCGCCCTGCATGGAATCCGGCAAAGGCTGGCGCGCATCGAACCGCATCAGGCATCCGCCCGTTGATACGACACGAAATCGAACGCCGGGCGGGTATCCTGCGCCGGATGGCTCTCACGCCTGACTTCGCGCCAGTGCAGGCCCGGCGCCGGCATCACCGTATCGCCGGCAAATACCCCGTGGACCTCGGTCAGTTCCAGCCGGGTGGCATGGTTTTCAAACAGCGCGATCACCTCCGCGCCGCCGATCACCGCCGCATCCGGCCCGGCCAGGGCCAGCGCCGCATCGACACTGCAGGCCGCTTCGGCGCCAGCGTGCCGCCAGGTGGCATCGCGGGTCAGCACGATGTGGCGCCGGCCGGGCAGCCGGCCTGGCAGCGAGTCAAACGTCTTGCGCCCCATGATCATCGCGCGCCCCATCGTCAGCGCCTTGAACCGCCGCAAATCGTCGGGCAAGTGCCACGGCAGGCGGCCCAGATGCCCGATGGTGCCATCGTGCGCGCGGGCGACGATAATGGTCAGTCCGTCTGCCATGGGCTGTTACAGAATCAACCGCGTGACATGGCCCATCTTGCGACCGGGCAGCACCGCCGCCTTGCCATACAGGTGCAGATGGTTGGCCGGGTCGGACAGGATTGTCGCCCAGTCGTGCGCGGCATCACCGATCAGGTTGTCCATCACCGTGCCGCGCGCGGCCAGTGCTGTGGCCCCCAGCGGCAGGCCGCAGATTGCGCGGACATGGTTTTCAAACTGGCTGGTCAGCGCGCCCTCGATCGTCCAGTGGCCCGAATTGTGCACGCGCGGCGCCATTTCGTTGAACACCGGGCCGTGGTCGGTGGCAAAAAATTCCAGCGTCAGCACACCGACATAATCCAGCGCATCGGCGACTTTGCCCGCCAGCACGCGCGCCGCAGCCACTTGCGCGGCAATGGCCGCGGGCGCCGGCACGGTTGACCGTGCCAGAATACCATCGACATGGTGGTTGTGCGCCGAATCCCAGAACGCGATGGCGCCATCGCCACCCCGCACCAGGATCACCGAAAATTCGCCGAAGAAGTCCACAAAACCTTCGTAGATCAGCGGCACGTCGGGCAGGTCCAGCGCCTGGCCCTGCTCCGCCGTCATGATCCGCCATTGACCTTTGCCATCATACCCGTCGCGCCGGGTTTTCAGGATTCCGGGGGTACCGATTGCCGCCATCGCCGCCGCCAGATCGGCCTCGCTATCGACCGCCTGCCACGGTGCGGTGCGCCCGCCCAGTGCATCGACAAAGCGTTTTTCATTGACCCGGTCCTGCGCCACTTCCAGCGCGCGGGCGGGCGGATACAGCGGTGCATGCGGGGTTATTGCCGCGAGTGGCGCCACCGGCACGTTTTCAAATTCATAGGTGACCACGCCGCAATTCGCGGCAAACGCCGCCAGCGCGGCGGTGTCGTCAAACGCCCCCTGCGTGAATTGCGCCGCGACATCGGCGGCGATGGGATCGCCCTCTGGCGCGTAGATATGGCAGCGATAGCCCAGTTGCGCCGCCGCCAGCGCGATCATCCGGCCCAGCTGCCCGCCGCCCAGAATGCCGATCGTTTCGCCAGGGGGGATCATGTCGCGCGTGCCATTCAGACCGGCCGCTCTGCCACCGCGGCGGCCTGTTCGGCGCGCAGCGCGATCAGCCGTTCGGCCAGCGCAGGATCGGATGTGGCCAGGATCGACGCCGCCAGCAGCCCGGCATTGGTCGCCCCCGCCGCGCCGATCGCCAGCGTGGCCACCGGCACCCCGGCGGGCATTTGCACAATCGACAACAGGCTGTCGAGCCCGGACAGCGCGCGCGATTGCACCGGCACGCCCAGCACCGGCAGGTGGGTCATCGCCGCCACCATGCCCGGCAAATGCGCCGCCCCGCCCGCGCCGGCGATGATCACGCGAAAGCCCTGCTCCGCCGCGCCTTTGGCAAAGGTCACCATGCGGTCGGGGGTGCGGTGCGCCGAAACGATCCGGCAATCATGCCCCACGCCCAGCCGGTCGAGCACGGCGGCAGCGCCCTGCATGGTTTCCCAGTCGGACTGGCTGCCCATGATGATCGCCACCGGCACGCTTGCGGTCATGGCCAGGCCCCCCTTTTCAACGATCCACCTTCAACGATCCACGTTTAACAATCAACGTTCGGACAGGTAATAGCGGTCGACCGCCGCCAGCGTATCATCCAGGTCATAGATGATCGGCTGACCGGTCGGGATTTCCAGCCCGGTGATATCGGCATCGGAAATGCCCGACAGATGTTTGACCAGCGCGCGCAGCGAATTGCCATGCGCCGATACGATCACGGTTTCACCCGCACGCAGCGCCGGGGTGATAGCAGATTCGTAATAGGGCAGCACCCGCGCGATGGTGTCCTTCAGGCTTTCGGTCGCGGGCACGGTGATCCCGGCATAGCGCGGATCGCCCGCCAGATCGAATGCACTGCCCGGTTCCAGCGGCGGCGGCGGCACATCAAAACTGCGGCGCCAGATCTTCACCTGGTCATCGCCGTGCAGCGCAGCGGTTTCGGCCTTGTCCAGCCCGGTCAGCGCGCCGTAGTGGCGTTCGTTCAGCCGCCAGTCCTTGGTTTCGGGCACCCACAGTCGCCCCGCCGCCTCCAGCACCAGGTGCAACGTTTTGATCGCGCGTGTTTGCAGCGAAGTGAACGCCACCGTCGGCAATACGCCCCGTTCGCGCAGCAGCGTGCCGGCAGCCAGCGCTTCGGCCGCGCCCTGCGCGGTCACATCGACATCCCACCACCCGGTAAAGCGGTTTTCCAGGTTCCACTGCGACTGGCCATGGCGGACAAGGATCAGACGGGGCATCGGGTTTCCTGCGGGTCAGATACGGAAGAAGCGCGAAGTAGCGGCTGGATCAGGGTTTGGAAAGGTCGGTTTTATCGGCTTCACCCGCCGCCTCCCCCGCGGCCTCCCCCGCGGCTAGCGCGCGCGACTGCGCCTTGCGGCGGTGCAGATTGGCGCGCAATTGTTCGGCCAGCCTGGCCTGCCGTTCGCTTTTGGCGTCAGCGGGCGCGGATGGCGGGGGAACGTGATCGGTCATCGCCCCTGCTGTGGCGAATGCCGGTTGACCGCGCAAGTCCTGCTTGGCGCGCGACGCCCAAGCCCTGCTTGACAAACCGCCCCCCCACAGCCAAAGGGCGCGCCTGCCCCGGCGTGCCATGCACAGGTCTGCCGGGCACGCGGGAAATGACGTGCTGCTGTAGCTCAGTGGTAGAGCGCATCCTTGGTAAGGCTGAGGTCGGGAGTTCAATCCTCCCCAGCAGCACCATTTCCCCCAGATCTCCACAATGGGTGTTTGCAAAACCACGCGGTTACGGGGGTTGGCCGTGCCGCATTGTGCGTTGATGCCATGCGCTGGTGTGTTATAGTATGAATATCGCATACCAAACAGGCCATTGCCATCATGTCGAACGTTGAGCGAATGACCGTCGTTGTCCCCGCACCCATGGCCGACAGGATTCGGGCGGCGGTTGCATCTGGCAATTATGCATCGGCCAGCGAAGTCGTGCGCGACGCGATGCGGTTATGGAGTGACCGCCGCCATTTCCGCGACGAAGAACTGGCTGCGCTCCGCTCTGCGTGGGATGCGGGCAAGGCCAGCGGCAGCGCCGGGCCGCTCAATATGACCTCGATCATCGACGAAGCGAGAACGGAACGGGCCGCCATCGACGGACATGACTGATATCGTCGTATCACGGCGGGGCCGGGACGATTTCAAGCGCATTTGGCGCTATATC
Source organism: Novosphingobium sp. (assembly GCF_040398825.1). GTDB lineage: Bacteria > Pseudomonadota > Alphaproteobacteria > Sphingomonadales > Sphingomonadaceae > Novosphingobium. The sequence goes on from NZ_JBBATI010000040.1 coordinate 12,424, forward strand.
GCGCTCGACAATGAAGACGCCGCCGATCGCCTGTTGCTGGCATTGGATACCAAGATCGAGCGGTTGCGCACTTATCCGGAATTGGGCAGCCGCCGGGATGAGATCCGGCCGGGCGCCAGGGTGCTGGTTCATGGCGCATATCTGGTGTTGTACGAATATCAACCAGCACGCGACACGGTTGAGATCGTCGCCATCGTCGAAGGAATGCGCGACCTTGGCCAGTTGTTTTGACCAGGACCATTGTTTATAATTTTACCTTTTAAAATCAATTAATTACTAATTTTATAGACTGCCGCCGGAACTCTTGCAGTCAGTTGCCCGAAGCGTTTACGATGCGGACCATGCAAACCGTATCCTATCAACCCATCGCGGCCGACCTCATCGAGGCTAACCGCTTGTACTATGTGTCATCAATGCGCAGTCAAGGTGCGATAAAAATCTTCACTCTGAGTGTATTGGTATTTTCCGGCATAGCCATATCCGAAGTATGGAATGAGGGTATTTATAGCATAGTCACCGCATTTTTTGTCGGACTGCTTCTCGGAACAGTCTTTGTCATTGGCGCATTGTCAGTGCAATACTTTTTAATCCCGCGTCTCGCGCGTAAAAATTTCGATCAGCAAAAAACATTGCAGGACCATGTTGAATTGGTTTGGACAGATGTTGAGATTATACGCAAAACGGCCCGCAGCCAAAGCACGCTTAGCTGGTCTGATTTTCGGAAAATGTACCGAAGCAAACAGGTTGTTGTACTGATGCAAAGCGATCGGGCGTTTAACCACATACCCTTGCGTGCCCTGACACCAGAACAAACGGCCAGCATCGAAGAATATTTCGCAAGGGCCCATCTGGGCTAACCGCAGTCATATCACATCACGCTGAGCCAGCCCGCCTGCTCTCTGGGTCACATCCGGGCACCCTTTTTCGCAGCGGGCGCAACAGTGCCCCATATTGTCGATGACTTTCATTCCTGCTCAAAGCGGTTAATACTAGCGGTTAGCCGCGATTCCTTCTTCGCGTGCATCATCGGCGGCTTGACCGGCGCGTAAAGGCGCAGCATGCGCTTGCGCCATGCACTTCTTTTCCGACAACGCCGCCGCCATCCACCCCCGCGTCTGGGCCGCCATGCAGGCGGCCGATGCGCCCGATCACGGGTATGATGGCGATGCGCTGTCGCGGCGGCTGGATGGGGCGTTTTCCGACCTGTTCGGTCAACCGGCGACCGCGCTGTGGGTGGCCACCGGCACCGCCGCCAATTGCCTCGCACTGGCGGCGATGGTGCCGCCCGATGGCGGGGTGGTGTGCCACCGCGAGGCCCATATCGAAGTCGACGAGGGCGGCGCGCCGGGGTTTTACACCCATGGTGCCAAACTGATGCTGGCCGAGGGCGACGCGGCAAAGTTGACGACTGAAACGATCAGTGCCGTGCTCGAACCGATTCGCGACAATGTGCATCAGGTGCAGCCACGCGCGATTTCGATCACCCAGTCGACCGAATATGGCCGGGTTTATACGCCGCAGGAAGTGGCTGCGATCGGCGCGCTGGCGCAGGCGCGCGATCTTTGGTTGCACATGGATGGCGCGCGGTTTGCCAATGCCGTGGCGCATCTGGGCTGCCACCCGGCGGCGGTGACGGTCGATGCCGGGGTCGATGCGCTCAGCTTCGGGTTTGTCAAAAACGGAGGGATGGGGGCCGAAGCGATCGTGCTGTTTGGCGAAGCGCAAGGCCTGGCCGATCCGATCCGTCGCGCGCGCAAACGCGCCGGGCACCTGCAATCCAAAGGGCGCTATCTGGCGGCACAGATCCTGGCGCTGCTGGAGGGCGATCTGTGGCTGACCAATGCCCGCGCGGCCAATCACGCCGCCGCCGAACTGGCCGCCGCCGCTGGTACCCGGTTGATCCACCCGGTTGAGGCGGATGAGGTGTTTCTGGTGCTGTCACCGGCAGAAGCAGCGGCCCTGCGCAACGCCGGATTTGATTTTTATGACTGGAATGCACCGCCCGGCACGCCCGGCGCGGCACGGCTGGTGACGGCCTGGAACAGCAATCCGGCGCATGTGGCGGCGCTGGCACGGGCCATCGCGGCGTTATGATCGCCACGCCATGACGGATATTCGATGACGGTCACCCATCTGCAGGACCCGCGCGGCCCGCGCGCCGATCTGCGCCTGATTGCCGCGTTCATCACCACCGCACTGGTATGGGGATCAACCTGGCTGGTGATCAAAGCCCAGATCGGCGTAGTCCCGGCCAGCTGGTCGGTCACCTGGCGCTTTGCCGGGGCGGCGGCGGGCATGTTTGCGCTGGGCCTGGTGCGCGGTGATATTCGCGTGGGCGCGCTGGTGCCCGAACGCGCCGTAATGATCCGCGCCGGGCTGATCGGGATCAGCCTGTTCTGCCTGAATTTCCAGTTCGTCTATCGCGCCGAAACGCACCTGACATCGGGGCTGGTGGCGGTGGTGTTTGCGCTGCTGATCCTGCCAAACACGGTGCTGGGGCGGATTTTTCTGGGCACCCCGGTAACGCGCGGGTTTATGATCGGTTCGGCCATCGCCTTTGCCGGCATCGTGCTGTTGATGATCCACGAATACCGCACCGCCGGGGCGGGCAGCGATGTTCCTTTGGGGGCGGGCATGACAGTGGTGGCGCTGTTATGCTGTTCGATCGGCAATCTGGTCCAGGCGGGCAAAGTCATGCGGCAAGTGCCGGCCACTATGGTGCTGGGCTGGGCGATGCTGATCGGGGCCTGTGCCGATGTCGTCGTGGCCTGGGTGCTATCAGGGCCGCCGGTGTTCGACTGGTCGCCGGCCTACCTGGGCAGCGTGGCCTATCTGGCGCTGGTCGGGTCGGTGCTCACGTTCCCCTTGTACAACCTGCTGCTGCGCGAAATGGGGCCGGGGCCCGCCGCCTATAACGGGGTACTGGTGCCCATTGTCGCGATGCTGCTGTCAACCGTGTTTGAAAACTATCGCTGGTCGGCGTTCAACGCGGCGGGCGCGGCGCTGTCGCTGACCGGGCTGGTGGTTGCGCTCAAATCGCGCAACCCTTCGCGATAGGTTGGAAAACGCGGGCGCCAGCCCAGCACGCGCCGCGCCCGACCATTGGCCACCCGGCGGTTTTCGGCATAGAACGCCAGCGCCATCGGTGACAGCGCGGCATCGGCCAGCGGCACCAGCGGCGGTGGTATGACCCCCATCAGCCGCGCCGCTTCTTCAATCACGGCATTGGCGTCGCACGGTTCGTCATCGGCCAGGTTGTACACCCCCGCCGGCCCCGCCATGCCGGCAATCACACCGCCGGCTATGTCATCGACATGCACCCGGCTGAACACCTGGCCCGGCGCGATCAGCCGCCGCGCACTGCCATCGCGCAACCGGTCAAACGCGCTGCGCCCCGGGCCATAGATGCCCGGCAGACGGAACACGCGCACGCGGTTTTCAGCGCGCTGCGCATCCAGCGCCTGCCACGCCAGATCCGCCTCACTGCGCGCGCTGCGCCGCCCGTGGCCGATGGGTGCGGTTTCATCCACCCAGGCCCCGCCACAATCGCCATAAACCCCGGTGGACGACAGATAGCCGATCCAGCGCGCCAGGCCGTCGCACAATGCCCCGCCATATGTGGCCAGCACGGCGTCGGTGCCATCACGGCTGGGCGGCACGCTGGACAGCACATGGCTGGCCCTGGCCAGCGCCGCGTGCACCGCCGCGCTGTCATCAAACGCGATTGTGCCGCCGCGCCCGGTGCCATCCACCCGCCAGCCTTGCGCACTGAGCCGGCGCGCCAGCACCCCCGCGCTATAGCCCATGCCGAAAACGAACAGCCGCATCCCGGTCAATGCGCCGGCAGCGCGGGATCGGGCAGCGGCGGTGGCTCTACCTCGGTTGCGTGCGGCACGTGATCCTGTTTCCAGTGCATCGCCCGCAGCACGCGGGTGCGCCCCGATGGATGGTCAAAAAACAGCGCTTCTTGCCAGGCCGGGGGCGAAATCTTGCGGTAGGATGCCAGTTGCATCGCCGCCAGCGCAAAGCCATCGGGTTCGCGCGCGGTGTCGAGCCCGAACGCATCGGCCGCATTTTCCGCGCTGCGCACCAGCGTGTTGGACAGCGGCAGGCACAGCAGCGACAGCAGGGTGAACAGCGCGAACAACACCGGCACCGCGGCCGGATCATCGATCCCGCGCAAACCGCTCCGCCGCCCGCCCAGGGCCAGAACCGCCGGTGCGGCGCGCAAAATCAGCCAGAATTGCAGCGCTGACAGCAGTGCCCCCAGCACGATCGCGCGCCACACGTGGTTCAGCACATAGTGGCCCATTTCGTGCCCGACCACGGCCGCCACCTCTGCCACATCGGCGGTTTTGACCAGCGTATCGGTCAGGCTGATCTGCACGGTCGGGCCCAATCCGGAAACATTGGCGGAAATGCGGTCATTCTGCCGCGACGCGTTGTAAACCACGATGTGATCGACGGGGATGTGGTTGGCGGCCGCCATAGCCTCAATCCGGGTGCGCAGCGGCCCCGCCGGCAGATCGGTATAGGCGTTGAACAGCGGCATGAAGAACACCGGCATGATCAGCACCGACAATGCCGTGATCACCGCCACCGCGCCCGCGCCAACCAGCCACCACAGACGCGGAAAGCCGCGCATGACCGCGTTGATCACCGTCAGCACCAGCCCGCCGACCACCAGCAGGATCACCGCTTCAACCGCCTGTTCGCCCAGCCAGCCGCCAAACCCCATGTTCATCTGCCCGAACCGGCGTTCGCGCCAATAATCGACATAGATCGACCAGGGCAGTTCCAGCAGCGCCAGCCCGGCCAGAAACGTCATGGCCACCACAATCATCACCACCCACGGCCGCCAGCCCTGCCGCCGCAGGGCATCGCGTACCCTGACCAGCACCCGGCTGCGCGCAATGATCCAGCAGATCAGCAGCGTGACCAGCGCCGACAGCACGTTCAGCCACAGCGTTCCGTCAAAATAGGCATCCGACCGCGCACGCGCCGCCGGGCTCAACATCGCCAGATAGCGCGCGGCGGCATGTTCGGCATCGAACCCCGCCGCCCGCGCCGTCGCCGGAACCAGCACCAACCCGCCTGTCAGGCCCGGCAGCATCATCCGTGTCATCGCCCTGTATGCGCCCGCCATGGCGTGCCCCCGCTTTTGTCTGCCCGCGCATGGGTTGCGCAAGCGCAGGCAGAGGCGTCAAGCCAAAACGCAACTTTCGCCCCATGATTGCCATTGGCCCCGGGCGCCGGACCGCCTACATTGCCGGGATGAACGACATGTCCAGCGCACCCGCGGCCGCCCATCCCGACCACCCGGCTGACCAGCCCAAGGTTATTCGCCGGCTGGATTATCAGCCGCCAGCCTGGCTGGTGCCGACGATCGAGCTGGATTTTGCGCTGTCGCTGGATGCCACAAAGGTGCGGTCCACCCTGCAGGTCACGCGCCAATCCGCGCTCGCGCCGCTGCGGCTGAACGGTGATGGCGTGGCGGTGGCGACTTTGCTGGTTGATGGCCATGCCCACAACGATTGGCACATGGACGGGCCAGATCTGGTGATCGCGCTGCCGGGTGACGCGCATGAGGTGACCATCGAAACGGTGATCAACCCGCTGGCCAACACGCAATTGTCGGGCCTCTATGCCTCTGGCGGGATGCTGTGCACGCAGTGTGAGGCCGAAGGGTTTCGCCGCATCACCTTTTTCCCCGACCGGCCCGACGTACTCAGCCGCTATCGCGTGCGCATGGCGGGGGACAAGACCGCATTCCCGGTGCTGTTGTCCAACGGCAATCCGGTTGCCCAGGGTGACGGCGCTGACGGCAGTCACTGGGCGCAATGGGATGATCCCTGGCCCAAACCGGCCTATCTGTTCGCGCTGGTCGCGGGCGATCTGGTGCCGACGCGCGACCGCTTTGTCACCCGGTCGGGGCGGCAGGTTGATCTGGCGATCTGGGTACGCGCGGGCGATGAAGGCCGCACCGGCCATGCCATGCGCAGCCTGATCGCATCGATGGCGTGGGACGAAACAGCCTATGGCCGCGAATATGACCTGGACCTGTTCAACATTGTCGCGGTGGCCGATTTCAACGCCGGGGCGATGGAGAACAAGGGCCTGAACGTGTTCAACACGCGCTATATCCTGGCCGATCCGGAAACCGCCAACGATGGCGATTATGACGCGATCGAAGGCGTGGTTGCGCACGAATATTTCCACAACTGGTCGGGCAACCGGGTCACCTGCCGCGACTGGTTTCAGCTGTCGCTGAAAGAGGGCTTTACCGTCCTGCGCGATCAGCAGTTCAGCGCAGACCAGGGATCACCCCCGGTCAAACGGATCGAGGATGTGCGCGTGCTGCGCGGCGCCCAGTACCCGGAGGATTCCGGCCCGCTGGCGCACCCGATCCGCCCGGATTCGTATCAGGAAATCAGCAATTTCTATACCGCGACGGTCTATAACAAGGGCGCCGAGGTGATCCGCATGATGACCGTGCTGGCGGGGCCCGAACGCTTTCGCGCAGGCACCGACCTCTATTTCGACCGCCATGATGGAGAGGCTGCGACGTGCGAGGATTTTGTGCGCGCGATCGAGGATGGCGCAGGCCTTGATCTCACCCAGTTTCGCCGCTGGTACGAACAGGCGGGCACCCCGCGCGTTGATGTGGCGCTGGCACACGCCGGCGACACCGTGACGCTGACGCTGAAACAGACCGTGCCGCCCACCCCCGGCCAGCCCGACAAGGCGCCGATGGTGATCCCGCTGCGCACCGCGCTGTTCGATCGCATCAGCGGTTGCCATGACGGTGAACAGCTGGTGGTGCTGACCGAGGCGGAGCAGAGCTTTACCTTCCCCGGCCATGCCGCGCTGCCGGTGCTGTCGATCAACCGCGGCTTTTCCGCGCCGGTGGCGATCAACAACCCGGCGACCGATGCCGATCTGGTGTTCCTGGCCGCGCACGACGATGATCCGTTTGCGCGGTACGAGGCGATGCAGCAGCTGGTGGTGCAGCACCTGGTCGCGGTCGTGACCGGGCAGATCGACGATGCTGCACGCGCCGACGGGCGGGCCGCGATCGGCGAAGCGTTTGCCGCCGTGCTGGCCGACGCATCGCTGGATGACCTGATGCGTGGCGAGCTGATCATCCTGCCGGGTGAGGCCTATCTGGGCGAAGCGCTGAACCCGCTCGACCCCGGCCGCGTGCGCGCGGAGCGTGAGGCGTTGAAGGCATGGCTGGGCACGACCCTGGCCGACCAGTGGCGCGCACTGCACGATCGCACCAGCGCCGTGCCCTACAGCCTGGACGCCGCCGCGCGTGGCGCGCGCAAGCTGAAGACGCAGGCGCTGGTCTATCTGGCGCCCGCTGACCCGGCCGACGCAATTGCCCGCGCGCATGCGCAATATGCCGCCGCCGACAACATGACCGACCGGCAGGGCGCGCTGATGGTGCTGTGCGGGCTGGATGCGCCCGAACGCGGCGCGGCGCTGGCCGATTTTTATGCACGGTTTGCCGACAATCCGCTGGTGATCGACAAATGGTTTTCGTTGCAGGCGGGATCGCTGCACCCCGCGGCAATCGACCATGTGAAGGCGCTGGCCCACCATGCCGATTTTACGCTGACCAACCCCAACCGCGTGCGCGCGCTGTATATGGCGTTTGCCGCCAACAGCGCGGCGTTTCATGCCGCCGATGGCGAAGGGTACCGGATGATCGCCGATCTGATCCTGGCGCTCGATCCGATCAACGGCAATGTCGCGGCGCGGTTCGTGCCGCCGCTGGGCCGCTGGCGCAAGATCGAGCCGGCGCGCGCCGCGCTGATGCGCGCCGCGCTGGAACGCATCGCCGCGCAAGCCAATCTGTCGCGTGACGTGCGCGAACAGGTCAGCAAAAGCCTGTCGGGATGAGCGATCCGGTCGAAGTGCTGACCCATCGTGTGCTGGCGGGCGCCGCGCACGGCTTTCTGGGCCGGCGCGGCGGGGTCAGCCAGGGCGTGCACGCCGGGCTGAATGTCGGCTGGGGCAGTGAAGACGATCCCGGCGCGGCGGCCGAAAACCGCGCCCGGGCGGTGGCGGCAGTGCTTCCGCAGGCGCAGCTGGTTTGTGCGTATCAGGTCCATTCGGCCGATGTGGTGACGGTGACCGCGCCGTGGGACGAGGCCGATCGCCCGCGCGCCGACGCGCTGGTTACCGACCGGCCCGGGTTGCTGCTGGGCATTCTGACCGCCGATTGCGCGCCGGTGCTGTTCCACGATGCGCGCGCCGGCGTGGTGGGCGCGGCGCATGCCGGGTGGAAAGGCGCGTTCCATGGTGTGACCGATGCGACCATCACCGCGATGGAGGCCGTGGGCGCGCGGCGCGAAAACATCGCCGCCGTCATCGGGCCTTGTATTGCCCAGGCCAGCTATGAAGTGGACGACGCGTTCGAGCGCCGGTTCATCATGGCCGACCCCGCCAACGCCGCACATTTTCGTGCCGGCCGCGCCGGGCACAGCTGGTTCGATCTGGAAGGCTATGTCGCCGCGCGGCTGCAGGCGGCCGGTGTGAGCACCGTCGCGATGCTGGGCGAGGATACTTATGCGCAAGCCGAGCGCTTCTTTTCCTTCCGCCGCGCGACGCACCGGGCCGAACCGGATTACGGCCGTGAAATTTCGCTGATCGGGCTGCGTTAAAGCAGACCCCGCTCCAGCAAATCCGCCTCCAGCGCGGCCGCATCGTCCAGAAAATGGTGCGCCTGCCAGCCCAGCGCGCGGGCAGCGGCGATATTGTCAGCGTTGTCGTCGATAAACAGCATGCGTTGCGGCGCGTAGCCGAACCGGGCGGCGGCCAGGTCGAAAATTGCGCGATCCGGCTTGATCAGGTGCTCGGTGCCCGACACCACGATATCGATCATGTGGTCGAGCACCGGAAAGGTCGGGCGGAACATCGCAAACGCATCCGCGCCGAAATTGGTAATCGAAAATTGCGGCACGCCCCGGTCGGCCAGCCGTTCGACCAGTTCATGTGTGCCGGCGATCGGCCCCGGCACCGACAGCAGCCAATGCGTGGCATAGCGTTCGATCAGCGCGGCGTGTTCGGGAAATTCCGCGCTGCGTTCGGCGACCATCGTCGCCATCGACACCCCGGTGTCGTGGCGGCCATGCCATGATTCGCTGACCACGCTGGAGGTGAACGCCGCGTGCGCGGCCGAATCAGGGATGGCGTCGCGCCAGATGCGCGGAAAATCCCACTGCACCAGCACGCGGCCGATATCCCACACCACTGCATCGATACCGGTCATGAATCCCTTTTCCAAAAAGACCCGTGTTCCACAAACAAGCGAAAACCCCCGCCGGCGGGGCGGGGGTTTTCAGCAACCCGTAGCGGGAAAACGCCCCGGTAACGGGGCGTCGTGGTTCAGCCCTGGCGGGCCTTGAACCGGCGCTGGGTCTTGTTGATCACATAGGTCCGGCCGCGGCGACGGATCACGCGGTTGTCGCGGTGGCGGTCCTTGAGCGACTTCAGGCTGTTGCGAATCTTCATGACGAATCCCTTTGCCCGAATGCGACCGGGCCTCAAAACAGAACGGCGCAGCTATAGCCGCCGTCCATCAAAGTCAAGCTTCTGCCCGGATTTCCGTTAACCGCCGTTCCCACGCCAGCGCGTGGTTCACGATCACGTCCAGATCGGCATAGCGCGGCACCCACGGCAGCGTCGCCTTGATCCGCCGGTTGTCGGAAATCAGCGCATCGGGATCGCCCGCACGGCGCGGCAGCAATTGGCGTTCGATCGTCCGGTTGGTCACCCGGTCCACCGCATCCAGCACCTCCAGCACCGAAAACCCGCGGCCATAACCGCAGTTCATGGTCATCGACTGTGCCGGATCGGCAATCAGCGCCTCCAGCGCCAGCACATGCGCGGCGGCCAGATCGCTGACATGGATGTAATCACGCACCCCGGTGCCATCGGGCGTGGCGTAATCGGTGCCGAACACGCCGACATGGTCACGCTTGCCCAGCGCCGCCTCTACCGCGACCTTGATCAGGTGGGTGGCGCCGGCGGTCGATTGCCCGGTGCGCGCCTGCGGATCGGCCCCGGCGACGTTGAAATAGCGCAAGGCACAGAAATTGAGCGGGTGCGCCGCCGCAACATCGCCCAGCATGATCTCGGTCATCAGCTTTGACATGCCATAAGGGTTGATCGGCAGTTTCGGGCTGTCTTCGGTCACCGGCGACACGGCAGGAATACCATAGGTCGCAGCGGTGGAGCTGAAGATGAAGTGCGGCACGCCAGCGTGGACCGCGGCAGCGATCAAACTGCGGCTGTTGGCGGTGTTGTTGTGATAATATTTCAGCGGATTTTCGACCGATTCGGGCACGATGATCGACCCGGCAAAATGCATTATCGCGCGCGTGCCCTGTTCTGCAAAAACGCGTGCGAGCAGTGCGCCATCGGCGATGTCACCCTGATAGAACGGCACGCCAACGGGCACGGCAAAGCGGAACCCGGTGACCAGATTGTCGATGACCGCGACCGGCCAGCCCGCATCCTTCAAAGCCAGCACTGCGTGGCTGCCGATATACCCGGCACCACCGGTGACCAGAACGGGAACCTTGCTCATTGTCGCGAATCACCCCTGTTGCCGGCCTGGCGCGGCCCTGTAGGGTCCGCTGTAGAGGGAATGTTCCTAAGCATCCGTTGTATGAGGGCAACCCCAGCCGCATAAGATCGTGCGTGTACTGTCAGGATATTTTGCCCATGCTTCCATCCATGCCGCCGTTTTGCGACCGTTCACGGGTTTTGGCCTGCACCGCCGCGCTGGCCGCGCTGGCCTTGCCAGGAATGGCTATGGCGCAACACCATGGCGGCGGCTGGGGCAATTCACCTTGGCAAGACGATCGGGAACCGTGGCGCAATGACCGCGTGGCCACGCAGGGCAATGCCGAACCATCACGTGCGATCGATGTTGAAACCTTTCGCGCCGCCGATGCTGGCGATCTGCTTGGCAAAGGGCGGATCGTGGTGACCGACACCAGCCCGCCGCCGCCCTCGCCGGTACCCGTGGCAAGCGATGGCGCGCTGGCGCCGCGCGACCCCGACGAAACCGCCAGCCCCGCAAAACTGCCGGTCTATGAGGCGGCGGTGATCGACCAGCTGGCCGGCAAGGGCTATGACGTGGCGCATGCCAGCGATCCCGCGCAACTGATCGAAATCGCAGTCAGCCGCGATGTGGTGGCACCCGAAGAGGCCCCGCACAAACCGGTCAGCGGCGAAATGAGCGTGGGGGTCAGCAACCGCGGGGTCGGTTATGGCATGGCCATCGCGGTCGACCTGTCCAAACCGAAAAAGGCGATCATCGCCACCCGGCTGGATGTGCGCATCCGCGACAAGGCCAGCAACCGCGTGCTGTGGGAGGGCCATGCCCAGGGGCAGACGCGCCTGACCGACAGCGGCAGCGATGACACCCGCGTGGCCGGCCGGCTGGCAGGCGCGCTGTTTGCCAAATTTCCCGATGGCACGGTCGTGCCGGCGATCGCAGGCACCGCCCGGATGAACCCCGCTGAATAGCGCAAGACCCCGATTGCGGGCGTCCGGGCAAAGCGCCATAGTGCCGGGCATGCATCGAATCACTTGGCTGCCGGCGATTGCCGCCCTGCTTGCCCTGACCGGCGCCCCGGCGCGGGCCGACCCGGTAACGGTCACACGATTTATCGCGCCCGATGCCGCGCTGGCCCCGGCCCAGGGCACAATTGTGATCACCACCGCGCCTGGGCTCGATCCCGCCGCGCTCGATCTGCGGCCGTGGCTGGATGCGGTGGCGCACGAATTGGCGGCAAAGGGCTTTGCCGTGAGCAGTGCCGCCAATCCCGACCGCATTGTCGAGGTGCGGGTTGAACGCACGACCGCGCACATCGACCGCACCCGCGGACCGGTGTCGGTGGGCGTGGGGGGTGACAGCGGCGGATACCGTTCCGGGTTCGGGCTGGGGATCGGTTTCAGCCTGGGCGGCGGGCCCAAGGACCTGGTGACCACGCGGCTGGTGGTGGTGGTCCGCGATCGTGCCAGCGGCAACCCGTTGTGGGAGGCGCGCGCCGAAAATACGGAAAATCTGCGTGGCAAACGTGGCGGCGTCGATGTGGCCGCGCCGCGTCTGGCCGCAGCGGCGTTCACGGGCTTTCCCGGACGATCGGGTCAGACTATCACGGTCAAATGACCGAAACCCAGACCACCCCGCCAATCCTGATTTCCGCCGCCTTTGACAGCGGCAATATCGACGTGTTGTCGATCGACGGCGTCACCGCGCGGCTGGCCATCCACCGCGATGCCCAATCCACTTTTTTCCAGTGGTTCCATTTTCAGGTGGCGGGCGCGGCCGGGCGCACCATTGAATTGCAGATTACCGGGGTGGCCGCGGCGGCCTATCCCGACGGGTGGCGCGGCTATCGCGCGGCGGTATCGGATGATCGCCAGTTCTGGGCGCGTGCCGACACCGTCTATGACGCAGATCGCGATGGCGGCACGCTGATCATCCGCCATCAGCCCGCTGCCGATCTGTGCTGGTTTGCCTATTTCGCGCCCTATTCGTGGGAACGCCACCTGGATTTGGTCGCGCGCAGCGCAGTACAACCGGGGGTCAGCCACCGCGTGCTGGGCCACAGTCTGGATGGCCGCACGATTGATTGCCTGACGCTGGGCCATGGGCCAAAGCCGGTGTGGCTGTACGCGCGGCAGCATCCCGGCGAAGCGATGGCGGAATGGTGGATGGAAGGCGCGCTGGCCATGCTGACCGACCCGGCCGACCCGCATGCCCGCGCCTTGCGCGCCGCCTGCACATTCCACCTGGTGCCCAATGCCAACCCCGATGGATCGGTGCGCGGGCATCTGCGCACCAATGCCGCCGGGGTCAATCTGAACCGCGAATGGCACGCGCCCAGCGCCGAACGATCACCCGAAGTGCTGGCGCTGCGCAACGCGATGGACCTGACCGGGGTCGATTTCGCCATCGATGTCCACGGTGACGAGGCGATCCCGCACGTGTTTCTGGCCGGGTTTGAAGGCATACCGTCGCGCACCGACGCACAAAGCGAAGGGTATCGCCGCTATCGCAGCATTCTGGAACGCCGCACCCCCGATTTTCAGACCCGCCACGGCTATCCCAATGCGCGGCCCGGCACCGGCAATCTGGCGATGTCGACCAACCAGGTGGCCGAACGGTTTGGGGCAGTGGCGATGACGCTGGAAATGCCGTTCAAGGACAATGACGATCTGCCGTGCCCGGTCCAGGGCTGGAGCCCGGAACGATCGATGCTGCTGGCGCGTGCCTGCCTGCAATCGCTGCACGAATGGCTGCAAGGATGACGGCAGGGTTGATGCCTTAACGGGTTTTTAACCGGTCGGCGCACAATCATCGCGCCATGACTTACGCCCTGCGCCACACGACCGTGCTTGTTCACGAAGCCTTGCGATTGATCATGGTGCTGGGCAGTGCCGCGTCGCTGATCTGCGCCGGACGTTTTCTGCCGCTGTAAGCGGTCGAGTTGTTTGTTTTGACGCGATTTCCGATTCGCCGGGTAGTACCATCCGGCCAGAAATCGCTCTAGAGTCCCGCCGTGGTCGCTGTGGCCGGCGCCGGCACGGGAACACCCTTTTCCTCACCCCGCATGATTCGCCCGGCGCGTTCGATCGTGCGCACCAGCCGGGGATAGACCCCACAGCGGCAGATATTGGTGATCGCGGCGGTAATGTCCGCCTCGGTCGGGTTGGTGTTGCGCGCCAGCAGTGCGGCGGCGGCGATCACCAGCCCGGGCGTGCAAAACCCGCACTGGATCGCCTGTTCGGCCACGAACGCCTGTTGCACCGGATGGTTGCGATCGGGCGCCCCACCCCATGCCGCCAGACCCTCGATCGTGGTCACGCTGCGCCCTTCGGCCTCACCCAGCGACACCATGCAACTGGGCATCGCCTGGCCATCGACGATCACCAGGCAAGCGCCGCATTCGCCCGTGCCACAGCCATATTTGGTGCCGGTCAGATTGGCCACATCACGCAGCGCCCACAATAACGGCGTCTGCGCGTCGATGCGGAATTCGACCGGCTGGTTGTTGACGACAAGGCGCGGCATGGTCCTGGGATTCAATGGCCGGGCTGGTTCAGTCGCGCCAGCCGCGATCGATCTGGTCGATCCGTCGCACCCAGGCGGCAAAGTCGGTGGCGCCCGGTGCACTGCCCGGCACCGCCACCTGGCGCAGATCGCGCTGGTGCACCGCGACCACATCGTCGGCAATGTGGATCACCGGCTGGCCCATCGACAGCGTGGCCATCTGGATTTCGCACGCGCGTTGCAGCGCCCACATCTGCAGGAACATCGATGGCAGCGTCGGCGCCAGCACCACCGGGCCATGGTTGCGCAGCATCAGGATGTTGCGGTCACCCAGATTGGCCAGCAGCCGCTGCCCTTCCTCATCACGCACCGTCACGCCTTCGAAATCGTGATAGGCCAGCCGGCCGATGAAATTGCAGGCATAGAAATTGACCGGCAGCAGCCCCGCTTCCAGGCTGCACACCGCCATCGATGCGGTGGTGTGCACGTGGCAAATGGCATTGGCCCAGTGCAACTGGCGGTGGAACAGCGCGTGCTGGGTAAACCCGGCCTTGTTCACCGGGTACTGGCTGGCGCCGATATTGTTGCCATCAATGTCGATCTTGACCAGATTGCTGGCGGTCACTTCGCTGTACAACAGGCCATAGGGGTTGATCAGGAACGCGCCATCCTGGTCGGGCACTTTCACCGAGATGTGGTTGTACACCGATTCGGACCAGCCCAGCAGGTCGAAAATGCGATAACACGCGGCCAGTTCCTGCCGCGCCTCCCACTCGGCGTCGCTGCACGCGATGTTCGGGCGGATCTGTGTGGCCATGGCATGCGTTCCCCTCGATAATGGTCGGGCCGGTTCGACCGACCAGACGTTTCATCCATTTGACACCAGTTCGGGCGGGTTGGCCAGTGCCGGTTCCACCGCCATGTTGTCGATCAGCCGCGCCCGGCCGATCTGCGCCGCCACCAGCAACCGGCACTGGCGCGCCGGGTCCCACCCGGTCAGCGCGTCCAGTGTTTCGGCATCGCGCAATTCGGCATAGTCGATACGGTCAAACCCTGCCAACACCAGCGCCTGCCGCAACGCACCAATCGCATGGGCCACGGGTTCACCCGCAACCATCGCGCCAGCGGCGGTGCGCATGGCACGGTTCAGCGCGGTGGCGCGGGCTCGTTGATCGGCGGTCAGATAGCGGTTGCGGCTGCTCATCGCCAGGCCATCCGGCTCTCGCACCGTGGCCACGCCGATGATCGCAGCGGCATTGGGAAAGCTTAGATCAAGATCGCGCGCCATGCGCCGGATGATGGTCAGCTGTTGCCAGTCTTTTTCGCCGAACAGCGCCACATCGGGGGCGACCTGGTTGAACAGTTTCAGCACGACGGTGGCCACGCCATCAAAATGCCCCGGCCGCTGCATGCCGCACAGCATGTGGTCGATCCCCGCCACTGACACCGTGGTGGCATAACCGGCGGGATAGATTTCGTTCAGGTCGGGCGCCCACAACAGATCGACGCCCGCCGCGGCCAGCACCGCCGTGTCCGCCGCCAGCTGCCGGGGATAGGCGCCCAGATCCTCATTGGCACCAAACTGCCGCGGGTTGACAAAGATCGACACCACCACGCGATCGGCATGCGCGCGCGCCTGGCGCACCAGCGTCAGATGTCCTTCGTGCAGCGCGCCCATCGTCGGCACCAATGCCAGGGTTTTTCCCCCGCTTTTGAGCGCCGCCACGGCATTTGCCAGCGTTGCACGGGTTGAGACGGTTTGCATGGTCCTGGTCTGTCCTTTACCATCAGGCCAAGCGTGAAACGCGCGTGACCCGATGCCTGGCGCGTGCCAATTTGCGGTTGCGACACCGGCCCTGGCACGTTAGCCGCCAAATGCCTAGCCATGCACCGGGCCGCGTACAAGCGTTGGCGCGGGGTCATCCGCCCATGAAGGAAGCACCTGTGTCGAACGGCCCACACCGCATTGTCTTTGCCAACGAAAAAGGCGGCACCGGCAAATCGACCACCGCTGTGCACGTCGCTATTGCGCTGGCCAGCCAGGGCGCGCGGGTCGCCGCGATCGACCTGGACAGCCGTCAGCGCACGCTGCACCGTTATCTGGAAAACCGCGCCGAAACCGCGCGGCGCCGGCAGATCACCCTGCCAACCGCCAATTTTACCGTGTTCGAAGGTGATTCGATCGATGCGCTGGACGCACTGACCGAAGCGATGGGGGCAGAGGCCGATTTCGTGGTGTTCGACACCCCCGGCCGTGATGATCCGCTGGCCCGCCATGTTGCCACCCGCGCCGACACGCTGGTCACGCCGCTGAACGACAGCTTTGTCGATTTCGACCTGATCGGTCAGGTCGATTCCGAGACTTTCAAGGTACGCCGGCTGTCGTTTTACGCCGAACTGATCTGGGAGGCGCGCAAGAAGCGCGCGATGTCGGCGATCCGCGATGCCCGCCGCAACATGGATTGGGTGGTGGTGCGCAACCGCACCGGATATACCGAGGCGCGCAACCAGCGCCGCATCGACCAGGCATTGACCGAACTGTCAAAACGCGTCGGCTTTCGCATTGCCAGCGGTTTGTCCGAACGCGTGATCTATCGCGAACTGTTCCCCAGCGGGCTGACCCTGCTGGACAAGGGGCATCTGGGTGAACTGGGCACCAGCCATCTGGTCGCGCGGCAGGAACTGCGCGCGCTGGTTGCCGGGCTGAACCTGCCGGCGGTCGCTGCACCCACTCAGCTGGCGTTAGAACGGGTACCATGATCTGGCGGCTGGCCGAGCTGGCACTGCTTGGCACGGTGGCGATGCGGTTCCTGATCGGGCAATGGCCGTGGGAACGCTGGCCGTGGCTGGCGGGCGGACTGCTGGACGGGATTGGCGGAAACCCCGCCGACCGTCAGCGCGAAAAGCAGGCGCGCGTGCTGCTGGGGGTGGAAAAGACCGCCGCGCGCGCGGACATCCTGGATGCGCATCGCCGCCTGATCGCGCGCGTGCACCCCGATCGCGGCGGCACCAGCGATGCCGTGCACGAGGCCAATGCCGCGCGCGATCTGTTGCTGGAACGGTTGGGGCCCAAAAACCTTGGCTGATGATTGCGCGATTGATCCCGGCGCGCTGCGGTGCAACGCCCACACCTTTGATCCCGGCCTGTTGCGCGCATACGACATGCGCGGGGTTTGGGGGCAGAATCTGGGCCTGCGTGATGCTTATTCCGTCGGGCGCAGTTTTGCCACGTGCGTGCGCCGCGCCGGCGGTAGATGCGTGGCCGTCGGCTATGACGGCCGGATCAGTTCGCCTGCGCTGGAATCGGCACTGGTGCTGGGGCTGTGCGACGGCGGGATCGCAGTGCGACGGATCGGGCTGTGCCCTACTCCGCTGCTGTATTATGCAGTCGCGTCAAGCGATGAAGTGCACGGCGGCATAGAGGTAACCGGCAGCCACAATCCCAAAGATCATAATGGCTTCAAAATGGACCTTGGGGGCCAGCCGTTCTTTGGCGATGACATAGTCGAACTGGGCCGGATGGCCGCAACCGGGGATTGGTGCGGGGGCAGGTTGTCCGGCGCGGTCGAGCAGGCTGACGTTTCCGGCGCCTATATCACCCGCATACTGCACGCGCTGGACGGGATAGACCGTGCCGGCATCGAACATCTGCGCATCGGCTGGGATACGGGCAACGGTGCGGCCGGCCCGCTGGTCGAACGCCTGGTGCGGCACCTGCCTGGCACCCATGTCCTGTTTTACACGGCTGTAGACGGTCATTTTCCCCACCATCATCCCGATCCTAGCGATGCCGCCAACCTTGGTGATCTGATCGCGGCTGTCGCGGCGGGAACGATCGATTTCGGATTTGCTTTTGACGGGGATGGTGACCGGCTGGGTGTGGTCGATGGGCGCGGGCGCATACTGTGGGGGGATCAGATCCTGCTGATCCTGGCCCGCGATTTGCTGCAAAGGCGCCCGGGCGCGTTGATCATGGCGGATGTAAAGGCCAGCCAGGTGCTGTTTGACACGGTGGCCGCGCTGGGCGGGACCGCGCTGATGGCGCCAACCGGCCATTCGCTGATAAAGTCCGGAATGAAGTTAACGGGTGCGGTGCTGGCCGGGGAAATGACCGGGCACCTGTTTTTTGCCGACGATTTTTATGGCCACGATGATGCCCTGTACGGCGCGTTACGGCTGCTGGCGGCAACGGCGCGGCTGGGCCAATCGCTGACCGCGCTGCGCGATGCCATGCCCGAAACCCACTCCACGCCCGAATTGCGCTTTGCCGTGCAGGATATCGACGCCCACGCGGCGGTGGCCGCAGTGATCGCCGCGCTGCAGGCCGATGGCGAGGCGTTTGCGGCCATCGATGGCGCGCGCGTTACCACCCCCGATGGATGGTGGCTGTTGCGCGCATCCAACACCGAATCACTGCTGACCGCGCGCGCCGAAAGCCTGACCGAGGCGGGGTTGGCGCGGCTGCTGGATGCACTGGATCGGCGGCTGTCCCACATCGGTATTCGGCGTTAAACCGCCAGCGATGGACACCCCAGCCCTGCCGCCCGAAATCGCCGCGTGGTTTGATGCGCGCGGCTGGGCGCCGCGGGCGCACCAGACCGCGATGCTGGCGGCGGCGGCCCGCGGCGACCATGCGTTGCTGGTGGCCGATACCGGGGCGGGCAAGACCTTGGCCGGGTTTTTGCCGACACTGGCCGATTTTGCGCCGTCGCGGCTAAGCGGCGATGCACCGCCCGAAGGGTTGCACACGTTGTATGTGTCGCCGCTGAAGGCACTGGCGCACGATGTGAAGCGCAACCTGCTGACCCCGGTGGAACAGATCGGACTGCCGATCCGCATCGAAACGCGCAGCGGTGATACGCCGAGCGATCGCAAGGCGCGCCAGCGCGTGCGCCCGCCGCACATCCTGCTGACCACGCCCGAATCGCTGTCGCTGCTGCTCACCTATCCCGACAGCGCCGATCTGTTTGCCGGGCTGCAGCGCGTGGTGATCGACGAAGTGCATGCCTTTGCCACCACCAAACGCGGCGATCTGCTGGCGCTGTCGCTGGCGCGGTTACAGCACTTCAGCCCTGGCCTGCGCCGTGTCGCATTGTCGGCGACGCTGGGCGATGCGCAGGCCTATCGCGCGTGGCTGGCACCGGGGGGCGTTGCGGAGCGGGTTACGCTGGTGGAGGGTGAACCGGGCGCGGCGCCGATTGTCGAAATCCTGCAACCGGTGGACAGTCGTGTGCCATGGGGCGGGCATGCCGGGACCTGGGCGGTGCCGCAACTGTATGATCTGATCCGCGGGCATCGCACCACTCTGGTGTTTACCAACACGCGGTTCCTGGCGGAATATCTGTTTCAGCTGTTGTGGGATGCCAACGAAGACACGCTGCCGATCGGCATCCACCACGGATCATTGAGCCGTGAGGCGCGCGCCAAAGTCGAAGGGGCGATGGCCCAGGGCAAATTGCGCGCGCTGGTGTGCACCGCCAGTCTCGATCTGGGGGTCGATTGGGGCGATATCGATCTGGTGGTGCAGATGGGCGCGCCGAAAGGATCATCGCGGCTGTTGCAGCGGATCGGGCGCGCCAACCACCGGCTTGACAGCCCCAGCCGCGCGGTGCTCGTCCCGGGCAACCGGTTTGAATTTATCGAGGCACTGGCGGCCTGCGACGCGGTGGCCGAAGGCCAGCGCGACAGCGACGATTTTCGCCCCGGCGCGTTCGACGTCCTGGCGCAACATGTGATTGGCTGCGCCTGCGCCGGGCCGTTTGATGAAGCGGCGCTGCTGGAAGAGGTGCAATCGGCTTGGTCCTATCGCTGGCTGGACCAGGACAGCTGGCGGCGTGTGCTGGAATTCGTGGCCACCGGAGGCTATGCCCTGCGCGCCTACGACCGGTTCCGCCGCATCGTGCGTGACAAGACCGGGCTGTGGCGGTTGGCCCACCCTGATCAGGCAGCGCGGCACCGGATCAACGCCGGGATCATCATCGATTCCGACATGCTTGAAGTACGGTTCCGCAATGGCCGCGCGCTGGGCAAGGTAGAGGAAAACTTTGGAGCACAGCTGTCCCCTGGAAATACCTTTCGCTTTGCCGGGATGGATCTGGAAGTGGAAAGCCTGCGCGATGGCGCGGTGATCGTGCGCGCCGCGACCAAGGCCGGCCAGATCCCCAGCTACATGGGCGCGCGCATGCCGCTGACCACGCATCTGGCCACGCGTGTGCGGGCGCTGCTGGTCGATCGCGCGGGGTGGAGCCGCATGCCCGACGATGTGCGCGAATGGCTGGAAATGCAGGATTGGCGCAGCCAGTTGCCAGGTCCCGACCAGTTGCTGGTGGAAAGCTTTCCCCATGCCGGCCGTGCCTATACCGCGTTGTATACGTTTGCCGGGTGGAATGCCAACCAGTCGCTGGGCATGCTGCTGACGCGGCGGATGGAAAGCGCCGGGCTGTCGCCGCTGGGTTTTGTCGCCAATGACTATGCGCTGGCGGTGTGGGGGTTGAAACCAATGCGGGACCCGGCAGCGCTGTTGTCGCCGACCATCCTGGCCGATGAATTTGTCGAATGGGTGCAGAATTCGTACCTGCTGCGCCGCGCCTTTCGCGAGGTGGCGGTCATCTCCGGGCTGGTCGAACGGCAATTGCCGGGGCAGCGCAAGACCGGGCGGCAAGTGACCTTTTCGACCGACCTGATCTATGACGTGTTGCGCAAATATGAGCCCGATCATGTGCTGATCGCGGCGGCCTGGGCCGATGCGCGGTCACGGCTGACCGATCTGGGCCGGCTGACCGACCTGCTCGACCGTGCGGGCGAGCAGATCGTGCACGTCACGCTGGACCGGGTCAGCCCGATGGCGGTGCCGCTGATGGTGATGATCGGCCGCGAAAGCCTGCCGCTCGGCGCGGCGGATGAGGAATTGCTGGTGGAGGCGGAAAGCCTGGCGGCGATGGCGATGCGCCCGGATTGAGCGGGCAGCGTGCGGTGAGCATTCCGCACAACATGGCTGCTCCTATGATGCGTTCTTGGCCGGCCGCAACACGTTTAGCGCGGTTTGCCCCATGCCGCCAGTAAACCCTCCCCCTCAGGTGGAGGGTTGGGTGGGGGTGTCCTGCGCTGCACGGATTCGCGACCGATCGGCATCGGACACCCCTCCCCAACCCCTCCCCTGAGGGGAGGGGCTTTTAGAACCGGCACATTTTCAAGCGAGACGATCACAGCAAAAAAAGGGGGCAGGACTTGCGCCCCGCCCCCTGATATTCGCCCAATTCAGGCGTCAACGATTGCTATTGCGCCTTGGTAAAGGCGGCGTAGTTTTCGTTGCCGACGAAGCCAAACTTGGTGACCTTGGAATCGGTGACGATCTTGATGATCTCGTTGGCGATTTCATAGTTTGCATAGGCTTCGGGCTGAAGCTGCAGTTCCGGTTCAACCGGCATCGCCTTGGTCGCCTGCAACAGCGTAACCAGATTGCCCTGCGTGATCGGCGAACCGTTCCACAGAATCTGGTTGGTCGCGGTCAACACCAGCTTGTTCTTGATCGGATTGATGATCGGATTGTTGGTGGGCGGTGTCGCCTGGGGCAGATTGATGGCCACCGAGTGGGTAGCCACGGGGATCGTGATGATGAACATGATGAGGAGAACGAGCATGACGTCGATCAACGGCGTCGTGTTCATTTCCATCATCGGCGAACCATCGTCCTTGCCGCCGCTCATTGCCATGGGTG
>NZ_JBBATI010000041.1:0-33892 GCF_040398825.1 Novosphingobium sp.
GCATGCAGTTGACCACCGCAACGCCCGCTTCCAGCGCACATTCCATATAAAATTCAGTGGCAGTCTGCGAACCGACCGGCAGAAAGTTCAACAGCACTTCGGCGCCGGTCGCCTTCAGCGCGGCGACCATGCTGTCGTGCGTCGCTTCCTCGGCGTCGGATACGACAAACCCGCGTTCGCCCATTCCGGTCATGTGATCGGCGACCCCGTCAAGGATCTTGCCCATGATCACCTTGTTGCCGATCTGCGGCACATCGGCATGGAATACGGCGGTGCAATTGGGTGCAGCAAAGATTGCCTCACCGATATCCTTGCCCACTTTGCGCGCATCGACATCGACGCCGAGCACGAATTCCACATCTCCAGCGCCATAGCCACCGATCCGATCATGGATCAGCCCACCGGCCGAATTGTTCTGACGGTAAAAGTAAACCCCCTGCACCAGCGAACTGGCGCAGTTGCCCACACCGATCACCGCGACCTTGATTGGCTTCATGTAAGCACGCCCTCTTCGACAGGCACCGGTACGAGGTGCTGTCATCAAAGTGCCTTAGTTTGCGAAATTATGCCGGATTGCAAGCGGAATCCCCTGCCCGTCAAGCAAGCCCGGTAAACCGGTCCTGTTTTGAGCCGATTTTGCCCGTGTGCCCGAACCGCGGTAGCCTCGGCCCACAAGCCCGCCTATGGTTGCGTGCCGGGGATGGGACACCCGGTACCGACCCGCAAAGGAATGACGCAACCATGGCGACAGCAACCCGCGAACGGCCGCGCCGCCCGCGCGAATTGCAGGATTCGCTCAACCACTATCTGTATCACCCGCTGGCCTGGCGGCTGGCGCGGGTGCTGGCGCCCACGCCGATTACCCCCAACGCGGTGTCGGTCATCGGCGCGCTGTTCGTGGTGGCGGCGGGCACCATCTATTGGCGGGGCCCGGCCTGGGGCCTGATCTGGCCGTGGGGGCCACTGCTGGGCTGTGCGCTGCACATGACCTGGCATGTCGTTGATGGCGCCGATGGCGATCTGGCGCGGTTGACCGGGCGATCAAGCCCGCTGGGTGAACTGGTGGACGGGATTTGTGATTATTCCAGCCATGTCGTGCTGTATGTCATGATGGTGGCGGTGCTGGCGCCGGCGATGGGTTGGGGCTGGGCCTGGTTCTGGGCGCTGCTCGCAGGGGGGAGCCATATTGCGCAGGCCAATTTCGTCGAGGCGCAGCGCCGGTTCTATCAGTACTGGACCTATGGCGTGCCCTGGCTCAACAATTCGGCGCAGGACAATGCCGCGCTGTTCAGCGACCAGCGCGGGCTGGCGTGGTTGTTGCGCGGTGTGGTGCGCGGATATTTGCGGCTGGCATCGGGGATGAGCCCGCATGCGATGACCATCGACGCGGCGGTGACCCGCGCGATCGCCGATGATCGCGCCGGTAATGGCGCCGCGCTGTTGCGAATCCGGGCGGAGGTGCAGCGCGAACAGCGGCCATTGCTGTTCCTGCTCAAATTCCTCGGCCCCAATCCGCGCGCCATCGTGCTGGGCGTGGCGATGCTGCTGGGCAGCCCCTTGTGGTATTTTGTCTATCAGTCGCTGGCGCTCAATGCCTTGCTGGTGTTCGCGGTCCGCCGCGAAGATGCCGCCGCGTTGCGCGTGGTGGAAAGGCTTGGGCTGAAACCCGTCTAACCCGCACGCCCGGCCCTGCGATCGCGCGCCAGCAGCAGCAGCACGATCACCACCAGCGCCTCGATCAGCGCCCACACCATCCACGGCGAATGGTTGTACAACCACACGCCGATCGCCGGCGATACGATATAGGCGGAACCATTGACCGCCGCGACTATGCCCGCGGCCTGACCCTGTTCGGGCAGCGACACCGCCAGGCTGATGCCAGAGGTGAACCCGGGGCGAAACAGCCCGAACCCCACCGAACAGATCGCAAAACCCATGGCAATGGCATGCAGGTTCTGCCCCAGCGCGACGGGCAACGTGCCGACCACCACCAATGCCATGCCGATCACCGTGGACAGCCGCGGGCCCAGCGCCAGCATCGGGATCAAGCCCCATTGCGCCAGCAGCATGGCGATCGCCCCGCACATCAGCACCAGACCGATCGGGCCGGCAGCGGCATCGGGCTGGTGGCGCAGCCCCAACCGGTCAAGCAACATAAACCCGATCACCCCCAGCATGATCGATTGCGCCTGCCCGCCCAAAGTGCCGGCAATCAGCCAGGGACGGATGCGCGGATCGGCCCAGCGCAAACGGCCATCGGTCGTGCCGGGGCGGCCAGACTCATCAGCACCATCCGCGCCATCCGCATCGCTATCGGTGGCATCGATCCCGCCAGTCCAGCTGTCGGCATGTTCGCCAAACGCCTGCACGCGGCCCGCGCGCGGGGTTGCCGCCGCAGCGGGCGGCACATGCGGTGCGCCATGTTCCAGCGCCATTTCACCATCCTGGGGCGAATCATCGGGCAGCCGCAGCCGCAGCAGCATCAGCACCGCCAATGCCCCCAGCGTAAAGCCGGCAAACGGCCCGATCAGGCCGATGCCCGGCAGGATCAGCAGCGGCGCCAGCGCCGGCCCCAGCGCGGTGCCCAGGCCAAAGCTGGATGCTACCATCGACAGCGCCTTGGTGCGTTCGGCGCGGCTGGTGCGGCTGGCGACATAGGCCTGCACCGCCGGCGGCGCCGCCGATCCGAATGTGCCGTACAATGACCGCGCCAGCGCAAACAGGATGATCGCGGTCATCCCGCCGACAATGCCCTTCAGCCCGGCCAGCAGCGCCGCACCGCACAGCGCAAATGACAGCGCAAAGGCGCCCAGCCCCAGCGCCATCATCGCCTTGCGCCCGCTCTGGTCGGATCGGCGCGCCCAGAATGGCGCCATCACCATCCACAACAGCGCCGACCATGAATAGGCCAGGCTGACCCAGACATCGGCGATGCCAAGATGAGTGCCGATCGACGGCATCACCGATTGCATCGCGGTGTTGCCTGCCGCGGTAATCAGCATCACCGCAAACAGCAGCGCCATGCGCCCCTGCGGCAGGCCGGGGGTGGCGGTTTCTGGCTGAAACTGGCTGTTCGCCCGGTCCATTTTGCAGTTCCCGATGGTCTGTCCGCGGCAGCGACAGGTCTGCCCGACCGGCACCCGCGCCGATCACCGCGTGCCCGGTAATCCGGTTGCGGTGCGCTGGCAATGGTCGGGGAAGGGGTTTGGGCCTGCGGGCAGGGCAGGCCCGTGGGATATGGTCAGCGCGGGGTAAACGGGCTGATCGCCGTATCGGCGCCATCGACCGGCCCCAGCTGATGCCAGGTCGATGCGACCATCGCCGCAAAATAGGTATGGCCCACCGCCAACAGCACTGCGCCGACCGCCTCACCAATCAGCCGGCGGGTTTCTTCATTGGCCAGGTTGGCCAGCGCCAGCGCCGCGCCGATCGAAACCAGCGCATAGACCACCACGAACAACGCCAGCGCGGGCCCGAAAAACAGCAGCAGCGCGGTAAATTTTCCGCGCGTCAGCGTCAGCGCGCCGGCAATTGCGCGAATCGGGTTGCGCAGCCGCCTGGCGACCATTTCCGGCCCGATCAGCACGACCCGCACCAGCGGATAGACCATCAGCACCAGCGATGCGGCCACCGCGGCCGGTTGCGGCAGCACCAGCGACAATCCGGCAATTGCCGTAATCCACAACATGGTCAGCGCCACCGCGATGATCATCTGCGCCAGCATATAGCCTGGCAACAGGCGCGCAGCCTGCACGATGGCTGTGCCCACGGTGGGGCGATCGGGGTCAATCAGAATCGCCAGCAGGGTCAGAAATCCCAGCACCAGCGGCAGCGACAGCACAATCAGCAGCGGGCCGGTGGCAGAATAAAACCGCAGCACCGCATCGGCCATCTGCTGCTGGTCCATGCCCTTGGTCAATTGCGGAACCGGCAGGACCACCGCCCCGATCAGTTCGGGCAGCAAAAAGAACACGCCGGCGACCGCGACCAGCATGTCGCGGTTGGCGCGCACCATGCGCTGTGCGCCGTGCCATGCGGCGCTGCTGTCAAGGATTGCCACGGATCATACTCTTGCTGGTCATGCGGCGCTTGTAGTGCATCGCGCCAAGGTTGGCGAACCGGTTTTCGCAAACGCTGCTTGCCTATGTCCGGCGGCAGCGTCAAAGCGGCGGGGATGAGCCCGGATATCGACATTCAGGTGGAGGCCGCGCCGGTGCCCTATCGCACCGCGCTGGGCACGATGACCGCGCGCAATGCCGCGATTGCCGATGGCCAGGCGCGCGAACTGATCTGGCTGCTGGAACATCCGCCGGTCTATACTGCGGGCACCAGCGCCGCCCGCGCCGAACTGCTCGATCCGCGCTTTGACGTGGTGGAGGCCGGGCGCGGCGGGCGCTATACCTATCACGGCCCGGGACAGCGCATCGGTTATCTGCTGCTCGATCTGCGCGGCCGGTCGCGCGATGTGCGTGCATTTGTCCACGCGGTCGAAGGCTGGGTGATCGACACGCTGGGCGATGTGGGAGTGGTGGCCTGGCGCGCACCTGGGCGCATCGGCATCTGGACACGCGGGCCCGACGGTGCCGAGGCAAAGGTGGGCGCGATCGGCATCCGCGTGCGGCGGTGGGTGACGATGCACGGTTTTTCGGTCAATCTGTCCCCCGATCTGGCGCATTTCAGCGGAATCGTGCCCTGCGGCATTGCCGATCACGGCGTGACCAGCCTGGCCGATCTGGGGCTGGAGGTTAGCGCGCAGACATGGGATAAGGCACTGCTGGCCCGGCTGGAGCCATTTTTGGCCGCGCTGGACTTGCCCGATCGACCGTTATGATGGAAAAACCTGCTGTGATGTCTTCGCCCGGCCTGTCCATCCGCATTGTTACGCTGGCGATTGCGGTGTGCACGCTGTCGGTGACGCTGGCGGCCTGTAGCAAGGCGCCCGAAGCGTCAGCGGGCAAGGCTGCCGGCGCGCAAGTGTTGCCGGGCACCATCAGCGATGCCATGCCGAACCTTGATCGTTCGCAGGCGCAACCGCTGTTGCAGGCCGCGCCCGCCGCCATATCTGCCGCGGTTGACCCCGGTGCCGATGCGGCCAGCAATTCCGCCGCTGACCCCGTGGACCAAAGCGCCCCCGCCGACCCGGCCAAACCGGAAAAGCCCGCAAATTAAGCGGTGGTTTCCGCCGCAAGTCCCAGCAGCGCGCGCGCCTGGCGTAAGTGCGGCTGGTCGATCATCCGGCCGTTGATTTGCAGCACGCCGGCGCCGGGATTGGCGGCAAAGGCATCGACAATCGCCTGCGCCTCGGCCAGCGCGGCCGCGTCGGGGGCAAACGCGCGGTTGATCACCGCCACTTGCGCCGGGTGAATCGCCAGCATCCCGGAAAATCCATCGGCCGCCGCCGCTGCTGCCGCCTGCGCCAGCCCGGCTTCATCGCCAAAATCGGCATGCAGGGTGTCGATTGCCCAGGCGCCCACCGCATGCGCCACCAGCAGGGTCTGGGCGCGGACCATGCGGAACGCATCGGTCCAGCGCCCGTGATCATCACGCTTGCGCGTCACGCCCAGTGCCGCACCCAGATCTTCGGCCCCCCAGGTCAGCCCGGCCAACCGTGGCAGGACCGCCCCGCAATAGGCGGGAATGGTGACCGCCGCCGCCGCGGTTTCGCTGACCAGCGCGATGATCCGGGTGTGCCCCGGGGGCAATCCATGCGCCGTTTCCAGTTCTGTCAGCACATCGCTGATCTGCGCAATCTGGGCCGGGCCGGCCGCCTTTGGCACCATGATCCCGGCCGGCCGGCCGCCGATCACGGCGGCCAGGTCAGCGCGCCACAGCCCGGTGTCGACCGCATTGATGCGCACCCATACCTGACCTGGCGCCAGCCCGTGCGCGCCATCAACCAGCCACGCGCCAGTCACCGAGCGTGCGTGTTCCTTGCGATCGGCGGAGACCGCGTCTTCCAGATCGATGATCACCGCGTGCGCGCCGGTGGCCTGCGCCTTGGCCAGCTTGCGATCGCTGTCACCGGGGATGAACAGCCACGAACGCGGGATCACTGTCATGCCTCGGCGTCGGCAGTGACGTCGGCAGTGGCTTCGGACAGGGTCGGATAATCGATATAACCCGCTTCACCGGGGAAATACCACGATTGCGGCACATTGACGTTGGGCGCAAAGGCCGCGCCCACGCGAATGCGTTCGACCAGATCGGGGTTGGAGATGAACGGGCGGCCAAAGCTGATCGCGTCGGCGCGGCCAGAGGCGACATCGGCGGCGGCCTCTGCGGCAGTGTAATCGCTGTTGAGCACCAGCGGCCCGGTATAGATCGACCGGATCAGCGCATCCTGCTTGGGCACTTCGGTCGCGCCAAAGGTGCCGCCGGGGCCAGGCTGGCGCAATTCCAGGAAACCGATGTTCAGCGCCTGCAGCACGCGTGCGGCCTGCCCGAACAATGCGGCCGGATCGCTGTCATCCGCGCCTTGCGAATCGCCATTGGGCGACAGGCGCACGGAAACGCGGTCTGCGCCCCAGATCGATACCAGCCGCTCCGTCACTTCGCGCAGCAGCCGCGTGCGGTTTTCCACCGACCCGCCGTAATCATCATCGCGCAAATTGGTGCTGTCGCGCAGGAACTGGTCGATCAGATAGCCGTTGGCGCTGTGCAGTTGCACTCCGTCAAACCCGGCCAGCTTGGCGTTTTGCGCGGCATGGCCATAATCGTCGATCAGCCGCGGCAGTTCATCCAGCCGCAGCGCGCGCGCGGTCTCATGGTCCTTGCGGCCTTCGGGGGTGTGCGCATGGCCGGGCGCGCGGGTGGCCGATGCCGAAACCGCCGGTTCGCCATCCAGAAAATACGGGTGCACGATCCGGCCCATGTGCCACAGTTGCAGCACGATGCGCCCGCCGGCCGCGTGCACCGCATCGGTCACCGGTTTCCACGCTTCGGTCTGTGCGTCGGTCCAGATGCCGGGGGCATAGGGCCAGCCAGCGCCTTCGCGGCTGATGCCGGTGGCCTCGCTGATGATCAGCCCGGCGCTGGCACGTTGCGCGTAATAGGTCTGCATGATCGCGGTGGGCACGCCATCGGCGCCGGCGCGGCCGCGCGTCAGCGGGGCCATGACAATGCGGTTGGGCGCGGCAATCGCGCCAAGCTGGATCGGCTGAAACAGTGAATCGACCATGGACATGCCTTCTTCTGAATGGGAAAGGATTGAGGTCGCGCTTGCGTGAGACCCGTCTTCATTTGCAACCTGAATTAGGCAATGGTGCCCGTCATGACAACCGCCAGCGCGGCACAAAAAACTGCTTCGGGTCAAACCCCCGCTTTATCCGGTGCGGCTGCAACTGGCGGTGCCCGGTGGTTTGCCGCGTTGCTGGTGGGGTGCCTGGCGCTGGCGATCGGGCCGTATTTTGTGCGGATTGCCGATTGCGGACCGGTGTCGGCGGGATTCTGGCGGCTGGTCCTGCCGCTGCCGGTGCTGGCGCTGCTGGCCCGGCGCGCGCACCAGCCGTTGATGGGCCATTCAACGCGCACCATGGCAGTGCTGGTGCTGGCGGGGCTGGTGTTCGGGCTTGATCTGGCGTCGTGGCATCTGGGGATTGATCGTACGCGGCTGGGCAATGCCACGCTGTTCGGCAACGTCGGCAGCATTTTCCTGATGCTGTGGGGGCTGGTGGTGGCACGCCGCCGCCCGCGCGGCAACGAACTGGCCGCGATCGCCTGTGCGCTGGCGGGCGCGGCGATCCTGTTGGGGCGCAGCCTGGAAATTGCCACCGCCACATTGATCGGCGATTTGTTGTGTATCCTGGCTGGTCTGTTTTATTTCAGCTACTTCGTCTGCCTCAGCGGGGTGCAGCGCACCGTCGGCGGCTGGCCGCTGGTGTTTTACACCGGGGTGTTTGCCGCCCCGGTGATGGCGGCCTGCGCGCTGTGGATGGGGGAACCGTTGTGGCCGCATATGTGGTGGCCGGTCCTGGCGCTGGCGCTGTGCAGCCAGATCATCGGGCAGGGGCTGCTGGTGGCCGCGCTGCCGCGGTTTTCACCGCTGGTGATCGGGCTGGCGCTGCTGACCCAGCCGGCGGTGTCGGTGGTGATCGGGCTGATTGCGTTTGGAGAACGTCCAACGCTGCCCGACGGGATCGGCATGGTGCTGGTCGCCGGCGCGCTGGTTATCGCGCGGGTGCGGGATTAACGCGCGGGTGCGGGATTAACGCGCGCCCAGATCGCCTTGTCCAACGGTGCCGGCGGCCATGGTCAGCATCGCATCCAGGCTCTTTTTTGCCGCCAGCCGCAGGTTTTCCTCGATATGCACGGCCGGGGTCAGGTCGCGCAGCGCCAGGTACAGTTTTTCCAGGGTGTTGAGCGCCATATAGGGGCAGATGTTGCAGTTGCAGTTGCCATCCGCGCCGGGCGCACCGATGAAGGTCTTGCCCGGCATCGCCAGTTCCATCTGGTGGATGATGTGTGGTTCGGTCGCCACGATCAGCACTTGTGCCGGCGTGGTGCGTGCATAGTTCAGGATGCCGGTGGTCGATCCGACATAATCGGCATGGTCGATGATATGCGGCGGACATTCGGGGTGCGCCGCCACCGGCGCACCGGGATATTGCGCCTTCAGCTTGATCAGCTCGGTTTCGCTGAATGCCTCGTGCACGATGCACACGCCGGGCCACAGCAGCATGTCACGCCCGAATTTGCGGTTGAGATAGCCGCCCAGGTGCCGGTCGGGCCCAAAGATGATTTTCTGTTCGGGCGGGATCTTGGCCAGGATCGTTTCGGCGCTGGAACTCGTCACGATCACGTCGGACAGCGCCTTAACCTCGGTCGAACAGTTGATATAGGTCAGCGCGATGTGATCGGGGTGTGCTTCGCGGAACGCACGAAATTTGTCGGGCGGGCACGAATCTTCCAGGCTGCAGCCGGCATCCATGTCGGGCAGGATCACGGTCTTGTCGGGGCTGAGGATCTTGGCGGTTTCGGCCATGAAACGCACGCCGCAAAACGCGATGACGTCGGCATCGGTGGCCGCGGCTTTGCGCGACAGTTCCAGCGAATCGCCGATATAATCGGCCAGATCCTGAATTTCCGGGCGCTGGTAATAATGCGCCAGGATCACGGCATTGCGCTCTTTGCGCAGCCGGTTGATTTCGGCACGCAGGTCAAGGCCGGATAGCGATGCGGTCTGGGCGGTCATGGCAGGCGTCCCGTATGCTGTGAACTTTGCGGCGATCTAGGCGGGTGTTGCGTCGGGGGCAAGCGGGTCGGCGGCCAGCGCGTGCCAGCCTGCCTCATCGGACAGGACGCGCGCATGCCGTTGCAGATCGATCAGGTGCGCCAGCACCGACCGGCCGGCGGCACCGTGCAGCCGCGGATCCAGCCCTTTGTACATCGCCGCCACCAGATCGGGGATGGTGTGCGTGCCAGCATTCAGCAGCGTCATGATCTGGCGTTCGCGCTGGCGGCGGTGTCCGATCATCCCGCGCACAAACTGGCGCGGATTGTCGATCTGCGGGCCATGCGCGGGATAATAGACGCGGTCGTCACGCGCCTGCAGCAGCGCCAGGCTGCGCATATAATCGCCCATGTCGCCATCGGGCGGTGATACCACGCTGGTCGACCAGCCCATCACATGATCGCCGGTGAACAGCGCCCCGCTTTCCAGCAGGGCATAGCAAAGGTGGTTGCTGGTGTGGCCGGGCGTGGCCACTACCGCGATTGTCCAGCCGTCGCCCGACAGTTGCTCGCCATCGGTGAGTACGCGATCGGGCTGGTAGTCGTGGTCGAACGCGGCATCGGCGCGCGGGCCATCATCGTCAAACGCCAGCGCGGCACAGCCGATGATCGGCGCGCCGGTCGCGGCCTGCAACGCGCGGGATGCGGGGCTGTGGTCGCGGTGGGTGTGGGTGCACGCAATCGCGGCCACCCGCGCCGGGCCGATCGCGGCCAGAATCGCCTCGACATGACCATCGCCCCGGGTGTCGGCATGGCCAGGTGCGCCACTGTCGGCTGGGCCAGGATCGATCACCAGCACGTCCGCACCGGTACCAACCAGATACGTCTGCGTGCCGGTAAAGGTATAGGGCGATGCATTGGGGCCCAGCACGCGCCGTACCAGCGGTTCCATCCGCACGGCCCGGCCGGTTGGCCAGGTTGCAGGATCATGCGGATTTTCGATGGCAATGGTGTCGGACATGGCGCCAAGATGGGGCCTGGAGTTGCGCCGCGCAACTTTTTCGCGCGGGATGCTGGCGAAATATGTGCCAGTGCGCGGGCTTCAGCTCGCGCGCAGCGTGCTCTGCGCCAATCGCTCGCGCAGCCGTTCGATCGCACCGGCCGCCGCCGCCCCATTGTCGCGCCACGCCAGTTCCAGCCGCTGGATGCGGGCGTAGAGCCGTTCGCTCTGTGCCACCAGATCGGCCAGATCGGCGGGCAGGCGGCTGACAATCGATGCGTCGCTGGCGGGAAAATGGCTGATCAGCCGGCCATGGCGCCGCAATTGCACGGTGCTGATCTGACCGGCCAGCCACGCACGATGGTTCAGCAGCCAGGCCAGGCAATGCATCACCCGCGTGGTGGTGCGCAGTGCCTCGCACGTCACTTCGACCATGTGCACATGGTCGGGTTCCGCCGCGGCCGCGGTGGCAAGGCCATGACCATGGGACTGGTCGCCGGCGCGACTGCGCAACTGGTCAAACCGCGACCGCGCGGCATCGGCCAGCACCAGCGCCTCGGTATAAAGCGCCTCGATCACGCGCGGATTGATGTCGGCCACTCTGTGCATGGCGGGGCCATAGCGGCGGGTATGGTCAGGGCTCAACCGGGTACAAACACGCGGCGCGGGGTTCGTCCCGGTTTGGCACGCCGGCAAAGCGCCCCAGGGACCAGCTGCACCGCGTCAAACCACGGCAATCAGGCAATAATATCGGGAATCAGATGGTCTTCGATCATCGTGATCTGATCGCGCAGGCGCAATTTGCGTTTTTTCAGCCGGGCAATCTGCAACTGGTCGCTGACCCCGGCTGCAGTCAGGGCATCGATCGCGGCGTCAAGGTCGCGATGTTCCAGGCGCAGCCCGGCCAGTCGCTTGCGCATTTCGTCTTCGGTCACCCGGGGCTCACTCCTTGGTGCGCGGATGATCGGTCCGCGCGTGATCAGTCCGCCACGGACCGTAGCACGCTGCGCCGCCGTTCGTCACCGGCAGGTTGACAGATCCTTGCGGACTGTCCTGCAAACACTGCGTACCGGCGCGTCAGCGCTTGCAAGATACGGCGAATGTGGGACCATGACAACGCGCCCTGGTGCATCCGTCCATCCGGACGAGTCGGCACTGCGGCGCGACCTGCGCTCTGCCGGCCCTCGCCTGCAGGGTACCGGCCTGAACGTCCATGAACACCACGTCCCTTATGGAGGCACTGGATGGAATCGTCGCACCTCAACGCACTGCAAACCAAGCATGCCGGACTCGAAGCCCGGATTGCCGAAGAACGGGCGCGCCCGTCGCCCAACGACGTCGTGCTGAAGGACCTGAAACGGCGCAAGCTGAAGATCAAGGAAGAACTGTCGCAGCTGCATTGACGCTGCGCATTCGGGATGGTTCAGGCGGCAGATGGGTCTGTCTTGCCGCCTGGCCAGGCCATTTCCATCGACCACTTGTTTCATCGGCGGGCAAAGCCGCAGATGCAGGCGCGCGCCGATACGGTGCGCTGCGATCAACGCACCCCCAACCTTCGATTTGGCAACCGCTTGCAAAACGTAAGGCATGCGCTAGGCCATGGTGATGGTTCCGCAGTCCGCCGCTGTCGCCGCCCGGGCGATCCTGACCTCACTGCACGAAATCATGGCATCGCGCAGTGGCGCGCAGGCCAAGCTGAACCATGTCGTCGAGGTGATTGGCGAAAAGCTTGATAGCGAAGTCTGCTCGATCTACCTGCTGCGCGAAGGCATGCTGGAACTGTTTGCCACGCGCGGGCTGAACCAGTCGGCGGTGCACGTGACCCGCATGGCCGTGGGCGAAGGCCTGGTCGGCACGATCGCGATGAACATCGAAACGCTCAACCTGGCCGAAGCTGCGGCGCACCCCGATTTTGCGTTTCGGCCTGAAACGGGCGAGGAACGCTTTCATTCGTTTGCCGGGGTGCCGATCGTCCGCCGCCAGCGCGCGGTGGGCGTGGTCGCGGTGCAGCATGTCGAACCGCGCCGCTATGAAGAGGTGGAGATCGAGGCGCTGCAGACCGTGGCGATGGTGCTGTCGGAACTGATCGCCAATGCCGGGCTGATCGATGAAGACGACCAGCTGGGGCAGGGCAACCTGCCGACCGGCCCGGAACGGTTGCAGGGCATGGCGCTGGTCAAGGGCATCGCCACCGGCATCGCGGTGTTTCACCAGCCGCGTGTGACGATCGAACACATCGTGGCAGACGATACCGAGGCAGAGCGCCAGCGCGTCTATCTGGCATTCGACAAGATGCGCGAACAGATCGACCGCATGGCCAGCCAGGCCGAATTCGGCGCCGGCGGAGAGCACGAGGAAGTGCTCCAGACCTACAAGATGTTCGCCTATGATGAAGGCTGGGGCCGGCGCATCAACGAAGCGATCGACAGCGGCCTCACCGCCGAAGCCGCGATCGAACGCGTACAGCAGCGCACCCGCATGCGCATGCGCCAGATCGATGATCCGCTGCTGGCCGATCGCATGCACGATCTGGAGGATCTGTCGAATCGCCTGCTGCGCACCGTGTCCGGCCAGCTGGGGACCGCCGCCAGCCTGGGGTTGAAGGGCGATGCGATCCTGGTGGCGCGCAATCTTGGCCCGGCAGAACTGCTGGAATATGACCGTCGCCGGCTGAAAGGGGTGATCCTGGAAGAAGGATCGCTGACCGCGCACGTGGTGATCGTGGCGCGGGCGATGGGCATTCCGGTAATCGGACGCCTGCGTGGTCTGCGCGGAAAGCTGCGCGAAGGCGATCAGCTGCTGGTCGATGGTGATCGCGGTGTGGTCGATATGCGCCCGACCCCCAGCATGCTCGAAGCGTTTGAGACACGCTTTGCCAAAAACCGCGAACGCCAGGCGCATTATGCGGCGATGCGCGCGGTAGAGCCGGTGTCACGCGATGGCCAGCGCGTTACGGTGATGATCAACGCCGGTCTGCGCGATGACATGCCGATGCTGAACCTGACCGGGGCGGACGGGATCGGGCTGTTCCGCACCGAATTTCAGTTTCTGGTATCGGCCACGCTGCCCGCGCGCGAACGCCAGACCCGGCTCTATCGCGATGTGCTCGATGCTGCGGGCGATCGCCCGGTGGTGTTTCGCACGGTCGACATCGGCGGCGACAAGGTCCTGCCCTATTTGCGTCATGACGAAGGCGCGCTGGAGGAAAACCCGGCGATGGGCTGGCGCGCGCTGCGCGTGGCGCTGGAACGCGACGGGCTGTTGAAAGTGCAGGCGCGCGCATTGTTGGAAGCGGCCGCCGGGCGTACGCTCAACGTGATGTTCCCGATGGTGACCGAACCGTGGGAATTCGATGCGGCCAAGGCCGTGTTTGAAAGCCAGCTGGCGTTTTTGAAGCGGCGCAAGAAAGTCCTGCCCGAGGCGATCCGCTATGGCGCCATGGTAGAGGTGCCGGCGATCGCCGAATGGCTGGACGTGCTGGCGCCGCGCCTGTCATTTCTGTCGATCGGCACCAACGACCTTACCCAGTTTCTGTTCGCCGCCGACCGCGCGCATCCGAAACTGGCCGAACGCTATGACTGGTTGTCGCCGGCGATCCTGCGGTTTCTGTCGCGCGTGGTCACCACGGTGGCGCCGCACGGGACCGACATTACCGTCTGTGGCGAAATGGGCGGCCGCCGGCTGGAAGCGCTGGCGCTGCTGGGCCTGGGCATAACCCGGCTGTCGATCACCCCGGCGGCGGTCGGCCCGATCAAGGAACTGGTGAGCCAGGTCGATCTGGGCCAGATTCGCCAAAGCATGGCTGGCTGGCTTAAAACCCCGCCCGAAAATATGCGTGCAACGCTGACCGCATGGGCCGCCGACCACGCCATCGATTGCGATTGATTCGGCATTTTTGGTAACCGTTTGCGGTCAATGCCCGGGCTTCGCGGCGTTCACGGCGCGGTGCGGCGCAAACACCCGCTGCAAATACGTGTTTCCCGTTGACTTTCTGCCGATTGCAACCAAGCCTTTGCGCCAGAATATCACCGGTCCAAGGGTTGCCAGAACATAATGAATCAAGCGCATGACGCCGTACCCCCAGACGGCGCGCCGGAAGGCCATGACGATGGCCCTGCGCGCGACGGTCCTGCGCCGACTGCCGCGCCGGACGCCCCGCCGCTGATCCTGCCCACCACGGTCAGTGCACGGTTGCGGCTGGCGCGCGAATCGCTGGGCCTGACCACGGCGCAGGTGGCCGCGCGCACCCGGATCACCATCCGCCATATTGAGGCACTCGATCGCGGCGATCTGGCCGCATTGCCCGGCCGCCCTTATGTGCTGGGCTTTGTGCGCAGTTTTGCGCAGGTGGTAGGGCTGGATGCAACCGCGATGGCGGCGATGGCGCGTGCCGAAATGGATGCAGGCGTGCCCCGCCCGGCGCCGCGGATGGTCCACCAGTTTGATGTGGACGATCCGGCCAAGACCCCGTCGCGGCTGATCACCTGGATCGCGTTGGGGCTGTTTGTCGCAGTGGTCGCGCTTGGCGCGTTGTTCTGGCGCAGTTATTATTGGCCCGACGCGGTGCTGCCGCCATTGGTTGTGCCTGACTCGGCTACACCTGCCGCACCGGTGCAGGCCGCGCCGCATACGGTGGCTGCCCCGGCCATTCCCAATGGTCCGGTGGTGTTTACCGCGCGTGAAAATGACATCTGGGTCAAATTCTATGACGGGCACGGCGTGCAATTGCTGCAAAAGCAGCTGGCCCAGGGCGAAAGCTATACCGTGCCAGCCGATGCGGTCGATCCCAAGCTGTGGACCGGTCGGCCTGATGCGCTGACCATTACCATCGGCGGGCAGGCGGTGCCGCCGCTGGCCGACCATCGTGGCATCATGCGTGATGTGGCGGTAACCGCACAGGCTTTGCTGGCGCGTTCGCAACCACCCGCCCCCGGTGCGGGTGTTCCCGTGGCAAGCGCCAGTCCGGCGAATGACGGAACGGGCGCGCGCGCGCCTCACCGTCGGCCCCGAATGGCCGGTGCGGGCCGTGATCCCGCGCCGAACCCCACCGCTGCGGCGGTACCGCTGCCACCCGCAGCGACGACAACCACGCCGCCCCCGGCCCCACCGGCCGTTGCGGCATCAACAGCGGGAACGGTACCCTGATAACCGTTATGCGCCTGCTCGACTTCGGGGTGACCGTGCGGCACTATGGTTGCACATATCCGGCCCTTCGCGCTGGCCTTCGACGCATTGGGAGCCCCCACCCATGACCAGAATTATGAACACCGGTACCGCGCGCCGACATGGCTTCCCCTCACTGCTTCCGACGCTGCTTCCGACCCGATCCGGGCTGGTGCTGCTGATCGCCGCTGCAGCGGTTCCTGCGCTGGTGCCGGTCGCCGCACGCGCCGACACCGCCGGTGCCGCCAGCGAAACGCCAGAGGTGCGTTTGCGCCGGATCGAAGGCGAAATGCGCGCGTTGCAGCGCAAGGTCTTTCCCGACGGGGCAGGTCGGACGTTCGCGCCACAGATCGCGCCGGGCGACACGACTGCGCAGGCTGCTGCGCCATCGGGCAATTCCGCGGTGCTGAGCGATCTGATGGTGCGGATGGATGCGATCGAATCGCAGATCAAGGCGGTGACCGCCACCAGCGAAGACCTGCAGAACCAGCTGAGCCGGATGGATGGCCGGATCAGCGCGATTGAAACCGCGCGCGCCACCACCGCCACCGGCACTGCCGCGCCATCTGTCGCCGCTGCCGATGACAGCCCCGCCGCTGCACTGCCGGTTGCCCCGGTGGCGGTTGTCGTCAAAGACAGCACCCCAGCAAAAAGCGTGGCTCGGGCCAAGGACGCGCCCAAACCGGCCCCGGCTGATGCCGCGGCCAAACCGGCGTCGGCCAACCCGTCAACCCCCGCAGCGGCGGACCATGCCGCTGCGATTGCCGCGATCGAACGCCCCAACACCGACGACAAGGGCGAGGATACCTACACCTATGGCTATCGCCTGTGGGAGGCAAAGTTCCTGCCCGAAGCCGAAGCCGTGCTGCTGGAATTCGTGTCGCACAACCCGAAGCACAAACGGATCAGCTATGCCCGCAACCTGCTCGGCCGCGCCTATCTTGATGACAACAAGCCTGGCGCGGCGGCGCAGTGGTTTGTGCAGAACTACCAGGCGGACAAGGCGGGCGATCGTGCTGCCGACAGCCTGTTGTACCTGGCCGTGGCGATGACCCGGCTGAAAGAGGTAAAACGCGCGTGTATTGCGCTGGGTGAATTTCACCAGACTTATCCGGCCGAATCCGATGGCCGGCTGAAAGGCCAGTACGATGCCGTCACCAAAACGGTGGCCTGCCATTGATGTTGCGGCAGGGGACCCAGCGCTGCTGACCGATCAGGTCGCGCACACGCCCGAATCCGTGTTTGCGCAAGATTGGGCACAGCTGTGGCCTCCACCGCCCTCCACCGGCGCTGCAGACCGGTTCGGGCTGGCGGTGTCGGGCGGGCCTGACAGTCTGGCATTGCTGGTGTTGGCACAGGCGGCGTTGGGTGCCGACCGCATTGCCGTCGCCACGGTTGATCACGGCTTGCGCGCCGACAGCGCGGCAGAGGCCCAAGGTGTTGCGCAGGTGTGCAACGCGCGCGGGATTGCCCATACCACGTTGACGCTTGCGCTGGCGCACGGTGCGGCAGTGCAGGAACGCGCCCGCACCGCACGCTATCACGCGCTGGCCGGCTGGGCCGGCGCGCTCGGCCTGTCGGCGCTGGTCACCGCGCACCATGCCGATGATCAGGCGGAAACGCTGATCATGCGGATGAATCGCGGTGCCGGTCTGCGCGGGCTGGCGGGCATCCGCCCGCGCGCAACCGTTCCTGGGCATCCGCTGCCGCTGTTGCGGCCTTTGTTGGCGTG
This sequence comes from Novosphingobium sp., assembly GCF_040398825.1. Taxonomy (GTDB): domain Bacteria; phylum Pseudomonadota; class Alphaproteobacteria; order Sphingomonadales; family Sphingomonadaceae; genus Novosphingobium. Next base: position 17,064 of record NZ_JBBATI010000041.1, read on the forward strand.
GCGGCGGGCGGATTTGTTGGCTGTGGTGGACCACGCCGGACTGGTCGCCAAGGACGATCCCTCCAACCGTGACGCGCGGTTTGAACGGGTGCGGGTGCGCGCCGGGCTGGCGTCTGCGCCCTGGCTGCAGCCGGCCGGTCTCGCGGCCGCTGCGATGCATCTGGCGGAGGCGGATGCCGCGCTGGAATGGGCGACGGACCAGGCCTGGGCCCGGCTGATCATGCAAGGTGACGGTACCATCGTGCTCGATCGTGGCGTGTTCGATCGCGGCGCGCATGATCCGGCACTGCCCCGTGCGCTGGCGCTGCGCGTGCTCGAACGGGTCATTGCCCGATTGGGCGGTGCGGGGGTCACGCGCGGAGGCGATGTGGCGCGCTGGCACGACCGGCTGACCGCTGGCGAAGTCGCCACTTTGGCGGGTGTGCGCGGGGATGGGCGGGGTCGGGCGTGGCATTTTGCCCCCGCACCGCCGCACCGTGGCGTCTGAATGACCGCACACCATCTCCATCTACGACGAAATTCGTGATTCTGGTTATATTGCCATTCACCAGCGGCAACCTACATTGGGCACACACCGTCACGGGGGTCGAGTCCGTCCGTGCGACTGAAAGCGACAAGCGATGAACGACGATTCTCCGCAAACCAATCCCTGGATCAAGAACCTGCTGGTGTACGGCGGGATTTTTCTGGCGCTGCTGCTGGTGGTGTCGATGTTCAGCGCGCGCAATGAACCGACGGGGACGACCATCCCCTATTCCGATTTCCGCGCCCATGTCGCCTCTGGCGATGTGCGCAAGGTGCAGGTCGGGACCGAGCGGATTACCGGCACTCTGAAAAATGATCAGCAGTTCCAGACCGTGCCGATCCCGGGCGACACCGACCTGGCCAAGCTGTTGCAGGACAAGGGCGTTCAATACGACGGCAAGGCGGTCGAAGAACCCAACGTGCTGCTGTACATTCTGGCCAATTCACTGCCGTTCCTGCTGATTTTGGGCATGGGGTTCTTTGCGCTGCGCCAGATGCAAAAGGGTGGCGGTTCGGGCGCCATGGGGTTTGGCAAGTCCAAGGCGAAGCTGCTGACCGAACGGTCGGGCCGGGTGACCTTTGACGATGTCGCCGGCATCGACGAAGCGCGTGAAGAATTGCAGGAAATCGTCGAATTCCTGCGCGATCCCACCCGCTTTTCGAAGCTGGGCGGCCAGATTCCAAAGGGCGCACTGCTGGTCGGCAGCCCGGGCACCGGCAAAACGCTGCTGGCACGCGCCATCGCGGGTGAGGCCGGGGTACCGTTCTTCACCATTTCGGGTTCGGATTTTGTCGAAATGTTTGTCGGCGTTGGCGCCAGCCGCGTGCGCGACATGTTTGAACAGGCCAAAAAGAACGCGCCATGCATCGTGTTCATCGATGAAATCGACGCGGTCGGCCGCCATCGTGGCAGCGGCCTTGGCAATTCGAACGACGAACGCGAACAGACGCTGAACCAGTTGCTGGTGGAAATGGACGGTTTTGAAGCCAACGAGGGCATCATCATCATCGCCGCCACCAACCGCCCCGATGTGCTCGATCCCGCATTGCTGCGTCCGGGCCGGTTCGACCGCCAGGTGGTGGTGCCGATCCCCGATATCGAAGGCCGCGAAAAAATCCTGGGCGTGCACATGAAAAAGGTGCCGCTGGCGCCGGACGTCAATCCCCGCGTGATCGCGCGCGGCACGCCGGGCTTTTCGGGTGCCGACCTGGCCAACCTGGTCAATGAGGCTGCGCTGCTGGCTGCACGCCGCAACAAGCGGCTGGTGGCGATGCAGGAATTCGAAGACGCCAAGGACAAGGTGATGATGGGCGCGGAACGGCGTTCGATGGTCATGACCGACGACGAAAAGAAGATGACCGCCTATCACGAAGCGGGCCACGCGCTGGTGTCCGTACACGAAGCTGCCAGCGACCCGATCCACAAGGCCACGATCATCCCGCGCGGCCGGGCGCTGGGTATGGTCATGCGGCTGCCGGAACGCGACAGCTATTCGTACCACCGCGACAAGATGCTGGCCAACCTGTCGGTCAGCATGGGTGGCCGCGTCGCCGAAGAGGTGATTTTCGGCCACGACAAGGTATCGTCGGGCGCCTCGTCGGACATTCAGTATGCGACCGGTCTGGCGCGCAACATGGTCACCCGCTGGGGCATGTCGGCCAAACTGGGGCCGTTGCTGTACGAGGAAAGCCAGGAAAGCTATCTCGGCGGCGGCATGTCGCAGCGCACAATGATGTCCGATGAAACCAGCAAGCTGATCGACAGCGAAATCCGCACGCTGGTCGATGATGCCTATGCCCGCGCGCACGCCATCCTGAAGGACCATCAGGACAAATTGCATCTGCTGGCCAATGCGCTGCTGGAATACGAAACGTTGACCGGCGAAGACATCCGCAAGCTGATCGATGAAGGCAAGCTCGACCGGCCGGACAGCCCGGCCGACGATGCACGGCCGCCGCTGCCGCAAACGGTGTCGGTGCCGCGCGCCGGGCGTCGGTTCGTCGGCGTTGATGCCGGGGCCGCCACGCCGCAGCCGCTGGGCGCCTGATCGCGGGCGCAGGCGCAACACGATGAGCCACAGCACCGAGGCGATCGTGTTGCGCCAGCCCGGCGGGCCGTCGGCGCTGGTGCTGGAACCGGTCAGCGTGCCCGCGCCTGGCCCGGGGCAGCTGCTGATCCGGCAAACTGCGGCTGCGGTCAATTTTCACGACATCTATGTCCGCTCTGGCGCGTACAAGACGCTGGACCTGCCAGGCATCCCCGGGCTGGAGGCGGTCGGCCGGATCGAAGCGCTGGGCGAGGGCGTCAACGACTTCGCAGTCGGTGACCGGGTGGCCTATATCGCCCGCAATTATGGCGGCTATACCCGGCTGCGCGTGCTCGATGCCGTGCTGGCGGTGCCGGTGCCGGCGTCGCTTGACGATGGTGTGGCCAGCGCGTGGTTTCTGAAAGGTCTGACCGCGCAGGCGCTGGTCGATGCGGTTGAACCGGTCCATCCGGGCATGGTGGTGCTGGCGCAGGCGGCCGGGGGCGGGGTTGGGCAATGGGTCGCACGCATGGCAAAGCTGCGCGGCGCAACCGTGATCGGCACCGCCGGATCGCCCGAAAAGCAGGACATTGCACGCGCCGCCGGTTGTGACCACGTGATCGCCTATCGCGTGTCCGACGTGGCGGCGGCGGTGATGGATGTCACCGATGGCCGGGGCGTCAATGTGGTGTTCGATGCGGTCGGCAAAGACACCTTCGAAGGTTCGCTCGCCGCGCTCGCGCTGAAGGGCCACCTCGTCCATTACGGCCAGGCCTCTGGCCCGATTCCGCCGTTTGACTTGTCGCGGCTGGGCGCGCGATCGGCCAAGGTATCGCGCCCGTTCCTGTGGCCCTATATTCAGCCGCGCGAAAAACTGCTGTCGGCGTCCGCTAGCCTGTTTGCGGCGATGGTCGCGGGCGACCTGCCGCTGACACTGGGCGGGCGGTTTCCCCTGGCCGAGGCCGGTGCCGCGCATGCCGCGCTGGAATCGCGCGCGGCTGGCCCGTTTGTGCTGGACTGCTGAACAGCGCCTAATCCGCGCTCTGCGCCACGATCAGCAAGGTAAAGACCACCAGCGCCAGTACGGCGAACACCAGCAGCGCGGCGGTGCGCGCGATCGCCCCCAGACGTGAACAGCCATAAGTGCCGCGCAATTGGCGATACATGTGCAGCGGCGGCGCAAACACCATCAACACACCACCCAGGCCAGAACCCACAGCCTCTGACACGATCGCCACCACTGCCAGCAGGGTCATGAAACACAGCGAATACGTCACGAACACCGTATGGTCATAGAGCGCAAAGCGCCGGCTAAACGGAAACAGCAACCAGACCAGCGGCGCGGATATCGGGATCAGCAGCCAGCTGAACTTGTAGGCGTGGGTTTCCACTTTGTAGAGCGCCAGCGCGGGATTTTCGCGTGCCCTGGCAACCATGGCGTCGATCGCGGTGATCCCGGTCTGGACCGAAACGCTGCCGCCTTTCTGCTTGTCCCCGGCCTGGATGGCCGCGCGCACCGGTTGCAGGCTGGCAATTTCATCATCGACATCTTCGGTATCGGCATGGCGCGCGACCAGCATGCTGCGTTGACGGGTCAGTTCTGCCAGCCTGCTGTTGATGGCGGCCTGGCTTTCCACCACTTTGCCGTCGAAATCATGCGCGGACACACCGTCATGGTGCGATGTCTGCTGGATCGTGGCGTACATCACAAACACGCAAAACAGAAACAGTGCCAGCGGTGACACAAACCGGGCGCGCTGGCCGTCGATATAGCGCCGGGTAAGCGCGCCGGGGCGAACCACCAGCAGCGGCAGCGTGTGAAACACGCGCCCTTCGAAATGGAACGCGCCATGCAGCAGGTCATGGAAAAAAGCGCCCAGCGTGCGGTGAACATGCGCGCCCTGGCCGCAGGCATGGCAAAACGCCCCGGTCAGTTGCGTGCCGCAATTCAGGCAGGCGGTTTCGTGGGTATGGCCATCGGTTTCCTCCGTGGCGCTGCGCCTGCCGTCAACCACGCTGGCGGTCAGCGCGCCATCAATCACATCACCCGCCATACCAGTTGCGCTCATGCCCTGCGTTCCCCCTTGCCGCCCGGGCAATGGTACCACGCAGCGGCCCCTGTCTGCCAGTACGCCGTCGATCGCTTTACCGGGGATTAACTCTGCTCGTGCACAGATCACATCTCGCTGGCGGCAGAATGGAAAGACAACGCGCATGGCCTTTGTGGGCCCCGATACCGCGCTGATCGAAGGGCGCAGCTTTGGCCGCGCCCGGCCCGGACAACCGGGCACGCGGCGCGTCGATGTGCTGCGCGGCACGATCGATGTGGTCCTTCCGCCGCCGCCGCCAAAACCGTCGCTGCGCGATTGGCCGCACCCGGTGGCGCGGGCGTGGGACCGCTGGTGCCGCAAAATCGAAACACGACTGGCCGGGTCTGAACTCGCGATCGATTTGCGCGCCGCACCGGGGGCACTGCACCGGTTGGGTGGCACTGCGCGTCTGGCCCTGCTGGCCTGCCCGGCGCTGCTGGCGTGGCCCGCCATGACCCCGTTCGACGCATCGCCTGTGCCGCTGCCGGATGGTGCGGAACAAGTTGAACTCCATGCCCAGGCGATCCGTCCCTTTCTGGCCGGCGCCACCACCGGGCGGCATTTCGCGGCGACGAACCGGGTCGCCCGTGTTGATTCAGTGCCCGAACGCGCGACCATCGCGCTGACCGCGGTGCTGGGCGAAAATGATGATCTGGCGCGCATGCTGCAACGACTGGGGCTTGGCAGCGGCGACGCCACCACGGTCAAGGCGCTGGTGGCGCCGCTGACCGGGCGCGATGCGCTTATGCCCGGCACCCGTTTTGCCATCACTCTGGGCCCACGTGCGGTGGCGGGCGATCCGCGGCCATTGTTGCAAATGGCATTCCGGCCGCGCTTTGATCTGAACGCCACGGTTGAACGGCGTGGCGGCGCGCTGGCGCTGACCACTCGCCCGGTCCCGGTGGACAGCACGCCCCTGCATCTGGTCGGCGCGGCGGGCGCCAGCCTTTACTTCGCCGCGCGTGCCGCTGGTGCGTCTCCCGATACGGTGCAGGCCTATCTGCAGGCGGTTGATCAGTATCTGCCGCTGGAAACGATCGAGCCGGGTGACCAGTTCGAACTGGTGTTCGCGCACAAGCGGGCAATTGGCGGTGCTGGCGACGGCAACCGCGATGACACCGGCCAGGATGGCGATCTGCTCTATGCCGGGGTGCTGCGCCAGGGCAAACCGCTGCTGCAGGTGATGCGCTGGGGCAATGACGGCAATTTCTATACCGCCGATGCGCTGGCCAGCGCGGGCGGGCAGGGTTCCGGCCTGATGGCGGCGCCGGTCGCGGGCAACATCACATCGTGGTTCGGAATGCGCCGGCATCCTATTCTGGGGTTTGTGCGCATGCACGCCGGGGTCGATTTCGCCGCCACCTATGGCTCGCCGATCTATGCCGCCAGCGACGGCGTGGTGTCGTATGCCGGGTGGCACGGCGGCCACGGCAATTATGTCCGGCTGGATCACGGCGGCGGGATCGATACCGGCTATGGGCATATGAGCCGGATTGCGGTGGGCGCCGGCGCCCGTGTGTCGCGCGGGCAGGTGATCGGCTATGTCGGTTCGACCGGGCTGTCGACCGGGCCGCACCTGCATTATGAACTGTTTCGCGGCGGGCAGCCGGTTGATCCGCTGTCGATCCGCTTTGTGCCGCACCACAACGCGGTCAGCCCCACCGAAATTGCCGGTTTTCAGGCAAAGATGCGCCAGTTGCTGGCAGTTCCGCGCGCAGGCGGCGCCACCGGGGCCTGATCAGAAATCCGTTTGCCTATACCGCGTGCGCCGATAAGACTGTTGGCCATGACCAGCTATCCCCACGTGCGCCTGCGCCGCACCCGTACCCAGGCGTGGAGCCGCGCGCTCCATCGCGAAGTCCAGATTTCCCCGGCCGATCTGATCTGGCCGCTGTTCGTGACCGATGGTCACGATGTGGAATCGCCAATTGCGTCCTTGCCCGGCGTGTCGCGCTGGTCGGTCGATCGCATTGCCGATCAGGCGCGTATCGCGGTGGCGGCGGGTATCCCGGCGCTGGCGCTGTTTCCCAACACGCAATCTGATCGGCGCAGCCATGACGGGGTGGAGGCGCTCAATCCCGACAACCTGATGTGCCAGGCGATCCGCGCGATCAAGGATGCCTGTGGCGATACCATCGGTGTGCTGACAGATGTCGCGCTCGATCCCTATACCAGCCACGGGCAGGACGGGTTGATCGATAGCGAAGGCTATGTCGTCAACGATGATACGGTCGAGGTGCTGGTCGGGCAAAGCCTGAATCAGGCCGCCGCCGGCGCCGACATCATCGCGCCGTCGGACATGATGGATGGCCGGGTCGGCGCGATCCGCGCCGCGCTGGAATCCGCCGGGCACAGCAATGTGCAGATCATGGCCTATGCCGCCAAATATGCCTCGGCCTTTTATGGCCCGTTCCGCGACGCAGTCGGCAGCAACGGCCTGCTGAAAGGTGACAAGAAAACCTATCAGATGGACCCGGCCAATGCCGAAGAAGCGCTGCGCGAGGTGGAAATGGACCTGGCCGAAGGCGCCGACAGCGTGATGGTCAAACCCGGCCTGCCCTATCTCGACATCGCCTGGCGCGTGAAACAGGCGTTTGGCGTGCCGGTGTTCGCCTATCAGGTCAGCGGCGAATACGCGATGATCGAGGCGGCGGTCGCGGCCGGCGCGGCCGATCGCAATGCGATGGTGCTGGAAACGCTGACCGCGTTCAAACGCGCGGGATGTTCGGGCGTGCTCAGCTACCACGCGCTGCATGCTGCCCGCCTGATGGGGGGTTAGGCCGGCAGGAACGGGGGGCAGCGAAGCGTGGCAGACGACAGCGGAGCGGCGGGCGGCGACCTTGCCGCGATTCTGCAAAAGCTCAGCCTGCTTGAACAAAAGCTCGATCAGGCCAATAGCCAGATTGACGCTATCAGGGAACTGGTCGGGCCGTTTGCGGCCACCTTTCCCGATGGTTCGATGCTGTGCCAGACAGTGTTTGGCACAAAATATTTCATCGATCCCGAAGACCGGGTGATGGCGCCGCAACTGGTGGTCTATCGCCAGTGGGAACTGCCGTTGTCGGCCTGGATCGCCAAAGTGTGCACGCCCGATACCGTGTTTGTCGATGTCGGGGCCAACATCGGTTATTTCACCTGCCTTGCCGCCAGCCGGATCGGCAGGGGCGGGCGCGGCCAGGTGCATGCGTTTGAACCCAATCCCCGGCTGGCCGATCTGCTGCGGCGCAATCTGCAGATCAACTGGTCAATGGCGCCGGTGGCGTTTCACGAATGCGCGATCGCTGACACGGCCGGTACGGTGCACCTCTATGTGCCCGAGGGCGCAGCAGCCAATGGCACCCTGTCGCCACCGCGGCCAAAGCTGGCCGGAACCGGCATCACGGTCAATGCCGCACGGCTGGATGATCTGATCGCGCCCGATGTGGCGGTCGATCTGCTGAAAATCGATGTCGAAGGCCACGAATTCGGCGTGTTGCGCGGGGCACAGGCACTGCTGGCGCGCAGCCCCGATATCCGCATCGTGATGGAATGGTCACCGCAGCAAATGCGCAAGGCCGGCGTCAATCCCGGTGAAATTGCCGATCTGCTGCCAGGTTTCCGCTGCCATGACATTTTTGGCCATGGCGAAGGCGCAGGATCGGCCGAACCGCATGACTTTGCCTGGTTGCTGGCGCAACCCTATTGCAACATCCTGTTTTCCCGCGCCTGAACCGCGCCATTTTTCGAAAGCCCATCGCATGCGCAGCGACATCAGCCTGATCACCATCAACGGCAAAACTCCGCGCATCGATCCATCCGCGTTTATCGCCCCGGGCTGCCGCATCATTGGCGATGTCACCATCGGGCCGGACGCGTCGGTGTGGTACAACTGCGTCATCCGTGGCGATGTGAACCGCGTGGTGATCGGCGCGCGCAGCAATGTGCAGGATGGCACCGTCATCCATTGCGACAGCCCCGATCCGCGCCATCCCGACGGCTTCGCCACGCTGATCGGCGATGACGTGCTGATCGGGCACATGGCCATGATCCACGGCTGCACCATCCACGATCGTGGTTTTGTCGGGCTGTCAACGACGGTGATGAACGGCTGCGTGATCGAAAGCGATGGCATGCTGGCCGCCGGCGCGCTGCTGACACCGGGCAAACGCATCGCCGGGCGGCAATTGTGGGGCGGGCGCCCGGCGGCCTATATGCGCGATCTGACCGATGCGGCGCTGGCCGAAATGCAGCTGGGCGTGGCGCATTACGTGCGCAATGCCCGCGCCCATGCTCAGGCGATCGCCGATGGCGCGGGCAAAGGTTGACGTTCCTGCAGCGGCGGCGATCCAGGCGCTGGCCGATGCGGAAGGGCGGATTGCGCTGCGGGTGACCCCGGGCGCACGGGCAGAGGCGATCACCATTGTCGACGGCCGCCTGCTGGTGAAAGTGCGTACCAAGCCAGAGGATGGCAAAGCGACTGCCGCCGTGCTGAACCTGCTGGCCGCTGCGCTGGGGATCGCACCTTCGCACATCGAACTGCTGCGTGGGGCAACCACGCGCGAAAAACTGGTCAGGATTCCGTCGGCAACCGGCACGCCACCAGCACCATGATCAGTGCCCAGCCGGCGGCGATCCACAGGCACCCGAACGGCAGGCGATCCTCCAGAAACGCGCCAGTCACCGCGCCCGCCAGCAGCCCGCCCCACAACCACGCCCAGCTGGCCGAACCGGGAATCGGCCGGCCTGCCAGGTGCAGCGCGAGCCCCTGGCCCAGCCGTACCAGCGCGCCGGTCATATAGGTCAGCCCGATGGCGACTTCACCGCCGCGCTGAAACGTGTTGTTGATCGCGCCCATCGCCAGCACCAGCGTGGCCAGCATCACATATTCCGCGCCCAGCGCACGCGCGCCCGCGCCGATCAGCAGCAGCAGCGCCACCAGCCCGGTAATCGCCGGTTTGCGCCAGCGCCCCGCCGCCATCGCCAGCAACGATCCGCCGGTGACCCCGCCAACAAACCCGGCGATCAACAGCGCGGGCGCCAGCGCGTGCCACGGTGCGGTGCCCAGTGCCACCCCCAGCCGCGTGGTGTTGCCCGACATGAACGACACGAAATAGCCATTGGCCGACAGAAACCCGATCGCATCGACACACCCCGCCAGCGCGGCCAGCGCCACGGCAAAACGCCGGCGGTTGCGATCATACTGGATCATCGGCCCAGCCTATCAGACCGGCGCACCAATCGGCAAATCAGTTGCGCGCCATGCCCAGCGCCATGCGTGTCAGCATGGCGGAAAGCGCCTCGGCCATTTCGCGTTCGGCCGGTGCGACATCGGCAATCGCGCGTGCCATCGCATCGGCCCATTGCCGCGCCACATCCTGGCCAATCACCATCGGCGCGTGCATCGACATCATGCATTTGCCCGGATTGGCATCCCACCAATCGCGCGGGCCGCCGGCCCACCCGGCCAGAAACAATGGCAGCGATGCGCGCATCGGCGCCAGATCGGCGGCGTGGATCGCGCGCAACGCGGCAAAGCCTGGCTCCGCCTCCATCAGATCATAAAACCGGTCGGTAATCGCGCGGAACACCGCCATTCCGCCGATGCGGTCATAGGGGGAAAGGCCGGGGTCGGCGGCGGTGCTGGCCAAGGGTGTGGTCTTTCGCGCAAGGGGTTCAGGCCACCTTGCCTAGCCGGTCGGGTCAATCGTGGAATTGACAGCGATCAATCCACGATCATCGCCTGCAGCGTTTCCAGCCGGTCCGCCTCGTGCGCCGGTTTGTCGGTGCGGATGCGGGCGATGCGCGGGAAACGCATGGCCACCCCCGATTTGTGGCGGCGGCTGGCATGCACCGAATCGAACGCGACCTCAAACACCAGCGATTTGTCGGTTTCGCGCACCGGGCCAAACTTGGCCACGGTGTGCTGGCGCACATGGCGGTCGAGCATTTTCAGCTCCGCATCGGTAAACCCGAAATAGGCCTTGCCCACCGGCACCAGTTCACCCCCCGCATCGGGATCGCCGGTCCAGCAGCCAAACGTGAAATCGGAATAGAAACTCGATCGCTTGCCCGATCCGCGCTGCGCATACATCAACACACAATCCACGTGCAGCGCATCGCGTTTCCACTTGTACCACAGCCCGGTGCGGCGCCCGGCGACGTAGGGCGCCTGGCGGTGCTTGAACATGATCCCTTCGATCGCGGCATCGCGCGCGCCATCGCGCAACTGTGCCAGCGCGTCCCAATCCTCCGCCACGATCAGCGCAGACAGGTCAAACCGCGCCGGATCGAGCACGGGCACAAACGATTCCAGCCGCGCGCGCCGATCCTGCCACGGCAGCGGCCGCAAATCTTCGCCATCCAGATTGAGCAGATCATAACAGCGCAGAAACGCCGGGGATTCGGTCAGCATCCGTGCGCTGACGGTCTTGCGCCCCAGCCGTTGCTGCAACGCGTTGAAACTGGCCGCGCCGCCGCCGCCAATATCCGCTCCTTGCGCATCGCCCCGCACCAGCAATTCGCCATCGATCACCGCCGGCACACCCAGCGCCGCGGTCATATCGGGAAACGCGGCAGAAATATCGTCCCCACCCCGCGAAAACAGCCGCGTCTGTCCCGCCACGTGGACCAGTTGCACGCGAATCCCGTCCCATTTCCATTCCGCTGCGTATTCGTCCAGGTCCAGCCGGTCCGCCTCCAGCGGGTGGGCCAGCATGAACGGGCGGAACAGCGGCACCCGGTCTGATGATGGCGCCGGCGCGCCCTGCGTGGCCCAGGCAAACAGGGGGGCATAGGGCGGCGCCTGGCCGTGCCAATATTCCTCCACCAGATCGACCGGAACATCAAAACCTTGCGCAAACGCCAGCTTGGCCAGCCGCGCGGATACGCCAATGCGCAAGGCCCCGGTGGCGAATTTCAGCAGCGCATAACGCCCGTCGCTGTCCAGCCGGTCCAGCAGGTCTGCCAGCACCGCGGCGGCATTGGCGCGCGTCGCCCCGGCCAGCAGATCCACTACCTCGGCCAGCAGCGGCGGTGATCCGCGCGGATTGGCGGGCTCCGGCCACAGCAGGCTGGCGGTTTCGGCGGTGTCACCGACATAATCGCGCGACAGCGTCCACAGCACCGGATCAACCCGCTGCGCCATCAACGTGCGCACCACGCCGGCCTTGATACTGGGAAAATCGACCCCGCCGGTCAGCGCCGCCAGCGCCCACCCGCGATCGGGGTCGGGCACGTCGCGCAAATGGCGCACAATCGCCGCCAGCTTGCCATTGCGCGACCGCGTCAGCAGCAGGGTATCGAGCAAGGCGGCAAAGCGTTGCAATTCAGCGGCCCGCCGTGGCCAAAAGGGCGGAACCGGCGGCGCTTTTCACTCCCCCGTTCAGGCCCGCTATGCTAGTTTTCAATCGCAACCGACCAACCATCAGGACAGTTCCCCCATGGCATCGACATCCGCATTGCTGCCCCTGTTTGCCCTTGCCCTGCTCAGCGCGCCGCCCGCGCTGGCCGATGCCGCCGCAACCACACCCGCCCCGGCCACAGCGGCAAAGTTCACGCTCGACACCCCGATCGAGGCGCTGGTGGCGGATTCGCGCAGCCGCGCCGTGATCGAAGCCGACCTGCCGGAACTGATCAGCCACCCGCAATTCGACATGTTCAAATCGATGAGCCTGACCGCGCTCACCGCGTTCGCACCCGATAAACTGACCCCCGAACGGCTCGACAAGGTAAAGGCGGATTTGGCGAAGTTGAACTGATACGGAAAAACGCTCTGACTCACACCAGCCGTCAGTTGATTTAACGCGTCATTGCCGACGGGATCGGCAATCCAGCAAGCATTGAATGCGTCAGCATTCCTGCCACAAGGCAGATTGCCTTCCGGCAAAGACGCTATCGCGTCTGATGTAGTGCTGGATTCCCGATCCCGTCGGCAATGACGAGTGGTGTTGCCCGCCCATTGACCTATCCTGTCATCGCGCCAGACGCCCGGTATCATTCCGCGTCATCCTCATACCCCACCAGCGCCAGCGCGCGGGCGCTGCGCTGGTGGAGCTCACACCACCGCAACAGGGCCTCTTCGCGGCCATGGGTGATCCAGGTCTGCGCCGGGTTGATATCGGCAATGGTCCCGGTCAATTCGTCCCAATCGGCATGGTCCGAAATGATCAGCGGCAATTCCACCCCGCGCTGCTGCACCCGCTGACGCACCCGCATCCAACCGCTGGCCATCGCCACCACCGGATCGGGCAACCGCCGTGACCAGCGATCGGCCAGCGCCGATGGCGGGCAAATCACGATCGCCCCCGCCAGCGCCGCCTTTGGCACCCCCGCCGCACTGCGCAAATCGCCCAGATCAACCCCGTGATCGGCATACAACCGGCACATCCGCTCCATCGCGCCATGCAGCCAGATCGGATCGTGATACCCGGCCACCCGCAATTCGGCAATTACCCGCTGCGCCTTGCCCAATGCATAGGCCCCGACCAAAATCGCCCGATCCGGATGCGCCGCCCGCGCCGCCAGCAACCGCGCAATCTCCGCCGCAATCGGCGGATGGCGAAACACCGGCAGGCCAAACGTCGCCTCGGTAATCAACACATCACACGGCGCGACGACAAACGGCGCACACGTCGGATCAGGCGCCCGCTTAAAATCCCCCGTCACGATCACACGTTCGCCGGCATGCTCAATCACAATCTGCGCCGACCCCAGCACATGCCCCGCCGGCAACAACGTGGCATGCACCCCGCCGCCCAACGACACGCGATCCCCATACTCCAACGCCTGCGCGTCCCCGATATCCCCATACCGCTCCCGCATGATCGCCAGCGTCGCCGGCGTCGCCATCGTCACCCCATGCCCCGCCCGCGCATGATCCGCATGCCCATGCGTCACCAACGCCCGGGGCATAGCGCGCGGCGGATCAATCCACACATCGGCAGGAATGATATGCAGCCCCGCAGGCTCGGGTCGAATCCAGGCAAAATCGGCGATCATGGTGGGGTAATGCTTTGCCGGGGAAAAGGTGTCCTTGCGTAGAGCCTCCGGCGGGCAAGGGCTATTGCCCTTGCAACCCGAAATCTTGGCAATGCGATGCGTTGCAACCCTGTACCACTAACGTCTGGTGTTGCTGCAAAACTGCGATTGGTGGGTTCACTCCCGCATACCGCGATTTGGGCCGATTGTTGACTGGCAGGTTTTAGACCCCGACTTTGGAACAGCCGCCATTCGACAGAGCAAAGAACGTTCGGCAGCTCACGACCAGGTCCGGACAATCCCGATTTCCTCGCCGAACGACAGAAGAGTCCAGGATCGGCCATTCAATTCACGACCAACGCAAGTGCGTGATGCGCTTTACCAGTGCCTCCCTCGCGCATGTCAGTGCGGCTGGGTTCGTCTTGGCCGAACAGCGTTCCGCAGGCTTGTCACCGAGAAAGAAGGCAATGCGTTCTGCATTGGCGCCGCTTGGATGCGGCAAGCCGTCCAGGATCTTAGTTCGATCCACTACCCCTTGGGACGCCAGGTGCTGCATCGCTGCCGCCACTTTGGGGCCAAGAGGGACGATGATAGCGCCTTTGAGGTCGGCCAGTTCGGTGCCGGTGTAGGCTTCTAGCCAGCCGGCCAACTGGCGCGTGCGCACCATGTCCGGCTGCCCCGACCAGTTTTCGCCATCCACGAAAACCGGATAACGCATCGCCGATGTAAAGTGCACAAGGTCAGGCCGGTCCGTCCAGAGCTGCGCCGTCGAGGAAATGCCTAGCAACGCGGAAATCCCGATATGGTCGAGCATCCGCACGAGATTTGCACGCATTGGGCCGGAGAAGCTCGCAAATATCTTAGCTTCGGCAGCCGCGACCTCGACCGGCTTGCCGGCGATGAGTGCCTGCCGGGCAGCGCGAAGCGCATTCGCCGCCTGCACTCGTCCCGGCGTCATACCGACGATCACAAGTCGCGCGTTGCTGTTCACGTGGTCGAACGGCGCATAGATCATCTGGACGCGCTTTCCGCCAATGGTCGCTGCGTCCATTTCCAGCGAGGCAGCCGTGTGGGGATTCTCCATGACCGAAGGGTCGACGTCGCGGATAGCCGCAGCGTAATTTGACAGAAGATGGGGGGTCATTGTTTGGTCTTAATCCTTAAGAATAATAGGGGACTGGTAGCGCGCCAACATCCCGGCGCGATTAGACATTTACCTTTATGCACTGCTCAAAATGAGTCAGTGCTCCGGTCGTGAACCGGTCGATCGATAGCCGCAGGACGCGACCATATTCTCGAATCTGTCCGACGGCGGGAAGTCGCCCCTTACCCGCACGGGCCTCGATGGCAGCCGCGAGTTCGCGTGCCTTCGTAGCCTCCGCCGCGCTAGGCTTGCATTGGTCGATGATATTAGCGAGCGAAATGCCAAGTGAGTGCGTCTGCAAGGTGTGGAGCGCGCGATAAGTTGACGGACTTGTGCCTCGCTCATCTTCCCGCTGAGGCAAGAAGTTCTGGCGGACTTCCAGCCATGCGAGAGCTTGCTCGAACGGCACCAGGCCATTATCCGGCTTGATCTTTTCTTTGCTGAACGAGTTGCGCACTGCGTTTTCCGTCATGCGCGCCAAGAACGCCATGCGCTTGACGCTCAAGGCGGAGCCTTCACGCAATTGCCAGCGGGCGTAGGCCATTTCAGCCGTGACCCGAACGGCGCTATTGTCCCGGTGCATCGGGCTGGAAAAGCGATTGGTATCAGCGGCAGACGCGAGTTCGAGAAACACCTCCAGATCATCGGCGTCCTCTTCGGACATCAAATACGAAGACATTGAACCGAAGGCATAATCATATGCATGCGAGATAACGGACGTCATCGCAAACTTGTCGAGTTTGATGCCGTCTGCGTCACTATCATCAAACGAATTGAGTTCATCCATGTCAATGCCGGCAAAAGCTGTTGCCGCGTCACGCGAAGCAAGCCGCTCGATCAGAGACGCTTGTGACCGCAACGCCTTCTGCAAATCGCTCAACACGACGTCTTTGCCGAAAGGCGGCACGGGCATCGTGTATGTCCACAAATCATCAAGCGCCTCGGTGGGTTCGTCGATGAAGGTGAGCGAAGCCGGGCTTACCAGCGAAGCGGGGTTCCGCCCGTCCGACATTCTGATGGAAAAGCCGCGCTCCACCATTTCCAGCGCCTCGCCATAATTGTCGACTTTGACGGCGAATTCATCGTGATGTTTGACGTTGCCATGCTTTGGATCGCCGAGCACGAACTGGTGCTCGCGATTGCGCCAAGGACGCTCGACAGCTCCGTTTGGCGCGGTGCGGATGATTTGTTTGTAGTACATAGGGCGGCACAATTCCTGTTCGGGTAGGGAAAGAGAGGAGGTGAAGTTAATTGGAGTCTCGCCGGAAACGTTTGGTCTTGGTGGCGACCGTTAGGACGTACCCGTCAGCGATGACAGCGTAGCTGTTGAGCACAGGTTCGAGTAGCCGCAGGGCGCGGCGACCGCCGAACGCACGCGCAAGACGACGTTTGGCTGCTTTGTCCATGAACAGGATGTCGGCACCGTTATGGCGTATTTCACTCCCATATTCTTCAAGCAGCGCGACAGCGATCGGTGGGATAGCGCGATGGATCATTCGGATTTCTGCGTGTCGGGTCAGCGTTTCGTCACCGTCATGCATTATTATGCTCTCGATATCATCGATAACGGTGATATGGACGCTGGCTTGTTGCTCGTCAACCCATATTTGATGATTCATACGATATAACGCTCTATGGTGAGTTTGCGCCATACCTCTTTGGGGATACGAGGAGGCATGCAACGGTCGGACCTCAGGAGGTGTTCAACGTCAGCACGCCGAACCTTTTGGAATCCGCAACAGATTGGACATGGCTAATTGTCAGCGAGATCCGCCGGGAAAGACCGGTTTGGGCTGATGCTACCGCTCGGCGAAGGAATTCCGAACGGCATAAAAGTCCCAGGTTCGGCCATTCACGCCTCTGCTCGCTGGCCAAGGCATAAGGTCCGCATTCGGGAAGGCTTATTCGAGCGTTGAACGGCCGATGTTAGGGCACCAAGCTGCCAAGAATTCAAACGGCTCTCCTGGGCCAAAGTCATTCATTCATCGCGCGCAGCTGTGTAGGCATCGGGCTGCGAGCCGTGATTGTTAAAGGTGATGGCGTCCCTGGACGTGGTGTAGGTTCCGAGGGTAGCGCTGCTGGCCGGAC
>NZ_JBBATI010000042.1:0-31925 GCF_040398825.1 Novosphingobium sp.
CGTACATGTGTTCGCCTTGACTCCGGTCTGTACAGCGTGACCCGGGGTCCCGCTTTTCTGCTCGTCGCCATGCGCAAATCGGGCACGGATCGCCCCTCCCCTAAGGGGAGGGGCTTGCTCATCCCGCTTTAGAACTTGTACCGTGCGCCTACCTTGAAGTTGCGCCCCTGGCTCGCCACCGAACCCGTATCGGGCGCGAGGGTCGGGCCGGCGCCACCGACAGCCTGGAAGCCGCCGCCCCACATCGAATAGTTGCGGTTGACAAAATCGAAGGCGTTGAGCGCCTGAAAATAGACCGTCAGTTCATGGCCGTGTGCATAGGGCAATTTGAATGTCTTGGAGAAGTTGAAATCGACATTCTTGTAACCAATGCCACCGGGCCGGTAGATGCCGAAATTGGTGAGGTAGCATCCTGCATTGCCTGGGGTAGTTGCCGGTGCACCGCAAACGACGCCGCCGTAAGACGGCCCCGATGACAAAGTAACGAACGTCGTCGCCTTGATGTTGAACGGCAGACCGACCGTGCCGGTTCCGACAAAGCGCCACCGCTCCAGGCCCGACGAATTGCCATAGCCTTGCTGGCCGATTGTCGGCGCGTCAAAATCGAATGGATCGCCGATCGAGGCCCCGTTGCGCGTATCGTTCGACCGAGAGCTCGACACGGTCAGCGTCGTGCTGAAACCCCAGCGCGATTGTTCGGTATAGGCCTTGTCCGCCTGCAGATACAATGCAGCATAATGCGCCTTGCCGTCGCTGTTGCCGATAAAGATGCTTCCATAACCCGGCAGCGGGGCATTGAAGATCGCCGAGCCACCGTAGAAGATACCGGCGGCATAGGGGACACCCTTATAGACAAAGATTGGATTACCACCAGGACTGTACGTTCCATCTGGCAGGCGGTTACCAACGACTTCTTGATAGATGTTATGTGAATTTATGTATGAAAAAGTAATTGACGTATTTACACTGCCAAAGCGCTTTTTCAAACCGACGTCAAATTCGTCAGAAAATGGCACCTTGGTGTTGTTGTTAAGCAGGTGGACTTCGCCACCCTGCATCACCGCCAAAGAACGGAGCCCGGCAGCCGTAGTCGGGATCGTCGCAAGGCAGTTCTGGCTTCCAGGGGTGCAGTTGGGCGGGGTGTTGAACGTAACGACCGACTCATACTGGTCCTTGATCGTTTCGAGCGCGGAATCGATGAACAACGAACGATCATAATAGCGCCCGGCCCCGGCAGTCAGAACGAGATCGCGATCACCTTTCACGTCATAGGAAATGCCGAGCCGTGGCTGAAATTCGCCAAGAAACGGATGACGGTTGTGCCCAGTCGAAATGTAATCGTTCGGGTTGATTCCCGCCGCCGGCCAGCCGGGGTAGGCCCGCAGAGCTGCGGCAATGGCTGCCGGCGTCACGAACTTTTCGTTCTTAGCATCGGATTCATAGTCCCACCGCAAGCCACCGCTGATCAGCCAATGCGCGTCCGGCTTCCAGTCGTCCTGCACGAACAGGCCGATTTCGGTGTTCTTGGCCGTGACCGGCTGAACCGCCGCAGAGTTGATCGACGCAGCATACGGCCCGGGTGTGCCCGCGGCACCGATCCCGGCGAAAGTCGTGCCGTCATAGAAAAAAGTGCCGCCGCTGTTGTTATCCTCAAGCCGCTGCAGCTTGGTAAAATTGACTTTGACACCCGCTTTGACCGTGTGCGGCCCGCCAAAGAAGGTCACATTGTCCTTGAACAGCGTCTGATATTGATGGTCATCCTGCGCAAAATTGGTGCCACCGAGTTGCAGCGCGTTGCCAGAGCCCATATTGCCGCCGTTCGTCACGACAAACGAAGGACCTGAAACATTGGGGACGGCACCATTGGCTGCTGCATCGCGAGCGAACGTGAATTCGTTCAGCCAGTTCTCACCTCGGTGGTTCCAGCTAAGCTGATAGCGATGTTCCTTGTTGCGATTGTTGGTCGATGCGTCCTTTGTCGTCACGCCGCCGTTAATCTGGAGATTGGCTTCATCACGGATAAAGGCGCTGACGTTGATCGTATCTTGCAAGGTTGCGTAGAAGGTAAGCTTGCCGAAATACAGTTTCTCGTTGAACGTTGCTGGAAAGCTGCCGTTGTACTGCGTACGCGCAGCTTGCGCGTAAGCCAGAGCCGCAGGGTTGTAGCCGGTCAGAGTGCCGGGATAGACGTTGATATCGTTCGAACCAAAGGTCTTTTTGGTGCCTTCGAAATCGACAAAAAAGGTCAACCGATCCTTGATGATCGGGCCGCCCAAATTGCCGCCGTAATATTTGGTGTCGAAATCAGGTTTGGTCCGATAGGGCGCGGTCTTGTTGTTCTGATGGCCCGGGCGATCATCGTAATTCTCGCTGATGAAAGCCTTCGGCTGCCATTCGCCAAACAGTTCGCCGTGGAAGCTGTTGCCGCCGGTCTTCGTGACTGTGGAGATCACGGCTGAACCAGCCTGCTCGAACTCGGCCTTGAAATTCTGGGTCTGGACGTCGAACTGGTCCACCGCCGAGGCGGGGAACGGATTGCCGGACGACAGATTCTGCCCGACCGTACCGCCATGGTTCACCAGATTCTTGATGCTGATGCCGTCGATGAAGGTGTTGGTATTGTCTGAATTGATGCCGCCCGCCTGCACCTGACGCGCTTTGCCGCCAAGCTGCGGGGGCGAAACGGTGACGCCGGGCGCCAGCGCCGCGAAGTTCAGGAAGTTCCGATCGCCATTCGGCAGGTTTTCGATCTGAAAGCGCGAAACGTTTGCGCTGATGGCGGGCGACAGGACATCCTTCGCGCGCGATCCCGTCACGACGATCTGGTTGCCGTTTTTGCTTTCAGCAACAGCAACTGCAACAAGGTCGGCGGTCACCGCCTGGCCCAGTGGCACCACGACCTCGACCGACTTGCCGCCGGACGCAATGCGATAGGTGCTCGGTGGCAAGCCGACCACGAGATAATTGCCGCTGGCATCGGCCTTGGCCGAATTCTCGTGACCGGTAGTGATATCGGTCAGCGTCACGGTCTGGCCGGCGGTCGCGCCGTCGATATGGCCCTGAATAGTCGACGTTGTTTGCGCCGTGGCGGGCAAGGCAAGAATAAAAGTGCCGCCACCCAATATGGTGCCGGCAAGCGCCAAACGCAGGCTCGCCTTCTTAAGGTTTTTCATGTCAACTCCCCTGTCGGAACGGATCGCCGCTCCCATTTTTTGTCCGGTTTGAAATCGAATTGGATAGGCACAGCCGTCCCGTCCGCAGTGACGCGAAACGACCATCAATTCTGTCACTGCAGGCCGTAACCATCGCCTTGCTTCAGTCCTTCCGCCCACCAGCACATGCTGGGTTGAATGGCATGGTGGCCTCTGATGAGCCACGTAACCGGTTTCATGAATGGTTTTGTAACCGGTTTCATGCATATTCGCCAAGCACTAAATTGCCGCGGTTCCTCCGGCGGCGGTGATTCTCCGGTGGTGTGACAGGAAAGACATGGCTGTTGCTCAAACGATTTGCCGCAGGCACCATCAAAGTCACCGCCCGCCCGCGCGGTTTTGCCTTGCCCGACAGCGTTCATGTGGCAGGTGTCGTGACCGGCGTGTGATCCCGCGATGATCCCGGAACTGCGTCGCTTCGGCGCGAGCCAGAGCCCGGTGGTGACGGTGGACAATTTCTGCCCCGATCTGGCCGCGCTGACCGCCATGGCAGAGGCGCTGGCGCCCTATCCGCCAGCAATCAACCATTATCCCGGTGTGCGGCGCGTGGTCGACACGCACGACGATGGCTATGGCCAGATCGCCGCGCTGCTCAAAGCGGCGGCGCCGTTTATCGCCGGCGCCTATGACATCGACCGGTTCGATCTGGTCGAGGCCAGCTTTTCCATGGTCACTTGCCCGCCCGGGCACCTGTCGATCGTGCAGCGCGCGCCGCATTTCGATGCGACCACGCCCGGCTTTTTCGCAGTCATGCTCTATCTGCGCAATACCGCCGGCACCGCATTCTATCGCCACCGCGCCAGCGGGATCGAACGGGTGACAGAGGCCAACCTGCCGCGGTTTATCGCCCACGCGAAACAGGAAAACATCCGCAGCAATGCCGAATATATCCATGATTCCAATCCGTTTTACGAACGCATCGGCATGGTCGAGGGCCTGGCCAACCGGCTGGTGATCTATCCCGGCGCGCTGCTCCATTCGGGCGTGATCACGCCGGGCCTGCCGCTGTCAGACGACCCGCGCACCGGCCGCCTGACCGCCAACCTGTTCATCCGCGCGGGTTGACAGGCGCGCGACAACGCGGACGCTGAACACCCCTTTCCCAAGCGGAAGCGTGCATGCCGATTCAACCCAATCTCATCCCACCCTACCCGTGCGCGCCAAAATAGTTGGCGATGGCGACCGCTATGCGCAGGTTGAGCGTATGGGCGCGGTCGATCGGGTCGATGAAACGCGTGCGGATCGCGCTGTAATCCTCTGCCTCGTGGTCGGGATAGTCGCTGGGTTCGTTCAGGTGGAAATCGCCGATGGTCGGCTCGACCACCGGATAGGCGCGGCGCAGTTGCGCCAGCGCATCATCCACCCGCAGCGACAGCACCATTTCCAGCACGTCTTCGCGGCTGATATCGTTGGCGCGCGAAAACTGCGGCACCTGCACCGCGCGCAGGAACATGTGCATCAGCAGCGTCAGCCGCACCGCCTGCAACAGCCCGATCGTGCGCCGCGCATCATCGCCCGCCGCATCGCGCCCCGCCGGCGCGCCGGGCACCAGTGACAGCAGGCGGTGCAATTTCATCCAGTCCACCCGCAACCGCGACACCAGCCGGCGGAACACCCCGGCGCGATCGTCCTTGGTCAGGTAATCGGCCAGCGCCAGGCAGCCCTGTTCCAGCGCGGTTTCGGTGCCGCGATAGGGCCGGCTGGCCCAATAGGCGGAATTGAACAGTTCGCCAAACGCACCGACGGTCTTGATCGAGGCAATGCCGTTGGCCGCGCGCAACAGCCGCACCAGCTGGTTGCCGCGTTCGGAACTGCCCAGCAATTCGGCAATCGATTCAATCTCTTCGCCCGCCGCGGTGCCCGCGCCCGCGATCACATTCACGGCATAGCCGATCTGTTGCAGGATGGCGTTGTGCGGGATGGCGCGGATCTGCCGCAGGCTCATCGTGCGGTCACCATGGATATCCGACTGGCGGCGTGACACGCGGCTGCCGGTGATCTTCAGCATGCCCAGGCCAAACGCGGTGACCGCGCGGGCATAGGTCGCACTGCCCAGGTAATCGCGCTGCACGCGGCGGATCGACCGGTAAAAATCCAGGCTGAGATCGGTGCGATCGTAAAACGCATCGCGGTGGTATTCGCCCGACAACAGCACTTGCGCCTCGGCAATGCGGGTCAGCGTTGCCAGCGCGAGTTCCGGATTGCGGAAAAACAGATAGCCATCGCCGCCCTGAAAGCTCGCCTCCGCCTCGATCGCCACCCCGGCGCGGGCAAACCGGCTGCGCGCCCAGCGGCTGAGTGGCCAGGACAGCCGGTCGACAAAGTTTGACGGATGCGCGCCGCGGCCCATGCTTTCGCCGTGGGTGTTGAAGATCAGCGCGGCGACATCGGCCATGTCATGCGCGCGCATCGCTTCGGCCAGCCGCCCCTGCAACCGTTCGATCGCCAGCGCGGCGGGAATCTGGCCCAGGAACCGCCCGGCGTCGGAAAACCCGGTCTGGATCGCCACCCGGCCGCGCACCCGCGCATAATCGCGATAGGCGGGTTCGGCCAGCAGCGCATCCAGGAACCGCCCGCCATGTTCGAGCGCAGTTTCGGTTTCGAACAAGGGCGACACATCGACCTTGTCCTCGATCCCGAACAGCCGCGCGAAATAAAGCGCGGCCAGCACCGTCTGCGGCTGTTCGCATTCGGCAATCAGCATGCGGATCGGCGCATCGGCATCGATATGGTGCAGGATCTGCGCCATCACCAGAAACTGGCGCATCGCGGTGGAGGTTTCGATCGCCAGCGCGCCGAAATTGACCCGCAGCGGTTTTGCCGCCGCCAGCACTTCGCGCAGGCGCGACAGCGCGCCCCGGCTGCCCAGATCCAGCGTACCATCGGGATCGATGCGGCGGCGCAGGGCATTGTGCAATTGCGATGAATTGACGCGGAAATGAATCCACCCCATGCCCAGCCCATCGGCACGCATGGCTGCGGCCAGCGTGGCATAGGCCACCGCAGCAGCGCCATCCGCAGTGGCCGCATCGGCATCGAGCTGCGCGATGATCGGCGCCAGCGACAACAGCCGCGCCGGATCATCGGCGGTCATGCGGTTGGCGACATCCGATAACACCTCGGCATCGGCCAGGCTTTGCGTCATTTGCGGTTGCGCAAACAGGTCTGCCATCGCCGCCGCCTGATCACGCCCGGCCACCAGTGCCGCCAGCGCGGCGTGATCGGGGTCGATCGCGGCCAGCGCAGCGGCATAAGTGTTCAGCCGGCGGACCTTTTCCAGCAGGCGGAAACGGATCGACGTGCTCCACCCGATATCGGTGCGCCCGTCCATGTCATAGCCGACCCAGCTGGCGAAACGGAACGGCAGTGGCCGGAAATCCAGCCAGCGCCCGGGCCAGCGCGTGCGCGCATGATCCAGCAACCGGGCATTGATGCGGTCGCGCGCAGTGGCGGCGCGCTCGATCGCCTGCATCGCCTGATCGTGTTCGAATTCCAGCGTGATCGCCGGGCCGCTGCCCCCGACCGAACAGATCGTGGCCCCGCGTGGATCATCGCAGAGCGCGGCATCGGCCACCGCATCGGCATCGCCGGGGGTCAGCAGAAAGGTTGGATGCGCGGTAAACACCGCGTGCATCAGCGGGCGTTCCCATTGTTTGCGAAACTGGGAAAAGCCGTCCTCTTCTTGCAGCAGGCCGATAATCCGGTCCAGATTGGCATCAGGCGCGGTCGGCGCGACCAGATGGCGCAGCCGGGCGGCGCGGGTTTGCAGCGCCTCACATTCCAGTTCCGCCACCAGTGCCTCGATCGCGTCGAGCCCGATCGTGCCCGCCTCCAATTGCCGTGACAGATCGTGGCTGAGCTGGAATACCGGGTTGAACAGCGGCGTTTCCGCCGTGCGCGTGTGCAGTTCCTGCAATCTGTCGCGCAGGGCGCCGACCGTGGTCATCGTTCGTGCCATCCCTTTTTTCCGGCCGCGCGAACGAGCAACAGTGTCACGCGGCGAAGGTTTCGTGTGCCCGACCATGCGCGGATTTTTGCGTGGGCGCTATGCGCGCAATGTCGCAGCACCACGGGCAGCGGCGGCAATCGCGTCTTCATCGGGCGTGCCCTTGGCCACCAGCCAGCTGCCGCCGACGCACAACACCGGATCAAACGCCAGCCATTCGCCCGCGGTGGCGGCGGTGATGCCCCCGGTCGGGCAGAATTTCACCTGGTGAAACGGGGCCGCCAGCGCGCGCAATGCGGGCAATCCGCCAGAGGCGACTGCCGGAAAGAATTTGAAATGCAAAAGGCCCAGTTCCAGCCCCAGCATCAAATCGGCGGCATTGGCGGTGCCGGGCAGGAACGGCACGCCCGATGCCACTGCCGCCTCCCCCAGCCGGGGGGTCAGGCCGGGCGATACGATGAACTGCGCGCCGGCATCGATCGACGCGTTCAGCCCGGCACCATCGACCACCGTGCCCGCACCGACGATTGCGCCGGCGACGTCGCGCATGGCGCGGATCACATCAAGCGCGGCGGGGGTGCGCAGCGTCACTTCCAGCACGCGCAGGCCGCCGGCGACCAGCGCGCGCGCGATTGGAACGGCGTGGTCGGGGTTGTCGATCACCAGCACCGGGATGACCGGCGCGGTGCGCATGATGGTTTCAATCGGCTTCATGGCTGTTCCTGCGCAACGGGCTATGCGCATGGCCTAGCCCGTGGCGCACCATTGTGCAGCCGCAAACGCACATTGGCGCATACTTATTCCCCGCTGCGCCGGGCGGTTACACCGCAGAGCTGAACTGCCGTTCGCCACTGCGATAACCATCGAACACCGCCGCGATCGACCGGGCATAGGGTTCACTGCCAGGCTCCAAAATCAGCCGGTCGGCCTCACGCCGGATCAGCCCGCGCGCGGCGAACGGTGCCAGCCGCGCCGCTGCGCCCGCCGCCAGATCGGCATCAATGGTCGCCCAGCCCCGACACAACAGCGCATTGATCACCGCGCCGCGCCGAAGATCATCGTTGCTGCGTTCAATCCCGCGCCGCCCCGGCAACTGGCCCGCATCGCTCAACATGCGATAGCGGCCGATGTTCTTTTCATTCTGGATGTACACGCTGTCGAACTGGCTGATCGAACTGGCGCCCAGGCCGATCAGCACCGGTGCCGGATCATCGGTAAAACCCTGAAAATTGCGGCTCAACGTGCCCGCAGCAGCGGTCCGGGCCAGGGCATCACCGGGCAGGGCAAAATGGTCGAACCCGACCGCCTGGTATCCGGCGTTCACCAGTTGCGCGTGGCCCTGCGCCGCCATGCGGAACCGGTCGCGCTGATCGGGCAGGCGGCCGGCATCGATGCGCCGTTGGCGCGCGATCATCTGTGGCACATGGGCATAGCCGAACAGCGCAATGCGATCGGGGGCCAGTGCGATGGTATCCTCCAGCGTTTGCGCCAGCACCGCATCATCCTGAAACGGCAACCCGTACATCAGGTCGAAATTCACGGATTCGACCCCGCTGTCGCGCAGGCCATCGACCGCGCGGGCGATGTCATCGTATGGTTGCACCCGCCCGATCGCCGCCTGCACCGCCGGGTCAAACGTCTGCACGCCCAGGCTGGCCCGCACCACGCCGATCCCGCGAATCGCCCGTAGCCACGCGGGCGTCAGGCTGCGCGGATCAAGCTCGATCGAAAACACCGGCCACGATACGCGAAAATTGACCAGCAGCGCATCGATCAACCGCACGAAATCGGTCGGCGCGATGGCGTTGGGGCTGCCCCCGCCAAACGCGATGCGGGAAATCCGCGCCTCGGGATCGAGCAGTCGCGACACCGCCACGATTTCGCTGTGCAGCGCATCGAGATAGGCCGCCAGCCGCGCCGTGCGGTTGGCCGCGCCGGTGTTGCAGCCGCAATACCAGCAGATTTCGTGGCAGAACGGGATGTGCAGATACAGCGACACATCCCCGCGTACGCCACGCAGCGCATCATGCTGCCGCGTGGCAAAGCTGTCGTCGCGAAACTCCGCCGCGGTCGGATAACTGGTGTAGCGGGGGACCGCCTGTGCCAGCAGTTCCGGGTAATAGGTCCAGTTGCCAAAATGTTCAGGTGCCATCGCTTTCGTCCTCGCCAGCGCAACAGCTAGTGCCGGCGGAACGCTTGCGCATTGCGCTATGACAAATTTTGCAACAGGGCGCGGGCGAAGAATCGCGATTTCCGATTGGCACGCGGATCGGCGCGGCGCGGCCCGCCACCGGGCCGCAGATCGCCACCAGCATGAAACCGGCGTGCGCCGGTGCCGGCGCGCTCAATTGCGCCAGCGCCATCAGCGCGGGGACGGTCAGGATGCGGGCGCGTGCGGCGATCATGGCTGATCAGGCCGATCGTCATCATCATCATCGATCAGGATGCGCGCCGCCGCGCCATCCAGATCAACGAATTGCCCGCGCCGCAGCGCCCAGAAAAATGCGACGAGCCCGATCAACCCCATCCCCAGCGCGATCGGGATCAACAGCGCGAGCGAGGTCATGACGCCCCCCGCGACAGCCGCAGCGAATTGGCAATCACCAGCAACGACGACGTGCTCATCGCGATCGCCGCCACCAGCGGCGTGACCAGCCCGGCCATCGCCAGCGGCACCGCCAGCAGATTGTACCCGATCGCCATCACGAAATTCTGCCGCACCACGCGCATGGTTGCGCGCGCGGTGGCCACGCTGCGCGGCAATGCCAGCAGCGAATCGCCGGTAAACACCACGTCCGCCGTCTGCCGCCCGACATCGCTGGCGCTGCCCGGCGCGATCGACGCATTGGCCGCCGCCAGCGCGGGTCCATCGTTCAGCCCGTCGCCAACCATCAGCACTTTGGCCCCGGTCGCCTGCAGGGCTGCGATCGCGGCCAGCTTGTCTGCCGGGCTGGCCCCGGCGCTGGCCGGCAGGCCGGTGGTGCGTGCCACGGCATCGACCGCGCCCGCATTGTCGCCCGACAGGATCGCGCAGGTGATATGCAGCGCCTGCAACCGGGCCAGTGCCGCGGCACAATCGGGGCGCAAGGCATCGGCAAAGCGGATGATCTGCACCGGGCGTCCGGCGATTGTCAGCGCGCTGGCCATACCGTCACCCACGCCCGCGCGGCCGATCGACACCGCCACGCCTTCACGCATTCCGGCCACGCCCTGCCCCGGGGTTTCGACCACATCGGTCAACGCCACGGTGCGAAGCCCGCGCGCCGCCAGCGCCGTTACCAGCGCCTGCGACAGCGGGTGGCGGCTGTGGCTGGCCAGCGACAGCGCCACCGTCGCGGCATCGGCGTCCAGCCGGTCCAGGCACGCCGGGTCGGGCAGTGGCCGGCCAAAGGTCAGCGTGCCGGTCTTGTCGATAAGGGCATGATCGACCTCGGCCAGCCGTTCCAGCGCCGAACCATCCTTGACCAGCACGCCGCGCCGCAGCAGCGCACCGGTCGCCACCACTTGCGCCACCGGCACTGCCAGCCCGAGCGCGCAGGGGCACGTGATGATCAGCACAGAAATGGCGATCACCAGCGCGTGATAGACCCCCGCCCCGGCGATCAGCCAGCCGACAAACGCCGCCGCAGCCAGCGTATGCACCGCCGGCGCATAAAGCCGTGAGGCGCGATCGGCGATCCGCACATAGCGGGATCGCACCTGGCCGGCGGCGGCCATCAGCCGCGCGATTTCAGCAATGGACGTGTCGGCGCCGCTGGCGGTCACCCGCACATCGACCGGATTTTCCAGATTGAGCGTGCCCGCCAGCACCGTGCTGCCTGTCGTGGCCGCCACCGGGGTGCTTTCCCCGGTCAGCAGCGATTGGTCAAACCGGCTAAGCCCGGTGGTGATCGTGCCATCGGCGGCCAGCCGATCGCCCGCCGCCACGCGCATGACCATGCCGGCGGTCAGGTCAGCGGCGCTGATCCATTGCGCCGCGCCATCGGCGCCGACCACCAGCGCGCCGCCCGGCGCCTGGCGCAGCAGCGCATCGACCCCGGCGCGCGCGCGGTCACGCATCATCGCATCCAGTGCGCGCCCAGACAGCAGAAACAGCAACAGCATCAGCGTGCCATCAAACCACGCCTCTGCCCCGCCGGTCAGCGTTTCATAAAACGACAGCGCGGTGGCCAGGATCACGCCGATCGAAATCGGCACATCCATGTTGGTGGAAAACCGCCGCACCGCGCCCCAGGCGGACACAAAGAACGGCCGCCCGGCAAACACGATCGCAGGCACGCCAATCGCGGCCGACAGCCAGTGGAACAGCACGCGGGTTGGTCCATCCGCCCCCGACCACACCGATACCGACAACAGCATGACATTCATGCAGGCAAACGCCGCCACCGCCAGCGGCGCCAGCAGTGGCCGCACCGCCGACACCGGCTCGGCCAGATCGATCCGCGGCTGCGCGGCAAAGCCGACCCCGGCCAGCGCGGTCACCAGATCGGGCACGCTGACGCCATCATCATGGGCCACCGCCACCTGCCGCGCGGTCAGATTGACCCGCGCCGAAACGACCCCGGGCAGCGCGCCCAGCGTGCGTTCGATTTTCGCCATGCACCCCGCGCAATGCATGGTCGGCACCACCAGCGTGGTGGTGAAAGCGGTAGCGGAACCGTCTGCCGGTGGTGCGACAATCGGCGCATGCGCGTTCATGGCTGCGTGCCGCCAGTCCCCGCAGTGCTGGTCACTTCACCGGTGGTGCGCCAGCGATGGCCGCCGGCCTCTGCCTGCAGATGGATCTGCCAGCGCCCGGCCGGCAATGGCGCGGTATAAGTGCCCGCGCCGGTTTCGCGCCATTGCAGGTCCTGCTGCACCGCAGATCCCAACGGATGGCTGGCCACGCCGGTTACTTTCGCGCCAGACAAAGCCTGCCCCTGCCGATCGTGCAGCGTCACGGTCAGCCCGCCGGGCATGGTGGCCATGGTCGCGGTCCAGCCCAGCACCCGGTCAGCCTTTGCCGCATCCAGCCAGCCGTTGAAACGCTGGCTGGCGACATAGGAATTTTCGACCACTTCGCCGCTGAAGGTCGACAGCGCCAGCCGCGCCATCATCACGTTGACGCCAATCACCAGGCCGAAAAACGCCACTATGATCGCCAGCATGTGCCAGCCGGTAAAGCGGCGGACGGGTGTCGACGCACGCGCGATTGCTGTCGGACGGGTCATTCGTCTGCTCCTTGCGGGGTGGAAAAGATCGTGCGCACCGCGGCCGCCCCGTGTTCACGGTCCTGCGCGTGGAGGTGGAACGTGATCGGGCCGGTCTTTGCATCATGCGGTTCTTCGACATAGACGCGCAGCCGCAGCGTGGTGTCGGCCGGCGCGATCATGGTCAGCGACGATCGCGCCGTGTGTTCATCCATGTCGTCGGTATAGATCAGTGCGCCCGGCACGCCGCTGGTGCCCAGCTCGATCGGGCGCGGGCGATCCTCCATATTGCGGACCTTGATGGTAAAGCCATCGCGCACCGCGCCGCCGCTCAGCTGGACATATTCGGGGTTGCGATCCTTCGCCACCGACAGTTCCAGCCGGCTGCGCGTACCGAGCAGAAACAGCAGCGCCAGGCCAACACCTGCCCACACCCCGAAATAGATCAGCGTGCGCGGGCGCAGCATCGTTTTCAGCAAGGGTGCATCGGGCTCACCCTTTGCCTCACGCGTGGCATCCTCCAGCGTGCAATAATCGATCAGCCCGCGCGGCCGGCCCACTTGCGCCATTACGCTGTCGCAGGCATCGATGCACAGCCCACAGGTGATGCAGCCGATCTGCGGCCCTTCGCGGATGTCGATCCCGGTCGGGCAGACCGCCTGGCACTGGTGGCAATCGATGCAATCACCCAGAGTCTTCGTTTTAAGGGCGCCGGTCAGCCCGGCGTCGATCCGGCGCAGCGAAGTCTTGACCGATCCGCGCGGTTCGCCGCGCCAGTCCTTATAAGTGATCAGCAGCGATTTTTCATCGAGCATGGCCGACTGGATGCGCGGCCACGGGCACATATAGATGCACACCTGTTCGCGCATGAACCCGCCCAGCACGAACGTGGTCAGCGTCAGCACGCCGACCGTGGTGTAGGCAATCGGATCGGCGGCGCCGGTCCAGAACGCATGGCTGAGCGTTGGCGCATCGGCAAAATAGAAAATCCATGCGCCCCCGGTCAGAAACGCGATGGCCAGATAGATCGACCATTTGGCCAGCCGCCGCGCGATTTTCGATGCTGTCCACGGCGCATTGTTCAGCCGCATCTGCGCATTGCGATCGCCATCGATGAACCGGTCAACGTGCTGATACAGGTCGGTCCACACCGTCTGCGGGCAGGCATAGCCGCACCAGGCGCGCCCGACCACGGTGGTGACCAGAAACAGCCCGATCCCCGCCATGATCAGCAGCCCGGCCACGAAATAGAATTCGTGCGGCCAGATTTCGATGGCGAACATATAGAACCGGCGGTGCGCCATATCGATCAGCACCGCCTGATCGGGCGCATAGGCCCCGCGATGCCAGCGCAGCCACGGCGTGCCCCAATAGATGATCAGGCACACCGCCATGACCAGCCATTTGAACCGGCGAAACGTACCATCGATACTGCGCGGGAAAACCGGGGCACGCTTTGCATACAGCAAGGGCGTGCCGGGGCCATCCGGACGGGCGAGCCTGGGATCGGTCGCATTCATGACGTAACAACTTTCATGCAATCAGGGGGCCGGCGTGGTTTCGCCCCCACCCAGCGAATGGACATAGGCGGCCAGCATCTTGACCGTCACGGGATCGAGCCGCTGGCTCCATGCCGGCATCACCCCGGCGCGGGCATAGGTCACGGTCTGGGTCAGCGCCGCGCGGGTACCACCGTACAGCCAGATTGCATCGGTCAGCCGGGGTGCGCCGACTGCACGATTGCCTTCGCCATTGGCGCCGTGGCAGACCGTGCAGTTGGCCGCGAACAGTGCCGCCCCGCGCGCCGATGCGGCCGACGCGGGGTCCTGCCGGCTGATCACGCGCACATGGCTGACCACATCCTGCACTTGCGCCGGGGTCAGAATACCGGTCTGGCCAAACGCGGGCATCTGGCTGATCCGTGTGACATCATCGCCGGGATAGCGGATACCGTGCTGCAGCGTGGTGTGGATGGTGGCGATGTCGCCACCCCACAGCCAGTCATCATCGTTGAGATTGGGATAGCCCTTGCTGCCTGCCGCACCCGCGCCATGGCATTGCACGCAATTGACCTTGAACGCGGCACGCCCGCCCTCGATCGCCGCGCGCATCAGCACCGGGTTGCGCACCAGGCCTTCGACCGGGGTGGCAGCAATGCTGGCGCGCACTGCGCCGTGGCTGGCATCGGCGGTCTTCATCTCTGTCGCCAGCGCGCCGCGGCTGGTCCAGCCCAGCACGCCGGGCGATGCCGAATGCAGCCCCGGCAGCGCCGGATAGGCAACGACATAGCCGACCGCAAACGCAATGCAGAGGTAGAACGTGTTCAGCCACCAGCGCGGCAGCGGCGTATCCAGCTCTTCAATCCCGTCCCATTCGTGGCCGACGGTGTGGGTGCCGGTCGGTTCATCCCGCCGAGGGGCGTTGCGCGCGTGGTTATCGGCATCAGGGCCGGTTTCGGGTCTGGTCGGGGCAGATTGCGGGCCGGTCGGGCCAGATTGTGGGCCTGTCGGGCCATGGTCATTCGCCATCGTTGTCATCCTCGAAAATCGAGTTTGCCGCATTGTCAGCGGCGCCGCGTGCGCCGGGCCGAAACGGCCACAGGCACAGGATCAGAAACACCACGGTCATCACCGCCAGCCCCCAGCTGTCGGCAGCTGCGCGCAAGGTGTCATAAGTTGTGGCGGTCATCGGCCCTTCTCCTTGGCCAGTTTTTCATGCGCGGCGGGGGCATTGACGTCGACCAGCGTGCCCAGCACCTGCAGATAGGCGACCAGCGCATCCAGTTCGGTCAGGCGGGCAGGATCACCGTCGAAATCGCGCGCCTGCGATTTGGGATAACGCTTTTTCAGATCGGCAGCGTCGCCATCGGCAGCCGCCTGCAACGCCAGATCGGTGTTGGCCCTGGCAATGTCGACCGCCGAATAGGGCACGCCCACCTCTGACAGCACTTTCAGTTCGGCGCGCATGTCACCCGCATCCAGATCGCGCGTGGCCAGAAAGGCGTAACTGGGCATGATCGATTCCGGCACGACCGAGCGCGGGTCTTTCAGATGCTGGGCGTGCCAGTCATCCGAATATTTGCCGCCGACCCGCGCCAGATCGGGCCCGGTGCGTTTCGACCCCCACTGAAACGGATGGTCGTACATCGATTCCGCGGCCAGGCTGTAATGGCCATAGCGTTCGACCTCGTCCCGGAACGGACGGATCATCTGGCTGTGGCACAGATAGCAGCCTTCGCGCACATAGATGTCGCGCCCGGCCTGTTCCAGCGGGGTATAGGGCCGCATGCCCTGGACCTTTTCGATGGTGTTATCGAT
The DNA here is from genome assembly GCF_040398825.1 of Novosphingobium sp. GTDB lineage: Bacteria > Pseudomonadota > Alphaproteobacteria > Sphingomonadales > Sphingomonadaceae > Novosphingobium. Next base: position 15,665 of record NZ_JBBATI010000042.1, read on the forward strand.
CCAGAACAGCGGGGCGATTTCGACGATGCCACCGATGGTGACGGCGGCAAAGGCCAGGACGGCGAGCAGCGTGATATTGCGCTCGATCATCTTGTGCCGCTGAAGGAATGTAGTTGCCATTGTCTTTGCTCCTTCAGATCAGCGGGCGACAGCCGGGGTCAGCGACACGTCTTTGGCGGGGTTGAAGGGGGTTTCACCCAAGGGCGCCTCTACCCGCAGGGCATGGCCCATGATGGTGCGGGCGATATTGTAGGCCATCACGCTGGCACCAGACAGGTACAGCAGGCCGCCAAACGCGCGCAGCAGGTACATCGGGTGAACCGCCGCCACAGCCTCGGCAAACGAGTTCACCAGATAACCATCGGGGCCATATTCACGCCACATCAGGCCTTCAGTCACCCCGGCGACCCACATCGATGCGGTGTAAAAAACGATACCCAGCGTCGCCAGCCAGAAATGCCAGCCGACCATGCGCAGCGAATAGAGCCGGCTGCGGTGCCACAGCCGCGGCGCCAGGTAATACAGCGCCCCAAACGTGACCATGCCGTTCCAGCCCAGTGCGCCCGAATGGACGTGGCCGATGGTCCAGTCGGTATAATGCGACAGCGAATTGACCGATTTGATCGACATCATCGGGCCTTCGAACGTGCTCATGCCGTAAAAGGCCAGGCTCATCACGAACATGCGCAGGATCGGATCGGTGCGCAGTTTGTCCCACGCGCCGTTCAGCGTCATCAGCCCGTTGATCATGCCGCCCCAGCTGGGCATCCACAGCATGATCGAAAACACCATGCCCAGCGTCTGCGCCCAGTCAGGCAGGGCAGTGTAATGCAGATGGTGCGGGCCCGCCCAGATATACAGGAATATCAAGGCCCAGAAGTGGATGATGGACAAACGATAGGAATAGATCGGCCGTTCGGCCTGTTTCGGCACGAAATAGTACATCATGCCCAGGAACCCGGCGGTCAGGAAAAATCCGACCGCGTTGTGGCCATACCACCACTCGATCAGTGCGCCCTGCACACCGCCCGCCACCGATATCGAATGGCTGCCAAACCAGCTGACCGGAATGGCGGCGTTGTTGACCAGATGGAGCATCGCCACGGTCAGGATGAACGACAGGTAGAACCAGTTGGCGACATAGATATGCGGTTCAGACCGTTTCAGGATCGTACCGACAAACACCGCCAGATAGCTGACCCAGACAACCGTCAGCCAGATATCGACATACCATTCCGGCTCTGCATACTCCTTGGCCTGGGTTACGCCCATCAGATAGCCGGTTGCCGCCAGCACGATGAACAGCTGGTATCCCCAGAACACAAACCGCGCCAGCCCGGGCAGCGCCAGCCGCGCGCGGCAGGTGCGCTGCACCACGTAAAACGACGTGGCGATCAGCGCGTTGCCACCAAAGGCAAAGATCACGGCCGAGGTATGCAGCGGCCGCAACCGGCCAAAATTGATGTATTCGCTGAAATTCAGCGCGGGAAACGCCATTTCCAGCGCGATGTACAAACCGCCCAGAAACCCGGCCATGCCCCAGAACACCGTGGCGATAACCCCCCAGCGGATAACCTCGTCATAGTACTTTCCAGAATCGGCCAGATGCAGAACGCTTTGCGACGCCCGGCCTGGATCGTCCCCGCGCACATCGCCGCCCCGCAGGGTAACGATCAGCCCGATCATGGCCGCCAGCGCGCAAATCGCCATATGGACGCCAAACGCCCAGTCCACCGACAAGGCGCAGGCGATTACCGCCAGCACGAGCGCGGCAAACCAGATGCCCGCCCGCATCACAATCACTTCCATGGAAGGTCCTTCCCCCGTGTTTCGCTGCCACGCCCTGCGGCCTGTCGACGCCCGCTGCATTGACACGGGTCAATTCCCACCGGCGCGTTACCGATTGGGCGCGGCACTGGCGCACGAACCGGAACTTGTGTTGGCGTAGCAACCGGAACTGCGCCGGCGCAGGTTCGGAATATGCGCATAGGCCCGGGCGGATAATCGATCCGCGACGCGCGCTATTTTTGCGCAGTGTCAATGTCGGCGGGTGCAAAGTGGTTCAGCAGCATGACCACGCCGTGGCCGAAAGTCTGGTCAGCAAGGGGCTGACCAACCACGGTGGCAGGATATTGCACATGAACAAGACCGTTTGCCGCATGGCAGGACTTTGTCTGGCCATCCCGATGCTGGCCGCCGCCGTCCCGGCATTTGCCGACACCGCACCAGCCGGAAAATGGCAGATAAAGCTGCTGGCGACGGCTGTGCTGCCCGATGGCAAGATCAGCTCGGTCAAATCGATCGATCCGTCGCTGGCCGGGATGGCGGCGTTTTCCGCGCCGCAGACTTATGCCAACAACAATGTCACCCCGACGCTGGCGATCGAATATTTTGCCACGCCCGATATTTCGATCGAAACCATCGCCGGCGTAACCGCGCACCATCTGACCGGCAGCGGATCGCTCAACGGCGCCAGCGTGGTCAGTCACATCCTGATCGTGCCGGCGACGGTGACGGTGAAATACCACCTGCCGCTGGGCGCAATCCGGCCCTATGTCGGGGTGGGGCCATCGCTGTTCATCGTCATGGGGGAACGCCCGGGCGCTTCGGTTGCCGGACTTGGCGTCAGCAAAGTCACGCTGTCGAGCAATCTGGGCGTCGCGGCGCAAGCCGGGGTGGATATCCCCATCGGCAAGACCGGTTATGGCCTGAGCCTGGATGCCAAGAAATACTGGGTCGGCACCACCGCCAATTTCTATGCCGGCAGCGCCGATGTGCTGGTGACCAAGCACAAGCTTGATCCCTGGGTGTTGAGCGCCGGGGTCAGCTATCGCTTTTGAAATTCACCAGGCGCGCGCGGGCAGCGCGTGCCTGGTGTCACCCCATCCCCGGGGCTGAACCCCCGGGGCGGCGGGCAGAACAGGTCAGGGTCTGGGATCCTCTGACCATGGTCTGCCCGCCACTGATTCAGGCCTGGATCACGCCATCGCGTGCGCACCGCCCGCATGTCTTTGCCCGCGCGCGCTGTTGGCGAGCGACAGATTGCCAAACGCGGCGGTGTCGTTGGCGATCGTGCCGGCCAGATCGGCGCCGCCACGCCCCATCGCGCCCAGCAAGTGCGCGTATTGGTCAAACGAACCGGCGGCGGGCGACGCAGCGGCGGCCGCAGGCGGATCGCCAATCAGCAGATTGGCATAAAAGCCCGATGCCGACGCGGTCGTGGTGACCGACAGACTGATCGTGATATTGGCCACGCCGCTGGCATAAAGCGGCGAATTGACCGAGCCCAGATTGATGGCATTGTTGTTGAAAAAGGACAACGCTGCCGCGCCATTGGCAAAATTCTGGGTCAGCAAGGTCGTGCCGTTGGCCGAAATGGTCAGCGACACCGGGCCCACCCCCGCCGCGTTGATCAGCGTACCGCCATACAGCCCGATCAGCAGATTGTTGCGCACCGCCAGCTGGTTCAGATCGACCGTTTCGTTCACCGTGCTGACGGTGGTTTCGGTGCCGGTGCCGGCGGTGGTGTAACGTCCGCCCAGTTCGGCGATACCGAAATACGATGGCGTCAGTGCAAAGGCCGCAGCGATATTGCTGTTCCCGGCCAGCACCGTGGCAATATTGGCCGCAGTCGGCGCCCCGGTAATGATCGCTACGCCCTGGCTGGTGCTGTCGAACACCGGGGTCGCCACGCCGAATTGCGAGATCGACACGTCTTTCGCCGTGTCCGCAACCACGCCGGCCAACAGGGTCGTGACCGACCCGCTGACCGCATCGACCAGCACGCCGGTGGTGCCAGCCACCGCCACCTGTGCCGAACTTTTCGCGGTGGCACCACCGGTTGTGCCCGTTGCGGTGGCCGTTGCCGAACCCGAACTGTTCTTGCCCAGGCCGCCAAAGGCGCTGACGGTTACACTGGCTTTCTTGGCACCCGTGATGGCGCCCGTGGCGACGGCCGCTCCGCCATTGCCGTTCGCACCGATGTCCGACACCCCTGCCGTCCCGCCAGTGGCGCTGACAGTGCCGATAATCTGCGCCGCTTTGACCGGCGATGCCAGATCGCTGAAGGTCAGCTGCGACGTCGCCCCGCCGCCAGCGCCTGCTGTCCCGCCAGAGGATGCCCCGCCCGTGCCACCCGTCACGGCCTGATTAAGCGACATGATGCCGCCACCGGTCTGGGCAGAGACCCCATTGGCCAGGGTCACTGTGGCACCGGCACCGCCCTTGGCGCCATTGTCACCCAGACCGCCATCGCCACCGGTTTCACTGACCGTTGCGGAAACCGATCCGGTCCCCGCGCTTGTCGCCTTGGCGGTCGACGCCGCCACGCCGCCACCGTTTCCGCCCACTTTGCCCGCGCCCGTGGCGTAGCCGCCTTGTCCGCCGATCGCGACGGATTGCGCGATGATCGGTTCGGTTCCGGTGCTGGTAGTGGTCGCGGCCGATGTGGCCTTTGCCAAACCACCGTTGGCACCGCTGGCCAGGGTCGTACCATCGCCGCCGACGCCACCCACGCTTAGGGCGGTGCTATAGACAGCTTTCGTACCCGTGAGGGTGGTGTTGGCTGCGCTGCCGCCACCGGCGGTCGCAAGGCCCGTATCGGTGCTGCCGCCGGCGCCGCCCAGTGCCGACGATTGCCCGGTGACCGAAACACTATGCGTGGTCAGGCCGGTATCGTCAAAGGTCAGCGTGGATGATGCCCAGCCGGCAGCACCCGCCTGCCCGCCAAAGGATGCCCCGGCTGCACCACCGGTCGTGGTTTGCACCAATGTGAGCACACCGCCCGCCGACTGGCCCGACACCGCGTTGGTAACATTGGTAATGCCCCCGGCACCGCCAGTTGCGCCACCAAAACCAGTGCCGCCGCTGCCGCCGGTCAGGGTGGCGAAAACGTCCACATTGCCGGCGCTGTTGCTGGTCGCCTTCGCAGTTGAGCCCGTGGTAACCCCACCTGCGCCCGCGGTTTTGCCGGCGCCGGTGGCATATCCGCCCGCGCCGCCGGTGGCATTGGCCATGGCCTTTACTGCCGCAATGCTGGCCGAAGTGGACGTGGCCAGGACGTTTGATTTCGCGCTGCCACCCGCAGCCCCGCTGGCCGCCGTATCGCCCGAACCGCCGATGCCGCCGGTCGAATTCGCTGTCGCATAGATATCATTCAGACCACTCAACGTCAGCGAGGCAGAGGTTGCGCCGCCTGCGGTCGGGGTGCCGGTGTCGGTTCCGCCACCGGCGCCGCCCGTGGCGTTGACCGTCCCGGTGACACGCGCGCTTACCGTCGGTTGCAGGCTGTCATTGAACGTCAGCACCGATGTGCCACTGCCGCTGGCCCCCGCTGTCCCGCCATAGGAATAGCCGCCCGCACCACCATTGGCCGTTTGCGTCAGCGTCAGGAAACCGGTGTTCGATCCCGTCACACTGTTGGAAAGCGAAGCGCCGCTGCCGACACCACCGGTGGCCCCGCCATAACCAATCCCGCCATTGCCACCGGTGCCGGTGGCCGTGGCCTGAACCGCGCCAATCCCCGCACTGGTTGCCGTCGCCGCCGTACCAATGACCACCTGTCCACCGGCGCCGGCGACTTTGCCCGCCCCGGTGGCATTGCCACCATTGCCGCCAGTGGCGGTCGCGCCCGCGCTGATCGCCTGGTTGCCAGAGGTTGATGACACCGCCTTGGCCACAGCCTGCGCCGTTCCGCCGGCAGCGCCACTGGCCAGCGTATCACCCGTCCCGCCATCGCCGCCGATCGCGTTGACCGTGGTTGTGGCCGCATAGTAGGCATAAATGCTGGAGGTTGCCAGCGATGCGCCACCGTCCGCAGCCGTACCGGTGTCGGTGCCGCCACCTGCCCCACCCTGCGCGGTCACCAGGGCGGTCACAACCGGGCTTGGGGTCGGGCTGACCGTGTCATTAAGCGCCATCTGCGATCGTGCGGCACCGCCGACGCCGGCGGTAGCGCCAGACGAATACCCGCCTGCACCACCTGTGGAGGTCTGGTTGAGGGTAATCGAGCCACCGAATGACTGCGCGGAAGCGCCGAAGTTGTTGATCGCGCTGCCACCGCCACCACCATTGGCGGCGTTGGTGCCCATGCCACCATCACCGCCGGTCTGCGTGGCGGTGGCGATGGCCGTTCCGTTGCCGCTGGCAACTGCGCGCGCGGTGGTGGCGGATATGGCGCCGCCCGCGCCGGCGGTCTTGCCAAAGCTGTCGGCATCGCCACCCTTGCCGCCGGCTGCCGTGGCATTGGCGACGACCGCATAGTTTCCGGCATTGTTCGATGTCGCCTGCGCTGCGGCCACTGCCGCGCCGCCGGCCGCACCGCTGGTATAGGCTGCGCCCGAACCGCCCTTGCCGCCGGTCGACACTGCGTTCGCGGTTACGGTCTTCGCCCCGGTCAGCGTCAACGATGCCGATCCATAGCCGCCCGCCGCCGCTGTGCCGGAAATGGTGTTGCCACCATCCCCGCCCTGCGCGGTTACCCCGCCGGTGACAGTGTTGCTGGTGGTGGCATTGGCCGTATCATCAAACACTAGTTTTGACGTGCCGCTGCCACCCGCACCGGCGGTATCGCTGTCGCCACCCGCGCCACCGGTGGCGGTCTGGTTCAGCGCCAGCGTGCCAGACACGGTGCGGCCCGAAACCGCATTGTTCAGCAACGACGCCGCACCCGCGCCGCCGGCCGCGCCATAGGCACCCGCTCCGCCGCTGCCGCCGGTCTGGCTGGCGCTGGCCTGCGCCGTGCCATTGCCTATGGTCGTGGCGCGGGCCGATGTGCCATTGGCTGCGCCGCCAGCGCCGCCGGACTTGCCCAAAGCGCTGGAAGAGCCGCCCGCACCGCCGGTGGATGTCGCGGTGGCGGTGGCAGCGTCCGCGCCCAAGGTGTTCGATGCCGCCACGGCCTTTGCCGTGGCCGTGCCACCGCCCGCGCCGTTGGCAGAACTGCCATTGCCACCCTGGCCGCCCGTGGTGGTGGCGGTGGAACTGACAGTCCGGGCACCGGTCAGGGTCGAATTGGCCGATGCGCTGGCGCCGGTTCCGGCCGTGCCGCTATCACTGTTACCGCCGTTGCCACCATTGGCGATGACCTGCGCGGTGACTGAGGCACTGCGGGTTGACTGCAGCGTATCGTCAAATGTCAGGTTTGATGTCGCGGTGCCGCCCAATCCTGCGGCTGCACTGTCAGCATACGCGCCCACACCACCAGCGGCGGTCTGGATCAGCGTCAGCGCGCCGGCATTGGACTGCCCCGAAACGGCATTGACCAGCGCCGATCCCGCGCCCGCTCCGGCCGCTGCGCCGCCGTATTCAATGCCACCATTGCCACCGGTCTGGGTGACCGAAGCCTGCACCACACCGCTGCCGGTGCTGGTGGCCCGGGCGGTTGACCCACCTGCCACGCCGCCGTTGCCGGCGGTTTTCGCGATCCCGTTGCCCTGGCCACCATTGCCGCCAGAGGCGGTCGCGTCGGCGCTGACCGCCTCTGTCCCCAGCGTGGTCGATGTGGCCGAGGCGATCGCCTTGGCACTGCCGCCGCCACCACCATTGCCGGTGCTGAGGACATTGCCACCGGTACCGCCGGTGGCTGCGGCGGATGATTTGACCGCATGGGCCCCGGTCAGCGTATCCGATGCCAGCGCTGCGGCGCCGGCCCCCGCCGTAACCGTAAGCGTGCCGCCGCCATTTCCGCCAAGGGCAGAAACCTGGCCAGTGACCAGTTTGCTTTTTGTCAGGTTGGTGGTGTCGTTGAACGTCAACGACGAGGACGCCGTGCCGGCGACCCCCGTTGTGCCGTAATATGACGTTCCGCCGGCCCCGCCGTATGTGGTCTGATTAAGCGCCAATGTGCCGCCATTGGTGCGGCCCGAAACCGCATTCAGCAGGTTCGACGCCGCGCCTGCGCCACCAGTGCCGCCGCCAATGTTGTTGCTGGTCCCGCCATTGCCGCCAATCTGAACAACCGTGGCGGTGGCAATGCCGTTGCCCGCGGTGGTCGCGCGCGCACTGGCACCGCTGGCCACGCCACCGGCACCGCCGAACTTGCCCGCACCGGCAGCTTTACCCCCTGTGTTACCCTGGACCGTGGTGGTGGCACTGACCGCTTCGGCGCCGGTGGTGGTCGATGCGGCAACCGCCGAACCGCTGGCGCTGCCACCGGCCGCACCATTGCCACTGTTCTGGACAAAACCACCCGCGCCACCGACGGTCTGCACGTTAAGGTCGACCGCATGTGCCACGGTCACCACCGCGGTTGCCCCGGCGCCTCCGCCCAGGGCCGCCGTGCCGGTGCTGGTACCGCCGCCCACCCCGCCCACAGCCATGACATTGGCATCAACCACAGCATTGCTGACATTGCTGAGATTCAGATTGGACGTTGCAAAGCCGCCGGTGCCTGCCGCCGCGATCGACGAATAACCCCCATAACCGCCCAAGGCCTTCTGAACCAACATGGCGGTGCCGCCGTGCGTGTTGGCGTTGACCGCATTGGTCAGGGTGGATGCGCCGCCGGCGCCACCACTGGCGCCACTACTGCCGTTGCCGCCCTGCCCGCCGGTCTGAACTACGGAGGCAGAGGCAATCCCGGCGCCACCGGTCGCTGCATAGGCGGTTGACCCGCTGACCGCGACGCCAGCCCCGCCAGTCTTCCCGGCACCGACGGCATAGCCGCCAAGACCCCCATCCGCGGTGGCTGTGGCGGTGGCCGCCTCTGTCCCGCTGGTGTAGGATGTCGCCGACGATGTCGCGATTGCCGTGCCGCCGACAGCGCCGCTCGCGGTGCCCGTGCCCCATCCACCGCCGCCACCACTGGCCTGTGCATCGGCGGTAACCGTGTGCAACCCGACCAGGGCAATGCTTGCGCTGCCACTACCACCAACCGCTGCCGTGCCCGATGTGCTGTCCCCCCCACGCCCGCCGGTGCCAATGGAGGTTCCGGATACGGTGCTGCTGATAAAGGCACTGTATGATTGGTCGTAATTCAGGTCCGACGTCACAGAGCCACCGACACCGGCAACCGCCGTATAGGACGCGCCGCCCTGACCACCGACGGCCTTTTGCGACAGCTTTAACGTGCCGCCCTGGGTCCCACCACTTACGGCATCGAACAGGGATGAATTGCCGCCAGCGCCACCGGCAGCGCCGGCAAAGCCGACTCCCCCGTCACCGCCAGTCTGGGTGACATCGGCCTGCGCCACACCCGATCCAGCGGTTGACGCACCGGCACTGGAACCGCTGCCCCCCCCGCCCGCACCCGCCGTCTGGCCCGCGCCGGTGGCAGATCCGCCCAAGCCACCCGTCGCGTCAGAGCTGGCGGTGGCCCCTTCGGTGCCAGTGGTAGATGACGACGCATACGTCGAAACCGACGCCGCACCGCCGGCCGCGCCGTTGGCCAGGCCCGTTCCGTTGCCGCCCGCACCGCCCTTGGCGATGCCGGTGGAATTGACCGTGTGAGCGCCATAGACGTTGCCATAAGCATTACCCGTGCCACCGGCCGAGGTCGTGCCCGAAACGCTGGCGCCACCCGCGCCACCAGTGGCAGTGTTGTTCCCGAAAATCGAAAGACTGGTCGTTTCTGTAAAGTTCAATGATGACAAGCCATAGCCGGCCGCGCCCGCTGCAGCGGTGTTGGAACCACCACCATTACCGCCGGTGGATTGCTGGATCAGCACCAGCGTGCCGCCGTTGGTCGTTCCGGTAACGGTGTCCAAAGCATTGGAATTTGCGCCGGCACCGCCCGCAGCACCCTGTATGCCATAGCCGCCAGCCCCACCGGTTTGCTCGACCGATGCCTGTGCCGTGCCCGCGCCAAAGGTTTTTGCATAGGCGGTGGTGGTGCCATTGCCCACACCACCACCGGCACCGCCGGTAGAACCAGCACCCGTGGCCTGTCCACCTGTCCCGCCAAAGGCCTTAGACCCGGCGCTGACCCCGTCCAGGGTGGCCAGGAAATTGGTCGAATTGGACACTGCCGCCGCATCGCCACCAGTCCCCCCCCGACGCGCCAGCACCCGCCGGGGTACCGGTACCCGGCACGCCGGCACCGCCACCAAGACCACCGTTTGCCTGCGCCGCGGCCGCGGCCGGGCCAGCGGCGTTGGTCAACGCCTGTGCCGTGGCGTAACCGCCCTGGCCACCGGCGCCCGCATTCCCGCCAGTGGAAGCGCCCCCGGCGGCGCCGTTGCCGCCACCACCGCCATTGCCGCCTGTGACTATGGCAACATTGGTCAAATCGGTCGGGGTGTTGGTCAGGTTGCCCGAAACATTTCCCCCGGCGGTGCCACTCGTGCCCGATTGCCCCGATGCAACGCCGTTGGTGCCAGGGGTTCCGTTTGTACCGTTCAGGGACAGATTGGACATGATTGAACCTTTTTTGTTAGCAGCGCGCGCGGCGAAACGATGATCTTTACGGTCGTGCGCAAAGAATGCGCCACATTACCGATGGTTTATTGGACAATTTCGACAAATTCGTGAAAAGTTTGCTTCGTAAATAAAATATCCATTCCCGATCAAATTGGGTAGATTCAGTTTCGGAGTCCATCCCTATTTTTTGATAAGGGCCGCTTCTACCGTTTGTGAAGGTTGAACCCGCCAAGCACTGTCCGGCACTGGTCTTGACCGGCGCCAGATCGGGCCTGCGCAGACGGCATTATTGGCCGCACCTACGCACGATTACGCAGGCACTGCGCAGGCTTTCGCAAAGCATGACGGGCTAGCACTGTGGCCGGTGGATGGGACCGGATGCTGGCTGATATGGATAATTTTTTGAACACACCGCACGTGCCCGCACCGGCAGGGTTGCTGATCCATTCGATGGCGGAATTTCAGGATCTGATCCTGACCGTGCTGGAACTGGCGGGCGCGCGCAACGTGGCAGAGATCGGCGCGGAATATGGTGCGATGACGCAACCGCTGGCCGACCATTGCCATGCCCGCGGCGGCAGCCTGATCGCAATCGACCCTTCGCCCGCACCCGGCTTTGTCGATTGGGCCGCCGCACACGCGCATGTCCAGCACATTGCCCGCCCCAGCCTGGAGGTGATCGGCACATTGTCGGCCATCGATGCCTGGCTGATCGATGGCGACCACAATTATTACACCGTGTTCAACGAACTGGTGGCCGCCGATGCGGTGGCGCGGCGCGACGGCCAGCCACTGCTGGCGGCGCTGCACGATGTCGGCTGGCCCTGTTCGCGGCGTGACATGTATTATGCGCCCGACCGCATTCCGGCGGAATTCCTGCAACCGTGCCACCCTGATGCCGGGGTGACGCTGGGCAACCCCGGATTTCTGATGGGGCGCGGGTTTCGTGGCGCGGGGCAGTTTGCCTGGGCATTGCAGGCGGGCGGCCCGCGCAATGGCGTGCTGACCGCGATCGAGGATTTCTGCCGCCAGACCGAGGCCGATGGTCGCCGGTTGTTGTATGCGCATGTGCCGGCGGTGTTCGGGCTGGGGCTGCTGTTCGATGCCGACGCACCCTGGGCCAATGCCGTGGCCGACGCGGTGATGCCGTACCACGACAACCCGCTGCTGGCGAAGCTGGAGCGCAACCGCCTGCGCAATTACCTGACCGTGCTCGACTGGCAGGACGGGTTTCTGCAGCGCTGAACGGGCACAAAAAAACGCCGGGGGCACGTGGCCCCCGGCGCTGATTTCTGGCCGGCCCCGTGGTCGGGGCCGGCGCATTACCCGATCAGAACTTGAACCCGGCCGCGACGCCATAGCGACGCGGATCAAGCGTGAAGATGTTGGTGAACAGGCCCGACGACTGGTCGGTCACATATTCCCCGGTGATCGAATTGCTGTTGGTCAGGTTTTCAACAAACGCCTTCAGATACCATTTGCGGTCCGGCCCATCGAGCTGAAGCTGCGCATTGACCTGAATGTACGACGGCACGGCATTGACCCGGCCATTGAACACACTGCCGGTCGATTCACCGGTGTAGTGGACATCCACCCGCGGCGTCAGTTTCAGGGTGTTGACGGGGATTTCATACTGCGCGCCAATCGACACCTTGTAATTTGGTGCACCGGGCAGCTGGTGACCCTTCAGGTTGATCGGAATACCCGAAAGGAAGACCGAAATACCCTTGGGGTCGAAAGCCAGACCACCACCCAGGTTGGCGGGTGCACCCGCAAGCCCGACCAGCACATCGCAGATCGAATAGGCGCCGGTTGATTTGATGCCACCGTTGCTCGGAAACGCCTGGGTTGGCTGCAGCCCGGCACCGGCAGGAATCCCGGCAATCAGGCCGTTGTTGATGAAGGTGTTGGCTTCATTGACAAAGGCATTGGCGCCGGCGGCGTTACCCACGGTATTGGGTGCGACCGCGCAGTTCGAAGAGTTGGCCAGGTCCTTGATGATAACTGCATCGGCGCGGCCAGCGCCAGGATCGCGCGTGCTGCCGAAGAGTGCATCCTGCGACACTTCGGTGTGGAGATAGCTGGCCGAAATGTTGACTGTGAACGCACGGATCGGGCGCAACACGGCCTCGGCCTCAAGCCCGTAGACATGCGCGCTGATGTTTTCATTGAGCGAGGTACGCGCAACGATCGCCGACAGCTGCAGGTTTTTGTAGTTGTAGTAGAACCCGGTCAAGTTCAGCTGCAACTGCCCGTTACCAAAGCTGTTTTTCGATCCGATTTCAAACGAATCGACGGTTTCAGGAGCGAATGTCGTGGGTACGCCCAGGTTCTTGACCGCTTCTGACAGCGGGGGGTTGAACCCGCCACCCTTGTACCCGCGCGAATAGGACAGATAGATCAGGTTGTTGGGCGTGACCTGCCAGTCGAGCACCGCGCGCCCTGTCAGGGCATGGCCCTGCGACCTTTGGACCGCGTTGGGCAAGACTGCCAGGATCGCAGCCTGGGCGTTGGTGGTGCCGAACGGAACCAGCGCATTGAATGTCGACGTGTGCGCCGAAACAACCTTTTCGTCGTGGTTATAGCGCAGGCCGGCAGTCAGCTTGAGCTTGTCGTTGACCTTGAAATATGCTTCACCGAAAAGGCCGTAGCTGTTTGACCCAAAGTAATTGGTGTTATTATCGTAATATGGCGTGGCGAGAAATGATGCCGGTTTTCCCGAAGCAAACGCCGTAAACGTTCCGGCAACACCACCAAAATAATCAAGGCCAGTATTGTTTACGAAATAATCGTTATAGTTGATTTTGTAGTGCGAATAAATTCCGCCAACAAGAAAATTGAACGGGCCTGACAATTTTGACGAGAAGATTGCTTCTGCCGACCAGGAATTGGATACTTCGTCGGAACGGTCAAGCTGTAGCGGCGCCATCGAGCAGATGGCATGGCCACCAAAAACGCCGGTCCCGTCAGCGGTCGGCGCAGATGTGCAAAGCTTTCCACCGGGGCCATTCGGCATCAGCGCCTTTGACACAGGGCCCAGATACGATGCGTAGACCGGACCACGCGGATCGCCGGCGGGATAGACCAGATTGTTGCCCAATGCATAGAGCGTATTCAGGCCCGACTGAATGGTCGACCGGTCCTCAACCTGGTTGTTGTAATCCTGCGTCGAATCGACGTTGGTATATTCGTAATTGGCGTCAACATGCAGTTCGAAATTGTCGCCGATTTCCTGCTTCAACCGGGCCTGAATGATCGTGTCCACCGAATAATAGGTCGGCGTATAAGCGGTATAGACAGCGCGCGGGTCGGTTGGATTGATTGCTGTGCCATAGGCATTCGGGCCATAGATGCTCCCCAGTGCCAGTGCCGCGGGCAAGCCTTTGACCGCGAACAGTTCCTTTGAGGTCAGAATCGAACCAAGCAAAGAGTTGCCGTTGGTCACGCCGCTGCCAAGTTCACCGCTCAGGCAGCCAAGCACCCCGGTCGGGTCGGTCTGGCATTCCTGCTTCTGACTGCGCATGCGCGAGTCTTTTTCGTGGAAATATTGCCCGACGATGTCGAACGTGGTGCGCGACGAAGGTTCCCAACGCAGCGAGGCGCGCAGGCCATAGTTGTCGCGGCTGTCGATCTTCGTGCCGTCATACAGGTTCTTGGTGTAACCGTCGCGGCGCTGGTAGAAACCGGCGGCGCGCACTGCCACGGTTTCGCCCAGCGGCACGTTGATCATGCCCTTTACGCGAACATCGTTGTAGTTGCCGTATTCGGCATCGGCTGAAGCTTCGAACTTGCCCATGACCGGCGGTGCGGTGTGGATGTTGACCACGCCCCCGGTAGCGTTGCGCCCGAACAGCGTGCCTTGCGGCCCGCGCAGGACTTCGATCTGCGCCAGGTCGTAGAACTGGCCTTCGAACAGGCGGGTCGATGACGACAGCGGCGAGTCATTGAGGTGGATCGCGGTCGATGGTTCGCACGATTCCCCCACGCACAGCTGGCCGATGCCACGGATGGTAAAGCTGGAGGTGGTGAAGTTGGTCTTGCTGAAGGTCACGTTGGGCAGTGACAGTTGCAGATCGCTGGTGGTCTTGATCTGCTGGCGTTCCAGCGCCTGCGCGTTGAACGCGCTGACCGCGATCGGCACTTCCTGCAAACGCTGCGACTGGCGCTGCGCGGTGACGATGATTTCCTGAATCCCGTTACTTGCCTCTGCGGCGGCCGGTTTGGCCTGCTGCGCAAAAACCGGGTTCGACAATGCGGCGGCACAGACGCCGACCAACAGGCAAAGTTTGCCCCTCATAACCATGGACCTCTCTCTCCAACGGTGCCCGACCTTGACCTGGCGGCTACCGACGGCCCAAGACATAACGCGGCCGGTTTTTTGTCAACCGGTTATTTAAATTCTGTGGCGGGACTGCATCAAAGTGTCGCCGGGTGTGGCAAATCGGTTGCCCCGGGGCAAAGCCCGATCGCATCGCTGCCGTAGCGTCATCACATCATAATGTGATTTTCTTCTTGCCATGCACATTTCGATGGCATAGGCGAAAGGCATGTCAAATGACCTCATCGATCGCATCCGCCGACTCGTCACCGACGGCGGAATGTCTCGCGCCGGGCTTGCCCGCGCCGCCGGACTTCACGCCAACACCCTGCGCGACCTGACCTTGCCGGGATGGAACCCCACCGCCGACACGCTGGCCAAGCTGGAACGCGTGCTGAGCGAAAGCGATGACAGCCCGGCGCTCGTCCCGATCGAAGAGATCATCGATGAGGCGCGCAATGGCCGGATGTTCATCCTGGTCGATGACGAGGACCGTGAAAACGAAGGCGATCTGGTAATCCCGGCGCAAATGGCCACGCCCGATGCGATCAATTTCATGGCCACCCACGGGCGCGGGCTGATCTGCCTGACGCTGACGCGCAATCGCTGTGAACAGCTGGGGCTGGACCTGATGAGCCGCGCCAACGGCACCCGCCATGAAACCGCGTTCACCGTGTCGATCGAGGCGCGCGAAGGCGTGACCACCGGCATTTCTGCCGGCGACCGCGCACGCACCGTGGCGGTGGCCATCGATGCCGCCAAAACCCGCGACGACATCGTGACCCCCGGTCATGTGTTTCCGCTGATCGCGCGCGATGGCGGCACGCTGGTGCGCGCCGGGCATACCGAGGCGGCGGTGGATATATCGCGGCTGGCCGGGCTGAACCCGTCGGGCGTGATCTGCGAAATCATGCGCGAAGACGGCACCATGGCGCGGATGGACGACCTGATCCCCTATGCCCAGCGCCACGGGCTGAAAATCGGCACGATCCGCGATCTGATCGAATACCGCCGTCGCCACGATCACCTGGTCGAATGCATCAGCACTGCGCCGTTCCGTTCGGATTATGGCGGCGACTGGACTATCCGCAGCTATCGCAACAAAGTCGATGGATCGGTCAACCTGGTGATGCAAAAGGGCACGATCGTGCCCGACCAGCCAACTTTGGTGCGCGTGCACGCCATTTCGGTGCTGTCCGACGTGCTGGGGCAACCCGGCGGTCGCAAACGCGTGCTGCAACGCGCGATGGCCGAAATCGGCAAAGTTGGCGCCGGGCTGATCGTGGTGCTGATGCCCAATGGCCCCGAACCGCTGATTGCCGAAGTCAGCGGCAAGGGCGGCATGGAAATGGACCTGCGCAGTTATGGCATTGGCGCGCAAATCCTGGCCGATCTGGGCGTGCACGACATGATCCTGCTGACCAATTCGCACCGCAACGTTGTCGCCATCGAAGGCTATGGCCTGAACATCGTCGGCGAACAATCGATCGGCGATGAATAATCTCTTGCCGCGCTCTACGCGGGTCAGACCCCCCGCCCCGCCTCCCCACCCGACCACCACAGCATGATGGTATCATTGGTGGTCGG
>NZ_JBBATI010000043.1:0-30980 GCF_040398825.1 Novosphingobium sp.
GCCTCTTGGAACCCTCTGAGTCTTTGTTGCGCTGCGCGGCAAGCCGCTCCGCTGGGCGGTTCGAATCCCTTTGCCCGCTCCAGTTGTCGATGGGTGCGGTCGTTGTCGCTAAGTCCGACCGGACCTCCCCAAGGCATCTGAGTCTTTGTGTTGCGCGGCGCGGAGGCGGTGCTTCCTCGCCAGACCATTCCTGTTCCACGCTCTGGACGATTGTCGGCGCTCCTCGCGGGCTGTAGGGGGGCGCGCAAGGCAGGGGGCAAAGCATGACCGACGACAGGGTGATTATTGCCGGGGGCGGCATCGCGGGGCTGACGCTGGCGCTCACGCTGCACGAGATCGGCGTGCCTTGCGTTGTTTACGAGGGCGTGGGCGCGCTGGCGCCGCTGGGGGTCGGGATCAATCTTCAGCCCAACGCGGTGCGCGAACTGGCCGATCTGGGGATTGGTGAGGCAGAGCTGGACGAAACCGGCCGGCCGGCGCGCGAATGGGCGCTGGTCGGGCTGAACGGCAAGGAAATCTACAGCGAGCCGCGTGGCAAGCTGGCCGGCTATCACTGGCACCAATATGCGGTCCATCGCGGCCAGTTCCATCTGTTGCTGGCGCGCAAGGTCATGGAAAGACTGGGTGCTGACGCGCTGGTGCTGGGGCACAAGGTTACCGGTTATCGCCAGGAAGCCGGCGGCGTTACGGCGTTGATCACCGCGGCGGATGGCACCCAGAGCGAAGTGCGCGGTTCGCTGCTGTTCGGCGCGGATGGCATTCATTCCGCCGTGCGCGCGCAGATGCATCCCGATCAGCCGCCGATCCATTGGGGTGGCACGATCATGTGGCGCGGCACGGCAAAGGGCGTGCCCATCCGCACCGGTTCGTCGTTCGTCGGGCTGGGCGCCGATCGGCACCGGGTCGTGCTATACCCGATTTCGCATCCCGATGCCGATGGCCTGGCCGACATCAACTGGATCGCCGAACATTCGTTCGATACCGATCATGACTGGCAGAAATCGGGCTGGTTTCGCCCGGTCGGGCGCGAAGACTTTGCCCATCTGTTCGATGGCTTCGTCTACGACTGGCTCGATCTGCCGGCGCTGCTGGCCAAGACCGAGGTCGCCTATGAAAACCCGATGATCGACCGCGATCCGCTGCCGACCTGGGTCGATGGCCCGGTCGCGCTGATCGGCGATGCTGCCCACGCCATGTATCCCACCGGATCGAACGGCGCATCGCAGGCGATCATCGATGCCCGCACGCTGGGCCGCATCATGGTCGAACGCGGCGCCACCCCGGCGGCGCTGCACGCCTATGATCAGGAATTGTGCGGCCCGATCGGCCAACTGGCCCTGCGCAACCGCGGTGCCGGCCCGTTCGGCCTGCTGCGCATGGTCGAAGAACGCTGCGGCGGGGAATTTGATAACATCGACGATGTCATCCCCGCCGAGGAACGTGCCCGCTTCATGCTGGCCTATCAACAGGCTGCCGGCTTCGCCAGGGAAAGCCTGAATGCCGCGCCGCGCACGGTTCCGGCCGGCGCCAAAGTCGCACGGCAACCGGCATGACCCCGTTTGGCGCGCAGCCTGCGTTCCGGCTGGAAGTCGAAGTCCGCCCGCCCGAAGCGCTTGACCCGGTCAGCGGCGGTCCGGTGCGGCTGGTCAGCATCACCGGCGGGCGGGTGTCGGGTGCCATCGCGGGCGTGATTCTGCCCGGCGGGACCGACTGGCAGACGCTTGGGCCAGACGGCACCATCGGCATCGAGGCGCGCTATCTGCTGGAATTGAACGATGGCACCCGCGTGGAATTGCAATCGCGCGGTCGTCGCAGCGGGCAGGCCGGGGGATTCTGGTCAACGATCTGGCTTAACTGCACCAATCCTGCCCACGCGCATCTGAATGGCGCACAATTCCTGGCCTGGGGCGTCAAAGCTGATCGTGGCGTGGAAATCGCCGCCTATGCGCTGCCGGAATCCGGCGCTCAGGCGTAATGTCTGCTTGCGAGGAGGGGTTGAGCGAAGCGCCGCAGCCACCACAATCCCCATTGGCTTGAGTTCATTCGCGCAAGTGTGGCATGAGTGGCTGACGCAGTGGACCTGCGCGAATGGGGGGAATGGCGCGTGAGCCAGCAGAAGACGCAGATTGTTGTGGCTGGCGGGGGTGCGGGCGGGCTGGAACTGGTGCGCAAGCTGGGCGCGCGGTACGGGCGCAAGGCGCATGATATCATTCTGATTGACCGCAACCTGACGCATATCTGGAAACCCTTGCTGCATGAGGTCGCGGCTGGCTCGCTCGATGCCAACCTGGATGAAGTGGGCTATGGCGGGCATGCGGTGCGGTGGGGCTACCGGTTTTTCAACGGCAGCATCGAAAGCATCGACCGGGTCGCGCGCACCATCACCACCGCGCCGCTGAACGATGAACGCGGGCAGGAGGTGATCGGCCGCCACACCATCCGCTTTGATTACCTGGTGATGGCGATCGGCGGCATTTCCAACGATTTCGGCGTGCCCGGCGTGCGTGAACACGCGATGTTTCTGGAGGACCGGCCGCAGGCCGACCGTTTTCGCCAAAAGCTGTTGAACGCCTGCCTGCGCACCAACCATGCGCACGAAACCGGCAATTCCGACGCGCGCGTGCGGGTCAGCATTGTTGGCGGTGGCGCCACCGGGGTGGAACTGGCGGCAGAATTGTACAACGCTGCCAAAGCCTTGCGCAATTACGGGCTGGAAGTGTTTGACGAAACCAAGCTGGAGGTGTCGCTGATCGAGGCCGGCCCGCGCATCCTGCCCGCATTGGATGAGGCGCTGGCCGCGACCGCCAAGCACGAATTGCAAAAGCTGGGCGTGCGCGTGCTCGACAACACCCAGGTCGTCAGCCTGTCCGAACATGCGGTGCACACCGGCACCGGCAGCGTGATTGATGCCGATCTGATCGTGTGGGCGGCGGGGGTAAAAGGTGCCGACGAAATCCGTACCATGGGCGATCTGGAACTGACGCGCGGGAACCAGATCGTGGTGCGGCCGACGCTGCAATCCGCCAGCGATGACCGTATCTATGCGTTGGGTGATTGCGCATCGTGCCTGTTGCCCGGGCGCGACCGGCCAATCCCGCCGCGTGCGCAATCGGCGCACCAGATGGCCAGCCTGGTGTTTGCCAACCTGGTACGCGCGCAGGCGGGCGCACCGTTGCGCGATTTCGTCTATCACGACCACGGATCGTTGGTGTCGCTCAGCCGGTTTTCCACCGTGGGCAGCCTGATGGGCAACCTGGTCGGCGGGCGCATGCGCGTGGAAGGGTGGATCGCGCGCACGGTCTATATGTCGCTGTACCGCATGCACCTGATCGCCATCCACGGCTGGTGGCGCGGCGTCGCGCTGATCGTGATCGGCCATGTCAACCAGATCGTGCGGCCAAAGCTGAAACTGCATTGATGCGAACTCGCTCCCCCTCCTGTCCAGGGAAGGGGCTTTTGGGCTCAGCCAGCGCCGGGTTCGACCACCAGGTGTTTCAGCACGCGGTTTTCCAGCACCAATATGGCCGCGGCGCCATTGGTGCGCATCGCCACGCCCTGGGCGAGCGGGGCGGCGGCATCATGCAGCGCGCCGGCCAGCCCGCGAAACGCCGGTGCGGCGCGGCCATCGGTGCCGTGCAGTGCGCACAACTGGCGCCAGTCCTGCACAAAATTCTGCAGCATCAGTGACAGCCGGGTGGCGCGCGCGCCGCTGTCGGCAGAGCCATCGCCGGCAACCAGTTCGGCACGCAGATCGTCCACCAGCAATTGCACTTCGGCCGGGGGCATCACGGGTGATCGCTGGTCACGTTCGGTCAGCAATTGCGGGCGTGCGGCCGGGTCCCACCGCACGGTGGGCCATTGTGCGCGCGGCGGCGGTTCGCCACAGGCGAATTGCCAGAACGCGGCGGTGCCGGTGGTGTCGGCGACCAGGTGAATGCGGTCGGCATCGGCAGGGTTTTCAACATGGTGGCGGCGCCAGTTGTCAAAAATCCACGCCTCGCCCGCGGCCATGTGCACAACCTGCCCGTCGCAGTGAAAGCGCACTTCGGGCCGGGTAAACACCGGGATGTGCATGCGCACGCGCGTGTGCCAGTGGTGGTTCATATCGGCATGTTCGGGCACGCCCACGCCGGGCGCCAGCCGCATCAGCCGCGATCGGCTCCACACCACGCCAAATCCGGCCAGCACCTGGCACAGATAGGGCATCGCGGTCAGCCAGCGGGTGGGCAGCATTTGCCCGTGGTGGGCATCGGTTTCGGCACCATCGACGGTGATCAGCCGCACCGCGCTGTTGCCGGGAATGCCATCGGGGTGCGGCGACCAGGCCGCATCGGGCAGGCCGGCGACTTCATCCTGCAGCCGGGCGACATCGAACAGCACCGGCAGCTGGTAAAAGGGTTGTGGCAGCTTCATGCGCTTAATCCCGCCTGGCCACGGCGTCGCCCAGCATTGTCCGCAGCGGCGCCAGCCATTCGGCATAGTGCTGCCATTCGTCCAGGCCGGCGCGGGTGATCGGCTGGCGCACTTGTTCGGAACTGGGCGTGCGAATGCTGCGCCGGGTTTCGTGAAAGCGCAAACACGCCGGTTCAAACGGCAGGCCACAATGGTCCAGCATGCGCCGCACTCCCAATTCCAGATCGTTCACCACGTCTTCGTAATGGACCGTCAGCACTCGCCCCGGCAAGACCCGATGCCAGTGCCGCATCAGATCGTGATAGGCGCGGGTGTGCCGTGCCAGTTCATCCAGCGAATAGGAAAATTCCTGGGTGGTGGTGCCGAACAGCTGTTTGAAATTGCTGAAACCACAGGCCATCGGATCGCGCCGCACATCGATGATCACCGATCGTGGCGCGATCAGGTGGATCAGTCCGATGTGCCAGAAATTGTTGGGCATCTTGTCGATGAAACGCGGCCGGCCCAGTTGCCGATAGACCCGTGTTTCAGCGATGAAGCGCGCCCCCAGCGCGGCAATGTCCCGCGCTGACAGCCGCAACAGCGCCTCTGGCCGCAATGGCAATCCGCAAGCGGCATCCAGCCCGCACAGATCGCCCGCATAGCGCCCGATTTCGGTCAGTTCCTGCGTACCCTCCACTTGGGAATGCGATGCCAGGATCTGTTCGATCAGGGTGGAACCCGAACGCGGCAGCCCGACGATGAAGATCGGCGCCGGATCATCGCCGCCCCAACCGGCGCGCGCGTCAAAGGCCGCAGGCGTGAACGCGCGTTTCAGCCGCTCCACCGCCGCCTCCGCCGCTGCCGGGCGATAACGGACAGCGGCATGGCGCAGGGCATTGCCGCGCGCATAGCCTTGCCACGCGGCGGCATGGTCGCCCGCGTCCTCATGCGCCTTGGCCAGCGCAAAGTTCAGATAGATGCGGTCCATATCGGCCAGATCGGCGCGCGCCAGCGCCGCCGTCATCGCGCTGATGTCATCCGGGCCAAGGCGGCAGGTTTTCAGATTGGCCAGGCTGAACCACGCCACGCCATAATCCGGTTGCGCCACCAGCGCGGCGCGGTATTCGGCGATCGCCTCTGCCTGGCGCCCGGTCACTTTCAGCGCGTTGGCGCGCCATACGCGCAATTCGGCCGCTTCGCCGCCCGACGCCGCCCCGGCCAGCAGCCGCGCAGTCACATCGATCACCGGTTCGAAATCGCCCAGCCCGATGCAGGCTGAGGCATAGAGCTTCAGGTATTCACGGGCGTCGGGATCGTGCGCCAGCAGCATTTCCGCCTGCTGGCGCGCGGGCCAATGTTTTTGCTGGCTCAACAGCGCCATGCCATAGTTGGCCCGCGCGGCATGATAATCGGGTGCACGCGCCAACAGCCCGGCCAGCACGACTTCCGCCTCTGCCTGGGCACCGCGATCAGCGCAGATGCGCGCCAGCAGCCGCGCGGCGCCGGCATTGCCGGGGTCGCGGGCCAGGTAATCGCGGATGACCTGTTCCGCCGGGCCCAGGTCGCCATCGGCATGCAGGCAATTGGCCATGACCACTTCGCGCGGAAGCTGTTGCAGCATTGCCAGATTTTGCGCGGCGATCGCGGCCTGCGCTGTTTCGCCCAGCATGCGGTACAACTGCTCCAGCATGTCCCAGCTGGCCGGCAGCGTGGGGTTCAGCCGCACCGCCTGGGCCAGCGCGGCGATCGCGGCGGAGGCATCGCGCAGCTGGATGTGGCAATGGCCGCGCTCCTGGTACAGCCGGCTGAAACGGGGATGTTCGGCCTCCAGCCGGGCCAGCATCGCCAGCGCGTCATGCACGCGCTGTTGCGCGCGCAGGTCCTGCGCTGACGCCAGCAGTGCGTCGCGGTTTACGGGCGTCAAGGCGCGCGCCCGGCCAGCAGCGGCGCCAGCCAGTCGGGGTCGGGCTGATCGGCGTCATAGTATTCGAAAATCAGGTGCACGCGGTCGCTGTCACCCTGGTTGCGCACCCAGTGCGGGCCCAGATTGTTGACCTCCACCGCCTCGCCCACCGCAAAATGGTGGTCTGCGTCGCCGAAATGGCACACCACTTGGGCGTTGGTCAGGATCGGCACGTGGATTTTGTGCGGCCATTTTGCCGCCGGGTTGGCATCGATATGCGGCTGGATCACCCCGCCCACCGGCATCCGCGCGAGCATCACGCGCGGAAACACCCCGCGTGCATAACCATAACCATGAACCGCGTGCGCCATGACCGGTTCCAGCAGCGCGCGTGCGGCCGCCCAGGGCGGGCAATCATACGATCCGCGCCAATCTACCGGGCTGTCGATAAACCGGAACACGATATGGCGCGTGCCGCCCAGCACATCGAACTTGTTGGGCTTGCGCGCGTTTTCGGCGTCCCACACCGCTTCCGGGATGGCGCGCACAGCGGCCTGCAGCGCGGAGACATCAATTTGCCCCAGCGCGCGCACCGTGGGGGTCTTGCGCGGGTTGGCGGCGGGGGCGCTCATCGCACGCCGTCAAAGCTGTAGCCGAACAGATCAAGATCCTGGGCGTAACGCGCGGCCACCGCATCGATCAGCGCCGGGGTGTAATAGCGGCGGTAATCGTCGTGGCGCGTGCCGTTGACGCGGTCCAGCGCACGCGTTGGAATGCCGATGCGCGCGCAGATCGCATCATACGATGCCTGCATGTGTTCCACCCGGCCGACCATGTCGGTCAACAGCGTGGTGCCGTCGTCATCCACCAGCTGTGCCGATTGCGGTTGAAACAGCACATGGCCCTCGGGCGGATCGACGAACAGCATGTGGTGCATGATCTCGCGCGGGCGCTGCTGAAACAGATCGCCCCCGCGCAGCATGAACGCGCAATAGGATACAAACCGGTCGAACGGATTGCGCACAAACGCGAATTTCAGATAGCCGGTAAACGCCTCCGTGCCCAGATGCGGCCGCACCTGCCGCAGCGCCAGGTGGCCATGCTGGATCGCCGCCAGATCGGCCCACGGGAACCGGCGGTTGACAAACAGCCCGACCTGTTCGGCATCGTCTTCGGCCATATGTTCGCGCAAGGCCTGCCGCACGGCGTGGGTGCCGGTCTTTGGCACCGCCGCAAAGATGAACCGGTGGCGGTTTGAGACGATCATAAAGGTCGGGCCGGGCGAATAATGGCGCCCCCGCCCCCCTCCACCAGCGGTGGAGGGGGGCGGGGTCAGGGATTTAGCCGTCTTAGAACTTGTAGCTGAGCCCGGCCAGATAGGTCGTGCCGCTTTGGTTCTGGTTGTACAGATAGCGGGCCTGGCCCCAGAACTGGGTGTCTTTCTGGTTGGTCAGGTTGATCGCATCGACCGTGAACTGGAACTTTGGCGTGATGTTCCAGAACGCGGCGGCATCGAAATAGGTCGATCCTTCAAACCCGCGTGTATCCGCGCTCATCGGGTCCGAAGATTTGCCGCTGTACCAGCGGTCGCGATGGCTCATCGACACGCGCGCGCCCCACACCCTGGTTTCGTAATAGACCGTGGCGTTGTAGTTGACCGGCGAAATCCCGGTCAGATCCGAAGGGAGGTGAATATAAGTGAAGTTCGCCTGCACCCCCAGCTTGTCAAACGGCTTGGGCAGGAACGACAACTGGCTTTGCCCTGCCAGTTCCAGTCCGGTGATCGATTTGGTGCCAGCCACATTGTAGGGCTGCGAAATGTCGGTGATGTTCGTGCTGCTGCTGGCGCCGGTGACCGAGCTGGCCGGCACGCCGACCTGGCTGAACGTCAGGCCATGCAGGGTCCGTCCCTGAACGAAGTTGGTGACCCATTTCTGGAACACGCCGGCCGACAGCAAGCCGACTTTGCCGAAATAATGCTCGATCGCAAAGTCGAGCGTGTTGTCGGTGAACGGTTTCAGGTTGGGATTGCCGAGCGAGACCGAAATGTAGCAGTTGTTCTTGTCGGCAGGTTTGGTGAAGTCGCACGCGACATTGGGGTCGAGCGAGGCTGTGCCCAGCGCCTTGATCGAATCCAGCGAGGGGCGGTTGAGGTTTTTCGTCGCGGCAAACCGCAGCAGCGTCTCGGAATCGAGTTCCAGCACGGTGTTGAGCGCGGGCAGCACACCCGAATAGTGGCCATGCACATCGGCCGTGCCGAGATAGGCATAGCTGCTGCCCTGGATCCAGCCCTGGCTGTGGGTATCAGTGTGATACCCGCGCAGGCCCGCGTTGCCGCGGAAATGCTTGCCGAACAGCGTGGTATCCCAATCGAGCTGGGCGTAGCCGGATTCGGTTTCTTCGGTGGTGGTATAGACCTGTTCGATATCCACCAGCGCGCCGCCGGTGCCATCGGGCTTGGGCGCCAGGCGATGGTATTCATGATACTTGGCAAAGGCGCGATCGTAATTGCCGATCAGCCACGATCCAGAGGCATTGGAAAAGACATCGGTGATGTCGGCAACCGAGGTGCCGCGCGTTGTGTGCTTGGTGCCATTATCACCACCATCGTAGAAATAGTTGGCACCGCTTTGCGAAAAGCGGTGATAGGCGGCGCCGGCGCGCACCGTGAACACGTCGTTGACCTTGTAGTGCAGGTTCAGCACGCCTTCGGTCAGTTTTGATTGGTTATAGAACGACCGGTAGTAAAAATCGTCCATGGTATAGATCGACGGGTCGGTCAGGTTCGTTCCGGGATAAGAGAACGAGGCCGAACGCCCATCGCTGCCATAATTGGCGATCAGGTTGCCCCGCGCGCGCATATAGAGCTTGTCGTCATAGGGGGTGTCGTACTTCGACGTTTCCGCGCCAAAATGCCCGTCGACCGACAGCTTGTCGGTTGCGTCCCACTTGAAGGTCAAGGCACCCTGGTTGAAGTTGTTCTTGTTCAGCTCGCGGCGATGTTCGCTGCCGAACGTGACATTGCTGACATTCGACGACGTGACATAACCGTTGTTGTCATAGGTCAGCGCGTTAACCACCGACGCGGACTGGAAATTTGCCGGCCATGGGCTGCCGGCGGCGGTGTCGAGCGTGGTTGATCCGGCGCCGTTGATCGGGCGGGTGGCCAGGTGCAATTCGTCGCGATGCGTGGTGAACTGGCTGTGCAGCAGATCGACCGTCAGCAGCAGGTTGCTGGCCGGACGCCACTGGATTGCCCCGGTCAGGCCCAGGCGTTCCTGCCGTGCGTCCCAGGATGAAACCCGGTTGCCATCGGCAAAGTACAGGTCGCCTGACAGGAACTTGGCCTGTTGCGCGGCGCTCAGGTGCGAGATGTCAAGGCCACCAGCGACCAGGTCATGCATGTCCCCGGCGCTGGGCTGGGTATAGTTGTAGGTGTTGTGCCCCTGCTCGGTGGTCTTGCGCTTGCTGTAGGTGGCCGACACCGCGATGCCGAAATTGTTGTTCCAGTTCTGGCTGAACAGCGCGACCAGGCGCGGCTGCGCGTCCTTGGTGTACTGGTTGGTGCCAAGCTTGGCCGACACTGCGCCCTTGAAGCCAAGGCCATATTCGAACGGTTTGCCCGTGAACAGCCCGACCGTGCCGGCCATGCCGCCTTCGTTCTGCGCGGCTTCATAGGTCTTTTCGATCTGCGCTTTGGAAAACAGTTCCGAAGCGAAGATGTTGAAATCGAACGAACGGTCGCGGCTGCGCTGGCCGCGGCTGTCCTGCGCCGAATCAACGTTGCCCAGCACTTCCATGCCGTTCAGCTGCACACGCGCGAAATCCGAACCCAGCCCGCGCAGCGAAATGCGGCGACCTTCGCCGGCCTCGCGGGTGATCTGCACGCCGGGCAGGCGCTGCAGCGATTCGGCCAGGTTCAGTTCCGGGAACTTTGCCATGTCTTCGGCAACGATCACATCGAGCTGAATGTTCGAGATTTTCTTGAGCCGGCGCGCCTCTTCCAGCGATCGCTGAAAGCCGCTGACGACAATCGCGTCGGGATCGGGCGCAGCGGGCGGCGGGGCTGCCGACTGGTCGGCCGGAACCTGTTCGGCCAAAGCCGCCATCGGGCTGGCGCCGGCGATCACCGCTGCCACCGTGGCCAGCAAAATGCTCTTGTGGTCGGGGCGCATGGCCCGGACCGGAATAGGCTGTGTCATGAAGGACCCCCGGAAATTGGTATGTACCAGTGGGGTTAAGCAGATTGCGGCGACATCTCTGTGACAAAGCCGGACAGATCGAATTGCCGTGGGATATTTTCGTATGGCAGGCTGCTGCGCGCGCATCGCCCCTGTCACTCATATGCGTTTGGTATATACCAAATTATACCCAGGCCCTTGGGCGATGCTGGTACCTTGCTGTGCGAAATGGTTGTCGTTACCCCTCCCGCGTGTCATGTTTTCGGGTATATCGACGTTCGGCGAAGGTTTCGTGAAACCCGCGCGCGCTGGGCCGACACGCGCAATGCACGCGCGGTCATACCATCTGAGCACGACGAGACGGGATATGTTGCTGACACCACCGCCGAATGATCCGTCCGTCGTGCTGGCCGATGGTCTGCATTACCTGGAACTGCGCGATACGATCGCGGCACGGATCGCTGCGGGTGATCTGCGCCCGGGCGACCGGCTGCCGTCCGAACGCGCGCTGCAGGCGTCGATCCGCATTGCCCGCGGCACGATTCGCGAAGGGCTGGCCCAGCTGGAGGCCGAAGGGCTGATCTATCGCAAGGATCGCAGCGGCTGGTATGTGTCGCCCGCGCCGATCGTCTATGATCCCACGCGGTGGGAGGGGTTTATCTCGTATGTCGAGGCGCAGGGGCGGGTGCCCGCGACCGAAACGCTCGACGCCACCGAAATCGCCGCCGACACGCTGCTGGCCGGGGTGTTTGACCGCCCGCGCGGCGCGCCGCTGTACCTGATCCGCCGCCGGCGCTATATCGATGACCGCCCGGTATTGTTCGAATATATCGTCGTCGATGTCGCGCTGGCGCCCGATCTGTTGCGGTTTTCGTT
Source organism: Novosphingobium sp. (assembly GCF_040398825.1). GTDB lineage: Bacteria > Pseudomonadota > Alphaproteobacteria > Sphingomonadales > Sphingomonadaceae > Novosphingobium. Next base: position 11,356 of record NZ_JBBATI010000043.1, read on the forward strand.
TGATCAATCGCTGACCAGCATCCTGAAATCACACTATGGATTGTCGGTCACGCGCAACAAGGTGGAAATGCAGCCCTGCGCGCTGACGGGGCGAGAGGCCGCCGCGCTGCGGCTGAAACCCGGCCTGCCCGGGCTGAACGTGGTGCGCACGAGTTATGATGCGCAAGGCCGCGTGGTGGAATTTGATCGCGAATACTGGCGCCACGATGCCCTGCGCATCAGCGTCGAAGCGCGCGTGCGGTAAGGAAAGAGAGAGCAATGAACGAACAAACCCCTACTCCCGACATGCGCGACCACTTTGCGCATTGCATTCAGGTGCTGGGCGGGGTCACCGCGTCGTCGCGGCGGCTGGATATCGACGAACGCGCGCTGCGGCGGTTTATCAATGGCGAACGCCCGCTGAGCGCGGGGCTGCTGGCGGATATGGCCAAGGCCCTGCGCGTGCTGATCGTCGAGGCGACCGCGGCAGAGGCGCATATCGTCAGCGCCGGCGGCGTGTCACCGGGCGCGGCATAAGCGCGGCCGCTTCGGCGCGGCACGTGGCGGCATCGGCGGCCGGCGCCGTGGTGCGCGCCTGCGCCAGTTCGGCGCGCGCGGCATCCAGATCGGCGCGGAACGTCGCATTGGCATGCAGCGCGGCAGTGGCGGCGGCGCCAGCCAGCCAGCCGGCCTCCACCGCGCTGCGGCTGTGCGCGCCGCAGATCATCCGGCTTTCGCCAAAGGCCCGCCCGCGCGCCAGGACGGCACTTGCGCGGTCGGGGGCGAGCTCGGCCAGGACCAGCGCCTCCATCCACCCGCCTGCCGCGTGGCCCGACGGATAATCGCCATTGGCGGCGAGCGCGGCGGTGCGGGGCTGACAGATCGGCGCGTGCGTGCCGATATAGGGCCGGCGGGCCTGGTAATAGCGTTTGACCGGGTCGACCACGCCCGCCGTACCGGCCCGATCGAGCAGGCGCGCCAGCATGGGCGCGGTGCGGTCGGTCAATTGCACGCCCAGTGCGCAGGCGAAATGGTCAAACGCGTCGCTGTGCACGTCATTGATCGCGATCTGCCAGCGCGGCGTGCCGGCCAGGTGCCGCGTTTCGGCAAACAGCGCACGATCGGCGCGCGCAACCGCGCTATCCCCGGGTGGCGGCGGCGGCAGGATGCGCAGGCCATCGGGGGTATCCTCCGCCGACAGATAGCCGGTGTCGGGCGGTGTCACGGTTTCCACGGCCTGGCCCGCGCAACGCGCAGCGCCGCGCACGGGGTTGCAGCGCGTGGCGGCATTGCCCGGCAGCCGCACCTGGTAATCGTTGTGCAGCCGGGGTTCGGGCCACAGATAATCGGTGGACACATATTGCGCGCCCGATGCCAGCGCCGCATCGCGCCGCCGCGGGTCGTTGGCGCGCGCCTCCACCGTGCCCGAATCCGCGCGGGTGCGCACGATAAACCCGGCCTGTACCGCGCTGCGAATCCGCGCCCCGTCGGCGACCGGATCGTTGAGCGTCAGATAGGCGGCGGCGGGCGAATGTTCATCGGTGTTGATAAAGAACACCCGGCCTTCCAGCACGCGCCGCTGCCCGCGATAGCGCGCGACCGTGGCCGCGTCCTCATCCAGCGCAAACATCACTTTGCCGCGCGCCGCGCCCAAAGTGGGCCACGCGCCATGCAGCACCGCATCGCGCAATGTGGGATAGCCGCGCTGGACCGAATCCGGCGTGATCAGCGCGTTTTGCGGAAACACCGCGCGCACCTCGCGGTCCAGCGCATCGAACGCCGCGGTGTCGAACGGCAGCGCGGGCACCCCGCCGGGCACGGGTGAGGCATCGGCCTTGGTATTGAACATCAGCAGGATCGGCGCATGATCAGGGTGCGCGATCGACCAGCGCCGCACGGTCCCCAGGCAATCGCGCAAGGTGACGCACGCGCTCAGCACATCCAGGTCCTGAACATGCATCACCTTGAACCCCGGTTCGGCCAGCGCCGCGCGGCGCGCCGGGTCCAGCGCCACGCCGGCCGCGCGCAAGGCAGCCGGCTGCAGATAACGGCCGCCTGCGGGGTCGTAATAGACATCGATTTCGATCTGGCGCGCGCCGGCATCCAGCTGTTGTGACAGCGGGCGATGGCGATAATCGATTTCATCGGCGCGTTCGGGCGCGGCGGCGCGCACCAGCGCCAGCACGGCATCGGGTACCGCGGTCTTGTAACTGTTGTGCGTGCCCACGCTGACCAGATCGTTGATTGTCAGGTTGCGGTCCATCCACGCGCGATCACACCCTGGGCCCGCGCCCGCTGCATCCGCCGCTGCCAGATTGCAGCGCGGTGGGGTGCCCGCAACGCCGACCGGCAGGGCGCAAACGGCGGCAATGACTGCTGCCGCTTTCCACAATCCGGTCATGCTTTACCGAACGCTCAGCAGGTTGGGATCGATAAACTGACGGGGAACGCCGGGGCCTTGAAAATAGGCGCCAAGCCAGGCGCCGCCGCTGCCGTTGAACCATTCAACCCTGATGGCATGTTTACCCGGCGTCAGCGTGATGCCGCCATTCGCAGCGACCGTCCCGTGGCTGCCATCGTTGTCGACCACCGGCTTGCCGTCGATGCTGAGCTTGCTGCCGTCGTCGGATGCCAGCACAAAGGTGTATTCGCCGTCGGCCGCGATCTGGATAAAGCCGTCGAACACCACGGCGACATTCGCTTCGCGCGGCAAGGCCAGGCCGGCGATGCTGAATTCATGCGTTGTTCCCGATGCGACGGGGGTCAATCGGTCAAAATCGGGCAGCCGCATCGCCGGGTCCGGAAGCAAGTAGACCTTGTAATTGACCCCGCGCAGATCGTGACCGGTTTGTTCAAGTATCCGAAAATAGCCCTTTGTCGGGCTGCTGGCGGGTTTTCCGTCGATAAACAGCGTGGCGCGCACGATCGTACTGCGGGTGATGGTGACGGGGGCACTGTACAGCGGAGACGCACTGGTGGGGATGGAATTATCCAGCGTGTAGCGTATTTCACCCAGCGGGCCCGGGTTGCGCATGGACATCCGCACCGGCTGATCGATGAACAATCCGCCGCCATCGGCATTGCCGTCGGTTGCCGGATCGATCAGCGGCGCCGCGTGCAAACTGCTGGCCCGGTACACCTGATCGGGCATTGCCTGTCCGGTCACCGCCGGCCTGACCGGGCGTCCCAACCAGGCATAAGGGATCTTTGCGCCAAGCAGCCACAGCGCTGTGGCAGGGGTGTCAAACGTGTTGACCGGCATGTCGATCTCGTTGTCCGGGGCAATGCCCTTGCCATAGGCAATCCACGGGATTTCCAGTTCGGCCAGGCTTTGCCCCCCGTGCCCTTTGCCCACGCCACCATGGTCGGCGGTCACCAGGGTAACCGTATCATTGCCGATGCCGGCGTCTGCGACGGCTTGCCTGATCCGGGCGATCAACCGGTCAGCTTTGGCAACAGCCGCATAGTACTGCGGCGATCCGTGCCCGTAAGTGTGTCCGGCATCGTCAACCAGATCAAGATGCATGAACAGGAACGCGGGTTTGCTGGCCTTGATATAGGCCACCGCCAGCGCGGTTGTCTCATCCTCATCACGCCCGTGAATGTCATAATTTACGAAGTGCCGGTCATAAAGATTGCCGAACCCTTCCCACTGATAGATCGACCCGAGCTGCCATTGCGGACGCTGATCGTGCAAAACCTGAAAGATCGAAGGGAAAAAACCACCCGACCCAATCACCGAGGTGGGGAAATTGAACTCGCCCACCTGCCAGTCATTGTTGGTCACGCCGTGCTGTTCGGGCCCTGCGCCATCGATCACTGATGCCCAGTTGGCCGCGCTGGTGGTGGGCAGCACGCCGCGCGCATGCATCGTCCAGCTGCCGTGCTTCATCATGTCGTGCATGGTCGGGGTATCGGCCTTCAGCACGCCGTCGGTGCTCATGCCGTCCACCCCGATAATGATCACGTGCGCAACCTTGGGCATTGCGACGGGTTCTGCATGTGCGGGGCTGGCCAGCAACATGGCAGATGCGATCATCAGCAAAACGGCATGAATCGGACTTTTGAACACGCGCATCTCCAAAAAAAGTTTGTGGTGCCAGCAGGGCCATGCGCCCGTTGGATTGCTCCACATTGACCGGCCCGCACAGCGCGGGCACGCTGGCCATGCTGCCCACAGACCCCCGAACCGCCCGGAACACCCGACCCTGCGGTCACCAAGCGTTAGAATCGGGTGCCTACAATCTGATGACACCGCAGGTTGCGTACCATCGCGCGCAGCGAACGGATGGGTGGCGGGGCTGACTTGCGCCGTTTGCACAAGGCGTGGCGGGTTTCGCCCAGACTGATGGTATTTGCACCCCGACCCGAATCAGGCAAAGACCCGTCCATGCTGTCAAACTTCGCTGAAATCGACTTTTCCGCGCTCCCCTCCATCGCCAGCGGCGCGGCGCGCGTGCACCGCGTGCGGCGGGTGGTCGCCACGCCCGAAACCCTGCACGGCTATGGCCATGTGGTTCCCGCATTTGACGCCGGCGCGGTGGAGATCGTGACCTGGCCGCAGCCTGGCTGGCGCCCGGTGGTGCCCGGCACCGGCAACGAAGGCGGCGTGGTCGAAGACCCGTTCGAAATGGTGCGGCGCGGCGAAGTGCAGCATGCTGTCAACCACGCTGTCGGTCGCAGCTATATCACCGGCTGGTTTGCCGACCCGGCGACTGCGTCGGAAGCCCGCGCGCCACAGGATATCAGCCGGATTTACACGCACGAGGCCAATTATCATCCCGATGGCGGGCAGATTTTTTGCCCCCGTGACACGGCAGCATTCGTGGCGCTGCTGGCAAAACCCGGCGATGATGTGACCCCGGATGATTTCATCGCGTTTTATTGCGACGGCTCGTTCGGGCTGCATATCGATCCCGGCGTGTGGCACCAGCCGGTGTTCCCGATCGGCGAGGTGGCCGCGTTCGACAACAAGCAGGGCCGCGTCCATTGCTGCATCGCGGTCAATTTCCTCAGCGAATTCGGCTGCTATCTTGAAGTGCCGCTGGCCTGACGCGGACCATCCCAGGCTGTCGCATTGGCCGCGAAAAATGCCATCCTGCGCGGGCAGATTGTAAAATCCTTAACCCAGAGTGGATAAAGATCCCGGGCGGCGTCGCACCAGGGTGACCAATGCTTTCTCTTCGAGAATTGGCAATACAGTTCGACCCGGCGTTTCCCCATGATCTGGGCGACACGATCTATACCCGTTTCAAACAGGACCCCGATTGCCCGCTGATCGCGGTGGTCGATGAACATGCGGTGCCGATCGGGCTGATCGAGCGCAATGCGTTCCTGACCCGGCTGGCGGGGCAATATGGCCGCGCGGTGTTTGGCAAACGGCCGATCGCCCCGATCATGGAACCCGCGCCGCTGCTGGTCGAGGCCGACACCCCCACCGGCGATTTTGCGCAAGCCGCGCTCGATGGCCATTCGGGGCAATTGCTGAAGGGCTTTATCGTCGTTGACCAGGGCCGATACCTGGGCGTGGGTGTGGTCATCGACCTGCTGAAAGCGGCGGTGGCAGAGCGTGTGGTGACCGAAAAACGTCTGCGCAGCCTGGCGGAAAACCTGCGTAAATCCAAACTGGAGGCCGAACGCCAGCGCCGCTTTGCCGAAGCGGTGATCGAACATATTCCCTCGCTGGTCACCGTGCGGTCTGAAAAAACCGGCAAATTCGTGCTGGTCAACAAGGCCGGTGCGGCGATGTTCGGCATCGATCGCGGGCGGATTGTCGGCAAATCGGTAGAAGATGTCACGCCCGGGGTGCTGGCCGAACAACTGATGCATGCCGACGCGGTGCTGCGCAATCTGCCGCCAGCCAGCTTGCGCGATCTGCCGTTCGAATTGCCGCAGCCGGGCAAACCGTCGGCGGACCGCCATCGCCTGTTGCGGGTGGCGCAAATCCCGGTGGCCATGCCCGACAGCGACCGGCTGATCCTGACCGTTGCCGAAGACGTGACCGAGGCCAGCCGCGCGCTGTCGCGCATCGAACAGCTGGCGCATTACGATGTGTTGACCGGGTTGCCCAACCGCGCGCAGTTTCAGCATCGGCTGGTCGAAGTGCTGGGCCGGGTTGACCTGTCGGCCGAGCAAGGCGGCACGTTGCAGGCCGCGCTGCTGATCATCGATATCGACCGGTTCAAAAGCGTCAACGACGTGTTTGGCCATGCCGTGGGCGATGTGTTTCTGCGCGAAGTGGCCGACCGCATCCGTCGCGCCGTGCGCCCCGATGATCTGCCGTCGCGGCTGGGTGGCGACGAATTTGCGGTGCTGATCACCGGGCACGATGTCGAATGCAACGATGTCGAAAGCATGGCCATCGCGATTGCCGACCGCCTGATCGACCTGCTGTCACAGCCCTATGTGCTGGCCGATCACACCGTGCATCTGGGCGGCAGCATCGGCATCGCGCTGTACCCGCGCGATGCGCACGATGCAGAACGGTTGATCCACCACGCCGATGTGGCGCTGTACCGCGCCAAGGCCGATGGCAAAGGTGTGTGGCGGCAATTCAGCGCCGGGATGCAGGCCAGACAGCATCCGCGCGCGGCGCTGGAATCGCTTCAGGCCCGCAAGTTGGCCGGCTGACCAACCGCGCGTTTCCCGCCATAATTTTGGCACACAATCCCCGCGCTTGCTGATACCAATGGGCGATCAGCAATGCGGGGGCGAACACGTGGCGGCAGTATCGAAACCATTGGATGCCGATCTGCCGGCGGTGCCTTTGCGCTGGGTCGCGCTGCTGGTGGCTGCGCTGGCCATTTTTGCGACCTATTATGTTTCTGACACGATTGGAGAAATTGCTGATCTGCTGATCCGCCAGCGCGGCTTTGCCCAAGCCGATATTGGTAGCCTGAATGCTGCGATCTATTGGCCGAACGTGGTTCTGGCGCTGGTCGGCGGGGTGATGATCGATCGCTATGGCCCGGCGCGCATCGCGCTGTGGACCGCCGCGATCGGCGTGATTGGCGCCTGTCTGACCGCTTATGGCACCCCGTTTTCGGTCATGTGGCTGGGGCGGTTGATCTTTGGCGTGACCGAAGGCGCGATTTTCATGGCGCTGGTCGCGGGGCTGGCGCAGTGGTTTCCGCGCAATGGCGTCGCGCTGGCGACTGGCCTGTTCCTGTCACTGGCGCGGGTGGGCTCGTTCCTGTGCAACACCTCGTCCACCTGGGCGCGCCCGCTGTATGAGGCAGGCTGGCAGCCGCCACTGTGGCTGGGCGCCGGCATCATGGGGCTGGGGTTTGTCGCGGCGACGGTATTCTGGCTGTTGGAACCGTACCGGCCACGCCCGCTCGCACCGGCAGCGGGGGATGTCGCCCCACCGCCGGTTTTCAGCCTGGCGCGGCTGCGGTTCGACGCCGGGTTCTGGTATATTCTGGGGCTGCACGTGCTCTATGCCTCGGTATTCTTTCCGTTCCGCCAGACCTATGCGGTGGAATATCTGCAGCACGCCAAACATCTGTCGTTGCAGGCGGCGGGCCAGGTCAATTCCGGGGTGTTTGCGGCGGCGATCTTTGCCACGCCGCTGTTCGGGGTGATTGCCGACCGGTTTGGCAACCGCGCCGCGATGCTGGTGTTCGGCACCGTGCTGTTGCCGGTCACGCTGCTGGTGCTGGGCCTGACGGAATGGTCACCGTGGGTGTCGACCGTGCTGATGGGGATCAGCTGGGCGCTGGTGCCGGCGGTGATCTGGCCGGCCACGACGATGATCGTGCCGCGCGAAAAACTGGGCACCGCGCTGGGCCTGATCACGCTGATCCAGGCGCTGGGGATTGCCCTGTCGAACCTGGTGGCCGGCTGGCTGGCCGACCGCGCCGGCGCCGGGCCGCTCAATCCTGCCGGTTACGACGCGGTGTTGTGGTTTTTCGGCGCGATCAGCCTGGCCGCGCTGGCCTGCGTGGTCATGCTGTGGCGGTACGAGACCGGGCCCGATGGCCACGGTCTCGAACGTCCAAAGCTGGTTTGACGGCGCGCATCGCGCGACCTGGCATCACCCGATAAGGTGCGAATTGGCTATGGTCAGCTGAAACAGCGTCTGCAGCGCGGTCGAAATGCTCTGGTCCGACTGCACGGTATAGACCAGTGGCGATCCATCGTTGGCGGCCGACGCACAGCTTTGCAAGGCGGGCAGCACGTTGGGCAGATAAGGCGCCACGTTGCTTTGTGACCAGCTGTCGCCCACCAGCACCGCCGACGAATATTCGGTGTACAGGATCGCGATCTTGATCCCGCGGTTCTTGATGGTGGTGCAGGCGGCAAGGTCGGTAGCGCTGAATTCGCGGTTGACGCGGCCGCTGGTGTTTTCGTCGGTCACCCCGTCGGTGATCAGCAGCATCACCTCTTGCGGGCTGTTGGCGGTCAGCCCGCTGCCCGGCGCCGGCATCACCGTGTTCATCGACGTCAGCATGTTCTTGGTTTCGGTGGCCTGGTCGTTGTTGTTGGTCGACGACGTCGGCTGGCTGTTCTGGTACCACCAGTCCACATTGCTATCCAGCGCGGGCACGCTGGCCGATGTCAGCGTGGCCACATTGGTCATCGTGCTGTGCTGTGTGACCGGGCTGGAGGCGCTGGGGTGGGTCCAGTCATAGCTGAAAAACTGCAATTTATAGGTCACGCTGTTCAGGGTCGCCTGACCCTGCGCGTAAGGAATCAGCTCCTTCGCGGCCAGCGCCTCGTCCGAAATGCGCAGATCGATCGCCGATCCCGCCGGATAGACCTTGGTATAATTGTGCGTCAGCCAGTAACCGTCGGCATAGAAACCCGGCAACGTCTGGCTTTTTGACGACATGTCCTTGTACGAAAGTGTAGTGTAAGATGTCGTACTGGATGATGTGACGTTGGTACCCATCTGGGTGCCACTGGAATTGTACAGCTTGTTGTTCTTGTCGATCAGATAATAAACCCCGGCGTTGGCATTGCCGCTCGTGTAGAAATTCTGGTCGATGAACACGAATTTGCCGTTCACGTCCTTGACATAGTTGCTGCCGGGAAATTGCTGGTGGCAGGCAAAGGCACAGCCATCGCTGGTCGATGCCTTGACCGCGGCGATGCCGGTGGCCGTGGTCGGCAGCAGCATCGACGGTGATTTGTCCATCACCAGAAAGAAATTCATGTTGGGCGCCTGTGTGGCATAGGCCACCGATGATCCGCTGATCGCCAGCGAATTCGCGCCCAGGATGCCGCTGAACATGTTGGCCGACTGGCCACCCCATGTCACGGTCACGGTGCGGCCCAGGTTGAGCCCGCCCTGGTTGCTGACCGTCACGATCAGCTGGGTCGATGAATTGTAGGAAAATGAGTTGTATGATGCCACTTGCGAGGTGAAAATCTGGGTAGACGCGGCCTTTGCCACATCGGCAGTCTGCTGAATATACAGCATGTCGGTGCCGGTCAGCGCGGCGGCGTCGGCCACCGCGGCGATGCGCGATTGCAGCATTTGCGCGCGCGCATAATCGATGCAGAACCCCAGCCCGAACATCGTCGGGATCAGCGTGACAGAGGCGATCAGCGTGACATTGGCATCACGCTGGCGGCCGATCGCGGCCATCAATTGACCGATCCGGCGGGTCATGCGCGCAAGTGCGGGGATGCGGGTCATAAGGTCCATCACGATGTCAGGGGGATCGCTGTCGACAAGCGCGGCAGCATGAAATAGCGGTTGTACAGTGCCGGGGACGGGATCCAGCCCCCTCCGAACGCGGGCGTATAGGCGTAGGAAATTTCGCCCATGATGATGAACGCGCCGGTCTGGTTGTTGGCATTGCTGGGGATCATCAGCGAAGGCGCCAGGTTGGTCGGCAGCGTGACCACCGCGTTGACCGCCAGCGCGGTGGCGTTCTGCCCCTTGCTCCACACCACTTTGGCATGGCTGGCATCGGTCACTTGCAATTCGCTGATGCGCAGGCCGGCATTGGCGGAATTGTATGGCGCCAGCACATAGGCGGAATTCGACAGCACCGCGGTCAGGTTGGCACTGCTGACCGAACCATATTGGCTGGTCAGGTCGGTAATGGTCCGCGCGGTCAGCGATACCTTGCGCCCGCAGGTGACCATGTCGCTGACCACATAGGCGCCAGTGTACATCAGGAACAGTACCGGGGTGAGCAGCGCCATTTCGACAAATGCCACGCCGGAACGGTCGCGCGCGAGCGCCTGCGCTGCGCGGATTAGCCGGGGCAGGGCAGATTTGCGGGGCGGGGGGGGTGTCATCAATATCCCTCCGTCTTGGCGACCGAAGTGGCAATCAGCACGTCAAACATCGTGCCGCTGGCGTTGGTGCTGGTGGTGCTGGTGATGTTGAACCCGAACAGCGAAATGACCGGCCAGAAATAATACAGCCGCACCACCACGATGGCGCCCTGTGTGCCGGGGCTATAGGTGAAGGTGTTGGTCAGTTTGCCGGTGTTGTCGAACGTCCAGGTCGGTTCGGCCAGGTTGACCGAGGAATAGTTGGCCCCGCTGGTGACATCCGCAAACAGATAGCCACAGCCCATGAACGGCGCCATTTGCGAACAGACATAGTTGGTGAACTGCGTCTGCGAACTCGTCACCAGATTGCCATTCGAATCGTAAACACCCTGGAAATTGGTCTGCGCCTGCCCGGTCAGCACATAGCGCGCCGATCCTTCGGCAGCGGTTTCCAGCGCGGCCTGCGCCAGAAACACCAACACCAGTTGCAGCGTCGCCAGGATCAGCGCAAACAGCACCGGGGCGACGATCGAAAATTCCATCGCGGTGGTGGCGGCATTGTCCTGCGCCAGATCCTGCCAGAACGCCGGCGACCACACCGGCGCGCGCCGGCGCACACCGGCCGCGCCACCGCGGCGGAAATGCATGGGCCATTGCCCGCGAAATGGTGCGGCTTTGTTTTTCACCGGTGGAATGTACGCAAAATCCCTTTAACGATCGGTTTCCAAATCGACCGGAATCGACCCTCCACGGGGCTGTTTGCGTGCGATTTATGGTTAATTTTCGGGGTTTTGCGTGAACAGCGCACGCGCGCACCGGTTTTGCCCGCGGTCGCGAATCGCCCGGCCCGCCGCCGCTGGGCGGGTTTTCGGGTCAGCCGGTCTGGAGCTTATACCAAAGTTCACTGACGTGAACTCATGCCGCCCACCCCACCTCCCCACCCGACCACCAACGATACCAACAGGTTATGGTGGTCGGGCTCGCGAGGTGGGGCGGGCGGTATGAGTCGCGCTTAGCGCGACTTGGTATTAGCCCTTGCGGGCGGTGTCGACCGCGTCCTGCAATTTGGCCAGACCGACCGCGCCGGGGATGATCTGCCCACCGATGGCAAAGGCCGGCGTGCCACTGATGCCCAACTGGCGGGCGAATGCCAGATTGTGGTCGATTTCCTGCTGAACCTCGCCACGTTTGGTAAACGCCTGGGCGGCATCGAGGTTGAGCCCGGCGCGGGTTGCGGCCGCAGCGATGCTGTGCGCGTCGGGGCGCGGGCCGCTGAACATCGCCGTATGGTACGCGGCAAACCGGCCTTGCGCAGCGGCCGCCAGCCCCATGCGCGCGGCCGGATCGCTTTCCGGAGCGATGATCGGCAATTCGCGCAGCACCACTTTCAGATCGGGATTGGCCGCGATCAGCGCGGCCACATCGGCCTCGCTCGCGCGGCAATAGGTACAGGCGAAATCAGTGAATTCGACCAGCGTGAGCGTGCCGGCGGGGTTGCCCAGCACCGCGCCCGGAAACGGCGTTTCCAGCGCGGCGCGCAACGGTTTCAACCGGTCGGCGTTTTCACGCGCCTGCAACCGGTCCATCGCTTCGGGCAGGATTTCCGGGTGATCCAGGATATAGGCGCGCACCAGCCCCTCGATCGCGGCGCGTTTGGGCGCATCGATCCCGGCACCCGCCAATTGCGCGCTCAGTGCGGCCGGATCGGCGCCATCGCTGTGGTGCGAACCACGGTACCAGCCCAGCGATGCCGCCGCGATCAGCGCAAGACCGGTGAACAGGGCGAACAGGCGAAACCGCACGGGTGTAACAAACGACATGGCGTGAAACTCTTACTTCTTCTTGCGGCTGCGCTCAATCATCGCGCGTGAACTCATCGCGATATCCTGTGCGCGCAGCCAGTCGGGCGATCCTTTGGGCAGCGCGGCTTCGGCAGCTTCGGCGCTGCGCAGCGATTCGGCGAAATGCATTTCCATCTGCTGCTGTTCGGCGCTGGCCAGCCGCGCGCGGGCGGTATCGCCCTGCGCCTCATAGACGGTGCCCAGTTCGTACCACGCAAACGGGTTGTCGTGGTCCTTGGCCACCGCCGCCTTCAGCACGCGTTCGGCCTCGGCAAAATTGGCGGGGTCTTCGCTCGCCAGCAGCGCGTGCCCAAACGTGGTGGCGATCAGCGGCTGGTTTCGCGTCAGTTCGACCGCGCGGCGCAACGGCACAATCGCTTCGCGCGGGTGACCGGATTCCAGCAGCACCTGGCCCTTCAATTCCAGCGCATAGGGATCATCGGGCTCGATCGCCAGGATCGCTTCGGTTTCGGCCAGCGCCTTGTCCATGAACGCCTGTTTGTGCCACGCATAGGCGCGGGCATAGTGCGCGGGCACGTCGTTCATGGTTTCGGGGTACGCCGCCAGCGTCGGCGCCGGTTCGGCCAGATAGCCATAAAGCTTGGCCCTGATCCGCAAAAAGCGCCGCTGCAGATCGGGGTTTTCGGGCCGGTTCCACGCCGGATCGCCCACAAATGCGTCCTGCAGCGTGGTCAACCGGTCGGCGGTCATCGGGTGGGTGCTGTAAAATTCGGCATCGGAATTGCGTTTGAACCCGGCGCGATATTCGTAATTTTCCAGCTTTTTGAAAAAATTGACCGAACCGCGCCCGGAAATGCCCGCGCCCGACAGGAATTTCACGCTGGCCGCATCGGCGGTCGATTCCTGCACCCGGCTGAATGCCAGGTATTTGCCCAGCGCGGCCTGTTGCCCGGCCATGAAAATGCCCATGCCGCCATCGGGCGCGCCCGCCGCCGCCGCCGCCGCACCAAGCAGCAACGACAGCAGCGTGATCGCGGTTGCCGGCTTTGCCCCTTCGCCGCCGCGGATCACGTGGCCGCCGACGATATGGCCCAATTCGTGCGCAAACACGCCCTGCACCTCTTCGGCGTGGTCGGCCGCGCTCAGCAGGCCCGAATTGATATAGACCGCCTGGCCGCCGGCGACGAACGCGTTGATTTCGCCATCGTTGAGCAGGATCACATCGACATTGCGCGGGTCCATCCCCGCCGCCGCGACGATGGGCGCCGACATGTCGCGAAAAAAGCTTTCGGTTTCGGCATCGCGCAGCACTTCCTGCGCGCGGACACTGCCTGCGGTGCCGGCGGCCACCACGGCAGCCAGGGCAAGCGCGGTGCGGGTGGAAAGGGTCAGGTTGCGCAACACCATCCGGTTATGCCCGCGCCGGCTGAACCGCCGCTGAAGCCGGCATGGATTCCGCTGCCGACTCCGCCGGCTGTGCGGTAACCCGCGCCAGAAAATTCAGCACCAGCGACAGCGCGCGCCGATCGCGCACAAACGGGCGGGCAAACTGCATGATCAACCCTTCATGACCGACGCCCGACAGCATGTGGGTTTCGCTGCGCGCGCCCGACCCGGCCAGCGCGCGCGCCAGCGCCATGCTGTGGCGCGGTCGCACGCGCTTGTCCGCTGCGCCATGGATCAGCAGCACGGGCGGCGCATCACCGCGCACGTGATGAACCGGCTGGGTTTCGCGCAGTTCCGCGACATGGCCGAACGTGGCAATCGTGGTGTGATCGTCCAGCGGCAGAAAATCATACGGGCCGGCCAGCCCGACCATGCCGCAGACGCGGCGCGGGTGTCCGCCGGCGGCGGCAACCCAGCGCCGGTCAAGCCCCAGCATGACCGCGTTATAGGCGCCGGCCGAATGCCCGATCAGCACGATTTTCGTGGCATCACCGCCCAGCGCGGCGGCATGCGCGGCCAGCCAGCCGATCGCCGCCGCACCATCCTCCAGCATGTGCGGATAGCGTGCCGCGGGGTGCAGCCGGTACCCGGCCAGCGCCACGGCATAGCCCTGCGGCGCAATCATCCGCGCGATAAAACGATAATCGCCGGGATTTCCGCTGGCCCAGCCGCCACCGTGGATGAACAGCACCAGCGGCAGGGTGCGCCCGGTCAGCGCCGGATCAAGCATGCGGCCGGTGGGCACAAACAGTTGCAGGTGCTGCGCCGGGTCAGCGCCAAACTGGACCGTATCGGCCAGGCGGATGGCATGATCCCCGCCCGCCAGCACGCGATCGGTAGCATCGAGCATGGCCACACTGCCACGCCGCGTGACCAGCCGCATCCCGATCAGCCCCAGCCCGCCCAGCGTGACCAGCCCCAGCCCGACCGCCGCGCCCACGGTCATCGTGCGGTGCCGGGGATCGGCGGGATTTCAGACGCGCGCATTCCCTTTACCAGCACGAAGCCCCGCCGATATCAAGCCTGACGCAGAGCACCCGATCCGGTATCAGCCTGCAAAATGGCGGGTCGCGCGTTCCAGCAGCGCGGCGTCATCGGCAATTTCACCCAGCATCGACAGATCGCCGCCCTCCATCCGGCGCACCAGTACCAGGCTGAATTCGGCGCCGACACGCGGCAATTCGCTTAACGGCCGCACCGGCAGTGCGCGTGCCGCCGCCGCCCAGGCGGTGCGGCCGGTCGCGGGTCTGGCGGCCTTGTCCGCAGCACGGCGCAGCGCGCGTTCGCGCGCGACAATCGCCTTCAGCCCGCCACAGGCCGCGCCCAGAAATTCTGCCAGCGCGCCTTTGCCCAGCCCGATGCGCCGGGCATGGCCCAACACGGTGGCATATTCGGTCAACCGGGTTTTGTCGTAATCGGCGCCGAACACCAGCTTTACCAACGGGATCAGCGGGGCGCGGTCCTGCGCCACCAGCCCGGCCTCTGCCACCAGCCGCGCAAAATCATCGGGCGCGGCATCGGCGGCCAGCGCAAAGTCCCACGCCCGGCCGATCGCGGCGTACAGCGACTGGCGCGTGCGATCTTCGTTGGCCAGCGCGCGCAAGGCGGATGCACGTGCGGTTTCCAGCCATTCGGCCAGGGTAAGCGGTTCGGCCACGGCCGGGGCGGCGGGCGTACCGACCGCCACCATGCGCGCCAGCGCCGGCCCGGTGGTGCCGGTCATGAACGGGGCCAGATCCAGCGCGGGCGCGGGCGCTTCGTCCCAGATCGGGTCGGGTTCGGCCAGATCGGGACCATCGGCCCAGATCCCCGGTGCACCGCCCCAGTCGTCGATGTCGGGCAGCATGCGCCCCGGCACGCGTGGCAGCGTCGGTGCCGCGGCGTTCAGCGCCTGGCCGATTTCGTGCAACAGGTCATCGGTGGTGCGCTGGTCGGCCAGTTCTTTCCAGTTGATCACGCCATAGATGTAGTCGATCGTGCGGTCATCGGTGGAAAATGGCAGCAGAATGCCGCGGTACAGGATGGTCGCGCCGCGTGAATTGACAAATTCGGCCTCAAACCCGATCGGCGCTGCGTTGGCGATGATCTGCAGGTAATGGTCGGTAATGCGCGACAGCACCGATCGCCCCGGCACCTGGCTCAGCCGGCCGATCTGCTGACCTTCGCCGCATTCCTCCGCCAGTGCCGCGCCCAGCGCCAGCACCATCGGATCATCCACGCCGTTGTCGAAATGCAGCAGCACGGCATTGCTGCCGAATTCGGGAATATCGCCCGCGATCAACCGGTCGGGCAGCGGAAATCGGCGCTGGCCCAGCAGGCCGGCCCAATAGTTGTACGCGCGCACCTGCATGCGCCGTTCGTCCTGGCCGATCACCGGTGGCGGTGCCTCACCACCGCTGTCGCCACTGGCATCATGATACGAATCGGTCTCCGCCGCATGGTCGTCGGCATCATGATCACGCTGTTCAAAGTCGGCCTTACGCAGATCATCCATAACGAACACGCGCCTTTACACTCTGGGCGAACCCGGCGGTGGTCCCCACGCCACGCCTTGACCCTGTTGCTTGTGGCGCAACATGGTAAAAATATGGCTAAGTTGTGCGGGGGAATCTGGCGGTGGCGATTGGCTACAGCGCGCCGAGATCGCGCGCAGCAATCGCGTCGGCCATCGCGATCAGTTTTGCCGCCATGTCGCGGTGCAGCAGTTCGGTCATCCGGCCATCGACGCGGATCGCGCCCTTGCCGGCATTGGCCGGATCGGCAAACGCGGCAACCACTGCACGGGCCTGCGCCAGCGCGGCAGGATCGGGGGTGAATACGGCGTTGGCGACATCGATCTGGGCGGGGTGGATCAGCGTTTTGCCATCATAGCCCAGATCGCGCGCCTGCGTGCATTCGGCGTGCAACCGGTCGGCATCGTCGATGGCGTTGCACACCCCGTCCAGCACGATCAGGCCGTGGCTGCGCGCCGCCAGCAGCACTTGCACCAGCACCGGCAGGAATGCGGCGCGACCCGCGGCCTGCACCATGCCGGTATCCTTGGCCAGATCGTTCAGCCCCAGCATCAGTCCGCGCAGCCGGGTGGTACCAGCCATCGCGGCAATCCGCTCGATCGCCAGCACCGCGCGCGGGGTTTCGATCATCACCCACAGCGCGACAGGCGCGGGGTATCCCGCCGCATCCATCGCGGCCGACAATGCGGCAATATCCGCCGCAGCGTCGATCTTGGGCACCAGCACCGCATCGATCGGCGCATGTGCCAGCGCGGCCAGATCATCGTCATGCCATGGTGTACCCGGCGCATTGATCCGCGCGATCAGCCGGCGATGGCCAAACCCGCCATCGCGTACCGCGCCGATCAACTGTTCGCGCGCATCCACCTTGGCCTCTGGCGCGACGGCGTCCTCCAGATCGAGCGCAATCGCGTCGCACGGCAAAGTGCGCGCCTTGGCCATCGCGCGCGGGTTGGATGCGGGCATGAACAGCACCGATCGCAGCGGTGCCGCGGTCATGGTCTGGTTGGGTGTCGTGTCGTCATGCTGGGGCATTGCTGGCTTCCTCTATCCGTCCTTCGGCGCGCGCGGGCATCGGCGCGATCAGCCGCAGCACCAGCGTCAGCGCCAGCCACAGCGCCGCTGCGCGCAGGCTGAACACCAATCCCGCCCGATCGGCCAGCGCGCCCCATACCCACGCGCCCAATGCCATGCCACCAAACGATACCGCCTGATAGATCGACATGCACCGCGCCAGGATCGCCTCTGGCGAACGCATCTGCATC
The DNA here is from genome assembly GCF_040398825.1 of Novosphingobium sp. GTDB lineage: Bacteria > Pseudomonadota > Alphaproteobacteria > Sphingomonadales > Sphingomonadaceae > Novosphingobium. The sequence goes on from NZ_JBBATI010000043.1 coordinate 28,594, forward strand.
GCCACGTTCAGGCTGGTCATGGTCGCCACCCAGCCCGATCCGGCAATCAACGCGGCCACCATCGCCGGCGCGACGCCATGCGCCGATGACAGCAGGACTTGCGCCGCCACAAACACCGCCGTGCTGATCCCCACCACGTTTTCGCTGCCGATGCGGCGCCGCACTTTGGCGACGAACAGCGCCGCCAGCACCGAACCAAACCCGAATGCGCCCACCACTAGGCCATAGTCGACCTGATGCCCGTGCAGTTGCAGCCGCACCACCACCGGCAACAGCGCCTGAAACCCCGCCGCGCCAAACCCGAACACCGCGCCGCGCAACAGCACCCGCGCGATCGGGCCCGACGTCAGGCAAAACCGCAGCCCGGTCATGATCGCCGGGCCAATCGGCAGCCGCAGTGGCGGTGTGACCGCCGGGTGCCAGCGCGCCAGCACCACGATCATCGCCAGATAGCTGACCGCGTTGATCGCGAACGCCAGGTTGACGCTCCATAGCGAAATCACCAGCCCGCCCAGCGCCGGGCCCAGGCTGCGTGCCAGATTGAACGCGATCGCGTTGATCGAAATCGCCTGCGGCAGATCGGCGCGATCGACCTGCATGCGCACCGATGCCTGCCACGCCGGGCCGTTCAGCGCGGTGCCCATGCCGACCATCAGCGTCAGCAGCAGCAACGACCAGGGCGTGATCACCCCGGCATAGCCCATCACCGACAGCACCGCCGACACAAACAGCATGAACACCTGCGCCCACAGCATCACCAGCCGCCGATCGTGGTTGTCGGCAATCGCGCCGGCGATCACCCCCAGCAGCAGGATCGGGATGGTGCTGGATGCCTGCACCAGCGCGACCAGCAAATGGCGGCTGGTCAGTTCGGTCATCAGCCAGGCGGCGGCGACCGCCTGCATCACCGAACCCACGCTGGATATCAGATTGGCGGTCCAGATCGCCCGGAATGGCGGGTAGCGGAATGGCGCCAGCGCGCTGCCGGCCCGCAACGGGCCGCGTTCGGCGGGCAGCGGTTCGGCAGACAGATCATGGCCGGCGGGCGTCACAGAATATAGCGTACCGTGATCGCCGTGGTCACATCCGCCGCGCCAACCGCAAATTGCGCGGCCGCGAATTTGGGCGGGGCCATTTTCACCGGGGCGTCGCGCGAAAAGCCGAACCCTTCGGACGGGATGCCCATGAACGTGTCGAGCTTGTTGTTGGCATTGGCATCATGAAACAGCGACACGGCGTAGGTGCCCGCGGGCACATGACGAAACACCAGCGCCGGGCCATTGCTGGCCGGCACGCTCAGCCGCAGCGATGCGGGGTCTTTTTCGCATTCGGGAAATGTCGCGGCTTTTTGCGTCAGGCAGGCGCGGATCAGGCCTTTGGTGTTGCGCAGGCCCTTGACGGTGACCGTTACGGTGACGCCACCGGTCTGATCGGGCGCCGGTTCAGCCAGCAGAACGCCCGGTACCAGCAGCAGCGCCGATGCCAGCGCGGGGCGAACAAGGTGTGACATCATGGCGCGGAAATCCCTTTGTCGGTTTTGCCCCAATGATCCCACAGGCGGAAATACAGCCCGTAATTGCACCGGTATTGTTCGTGGTGGCGCTGGTGGTGGCTGGCGGTGATCAGCCAGTGGCCGACCCGCGAATGCACCAGCGCGCGCGGAAACATTTCCCAACCCATGTGATTGGTCACTCCCATAACGGTCATGATGACCAGCACCGTCGCCAGCATGCCGGCGTGGATCGGCACCACGAATACCAGTGCGGGGATGAACAGGCCCACAATGGCGGCCTCGACCGGGTGAAAATTCATCGCCGCCCAGGCGGTTGGCGGGCGGCTGGCATGGTGCACGGCATGGATCGCGCGGAACACCGCCGGGCGGTGCATCCAGCGATGCGTCCAGTAAAACCACGTGTCATGCGCCAGCAGATAGACCATCAGCGATGCCGGCATCCACCACAGCGGATAGGTGCGCGGGTCGGTATAGATGCGCGTCCAGCCATGCGCCTGCCAGCCCCAGGCGATGATCCCGGCGGGCACGCCATAGATCACGCAGGAAACCAGGCTCCAGCCCACTTCCATGCGAATCTGGCGCGACAGGCCGGTGTAGTGCCCGGGCCGCACGCGGGCGGTGATCCAGGCGAACAGCCCGCTGACCATGGCATAACGGGCGGCCACGATCAGCGTCATGGCCAGGGCAGACAGGATTAACGCGTTCATGGCCGCGCTTATGGCAGCCGCAGCCGCTGCTGCACAGGTGTCTTTGTGGCTAACCCGACACTATCGTGTCGGGAAGTCGGCACCTGCCCGCTCCCCCACCCGACCACCCAACGATAGTACCATATGGGTGGTCGGGTGGGGGAGCGGGCCGGTGCCGACTTCGAAAC
>NZ_JBBATI010000044.1:0-29336 GCF_040398825.1 Novosphingobium sp.
GCATCAGACTACGAATCTGAGGGTCGGACGTTCGAATCGTTCCGGGCGCACCATTTTCCCACCAAACACCACCACCATCGCCAAAATTTGAGCGCGATTATCGCGGCGTGGTCGTCGCGTGACGCCATCTGCGCGGCTGCTTTGCCTGTGCGGAATACAGTTTGCCTGACCTTATCACCAGATCGGTTTTGTATATTGGTTAGTTTGGTTATTTTTGCGAATAGCTATCCGTTGTCGCACCAGAGGCGGCGTTGCACGTTGCGAAAGGGCAGACGTTGGCCGTATAGAGCGCGCAACTGATCACGCCCGGCGCCCTACACCCACGGGTATCGATCAAACGGCTGCCAAACGAAAAGGACATGCCCACTTGGCCAAACCTGCAAGCCCGCGCGCGACCCGTGCCGCCAAAGCGGCCCCCGCCACAACTGCCGCGGCAAAACCGGCGCCAGAGGCGGTTGTGGCCGATAACGGCGTGATCGATGTGGCGGTTGGCGAAGATGCAGCGGGGTTTGCCCTGCGCAGCCTGCAACAGGCCCACGCCAACCATAAGCGTTACGACGCCAGCGATGCCGAACTGTTGCAGTTTTACGAACAGATGGTGCTGATCCGCCGGTTTGAGGAACGCGCCGGGCAATTGTACGGGCTGGGGCTGATCGGTGGTTTCTGCCACCTGTACATCGGCCAGGAAGCGGTGGCCGTGGGCGTGCAATCCGCGCTGAAGGCCGGGCATGACAGCGTGATCACCGGGTATCGCGACCATGGCCACATGCTGGCCTATGGCATCGATCCGCGCGTGATCATGGCCGAACTGACCGGGCGTGCAGCAGGGATTTCGCACGGCAAGGGCGGATCGATGCACATGTTTTCGACAAGCCACAAATTCTTTGGCGGTCACGGCATTGTCGGCGCGCAAGTGCCGCTGGGGGCGGGGCTGGCGTTCGGGCACAAATACCGTGATGATGGCGGGGTCTGTGTGGCCTATTTTGGCGATGGCGCGGCCAACCAGGGCCAGGTCTATGAAACGTTCAACATGGCCGCGCTGTGGAAATTGCCGATCGTGTTCGTGGTGGAAAACAACGGTTATGCGATGGGCACAGCGGTAAAACGCGGATCGGCCGAAACGCATTTTTATCGCCGCGGCACGGGCTTTCGCATTCCCGGCATGGACGTCAACGGCATGGACGTGCTGGAGGTGCGCCAGGCGACCGAGGTTGCGCTGGAATATGTGCGCGGCGGCAATGGCCCGGTGCTGATGGAATTGAACACCTATCGCTATCGCGGCCATTCGATGTCCGACCCGGCCAAATACCGCAGCCGTGAAGAAGTGCAGGATATGCGCGACAATCACGATCCGATCGAGGCCGCCAAGCAGGAATTGCTGAAACGCGGCGTGACCGAGGATCAAATGAAGGAAATCGACAAGCGCATTCGCGCCACCGTGGCCGAGGCTGCCGATTTTGCCGAAAATTCGCCCGAACCGGCCTTGCCCGAACTTTACACCGATGTGCTGGTGGGGACCTATTGAGATGGCGATCGACCTGAAAATGCCCGCGCTGTCCCCCACCATGGAAGAGGGCACCCTGGCCAAATGGCTGGTCAAGCCCGGCGATACGGTAAAATCCGGCGACATTCTGGCCGAAATCGAAACTGACAAGGCGACGATGGAATTCGAAGCGGTCGACGAAGGCACCGTTGGTGAGCTGCTGATCGCGGCAGGAACCGAAGGGGTTAAAGTGGGTACCGTGATCGCGACGCTGCAGGGTGATGATGACACCGCCGCTGCCGCACCCGCAGTCGTTGCGCCGGCGCCGGTCGCCACACCGCCGGTTGCTGCTGCGCCGCCACCGATCGCCGTTCCGGTAGCCGCCCGCGCGGTTGCCGATGCCGGCATTCCCGCCGGCACGGCCATGGTTTCCACCACCGTGCGCGAAGCGCTGCGTGATGCGATGGCCGAGGAGATGCGTGCCGACGACCGCGTGTTCGTGATGGGTGAAGAGGTCGCCGAATACCAGGGCGCCTACAAGGTTACCCAGGGCCTGCTCGATGAATTCGGGCCGCGCCGGGTGATCGACACGCCGATTACCGAATATGGCTTTGCCGGGATCGGCACCGGTGCGGCAATGGGCGGGTTGCGTCCGGTGGTCGAATTCATGACCTTCAACTTTGCCATGCAGGCGATCGACCACATCATCAATTCGGCGGCCAAGACCAATTACATGTCGGGCGGCCAGATGCGCTGCCCGATCGTGTTTCGTGGCCCCAACGGCGCGGCATCGCGCGTTGGCGCACAGCACAGCCAGAACTATGCGCCGTGGTACGCATCGGTACCGGGGCTGGTCGTGATCGCGCCCTATGACGCCGCGGATGCCAAGGGCCTGTTGAAAGCCGCGATCCGCAGCGAAGACCCGGTGGTCTTTCTGGAAAACGAACTGGTCTATGGCCGCAGCTTTGACGTGCCGCAGGGTGATGATGTGGTGGTGCCGATCGGCAGGGCGCGCATCATGCGCCCGGGCAAGGACGTGACCATCGTGACCTATTCGATCGGCGTGGGGCTGTCGCTGGAAGCTGCCGAAGTGCTGGCTGGCGAAGGCATCGATGCCGAAGTGATCGATTTGCGCACCCTGCGCCCGCTGGATACGGCGGCCATCCTGGAAAGCCTGTCACGCACCAACCGCATGGTCGTGGCCGAAGAAGGCTTTCCGGTCTGCTCCATCGCGTCCGAAGTGATCGCGGTGGTCATGCAGCACGGGTTTGACGATCTGGATGCACCGGTCCTGCGGGTGTGCGACGAAGATGTGCCGCTGCCCTATGCCGCCAATCTGGAAAAGGCCGCCCTGATCACCGCGGGCAAGATTGCCGAGGCGGTGCGCAAGGTGTGCTATCGCTGACGGAACTCCACTGCCACCACCCGCGCCGATCGCGCAGACCGTGACGGCGGAATGGCTGACCCCGCCCGAACGTCTGGCCGTGGCCTATGCGCCGCGCGGAGTTCGCGCCGCATGGACCGGGCTGCTGGCGCTGGATCGTCGGCTGGCCGATGCGGCGCGGGCAGGGCGCGAACCGATCATGATTCAGCTGCGGCTGGCGTGGTGGCGTGATCGGCTGGCCGAACCGGTGGCGGCCCGTCCGCGTGGTGAACCCTTGTTGGCGCTGCTGGCCGCGTGGGACAGCCAGACCCCAGCGTTGACCGCATTGGTCGACGGGTGGGAAGCGCAAGTGGTGGGCGAAGATGGCGGTGCCGCACTGGCCCGCGCGCGCGCCGTGGCCTTGCTGGCGCTGGCCGCGATGGGTGGAAGTGCGGAAACGCCCGCGCTGTCGGCGGCGGTGACCGACTGGGCAGAAGGGCGCGCCTTGCCGTCATCTGCGCTGCCGCGCGCGTTGCGCCCGTTGGTGCTGATCGACCATTTCACCCGTGCGAATGACGCGCCGGCGTGGCGCGTGATGCTGAGCGCGCTGCGCAAAGGTTGGCTGGGCGCATGACGCCACGCCGGCAGAACGCACCAAATTCGCAAGATCTCCTGCTCGCCACACCCCGGACCGCGGCCTAGGTTGCGCGCATGAACAGGATCGTGATCGGAGCGTTGGGGGCACTGCTGCTGGTGGCGGCAGGGGTGTTCTGGTGGCAGGGGCGGGCAGCGAGTGACAACGCGCCGCAAGTGCCGCAACTGGCCGCGCCGGCGCCCAAGCCGGGCGCGAGCGCCGATCCCTTGCCCGAATCCGACGCGGGTGATGCAGTGGGCGCCGATCTGCCCGAAGTGCCCGAAGAGACCAAGGAACAGAAACGGTTCGACCGGCTGGACCGCGATCACGACGGCAAGATCACCATGCCCGAAATGCTGGGCCCGCGCGCCAAGGAATTCCGCAAGCTGGATACCGATGGCAACAACCTGCTGACCTTTGACGAATGGGCGGCCAAGGCGATCAACAAGTTCAAGGGCGCCGACAAGAACGGCAGCGGATTTCTGACGCGTGAGGAATTTGCCACCACCAAAGGCAAACCACGCAAGCCTTCGTGCAAATGCAAAAAGACAGAGTGATACGCCCTTAGCCAAAGCCCCGTTCGTCCTGAGCCTGTCGAAGGGCGCGCACAACATTCGCCCTATTCGGGTCGGATTGTTCGGTTGGACAAGGGTTATCGCGTGTCCTTCGACAGGCTCAGCACGAGGGGCTGTTTTTGGGCAATTCGGAAATTTGTGTTGTTATTTCATAATCCCATCACGCGCCCACTGACCCGATCCATTCCGCCAGATCGGTCTTGGCGCGCGTGGTATAGGCCTCTTTGCGCTGCTTTTTCTTCACTTCGTCCAGCGTGGGGAACAGGCCGAAATTGATGTTCATCGGCTGAAAGGTTTCCGCCACGGCATCGCCGGTAACGTGGCTCAGCAGCGCGCCCAGCGCAGTGGTGCGGGGCGGAGATGTCCATGATTTCCCGGTCAGCTCGGTCGCTGTCATCAGCCCCGCCAACAGCCCGATCGCGGCGCTTTCAACATAACCTTCGCACCCCGTAATCTGCCCGGCAAAGCGCACACGCGGATCGCGGGTCAGGCGCAATTGCCGATCGAGCACGCGCGGGCTCTGGATAAAGGTGTTGCGGTGAAGCCCGCCCAGCCGCGCGAATTCGGCGCGTTCCAGCCCCGGAATGGTGCGGAACAACCGCACCTGTTCGGCATGTTTCAGCTTGGTCTGAAACCCGACGATGTTCCACAATGTACCCAGCTTGTTGTCCTGGCGCAGTTGCACCACCGCGTGGGGCCAGCGGCCGGTGCGCGGATTGTCCAGCCCGACTGGTTTCATCGGGCCGAACCGCAGCGTATCAAACCCGCGCGCCGCCATCACCTCGATCGGCATGCAGCCTTCGAAATAGGGGGTGTTCGCCTCCCATTCGCGGAATTCGGTCTTTTCGCCCTCCATCAGCCCCTGGTGGAACGCGGCGTACTGGTCGCGGTCCATCGGGCAATTGATGTAGTCTGCCTCACCCTTGTCCCACCGCGATGCGCGCCAGCACACGTCCATATCGATGCTGTCGTGGTGCACGATTGGCGCGATCGCGTCGAAAAACGCCAGCGACTCGGCCCCTGTCGCGGCGCCGATCGCGGTGGCCAGCGACGGCGCGGTCAGCGGGCCGGTGGCGATAATCACATGGCCCTGGTCGGGGATCGCGTCGATGCGTTCGCGCACCACTTGCAGTGTGGGCAGGCTGGCCAGTTCGGCCTCCACGGCGGCCGAAAACGCATCGCGATCGACCGCCAGCGCCGATCCCGCGGGCACCGATGCACGCGCGGCCGCCGCCATGATCAGGCTGCCGTTCATGCGCATTTCGTGGTGCAGCAGGCCAACCGCATTGTTGACGTGGTCGTCCGAACGGAACGAGTTGGAACAGACCAGTTCGGCCAGCCCTTGCGTGTGGTGTGCCGCGGTGGTGTCGCCCCCGCCGCGCATTTCCGACAGGCGCACAGCAATCCCGCGCCGTGCCAGTTGCCACGCTGCCTCGCTGCCGGCCATCCCGCCGCCGATGATATGAACCTGATGCGTCATGGTTTTGCCCTTGGCACCGACGCCGCCGAACGGCAAGGTCTGCGCGGGGGTAAAGGGGGACGATGCCAGTGGGCGGCAAATATGCGTGGCTGATCATCAGCCTGATCTTTGGCATCGGGTATTGGGCATGCCAGGGCGTGCTGCCGCCCGGGCCGATTGCGATTGCGGTCAAGATGGGCGGCGTTGCGGCGCTGGGTGTCCATGCCTGGCGCCTTGCCAATCGCGAAACCCGGTCGATTGCGCTGGTGCTCGCGCTGGGTGCGCTGGGTGACGGGCTGATCGAGCTGAGCCTGATCGCCGGCGCTGTCGCATTCCTGGCCGGACACGTGATTGCAATTGCGTTTTACTGGCGCATGCGGCGCGCGGTGAAGGGCTTGGCACTGTTTGCCCCGCCGCTGTTGGGCATGATCGTGCTGTCGGATGCGGCCTATGCGATCAGCGGCGGCGATCTTGGCGTCGGGTTCTATGCGATGGGGCTGGGCGCGATGCTGGGTTGCGCCTGGCTCAGCGATTTCTCGCGGTCACAAGTGGCGCTGGGCGCGCTGCTGTTTGCCGTGTCAGACCTGCTGCTGTTTGCGCGGATGGGAGGCATGGCGGGCAGTGCCGTGCCGGGCATGCTGGTCTGGCCGCTGTATTATGCCGGGCAATTGCTGATCACGCTGGGCGTGGTCGGCATTCAGGGCAGGACCACGCCACCGTCGGCATCGCGCACCATCGCCTGATGCGCCGCGACAACCGCCAGCGGCAGCGTTGCATAGACATGCGGAAACAGCGCACCGCCGCGCGATGCTTCCCAGCGCACGGCATCGCCCAGCGCTGACAGATCGACACGGGCGATGACCAGCCCATGCTGCCCGGCGAAATGCTTGTCGGCGGTTTCGGTCACCTGATCGGCGGCGGACAAGTGGATATAGCCATCGGTCAGATCGACCGGCGCACCGGTGAACACGCTATCGGCCTGCCACTGCGCCCACTGTGCTGCGGACAGGATCTTGTAGGCATGTGGTGCGGGGGTTTGCGCGCGTGCTTCGACAGGCTCAGCATGAACGGAGGAGGGGGAGGACGAACAAGGGGCGCTTGTGGGGTGGGGGCTCATTCGTCTGCTGCTTCCGCACCATCGTCGGTTACGACCGTTTCAGCGTCCTCCACCGGTTCTTCCTCACCCGCATCGGGTTCGGCCAGGCGGGCCGCGCTGACCACGTGTTCGCTGTCGGCGACGTTGAACAGTCGCACCCCGGCAGTGCCGCGCCCGATCACCCGCAGCGAATCCAGTGGCAGGCGGATCAGCTTGGCCTGGTCGGTCACCAGCATCAGCTGATCGGCCTGGGTGGTGGCAAAACTGGCCACGACCGGTCCGTTGCGTTCGATGTTGTCGATATTGACGATACCCTGGCCACCGCGACCGGTGCGGCGGTATTCATAGGCCGACGACAATTTGCCATAGCCATTGGTGCACACGGTCAGGATGAACTGTTCATCGGCCACCAGCTGGGCAAAGCGTTCGGCTTCGATCGTCGGATCGCCTTCACGTTCGGCCTTCCACGGGGCGAACCGCAGGTATTCGTCGCGTTCGTCCTGATCGCGCAAGGCGGTGCGATGCAGGATCGACAGCGAGATCACCTCGTCGCCCTCTTTCAGCAGCATGCCACGCACGCCCGTCGAAGTGCGGCTTTGGAATTCGCGCACATCGTCGGCGGCAAAGCGGATCGCCTTGCCCTGGCGGCTGGCCAGCAGCACGTCATCGCCTTCGGACACCAGCGCCACCCCGATCAACCGGTCGCCATCACCCTCTTCAAACCGCATCGCGAATTTGCCGTTGGACGGGATATTGGCAAAGGCATCCATCGCGTTGCGCCGCACATTGCCCAGCGCGGTCGCAAACATGACGTCGAGCGCGCCCCACTGCGTCTCATCCTCTGGCAGCGCGAGCACCGCCGCAATGGTTTCGCCCTGGTCGAGCGCGGGCAGCAGGTTGACTACCGGGCGGCCCCGCGTCACCGCGCCGCCTTCGGGCAGGCGCCACACTTTCAGGCGATAGACTTTGCCCGCGGTCGAAAAGAACAGCACCGGGGTATGCGTGCTGGCCACGAACATCGTGCCGATCGCATCTTCGTCCTTGGTGGCCATGCCCGAACGGCCCTTGCCGCCACGGTTCTGCGCGCGGAAGGTCGAAAGCGGCGTGCGCTTTATGTAACCGTCGAGCGTGATCGTCACGACCATGTCTTCGCGTTCGATCAGGTCTTCGTCATCGATGCCGTCGGCGGGCGCGGTGATTTCGGACAGGCGCGGCGTGGCAAACGCGTTCCGCACCGCCATCAGTTCATCGCGCATCACGCCGTACAGCTTTACCCGATCGGCCAGGATCGACAAAAATTCGGCGATCGCGCGCGCCAGTGTTTCCAGCTCTCCGCCGATTTCATCGCGCCCCAGTGCGGTCAGCCGGTGCAGCCGCAGATCGAGAATCGCCCGCACTTGCGTGTCCGACAGCCGGTAGGTGAGCGTTTCGGCCAGCGCGTCATCCTCGATCGCTTCGACCAGGCGGATATAGGGCGCGATTTCCTCAATCGGCCATTCGCGCGTGCTCAGCGCTTCGCGCGCCAGCGCCGGGTTGGCCGATCCGCGGATGATCCGCACCACTTCGTCCAGATTGGTGACCGCGACCACCAGCCCCAGCAAGATATGCGCACGGTCGCGCGCCTTCATCAGCTCAAATTTGGTGCGGCGGGTGATCACCTCTTCGCGGAAGCGGACGAACGCCTCGATAATGTCTTTCAACATCAGCAATTCGGGCCGTCCGCCGCGAATGGCCAGCATGTTGGCGGGGAAATTGGATTGCGCCGGGGTGTTGCGCCACAGCTGGTTGAGCACGACTTCGGGCGTGGCGTCACGCTTCAGTTCTATGACCACGCGCACACCTTCACGGCTGGATTCATCGCGGATGTCGGCCACGCCTTCGATCCGCTTGTCCTTGGCCGCCTCGGCAATCTTTTCCACCAGGCTGTTCTTGCCAACCTGATAGGGGATCGATGTCAGCACGATCGCGCGGCGGTCGTTGCCGCGACGGCCGCCTTCCTCCACCACATGGCGGGCGCGCATGATGATCGATCCGCGCCCTTCGGTATAGGCTTTGCGCGCACCGGCCGTGCCCAGGATCAGCGGGGCGGTGGGAAAATCGGGGCCGGGAATGATGCGGATCAGATCATCGATGCTGATCAGCGGGTTTTCCATATAGGCCAGGCAGCCGTCGATCACTTCGCCCAGGTTGTGCGGCGGAATGTTGGTGGCCATGCCCACCGCAATGCCGCCGGCGCCATTGACCAGCAGATTGGGAAAGCGCGCGGGCAGGACCTGCGGTTCGTTTTCCGTCCCGTCATAGTTGGGCTGAAAATCGACCGTGTCCTTGTCGATATCGGCCAGCAGCTGGTCGGCCACTTTGGCCAGGCGCGCCTCGGTATAGCGCATCGATGCCGGCGGATCGGGGTCCATCGATCCGAAATTGCCCTGACCGTCGATCAGTGGCACGCGCATCGACCAATCCTGGGTCATGCGCGCCAGCGCGTCATAGATCGACGAATCGCCGTGCGGATGGTATTTGCCCATGCAATCGCCGACGATCCGTGCCGATTTGCGATAGGGTTTGCCGGTGGTGAAGCCGTTTTCATGGCTGGTCCACAGGATGCGGCGGTGCACCGGTTTCAGCCCGTCACGCACATCGGGCAGCGCGCGGCTGACGATCACGCTCATCGCATAGTCGAGATAGCTCGACTTCATTTCATCGACGATGTCGATCCGCTGAAATTCGGGTTCACCCGACGGGGTGGGGGGATCGATCGGGGTGTTATCGTCGCTCACGTTTTTTGGCGCTTTCGCTGCTGGCAATCCGGGCCCGCCGTGGTGGAGACATACCCCCCGCCGCGATGGCACCCGCCCGTATAAGCCTTTGGCCCTAGCCCCTTGCCCCGGGTATGGCCAGCCAAGGTGCGGCGCGCGGGCGATTTTTCCACACTTCGCTTGGATAGCGTTCCGTGTGACTGCGTAGCGGGGGCAAGAAATCGCCGTTCAAATGCGGTTCACGCGGGTGCGCCTAGCCAGAAGACGTTGCAAAGGACGCAAAACCGCGCCAAACGAGCGACGGGCCGGGCTGATCGGCAAACGGCGGGCAGGGCACACGCGCCCACCCCGTTTGCCGTCGCGGTCGAACATGGAGAGTAAGGACAATGCGGGGTAAATTCGCTACTATCGGCCGCGCCACTGTCGCCGCCGGCGCGCTCGTTTTCGGCACCTTGATGGTCTCTGCGGTCCCGGCCGTGGCCAAGGACGCACCACCGGCAAAGGTGACCAATTCTGCGGAATTCAGCAAAGTCGCCGGGCCGTTCCAGAAACTGTTCAACGACACAGTCGCCAAAAAGGGCAAAGTTCCCGACGCCGATTTCAAGGCCGCGACCGCCGCGCTGGTGCCCGAACTCGCCAAAGTCGAACCGGGTGTGAAATCACCGCTCGACCGGCTGATTTATGGCGACTGGCAGCGCCAGGTCGGTGGTTTTACCAGCAATGACGCGCTGACGGCCAAGGGCCTGCAGAACATGCTCGACAGCGGGCAGTTGCAGGCCAACCTGGTGCCCACGGTCAGCGCCATGCTGGGCCAGATGGCATTTGTGGCCAAGGATTATCCCGCCGCTATCAAGGCACTCAGCCCGCTGGTCAACAGCGCGACGGTCGATGATGCCGTGCCGCAGATGCTGGCCGAGGCCTATACCTCGTCGGGGCAGCCAAAGGCCGGCCTGGACGCGCTGAAAACCGCGATCGCCGCCAAAAAGGCCGCCAATCAGGCTCCGCCGGAAGACTGGTACAACCGCGGCAACCGCATCGCCTATACATCGAAACTGTCGGCGGAATCGACCGAATGGGCGCTGCTGCTGGTATCCGCCTATCCCACCCCGATGAACTGGCTGGGCGCCACGCAGCTGGTGCGCAACGGCGCGACCAACTTTACCAACCAGGAAGAGCTCGACGTCAGCCGGTTGATGGATCAGGCGGGATCGCTGAAGCTGGAACCCAAATACGTTGAACGCGAATATGTCGCCTATCTGCAGTCGATCGACGCACGGCGTTTCCCGGGTGAGGCGGTACGCATTGCCGAACAGGGCATCGCCACCGGTGCGCTGAAGGCCGACGATACCTTTGTAAAGGACGTGTTGACCCAGGCGCGTCCGCGCGCCGCAGCCGACCGCGCAACACTGCCAAGCCTGGCCAAGGAAGCCAGCGCCGCGCCATCGGGCAAAGTCGCGGCCGCGGCCGGCGATACTTATCTGTCGTATGGTGAAGCAGCCAAGGCCGATGAGCTGTATACGCTGGCAATGTCCAAGGGCGGCATCGATGCCGACAAGGATCGCGTGCTGACCCGGCTGGCCATCGCCCAGATCGACGAAGGCAAATATGCCGACGCCAAGGCCAACCTGGCCAAGATCGTCGGCCCGCGCGCGCCGATTGCCCAGCTGTGGGCAATCTTTGCCGACCAGAAGGCCGCCGGCAAATAAGCCCGACGGTTATCGTCACAAAAAACGGCGACATCCCGATTGGATGCCGCCGTTTTTTTGTGTGAACTGAACATCACACCACCGCGCGAAATTCCCCGGTGGCGTCATCCATCAGGTGCAGCAATCCGTCGCTGATCGCGAAAAACGCGCCAGTCACGCGCAATGACCCATTGGCTTCTTTGCGGCTGATGCACGGAAATGTGCGCAGATTGGCCAGGCTGGTGCGCACCCCGGCCTGTTCCATCGCGCGTTCGGCCACGCGCCCGGTGGTGCCGTGTTGCGCAACCACATCCACGCGCGCGTCATCCAGCAGCGCGATCCAGTTGGCGATGAAACCGCCTTCGCCCGGTTCCGTACCATGCAGGCTTTGCGTCAGCGCGGCCTGTGCGCCGCCGCACATGCCGTGGCCCAGCACGACGATTTCGCGCACTTTCAGCACTTGCACCGCGAATTCCAGCGCGGCCGATACCCCGTGCAGGCCGGGCGCGGTTTCAAAAGGCGGGACCATCGCCGCGACATTGCGCACCACGAACATTTCGCCCGGATCGGTATCGAACACTTGCGCCGGATCGACCCGGCTGTCGGAACAGGCGATGATCATCACTTGCGGGCTTTGCCCGTCACGCAGTTCGCGCCAGCGTTCCAGCTTTGGCGTCCAGCCATGTTCGCGAAACCGGCGATAGCCAGCGATCAGGTGATCGAGTTCGGGGGACTGGGGTTCGGGGGTTGTGCGTTCAGTCATGGCAATTTTCCCTTAAACTCCGCTACAGCCTGCCGCAGCGTCATGGCGGCAAGCGACCGTCAGTGCAAGGATCGACGGCGGGGATGGCAATTTGCGCAGGCAGCGCTTATTTGCGCAGACATGAACGACATTTCGACCGCCCCCGCCCGTCCGCGCAAGCCCGACTGGATTCGCGTCAAGGCCCCTGTCAGCAAGGGGTATCAGGAAACGCGCGATCTGATGCGCGATCTGAAACTCAACACCGTGTGTGAAGAGGCGGCGTGCCCCAACATCGGCGAATGCTGGACCAAAAAGCACGCGACGGTGATGATCCTGGGCGATGTCTGCACGCGCGCCTGCGCGTTCTGCAACGTCAAAACCGGCATGCCACGCGCGGTTGACGCCAGCGAACCCGGCCATGTGGCAGAGGCAGCGGCACGGCTGGGGCTGCAACATATCGTGGTGACCTCGGTCGATCGTGACGACCTGCCCGATGGCGGCGCCGGGCAGTTTGTCAAAGTGATCCGCGCGCTGCGCGATGCCACCCCAAACACCACGATCGAAATTCTTACCCCCGATTTTCGTGGCAAGATGCTGCCCGCGGTTGAAGCGATCGTCGCCGCCGGTCCCGATGTCTATAACCACAACCTGGAAACCGTGCCGCGGCTCTATCCGATGATCCGCCCCGGCGCGCGCTACTACGCGTCGCTGCGCCTGCTGGAAGAGGTAAAGCGCCACAACCCGGCGATCTTCACCAAATCCGGGGTGATGCTGGGGCTGGGCGAAGAACGGCTGGAGGTGCACCAGGTGATGGACGACATGCGCAGCGCCGGCATCGATTTCCTGACCATGGGACAATATCTGCAACCCACGCCCAAACATGCCAAAGTCATCGATTTTGTGACGCCGCAGGCGTTCTCCGCGTTTGGTGCGATCGCCCGCGCGAAAGGTTTTCTGCAGGTCGCATCCACCCCGCTGACCCGGTCCAGCTATCACGCCGGCGATGATTTTGCGCAAATGCGCGCCGCCCGCGAAGCACAGCTGGCAAAAGCTGCCCTGGTCGGGGCGGCAAGCGTCAAGGTCAGCTGATATGCCGCATATCGCCGAAACGCGCGATTTGCCGTGGTCGCCGGAACAGATGTTCGACCTGGTCGCCGATGTAAAACGCTATGCCGAATTTCTGCCGTGGGTGGTGGCCACGCGCGTGCGTTCGGACAGCGATACCGAAATGGTCGCCGACATGATGGTCGGGTTCAGCGCCTTGCGCGAAAAATTCACCAGCCGGGTGCGCAAGGACCGCCCGGGATCGCTGACCGTGGAATATCTCGACGGCCCGATGAAAAGCCTGTCGAACTCCTGGCATTTCCATGCGCGCGACGGTGGCGGCTGCCGCATCGAATTCGAATGCGATTTTTCGTTTCGCAACGCGCTGTTCGAACGTCTGGCCGGGCAATACCTCGATCGCGCGTTCCGCAAGATGGTCTCTGCGTTCGAAACCCGCGCCGCCCGGCTTTACAGCGGTGCGGCGCTGGCTGCCTCTGCCTCTGACGGCAGCAGCAGTTCAAGCGCCACCAGCGCGGCCTGACGCCGCACTTCGGCGCGGGTGCCGGCCTCTGCAAAAAACTTCATTTCCGCCTCTTGCGCTTCCGGATCGGCGCCGCGCCGGGCGCAGGCAAACACCACCGTGCCCACCGGTTTCTGCGCCGATCCCCCGTCCGGGCCGGCCACGCCGGTAATCGCCACCGCGATATCGGCGGTTGAATGCGCCAGCGCACCCTGCGCCATCGACCACGCCACCGCCACCGACACCGCGCCGAAACAATCGATCACATCTTCGGAAACGCCCAGCATGTCGACCTTGGCCGTGTTGGAATAGGTCACAAACCCGCGATCGAACACCGCAGAGCTGCCGGCGATTTCGGTCAGCGCAGCCGCTACCAGCCCCCCGGTGCAGCTTTCTGCCACGGCCACCGTGCGGCCGATCGCCTTGTTGGCGGCGATCACCCGCGCGGCGAGCACGACCAGATCGTCGGGAAGCAGGCTGTTCATGACATTGGCTCTTTCAATGACGTTTTCAGTGGGCTTTTTCAGTGGCTTTTTCAGTGGCTTTTTCAGTGACCTGGCGCGGCGGGAAAGCCCGGCAAGACAGGTTCGATCCTGCACAGCGGCAGGCGTTGTTTCTTGTCCGCGGTCGGCTTGTCGACGCGTTGCACGATCAGCGTCAGCAACCCCGCCATGTTTTCGACCGGCAGCGGCGCCAGCAGGCGCACGGTCTGGTCGACGGTCGCACAGTCCTTTGGCTTGACCGCGCCCGACACCATCTGCTTGATCAATCCCGATACAAACGGTTTCAACGCCTCATCAGGCAGTTTGGACATCAGTCCGGCCATCTTGTCCTTTTCGCCATCGGCCCCGGTCACTTTCATCAGGCCGTGGCGCGCCGCCGGCCATGCCTCGGGCTGCGCCACCCGATAACGCTGGATCAATGCCGGACCGTCGCTGGCCAGAAACGCCGCTGTGCCCAGCGTCGGGCGGCAGGCGGTTGCCGCCCCGTCGATGACATCGGCCAGGCTGTACCGCAGCATGCTGTCAAGCTCCGCCGCGGAAATGCAGGTGTCCTGCTGCGCCTGCGCGGCAGTGGACAGGGCCATCGCCCCGATGCCCAGGAACGCGGCCAGATTGCGGGAAAGGGTCATCGGTTGCTCCTTGCCGTGGTTATGGTGTGGGGCGGGTGACGGTGGCCACGGCCTGCGCCGCGATGCCTTCGCCGCGTCCGGTCAGGCCGAGTCGTTCGGTGGTGGTGGCCTTGACGCTGACCTGATCGATGGTGATGCCCATGATTGTGGCCAGGGCTTCGCGCATTGCCGCCTTGTGCGGGCCGATGCGCGGTGCTTCGCAAATGATCGTGACGTCGATATTGGCGACACTATATCCGGCATTGTGCACCAGCATGGCGGCATGCGCCAGAAACCGGTCGGACGATGCGCCTTTCCATTGCGGGTCGCTGGGCGGAAAATGATCGCCGATATCGCCCGCCGCGATCGCGCCGAGCAGCGCATCAACCAGCGCATGGATCGCGACATCGGCATCGCTGTGCCCCGACAGCCCGCGCGGATGATCGATTTTTACCCCGCACAGCCACAACTCTTCGCCATCGACCAGACGGTGGACGTCAAACCCCATGCCGGTGCGGCAGATCATTGTGTGGTCCTTGGACGGGGAAGGGCGCGGGGGGGATTCGAAATCGCTGGCAAAGGTCACCTTGCGCAGGCGCTCGTCGCCCGAAACGAGCGCGATGGCAAGCCCTGCCGCATCGGCGACGGTGGCGTCATCGCCGGCCTCGCGCTCAGCCGGCCAGGCGCGATGCGCGGCGACAATGACGTCCAGGCGAAAGGCCTGCGGGGTCTGCACGCGGTACAGCCCGTCGCGCGACACTGCCGCTTCGCGCCGGCCGGCGGACCCGCGCACGACGCTGTCGACCACCGGCAGCACCGGGATTGCGCCCGGCGCATGATCCAGCGCGGCGACCAGCGCGGCAATCACCGCGCGGGGCAGGTCGGGGCGCGCGGCATCGTGGATCAGCACGCGTTGGATGGCCTCATCACCGGCCAGATGGTCCAGCGCGGCGCGCACCGATTGCTGTCGCGTGGCGCCGCCAGGCACCAGCGTCACGGCCAGACCGGCCAGCGCGGCGGCGGCATCGTCGTGATGATCGGCCGGAATCGCCACCACCAGCGGCGCGGCGCCGGCGGCCAGCAAACGTTCAACGCTATGCCGCACCAGCGGCGCACCCTGCCACGACGCAAACTGTTTGGGCACCGCGCCACCCGCGCGCAGACCCTTGCCGGCGGCGACCACCACGGCGGCAAAGGCGGGCAGGGCCGGGGTTGGCGGATCGGGTTGCGAAATGGTCATGATGGGTGCCCCATACAAACTTGCTACCCCTGCGACAATTGGCTAACCCCCTGCCTGTTTTTTAGGCATTGGGCGCACCATTTATGAGCACGACCCCCATTCCCCCCGCACTGGCCCCGATCGCGGTCGGCCCGGTGCAGATCGCGTGCCCGGTGATCCTGGCGCCGATGACCGGGGTGTCAGACCTGCCGTTCCGGCGCATGGTGCGGCGGTTTGGTTCGGGGCTCAACGTCACCGAAATGATCGCCAGCCCGGCGGCGATCCGCGCCACGCGCCAGTCGATCCAGAAATGGGCGTGGGATGCGATCGAAGAACCGGTATCGATGCAGCTGGTCGGCTGCGAGCCCGACCAGATGGGTGAGGCGGCAAAGCTGTCAGAGGATCGCGGTGCGGCAATCATCGACATCAACATGGGTTGCCCGGTGCGCAAGGTGGTCAATGGCGAAGCCGGATCGGCGCTGATGCGCGATCTGGGACTGGCGTCACGGCTGATCGCGGCGACGATCAAGGCGGTGTCGGTGCCGGTGACCGTGAAAATGCGCATGGGCTGGTGCCACGACAGCCTGAACGCGCCGGAACTGGCGCGGATCGCGCAGGATCTTGGCGCACAGATGATCACCGTGCACGGCCGCACCCGCAACCAGATGTACAAGGGTTCGGCCGACTGGCGGTTTGTCGCACGGGTAAAGGCGGCGGTGCAGATCCCGGTCATCGTCAATGGCGATATCTGTTCGATCGACGATGTCGCCACCGCGATCGACCACAGCGGCGCCGATGGGGTGATGATCGGGCGCGGCGCCTATGGCCGGCCCTGGCTGCTGGGGCAGATGATGCACTGGCTGAACACCGGCACATTGCTGGATGACCCGTCGATCGCCGATCAGCATGCGGTGCTGGTAGAACATTACCACGACATGCTGGAACACTACGACACCACGGTCGGGGTGCACATGGCGCGCAAGCACCTGGGCTGGTATACCAAAGGCCTGCCCGGATCGGCCGAATTTCGCAACCGGGTCAATTTTATCGAGGATCACCACGCGGTGCTGGCCAGCCTGGCCGAATTCTACACCCGTCTGGATCAGGCGGGCGAATGCCGTGCCGCAGCCTGATCCTGCCACAGCGGGCCCGCCCGATCCGAAGTGGCTGGTCGCCAGCCTGCCACAGGCGGTGTTTCTGCTGACCCCGGCGCTGACCGTGGCATCGGTCAATGCGGCGGGCGAACATCTGGTGGGGCAGGGGTCGAGCCGGCTGGTAGGGCGATCGATCGACAGCATCTTTCGCTTTGAAGAAGCGCTGATTGCCGATCGCCTGGCCGATCGGGAGGCCAATCTGGTCGCGCGCGGATCACAGGTGCGGATATTTGACCAGCCTGCCCGCCAGATCGACGTGATGACCGCGCCGGTGCTGCATTATCGCGGCTGGCAGATGCTGGTGCTTGAAGAGCCGGTCGGGGTCGAGGCGCTGAGCCTGGGGCTGGCGGGCAACGATGGCGCCGATGACGCGGTGTTGCGCGCACCCGATGTCCTGGCGCACGAAATCAAAAACCCGCTGGCGGGGATTCGCGGCGCCGCACAATTGCTGGAACGCCGGATTGCTCCGGCCGATCGCACGCTGACCGGGCTGATCACGACCGAGGTTGATCGCATTGCCAAGCTGGTGGACCAGATGCAATCGCTCGGCCGCCGCAACCCGGAACCGGCGCTGCCATGCAATCTGCACGAAGCGGTGCGCCATGCGCAGGCCATTCTGGCGGCCAGCCATGGCGGCAACCGCCACGGCCAACCGGTTGCCCGCTGTGTGGTGGACGAAGAATTCGACCCCAGCCTGCCGCTGATCACCGCCAACCACGATGCGCTGGTGCAAGTGCTGCTGAACCTGCTGACCAATGCCAGGGACGCCTGTGAAGCGGTCGAAAGCCCGCGCATTATCGTGCGGTCACGGTTTGCCAGCGGCATTCTGGTGCATCTGGGGCCGGGGGGTGGATCGCTGCGCCTGCCGATCGAACTGCGCGTCAGCGACAATGGCCCGGGCGTGCCACCGGCGCTGCGCGACCATATATTCGAACCGTTTGTGACCAACAAGAAAAGCGGACAGGGCCTGGGGCTGGCGCTGGTGCAGAAACTGGTGCGTGAAATGAACGGGCGTGTGACCCACGACCGGGACGAGGTCCGCGGCCTTACGCATTTCCGGCTGCATCTGCCGGTCGCCGGTACGGTGCCAAATGTACCCCGGCCCGTTGAACAGGGAATGCGCGCATGAACCGGTCGATCCTGCTGGTTGAAGACGACGCGTCGATCGCCACCGTCATCACCGCCGCGCTCGCTGCCGAAGGGTTTGCCGTGGCACGCAGCGAGACCGTGGCCGGCCGCGACCGGCTGCTGGCAACCGGTGCCTATGCGCTGATGCTGACCGATGTCATGCTGGCCGATGGTGATGGCATTGCCACGCTGCCAGCTGTGCGCGCGCGGTTTCCCGATCTGCCGGTGATCATCCTGTCGGCGCAAAACACGCTTGATACCGCGGTGCGGGCCAGCGACACCGGCGCGTTTGAATACTTTCCCAAACCGTTTGACCTGGATGAGCTGGTCGCCGCGGTCCACGCCGGGGTGCAGCAGGGGATCGCCCGCAGCGCGGCCGGGGCGCAAGGTGGAGAAGGCGATGCCGACGTGGCAGAGCCATTGCCCCAGGGTTTGCCACTGGTCGGGCGCAGCCCGGCCATGCAGGCGGTCTATCGCATGATCACGCGCGTGTTGCGCAACGATCTGACCGTGCTGATCCTGGGTGAATCCGGCACTGGCAAGGAACTGGTGGCAGAGGCCATCCACCAGCTCGGCAATCGCAGCACCGGGCCGTTTGTGGCGGTCAACGCCGCGGCGATCCCGCACGATCTGATCGAAAGCGAATTGTTCGGGCACGAAAAAGGCGCCTTTACCGGGGCGATCGCGCGCCGGGTGGGCAAATTTGAACAGGCCGCCGGGGGCACGCTGTTTCTGGATGAAATCGGCGACATGCCGATTGCGGCGCAGACCCGGCTGTTGCGCGCGCTGCAATCGGGCCGCGTGCGCCGCGTGGGCGGGGCGGACGAAATCACGCTGGATTGCCGGATTATCGCCGCCACCAACCGCGATCTGCTGCCGATGATCGCCGCCGGCCAGTTTCGCGAAGACCTGTATTACCGGCTGGCGGTGGTGCCGATCGAACTGCCCCCTTTGCGCGAACGCACCGATGATATCCCCGCGCTGTCGCGGCATTTCCTGGCCTGCGCCGCCAACGAGGGCCTGCCCCGCCGGCAGTTGACCACCGCGGGCGCGGCGCTGCTGGCGGCGCAGCCGTGGCGCGGCAACGTGCGCGAATTGCGCAATCTGATCTATCGGCTGGCGCTGATGGCGCGCGAAGAGTCGATCGATGTCGCGACGATAGAACCCTTGCTGGCCAGCGATCCCGCCACGGGCGCGCGCGGCGCGGGTGTGGCGCGCGGGCCCGGTGATGAACCGGCGCGCACTGCCAGTACGCACAGCGACCGCATCGCCGGCGACTGGGCGGGCACGCTGGGGCAGTGGCTGACGCAAAACCCGCCGGTGCCGGGGCAGCTGTATGATCACGCGCTGGCAGCGTTTGAACGCCCGCTGTTTCACCACGTGCTTGACCAGACCGGCGGTAACCAGCTGCGCGCGGCACAGATCCTGGGTATCAACCGCAACACCTTGCGCAAACGGTTGGCGGAACTGGGCATCCAGCCCTGATCGGGTGGGCAGTCTGACCGCACGCGGTTGCACCGATGGGTTCGCGTGCAAAATGGCTTGCATTTGGGCAACAGTAGTGTTGTCTATCAGCAACTATGACTCGACGTGATGCAACGCCAATGGCCGCGCCTGTGCCGGCGCGAACGCCAGCGCCAATGCCAGCGCCAATGCCAGCGCCAATGCCAGCAAGGGCCCGGCCCCTGCCGCGGTGGTGGCGGCGGCTGCTCGTGGTGTTGCGCCGCGCCAATGTGACGCTGGTGCTGGAAACGATCACCGCGATCTGGCTGATCATGATGGTGACGGTCAGCTGGTACCAGCTGAACCCGCAACACACCGCCGGTGATCAGCTGTTGCCGGCCAAACTGACCACCAGCCTGCTGATCGGCACAATGGTACCGGCAATGGCGCTGATCGTGCTGGTGGGCCGGCGCGTGGCGCTATTGCGCGCGCGGCGCACCGTGCTGGGCAGCAATGGCCGGCTGCATCTGCGGCTGGTGTGGTTGTTTTCGCTGATCGCGGCGGTGCCGACGCTGCTGGTGGCGATCTTTGCCTCGCTACTGTTCCAGTCGGGTGTGGAATTCTGGTTTTCCGACAATTCACGCGGGCTGCTGGAAAACGCCAACAGCCTGGCCAAGGGCTATTACACCGACAAATTGCGCGATGTCGGGACCGAAGGCGTGGCTATGGCCGCCGATTTGCGCGATTACATGACCGACAAACCGATCACCAGCCCGGAATTTGCCGAAGGCTATACGTGGCAAGTGATCAGCCGCAAAATGAACCAGTCGGCGATTATCGAACGCGGTGAGGACGGCAATTTTCGCACCGCAGCGATTGTCGACCCCAACCGCAATGACAACCGCCAACGCGTGACCGCCGATGAATTGCGACGGATTGCGAGCGGTGAACGCGTGGTGGTCAATGCCTCGGCCGAAAAGATCGAGGCGGTCACCGCCATCGACCAGGCGCGCGGGCTGTACCTGTATGTCGCGCGCGATTCCGATCAGCTGGCCTACAACCAGTGGAAACGCGCCAATTCGGTCGTGGCCGCCTATGACATGCTGACGCGGCGCGCGCGGGCGTTGCAGGTGCGGTTCAATCTGGCGCTGCTGGGCATATCGCTGGCGCTGGTCATGCTGGCGGTATGGGCGGCGCTGCGGCTGGCCGACCGCCAGGTTGCGCCATTGATCGAACTGGTATCGGCTGCGCGCAAAGTCGGCAGCGGCAATTTTGCCATGCGCGTGGCGTCGGGGCGCGGGGCGGATGAGGTCGGCATGCTTGCCCGCGCGTTCAACCGCATGACCGCGCAGCTGGAAACGCAGACACTGGCGCTGGTGCGCGCCAACGCCCAGCTGGATGTGCGCCGTTCGCTGATAGAGGCGGTGATCGAATCGATTACCGCCGGGATCATTTCCATCGATCGTGGCGGGGTGATCCGCCTGATCAACAGTTCCGCGCAAAAGCTGCTGGGCGATGATGCGGGGCAGGACCGGTCCGGCGCAACCACCGGTGCGACCCTGGCCGAAGTATCCCCGCAATTGCACAACCTGGTGATCAGCGGCGAAATCAGCGGGGTTGTCCATTATGCCAAGGGCGGCGATCTGCTGACTCTGGCGGTGAAGGTCGCGCAGGATGCCAATGGCCATGTCATCACGTTTGAAGACATCACGCGGCAATTGGTCGATCAGCGCCGCGCCGCCTGGTCCGACGTGGCGCGGCGGATCGCACACGAAATCAAAAACCCGCTGACCCCGATCCAGCTGGCCACCGAACGGCTGAAACGGCGCTATCGCAAACAAATCGTCACCGATCCCGAATTGTTTGAGGAACTGACCGCGACCATCATCCGCCAGGTGGGCGATCTGCGCCGTATGGTCGATGAATTTTCGTCGTTTGCGCGCCTGCCCAAACCGGTGTTCCGCAACGAGGATGCGGGCGAACTGGTGCGCCAGGCGATCTTTTTGCAGGAAATCGCACATGGCGCGGTCGCGTTCAGCTATGACGGCCCGACCAGCGAACCGTTCGCGGCCGACCGTCACCAGTTTGGCCAGGCGATGACCAACGTGCTGAAAAACGCGGTCGAGGCGATCGATGCGCGCGCCCGGGTGGAAGATATTGATTACAAGGGGCGGATCGCGGTCACCATCGACAGCGATGCGCAATCGATCACGGTCAGCGTGGTGGACAATGGCATCGGCCTGCCGGCAGAGCGTGACCGCATTCTGGAACCCTATGTCACCACCCGCGAAAAGGGCACCGGGCTGGGCCTGGCGATCGTCAACAAGATCGTTGAAGAACACGATGGCGAAATGGATTTTGCCCCGGCGCCGGGCGGCGGCACGCGCATGGTCATGCGGTTTGCGCGCGCGCCGCTGGCCACCCAGGCCGATGCCCCCGATATGGGCCGGCTGACCCCGTCAACCCAATCAACATCATAAGACTGGCAGTGCGCTAAAGGATCCTGTTGCAATGGCTTTGGATATTCTGATCGTCGATGATGAGCGCGACATCCGCGAACTGGTCGCCGGTGTGCTGAGCGACGAGGGTTATTCCTGCCGCGTGGCGGGCGACAGCGTGGCCGCGCTGGCCGCCATCGACGAACGCCGGCCCAGCCTGGTGCTGCTCGATGTGTGGTTGCACGGCAGTCCGATGGACGGGCTGGAAGTGCTCGACGAAATCAAGAAACGCGAACCCGAATTGCCGGTGGTGATCTTTTCCGGCCATGGCAATATCGACACCGCGGTATCGGCAATTGCGCGCGGCGCGATGGATTTCATCGAAAAGCCGTTTGAGGCCGAACGCCTGCTGTTGCTGGTCGAACGCGCGACAGAAACAGAACGCCTGCGCCGCGAAAATGCCCGGTTGCGCCGCGATTTCGTGATGTCGGATGAATTCACCGGCAATTCGTCGGCGATCAACGCGGTGCGCGCCACGCTGAAACGGGTGGCGCACACCGGCAGCCGCGTGCTGATCACCGGCCCGGCCGGATCGGGCAAAGAGGTTGCCGCACGGCTGTTGCACAACTGGAGCACGCGCGCCGACAATCCGTTTGTCACGGTCAATTCGGCGCGGATCACGCCCGAACGGTTTGAACAGGAACTGTTTGGCGAAGAGGCCGATGGCAAGCTGGTGCGCGCCGGCCTGCTGGAAATGGCCGATGGCGGCACGCTGTTCCTGGATGAAGTGGCGGATATGCCGGCATCAAGCCAGGCGCGCATCCTGCGCGTGCTGACCGAACAGGCGTTTGTGCGCGCGGGCGGTCATCGCCAGATTCGCGTCGATGTGCGCGTTGTGTCATCCAGTTCGCGTCCGCTCGAAGCCGAAATTTCCGAACGGCGATTTCGTGAAGACTTGTTCTATCGGCTGAATGTCGTGCCGGTGGCGATCCCGTCGTTGTGCGACCGGCGCGATGATATTCCGGCGCTGATCGACCATTTCTTTGCGCGGTTTGCCAGCGAACAGGGGCTGGCCGCGCCGGGCGTGGCGTCAGAGGCGATGGCCGCGCTGCAAAGCTATGACTGGCCGGGCAATGTGCGCCAGTTGCGCAATGTGGTGGAACGCACGATGATCCTGGCGCCGCGCGGACGGCTGGCGCGCATCGAAGCCGACATGCTGCCCGCCGAGATCGTCAGCATCCCGCTGGCCAACGACAGTGGCGCCGCATCGCTGATGGGCGTGCCCTTGCGGGAGGCGCGCGAAAATTTCGAACGCGAATACCTGCGTGTGCAGATCCGGCGCTTTTCCGGGAACATTTCCAAGACCGCGAGCTTTATCGGGATGGAACGATCGGCCCTGCACCGCAAACTGAAATTGCTGGGCATGGTCGAACGCCGTGAAGAGGAGGAGGAAGAAGCGGGCTGACCGGTGCGGGTTTGCGCAACCCTTGCGGTTGGCAGACCTTGCAAAAGGTGGATCCGTTACCACTTCACAGTTTACGAAGGGGGGGCTCCCGCCCTATACAGCAATTGATAGCGGCACGGTGCCGGTCCGGGTCATGCACCCGGCCTGCGCCAGGCCAGATCGCGAAAGTCCCCACCAAGGGGACATAGCCAATACAAAAAGGATATAGCGCAGATGACCGGACGCACACTCACGGCCCGCCCCCGCTCAGCCAAGGCTGAAGACGAACTGGATGCGGCACAGGCCCCTGTGGCAACCACCACCCCAGCCACCGGCGCCGCCAGTCTTTCTGGACTGAAGGGTCAAAACCTGCAGGACGTGTTCCTCAACCATCTGCGCAAAAACAAGATTCCTGTCACCATGTTCCTGGTCAAGGGTGTCAAACTGCAGGGCATCGTCACCTGGTTTGATAATTTTTCGATCCTGCTGCGCCGTGATGGCCAATCGCAACTGGTGTACAAACACGCGATCAGCACGATCATGCCGGGGCAGCAGCTGTCGGTGGCGCATTTCCAGGCGGGCGGTGATGAAAACAACCGCAAGCGCCTGTTGCAGGACGTGTTCCTGTCCAGCGTGCGCGATGCCGGGGTACAGGTCACCATGTTCCTGGTCAATGGCGTGATGCTGCAGGGCAAAGTCGCCGCCTATGACCTGTTCTGCATGCTGCTGGAACGCGAAGGCTATGTGCAGCTGGCCTACAAACACGCGGTTTCGACCATTCAGCCGGCCGGCCATGTCGATCTGTCGGGCGATTGGGACGGTGAAAGCGCCTGATGCCGTTTGAACCGCGGGTGCCGGCGGCATGACCGGATTTGAATTCGGGCGCAATCCCGACGATCTGAAGGGTGAGGTTACCCGCGGCGCACTGGCGGTGGTGGTGCTGCCTGATTTGCGAAAAAAGCACGGGCTCGACGCCGAAGCCCGGCTGGAAGAGGCGTGCGGGCTGGCGCAGGCGATCGGGCTGGTGGTGGCCGATGCCTTTGCTCTGCCGATCCGGGTGGTACGCCCCGCCACGCTGTTTGGTGAAGGGCAGGTGGAAAAGATCGGTGTTGCCTGCAACCAGTCGGGCGCCGATCTGGTGGTCGTTGATGGCGCGCTGTCGGCGATCCAGCAGCGCAATCTGGAAGAGCGGCTGGGCCGCAAGGTCATCGACCGCACCGGGCTGATTCTGGAAATCTTTGGCGAACGCGCGGCCACCGCCGAAGGGCGGCTGCAGGTTGAACTGGCGCATCTGGATTATCAGGCCGGGCGGCTGGTGCGATCGTGGACCCATCTTGAACGCCAGCGCGGCGGCTTCGGCTTTCTGGGCGGTCCTGGTGAAACCCAGATCGAGGCCGACCGTCGCCTGATTCGTGGCCGCATGGCGCGCATCCGCCGCGAACTGGAACAAGTGCGCCGCACGCGCGGGCTGCATCGCGAACGGCGCCAGCGCGCACCGTGGCCGGTGATCGCGCTGGTCGGTTATACCAATGCCGGCAAATCGACGCTGTTCAACCGGCTGACCGGGGCGACGGTCATGGCCGAAGACCTGCTGTTTGCCACGCTCGATCCCACCATGCGCGCCATCCGCCTGCCCGGTGTGGACAAGGCGATCCTGTCCGATACGGTCGGGTTTATCTCCGACCTGCCGACGCAGCTGGTAGCGGCATTCCGCGCCACGCTGGAGGAAGTGACCGGCGCCGACGCGATCGTGCATGTGCGCGATGTCGCCAATCCCGCCAGCGCCGAACAAAAGCGTGAGGTGGAGGCGATTCTGGCCGACCTGGGCGTGATCGACGAAGATGGCATCAGCGTGCCGATCATCGAAGCGTGGAACAAGATTGACCTGCTGTCCCCCGATGACCGTCTGATGCGCGACGATCTGGTCGCGCACGATCTGCCCGACCGACCCTCGGTGCCAATTTCGGCGGTAACCGGCGAAGGCGTGGCCGCGCTGGTCGAACGCCTGGGGGTGTTGCTGACCGATGGTGCGCAGACGCTCGACCTGACCATTCCGGCGGGCGAAGGGCAGAAACTGGCGTGGCTGCACGCGCACGGCGATGTGCTGTCGGAACGCCCGGGCGAGGATGCGCAAGGGTTGCCGGCATCCCGCATCCGCGTGCGGCTGACTCCGCGCGAACTGGGCCGGTTTTACAGCCTTTAAGGCTTATTCGCCGGCCTTTACTGCCTGCCACAACGCTTCCTGGGCATCGAGGTCCAGCCCGGCGAGGGACCCACCGGCGAGTTCCTCCATCGCGCGAAACCGGCGTTCAAATTTGGCATTGCCGCGGGCAAGCGCGTCTTCGGGTGCGATGCCATAGGCGCGCACCAGGTTGACCGCGGCGAACAGCAGGTCGCCCGCCTCTTCCACGCGGTGTTCATCCGTTGCGGCATTGGCCAGTTCAGCGGTTTCCTCAACCAGCTTGGCCGCAGGGCCGGCCGGATCGGGCCAGTCAAAACCGACGCGAGCAGCGCGTTTCTGCAATTTTTCCGCGCGCATCAGCGCGGGCAGGGCGATCGCCACGCCGTCCAGCGCGCCGGCCGCGCCCTTGACCGCGCGTTCGGCCGCCTTGGCATTTTCCCAGCGTTCCTGGCGTGACTGGCCCGCCTCATCCTCTCCGCCAAAGATATGCGGATGGCGTGCCTCCATCTTGGCGGAGATCGCGTCGGCAACATCGGCAAATGTGAAATGCCCGGCCTCTTCGGCCATGCGGCTGTGGAACACCACCTGCAACAGCAGATCGCCCAGTTCTTCGCGCAGGGCCGCCATATCGGCGCGCGCGATCGCATCGGCAACCTCATAGGCTTCTTCGATGGTATAGGGTGCGATTGTGGTGAAATCCTGCGCCAGATCCCATTCGCAGCCCGTTTGCGGATCGCGCAACCGGGCCATGATCGCCAGCAGGCGGTCCAGCGGATCGGGTGTCATGGTCATCGTCGGTCCCTGGCAATTGGTTGCACGGCGTGGTCTGGCCGCAGGTTGCGCGCCCACCGGCTTCGCCAAAATGGGCACGAAAGATCGTTCCAAACCCATTTTGGTGGCGATTGCGCTCGAAAACCAGCGCAAACCGGCGCCATGAACCATGGTGAGAGAACAACGGGAGGTCAACCATGGGCACCGGCAGCCTGCACGAAGTCCACACCACTGATCGCATGGCCGAACGCCGGCGGGTGGTGGCGCTGGCGCTCGACCTGCTCGATCGCGCGGTCACGCTGCTCGACCACGAAAATCTGGATATTGCCGCCGCCAAGATCGATGAGGCGCGCAGCGCCCTGCGGGTGCCGGCCCATTTTCTGGCGCAGCACAATGCTGGCAACCCCACCAGCGCGCATTGATCGCCGATCGCGCCGTCATTGCCTGTTGACCCCACTTTCGCCTAACCCGTAACGAAGTTTCAACGCCGCGGCGCCATCGTGCGGCGCAGGCTGGAGCAGGGGGCGACGCCATGTATGGGAAACCAGACCGCAACCGGTTGCTGACACTGATTGGTCTGGCGGCGACGATGACCGGGTGTTCGTCACAGGACGATGGCCAATGGCAGGTCTGCACCGATGCGCAGGGACGCCGCTTGCCCGACGTGGCCTGCCAGCAAAACAGCCACTATGGCGGTTCATTTGGATCGCACGCCGGCTGGGTGTTCATCAGCCGGTCGATGTCGGCGCCTGCCGTGGGTCAGATCGTATCCGGCCCGATCATGACCACGCCGGCGCACAGCAGCAGTACCAGCACTGTCGGCAGAGTGTTTTCCGCACCGGCAGAGGGCATTGCGCGCGGCGGGTTTGGCCATTTCGGCGGGTTCGGCCACGGCGCGGGTGAATAGGCACCGATGCAACGCCACACCATTGCCGCGCGGGCCGACTGGCAGGCCGAAGTTGAATCGCTCGGGTTCATCTGGCACAGCGCCGTTGGCCTGCCTTATTGGGCCGAAGGCACCTATTACACGCTGACCGAGGCGGAAACCGACCGCATCGCCGCCGCCAGCGAAGAACTGCACCAGATGTTCATCGCTGCGGGGGAGGCGGTGATCGCGCAGAACCTGTTTGCGCGCTTCGGCATCCCGGACTGGTGCGTGCCGCTGATCCGGGATGCGTGGGAGGCGGAGCCGCCGGCGCTCAATTACTGCCGGTTCGATCTCGGGCTCGATCGCGATGGCGTGCCGCGCCTGTTTAAATACAATTGCGATACGCCGACCTCTCTGGTCGAAGCCGCGCTGGTGCAGTGGTTCTGGAAAGAGGACGTGCTGCCCCAATCGGACCAGTACAACCGCATTCATGAGGCGCTGGTCGATCGCTGGCGCACCATTGCGCCCGCTCTGCCCGGCGCACTGGTCCATTTTGCGCATGTCGCGGATTCTGCCGGTGAAGACACGCTGACAACCGCCTATATGATGGACATCGCGCGCGAGGCGGGCTTGCAGGTTGAGCGGTTGGCCATGCCCGACATCGGTTGGGGCGACGGCGCGAATGGCGGCTTTTTCGATGTCGCGGATCGGCCGATCGCCACGCTGTACAAACTCTATCCGTGGGAATGGCTGACCGCCGAACCGTTTGGCCGCAACATCGCCCATGACCCGCGCGGCACGCTGTGGATCGAACCGATCTGGAAAATGCTGTGGAGCAACAAAGCGATCCTGCCGCTGTTGTGGCAGCTGTACCCAGATCACCCCAACCTGCTGGGCGCCAGCTGGAACCCGCCGCCACGCGGGCGCGATTATGTGATCAAACCGATGCTGGGACGCGAAGGTGCCAATGTGTCGATCGTGCGCGACGGGCAGGTCGTGGCAGCGACCGACGGACGCTATACCGGGCCGGCGATCTATCAGGAATTTCTCGATTTGCCCGACTATGCAGGGCAGTTTCCGGTGATCGGCAGCTGGATGGTCGATGGCACGTGTGCCGGCGTCGGCATCCGCGAAGGCGGGCGCATCACCGGCAACACCGACCGGTTTGTCCCGCATGTGATCGGCTGATCGCGCGCCTTCACCCCATGCCGTGGACAAAACACAGCTTGTTGCCCTCGGGATCGCGGCAATAGGCGCCGTAGTAGGTCCGGCTGTAGTTCAGCCGTAGCCCGTGCGCACCAGTTCCATCGCCTGCTGCGCTTTCTCGACCAGGGTGACGTTGCTGCTTAAATTTGCGTTGGCTCAGCGGGTTGGATCCGATGCGGCCAGCCTCGCAGCGGGCTATTCTTATTATGTCATAAGACCCAAGAAAAACTTTCGAGATTCTGCCGATAGATACGCGGTTGCACGGGCGCTCGATGAAATCCCGATCAAATGAAATTTTTGAATGTTACGGAACTTTGTGAGCGTCAGAACAACGCATCCAGTGGTTATCCGCCTCAATCGGGTCCATCTTCTCAGAGTCCCAGCACCAGCCAAGGCGCTTCAGTTTCAAGAGTATGCGGCCGCGTTCAAGGCAATTACGATCGTTTGCATCCCCGCTCGGGGCCCGGCAGCGGTCGTCAAGCGCGTCGTCCTTTCGGGTAAGAGCCTTGATCTTGGCGCTCATGTGCGGCGGCTGATGAGCCAGCGCGGCCGCAGGATAATCCAGTGCCCCGAACATGAAAACGGCAAGCGAGACAAAATATCATGCGCTTTCGCATTGGATCCTTTTCCGCATCAAGACTGCTTCGTCACCATGATAACTTGTTTTTCGTGAATTTCGAATAATTTCATTTGAGTATCGTGCCAAGCTTGCTCGGAAGTGGATATGTAGCGGAGGTGTGTCATTTCTATTTGGAGCTTACAATCCGTGTTCCTGCAAGTTAGAGAAGGCACAAATTCCGCTATTTAGAAATGACACATGCGGCGATGCATCAGGGGCTGCGCGTAACCCTCCGGATTGTGCAGCGTAGCCCCTGCTGGTGCGCTGATCTTGCGATGGCGCGCCCTTGGACCCGCTGCTCTGCAGTGGGCTCCCTCACGTCAGTGCCATCACCCGCTGCACTGTCAATCGGCGTCCAAACGGGACCCACTATCGGCGTGCAAAAGGGGACCACCT
>NZ_JBBATI010000045.1:0-27520 GCF_040398825.1 Novosphingobium sp.
GGCCCATCCACCCATTAAGGTACCCTGTGGGCGGATGGGCCGGGGGTGCGGGGTGGTGCGTGGCACTCAATCCGACAAGGACACCGCGCTGTCGAATTGCAGCCGGGCCAGCCGCGCGTAAAGTCCGCCGGCGGCGGTCAGCGTGGTGTGCGTGCCCTGTTCCACGATCCGGCCCTGGTCCATCACGATGATGCGATCGGCGGCGCGTACGGTGGCCAGCCGATGCGCGATTACCAGCGTGGTGCGCGATTGCATCAGGCGGTCGAGCGCGTCCTGCACCAGCCGTTCGCTTTCGGCATCGAGCGCGCTGGTCGCTTCGTCCAGCAACAGGATCGGCGCGTTGCGCAACAGCGCGCGCGCGATGGCGATGCGCTGGCGCTGCCCGCCCGACAGGCGCGTGCCGTCTTCGCCCAGAAAGGTATCGAGGCCCTGCGGCAGTTCACGCAGGAACGCCTCGGCATTGGCGTCGCGCGCGGCGGCCCAGATTTCCTCGTCGCCCGCGCCAGGCTTGCCATAGCGCAGATTGTCGCGCGCGCTGGCGGCGAACAGTACGCCTTCCTGCGGCACCAGCGCCATGCGCGCGCGCACTTGGGCGGGGTCAGCCTCTTTCAACGGCACGCCATCGATGCGCACCATGCCGCCCTGCGGATCGTAAAACCGTTCGGCCAGCAGAAACAGCGTCGATTTGCCCGCACCCGATGGGCCGACGATGGCCACGGTTTCGCCGGGTTCCACCGCCAGCGAAAAATCGACCAGCGCCGGCGCATCGGGCCGGGTTGGATAGCGAAAGGTGACATGCTGAAACGCGATCTGCCCGCGTGGCGGTTGCGGCAGCGCGATCGGGCGTGCCGGCGCCGCGATTTCGGGCACCACCCGCAACAGTTCGCTCAACCGTTCGGATGCGCCGGCACCGCGCACCAGATCACCATAAACCTCGGTCAGTGCCTGGAACGAGCCGGCCACCAGCCCGCCGGTCAGCACGAACGCGGCGATGGTGCCACCGCTGATGCTGCCATTGGCGACACCCACTGCGCCCTGCCACATCAGCCCGGTCAACCCGCCCAGCACCAGCACGATGACCACCGCGGTCAGCACCGAACGGAGCAGGATGCGCATGCGCGCGGTGGCAAAGGTGCTTTCGACCGCTTCACCAAACCGCGCCATTTCGCGCGGTTCCTGCCCGAACGCCTGCACCACTTTCATCGCGCCCAGCACTTCGGCAATGCGCACGCCGACGGTGGCGACGCGGTCCTGGCTGTTGCGCGAAGCCCGGCGCAAACGGCCGCCGAACACCGTGATCGGCCCGATGACGAGCGGAATGCCGATCAGCAGTTCTGCGGTCAGCCCCGGCGCCATCGCGAACAGATAGGCAATGCCGCCGACCACCATGATCGAATTGCGCAGCGCGATCGACACGGTCGTGCCCACCACCTGTTCAATGATTGCGGTATCCGATGTCATCCGCGATGCGATTTCCTTCGGGCTGTTTTCCTCGAAAAAGCTGGGCGGCATCGACAGCAGGTTGGCCTGCACCTTTATGCGGATATCGGCCACCACGCGTTCGCCCAGCCACGATACGAAATAGAACCGCGTCGCCGTGCCGACCCCCAGCACCGCGACAATGGCAAACAGCATCAGGAACCATTCCCCCAGCACATGCACATCGGCGCCGCGGGAAAACCCCTTGTCGATCACCATGCGAAAGCCATAGGGCACAGCCAGTGTCGATGTCGCGGTCACCAGCAGCGCCGCCGCCGCCGCCATGACTTTGCCGGGATAGGACATCGCCTGTTCCAGGATCATCGTCAGCGGGCCCAGCGACCGGGTGCGGGCGACCGTCGCGGGCGCGTCGGGCGCGTCGGTTGCAGGGGGGGTGTCGGGGGCGGCAGGGGCAATCTGGGCGTTCATGGCGGCTGCCCTAAACCATTTTGCGGGCAAACGGTATGGGCGAAATCGGGCAGCCGCTTCCCACCGCATTGCGGCATCGCGGTTGCTTCGTGATTTGGCCTGCCCGGCGAAAATTGTCACAGGGCGCGGGCGTTTGTGGCATGGCCGCCCCCTGGGTGCATTGCACAATCGGCCAAAAGCGCGCAGACAGTATATAGAGAACAGTCGCAACCGGGGCGGCGTCGCTGCCCGGTCTGATCAGGAATGGCGTGCCATGTTGTACAAGGCTTATGAAATCCACCGTTCGTTCATGAATGCCGGCAGCGCCGTGGCATCGATGACCGCCGACTGGCTGAGCAATCCGCGCCACCCGCTGGCCACCACCGCCGCCAACCAGGCGATGGCATCGGCGCTGGAGGTGTTTGCCCACGCCGCCGCGCCGCGCGGCAAGCCCGCATTCGGGTACAAAACGGTGCAGATCGACGGGGTGGCGCACACCGTGACCGAAACTACCGAGGTGCACCGGCCGTTTGGCGCGCTGAAGAAATTTGCCCACGCCGGGCTGCCGGCGGATGCGCCGCGCCTGTTGATCGTCGCGCCGATGAGCGGGCATTACGCCACGCTGCTGCGCGGCACGGTCGAACGCATGATGGAACGCCACGTCGTCTATATTACCGACTGGGCCGATGCGAAGCTGGTGCCGCTGTCCGAAGGCCGGTTCGATCTGGATGACTATATCGATTATCTGATCGGTTTTCTGGAATATATCGGCCCCGGCGCGCACATGATGGCGGTGTGCCAGCCATCGGTGCCGGCGTTTGCGGCAACCGCGGTGATGGCGCGCAACGGCCATGCCTGTCGTCCGCTGACGCTGACCATGATGGGCGGGCCGATCGATACGCGTGAAAGCCCGACCGCGGTCAACGACCACGCCATCGCCAAACCGTATGTTTGGTTCAAACACAACGTGATCACCGATGTGCCGGTCAATTATCCGGGCGTCGGGCGCAAGGTCTATCCGGGGTTTGTGCAGCTTGCGTCGTTCATGTCGATGAACCTGGGCAGCCACATGATGAGCCATTACGGGCTGTTCAAGCATCTGGTGCAGGGCGATGGCGAAAGCGCCGACGGCACCAAGACGTTTTATGAAGAATACCGCAGCGTCTGCGACATGACCGCCGAATTCTATCTGCAGACCGTCGATGTGGTGTTCCAGACCCACGCCCTGCCGCGCGGCGAACTGGTTCACCGTGGCCAATTGGTCGATCTGGGCCAGATAACCGACACCGCGATCCTGTGCATCGAGGGCGAACGCGACGACATTTCGGGCATCGGCCAGACCCGCGCAGCGCTTGCGCTGACCCCGGGCGTGCCCGATGCGAAAAAGAAATACCACTTCGCGCCTGAGGTTGGCCATTATGGCATCTTCAACGGATCGCGCTGGCGGTCCTCGATCGCCCCGGTGGTCGATGAATGGATCGCGCGGCACGATCTGGGTGTGTCGGCGGCGCGTGATGCGGGTGGAAAACTGAGCGTGGTGGCGTGATTTTTTGAATTAAAACAATAAAATACGATCCCCGTTCAGCCTGAGCGGGATTGTCTTAAATCAAGAGTTTGAAGGGGAGCTGGGCACACGACCCACTGCCCCCTCTGACCCGGTCAGATGAAAAACTGCGTGATCCATTCGCAGATCAGCGCGGGTTTTGCCTCGTCTTCGATCTCGATGGTGATTTCCATCGTCTGTTGCCATTGGCCGGGGCGCTTTTCGTCGATTTCCAGCAATTTGAAATGGCCGCGGATGCGCTTGCCCGACCGCACGGGTGACAGGAAACGGGTTTTGTTGCCGCCGTAATTGACGCCCATCTTGATCCCTGCCGGGCGTGGAATGGTGCTGTTCTGAGTCAGCAGCGGGATCAGCGACAGGGTCAGGAACCCGTGCGCGATGGTGCCGCCGAACGGGGTCTGGGCGGCGGCGACGGGATCGATGTGGATGAACTGGAAATCACCGGTCGCTTCGGCGAACTGGTTGATGCGTTCCTGCGTCACGTCAACCCATTCGCTGGTGCCGACCACCTGGCCGACCAGATCCTTCATGGCATGGGCGTCGATCGTGTTTGGCATGCTCATCCCCGTTTATGGTGTTTGTGAGGATCTCATGCCGCGTTGACCGGGCGGGCGCAATCACCAATGGCGGACTGGCCTCAAGACCTAGCCGCGATTGTTGCCCAGCAGCGGCCCTGCTGCCGTGGGATGGCGCACCGCAACCAGCGGGTCGGGCACCAGCGGATCAGGCGGGGGCGGGGTGGGGGTCGGCTGGCGCAACAGGCGTTTCATCCGCTCTGCCTCATGCACCGCGGCATCCAGCCGCCCGACATAGGCCGCCAGCCCGCATTGCAACCCGACCAGCATGTAGCAGAACGGTTGAAACGCGATGCCGACAAACGCCCCGCCAAACAGATAGACGATCTGCGCCTGTTGCAGCGCATCGGCCAGCGGGCTGATCCAGGCGGTGTCAGTCTGGGGCGTATCGACGGGCGTGATCACCTGCGCCGGTGCACGCTTGCCAGGTGGCACCGGTGCAGGATTGGCGGCGGATGCCGGGGGGGGAACGCGATAGCGCCGACGGATACGCTCCATCTGCACCACGCCCAGGATGTGCAGCAGCAGCCACATGCCCAGGCCAGGATAGCCCTGTTCGCCCAGCATTTCAAAATAGCTGGAATGATAGGCACGGGCATGTTCGATGACATGTTCGGTGCTGATGGTCGTGTTGGTGCCGTCTTTGCTGGTGACCACTTTGTCATAGGCCACGCTGTCCTGCCGGAAAGCGTCAAACCCGCCGCCAAACGGGTGGCTTTGGGCAAAGTCCATGGTCCAGGCCCAGACCGCGACGCGCGTGCTGGCCGATTGATCCGCCTTGTGATCGCCGATGGTGCTCATGCGTTCGGTAAAGCTGGCGGGCAGCAGTGGCAGCGCGATCGCCGCGCCGGCCGCGATCAGCACCAGATAGGTGAACCGCCGTTTGGTGCTGCGCAATTTCAGCAGGCCCAGCACCGCGACGCAGATCAGCCCGGTGCGTGCCTGCGTGCCGATCGGCATCAGGATCGCCGCAAAGGTGATGCCGGCCGCAAACAGCCACACCAGCAACCCGGGCCGGAACACCGTGCCATAGGATGCCAGCCAGAATGCCAGCGGGATGATGCAGATCGCCACGGTGGAGATGATCGATCCTTCGTACAGCCCGGTGTTGTCATCGACCAGCAGCTTCAATTCGCCATAGCCACCGCCGCCCAGCAGCGTTTTCAGCGCGCCATCGATGATGATCACCCCGACCCCCAGCACCATGATCAGCACCAGCGATTCGATTCGCAGCCGGGTGCGCAGCGTCAGCGGCAGGAACGTGGCGAACACCAGCGCCTTCCACACCCAGTCCCACTTGGCCGCCGCCTCTGACGGAAAATCGGCGGTCAGCGTGGTCAGCCCGCAATAGACCAGCAGTGCGAGCATCAGCAGCTGGCGCGATGATACCCGAATGCCGCGCTTGTCTTCGCGTGCGGCCCACATCACCACGGTCAGGATAAACGCCACCAGCGAAATCGACAGCGACCCCAGCGGCCCCCAGCCAATGCGTTGCGGCGAAACGATATCGATATAGGCATAGGCCAGCACGAACAGGAACGGCCGGGCAAACCCGGCCAGCAGGAATGCCATGACAAAGGCGGTCAGCGCCAGATTGGTCATGGCTTGTCCCCCTGCGCCGCCCGGTTGCGCGCGGCTTCGCCACGTGAATCATGCCGGGGCAGGGCCGGATCGTCATCCAGATCGTCGCGCCGCACCAGCCGCCACACGGCGATTGCCATGACGAAATGCGGGATGACCAGGGCAATCAGATCGATCATGACGGGGCGTTGGGTGTCCGCAGTGGTGGCGCAAAAATTGCGTATGGCCTGCCTTGGACCATATGCAGTTGATACCGCGTTAAGCGTTGCTGTGCCATAAAGAGGCATATGACCCGTATTCTGCACGTGCTCGATCACAGCCTGCCGCTGCAAAGTGGCTATACCTTTCGCACGCGCGCCATTTTGAAGGCGCAGGAAGAGGTGCTGGGGCTCGACGTGCGGGCGGTAACCGGGCTGCGGCATTATGCGCCGCCGGTGCCCGACGCCACCGATGGCCAGGGCGCCGAAGTGCTGGACGGATTGCATTTATGGCGCACGTCTGGCGATCTGAACGGCGCACCGGGCCTGCGCGAATGGCGTGAAGTGCGCAAACTGGCCGACCGGATCGAGGCGGTGGCGCAAATCTGGCGTCCCGATGTGCTCCACGCGCACAGCCCGGCGCTGTGCGGCATGGCCGCATTGCGCGCGGGGCGACGGCTGGGCATCCCGCTGGTCTATGAAATCCGCGCGTTCTGGGAAGATGCGGCGGTGGGCAATGGCACCGGCAGCGCCGGGTCATGGCGCTATTGGCTGACGCGGCAGCTGGAAAACCGCGTGATCGCCGGCGCCGCAGCAGTGGTCACCATCTGCGACGGGCTGAAAGCCGATCTGATCGCGCGCGGTGTGGCGGCGCAGCGCATCACGGTCATGCCCAACGGGGTTGATCTGGCGCTGTTTGGTGCGCCGTTGCCGCGCGATCCTGCGCTGGCGGAACAGCTGGGGCTGGGCACCGGGCCGGTGATCGGCTTTCTGGGCAGTTTTTACCCTTACGAAGGGCTGGACGATCTGATCGCGGCGATGCCGGCGATCGTCGCCGCTCAGCCCGATGCGCGGCTGTTGCTGGTGGGCGGCGGCCCGGCCGAATCGGCATTGCGCGCGCAGGCGCTGGCATCGCCGGCTGCCGCCGCGATCCGCTTTGTCGGGCGCGTGCCGCATCACGAGGTGGACCGTTATTACGCAGCTACCGATGTGGTGTGTTACCCGCGCAAGGCGATGCGGCTGACCGATCTGGTGACCCCGCTCAAACCGCTGGAGGCGATGGCGCAGGGCAAGCTGGTGGCCGCCAGCAGCGTCGGCGGGCACCGCGAACTGATCGAACAGGGCGTGACCGGCACGCTGTTTGCCCCCGATGATCCCGCCGCGCTGGCCACCGCGATGGCCGGCCTGCTGGGCGACCGTGCGGGTTGGGATGAACGGCGGCGGGTGGCACGGGCGTTTGTGGAACGCGCGCATGACTGGGGTTGCAACGTCAGGCGTTATCATCCCGTTTACCAAACGGTGTTAGCCATGGATGCTGTTACCACGACCATTGCGGCCTGATGCGCTGATTTGCCAGCCATCAGACCCGGCGTATGAAGGCAATTGCGTCATGCACGCGCAGGGACAAAGATCAGTATCGTGACCAGACCAGCCCGCCCTGATTCCGCCCGCGCCGCCGCGACCCGGCCGAGTCGCGCAACCGCGCCGGTCATGGCGCATCGCCTGTTTCCGGCGGCGGTCGCATTGTGGTGCGCTGCGCTGGCGGGCATGGGCTGCCTGGCAGCCAGTGCCGATGCACTGGCCGGGCTGGTCGGGCATCTGCATCTTGCGACAGTATTGCCGGCGGCCGCGCCGCCACTGGGCCTGACCGCGCGGCTGATGCTGGCGATCGTGCTGGCCGCAGCGGGCGGCATGGCGGGGCTGGCGATCGGCCTGACGCTGCATCGCCGCGCCGGTGGCACGGCGCGGGCATGGCCGGTGCGCAATGCTGCGAACGATGCGGACGAGGTCGCTCCAGCCCGCTATGCCACTGCGCGTGAACCGGCTGACTCCGTCACATCGGCAACGGCGCCGCGCGTGCGCAACCGCGATGCCCATCCCGATGCGCCGCCGCGTCGCCCACTGGTGGTTACCACCGATGTTCTGCCGTTTGCCGCGACCAGCGCGTTTGTCACCCCCGATCCGCAACCGGCAGGCGACGACATGTCCCCCGCCGATCGGCTTTTGCGGGATGATTTTGATGCGCTCGACGCGCATGATCCGGCCGCTTCGCTGCCACCGTTTCTGGCGGCGGCCTTCGCGGCGGTAAACACCCCGCTGCCGCCAGTGGTGGCCCCAGTACCGTCAGATCCAGTACCGTCAGATCCAGTACCGTCAGATCCGGCACTGTCAGATAAGGCCCCGGCTGTCCTGGTTGCAGAGCCCGTCGCGGTGGTACCCGATGCGCCGGCTGCCGCGGACAGCGCCGCCGTCACCCCCGCCGTCACCCCCGCGCCCGCCACCATCACCGACAGCCCCGCTGCGGTTGCGGACATCGCGGCGCCGGCCCGACCCGGCCCGGCGATTCACCGCGTGCCGCTGGCCAGCCTGGCCGCCACTGCCCCGCAGGCGCCAATCGCGCAGGCCCCGCTGGCCAGCCTGGGGTTGGTCCAGCTGATCGAACGTCTTGCCCTGGCGATTGCCGAGCGGCAGGCACGACAGGCGGCGGCGTCTGCTGCCGACACCTCTGCCGCATCCAGACCCATCGATCCGCGCATGCCTCTGCACCGGTTCGATCCGCTGACGATGGACCCGCCCGGACCGCTGCTGCGCGCAAAGCCTGCGCGCCCGGCCGGCACGGGCGATGCCGCAGCGGCGGATCATGCCACACGCTTTGCCGCGTCGGCGCTGACCTCTGGCCCGGTTTCCGATCCTGGCGATGGCGCTGAATTGTCCGATCCTTACGACGATGCCGACATCGAACAGCGTTATTCATCGCTGACCGGGATGACGCTGCAACGGCCCGAACTGGTGCCAACCGATCTGGTGCCGTCGTTTGTATCCACCCCGGTCTCGGCAGCCCCGGCCTCTACTGCGTCCGTGCATGATCAGGCCGAACCGTGGCGTCGCGCGCCGGATGCCGCCGTGGATGTCGATGGCGATACCGATGCCGTGGCAATCGCCACCCCGGTGGTGCCGTTCCGGCTGAGCGCCGCACGCGCCCACGCCAGCGTCCTGGCTGGTGAACCCGCACCGCGTGCGACGGTGGATGCCGATACTGCCGACGCCGATCGCGCCTTGCGCGATGCGCTGGCGACACTGCGCAAGATGAGCGGGCAGCGCTGATACCAATTTCTGCCCGACGGTGGTGGGGCCATTGCCCCTGCGCGCTGCATCGTCCGCGCTTTGCCCGATAGGCGAAGTACGCGTGCACGCGGTTGCAAAATAACATTCATGCGGTCATGGGAAAATTCGCGCAACTTTCGCTGCCTGTCGGGCACGGTGATTCGCGCAAATGACCATCCTTTGGTTGCAGGATACGATAAACAATGGGTTTTCCGCCGGTCCAGGGCCTTTATGATCCGCGTAACGAGCATGACGCCTGTGGTGTGGGCTTTGTCGCCCATATCAAAGGCATCAAAAGCCACGCGATTATCAAACAGGCGCTGGAAATCCTGCACAATCTTGATCACCGTGGCGCGGTCGGGGCCGATCCGTTGCTGGGCGATGGCGCCGGAAT
Source organism: Novosphingobium sp. (assembly GCF_040398825.1). Taxonomy (GTDB): domain Bacteria; phylum Pseudomonadota; class Alphaproteobacteria; order Sphingomonadales; family Sphingomonadaceae; genus Novosphingobium. The sequence goes on from NZ_JBBATI010000045.1 coordinate 9,304, forward strand.
CCTGATTCAGCTGCCGGATGCGCTGTTCCGCAACTGGGCATCGGCCACGGGCAAAGTGCTGCCCGCGCCGGGCGACTATGCGGTGGCAATGTGTTTCATGCCGCAGGACGAACCCAGTCGCAGCTTCATCACCGAATTCTTTGAAAAATTCATCGCCAAAGAGGGTCAGGAACTGATCGGCTGGCGCGATGTGCCGACCACCACGGCCGGCCTGGGCGCGGCGGTGATCGCCGAAATGCCGGTGATCCGCCAGTGCGTGATCCGCCGGGGTGAAGGCACGCCCGATCAGGATGCGTTTGAACGCAAACTGCTGGCGATCCGCAAACAGACCCAGAACCCGCTGGCGGCGCTGGCCGAAAAGCACGGCCTGCCGGGCATCAGCCAGCTGTACATGCCCAGCTTTTCATCGCGGACGATCGTCTACAAGGGGCTGCTGCTGGCCACGCAAGTCGGCAGTTTTTATGACGATCTGCGCGATCCTGACTGCGTTTCGGCGCTCGGGCTGGTGCATCAGCGGTTTTCGACCAACACGTTCCCCAGCTGGAAACTGGCGCATCCCTATCGCTTTGTCGCGCACAACGGCGAAATCAACACGGTGCGTGGCAACGTCAACTGGATGAACGCGCGCCGGCGCACGATGGAATCCGAACTGCTCGGGCCCGATCTCGACAAGATGTGGCCGCTGATCCCGCATGGCCAGTCGGACACCGCCAGCCTGGACAACGCGTTGGAACTGCTGGTGGCGGGCGGATACAGCCTGGCGCATGCGGTGATGATGCTGATGCCCGAAGCCTGGGCCGGCAACCCGCTGATGGATGCCAAGCGGCGTGCGTTTTATGAATACCACGCCGCGCTGATGGAGCCATGGGATGGCCCGGCGGCGGTGGCGTTTACCGACGGGCGCCAGATTGGCGCGACGCTCGATCGCAACGGGCTGCGGCCCGCGCGGTTTTCGATCACGCGGGATGATCTGATCTGCATGGCATCGGAAAGCGGCGTGCTGCCGTTCCGTGAAGAGGATGTGGTGCGCAAATGGCGCCTGCAGCCCGGCCGCATGCTGCTGATCGATCTGGAAAAAGGCCGCATTGTCGAAGACGAGGAAATCAAGGCCGAACTGGCCAATGCCGAACCTTATGAGGAATGGCTGGCGGCCGCGCAGTACAAGCTGAAAGAGCTGGAAGTGCCGGAAACCGCGCTGGATGCCGATGGCGGCGCGCTGGTTCAGGACACCGGTTCGCTGCTCGATCGGCAGCAGGCGTTTGGTTATACCCAGGAAGACCTGTCGCGGTTTCTGGAACCGATGGGGGTGATGGGCGAAGACCCGATCGGGTCGATGGGCACCGATACGCCGATTGCGGTGCTGTCGCGGCGGTCGCGGCTGCTGTTCGATTATTTCAAGCAGAACTTTGCCCAGGTCACCAACCCGCCGATCGACCCGATCCGCGAAGAACTGGTGATGAGCCTGGTGTCGATGATTGGCCCGCGCCCCAATCTGCTGGGTCGCGTCGCCGGCACGCACAAACGGCTGGAGGTGGATCAACCGATCCTGACCAGTGTCGATATTGCCAAGATCCGCTCGGTCGAAGCCACGCTGGATGGCGCATTTCGCACCGCGACGATCGATATCACCTGGGATGCTGCGACCGGCGCCGCCGGGCTGGAACAGGCGGTCAAGGAAATGTGCTGGGCCGCGACCGAGGCGGTGCTGGCCGATCAGAACATCCTGATCCTGTCCGACCGCGGGCAGAATGCCGCGCGTGTGCCGATGCCCGCGCTGCTGGCGACCGCGGCGGTGCACCACCACCTCGTGCGCCAGGGCCTGCGCATGCAGACCGGGCTGGTAGTGGAAACCGGCGAAGCGCGCGAAGTGCACCACTTCTGCGCGTTGGCGGGCTATGGCGCCGAGGCGATCAACCCCTATCTGGCGTTCGAAACGCTCGAAGCGATCCGGGTGAAGGAAGACCTGCCGCTGTCGAGCTATGATGTGAAGAAAAACTACATCAAGGCGATCGGCAAGGGCATCCTGAAGGTCATGGCCAAGATGGGCATTTCGACCTATCAGTCATACTGCGGCGCGCAGATCTTTGACGCGGTCGGGCTGTCGTCGGCGTTTGTCGACAAATACTTCACCGGCACCGCCACCACCATCGAGGGTGTGGGCCTGTTCGAAATCGCCGAGGAAACCGTTCGTCGCCACGCCGCGGCCTATGGCGACAACCCGATCTATGCCAAAATGCTGGATGTCGGCGGGATGTACCAGTTGCGTCTGCGTGGTGAAGAACACGCGTGGACCGCCACCAATGTCGCCAGCCTGCAGCACGCGGTGCGCGGCAACCTGCCCGAAAAATACCGCGAATTCGCCGATACGATCAACGATCAGTCGGAACGCATGCTGACCATTCGCGGGCTGATGGCGCTGAAACCGGCCGATGCGCCGATCCCGATCGACGAAGTTGAACCGGCGCACGCGATTGTGAAGCGGTTTGCCACCGGGGCGATGAGCTTCGGGTCGATCAGCCGTGAAGCGCACACCACGCTGGCGATCGCGATGAACCGCATCGGCGGCAAATCCAACACCGGCGAAGGCGGCGAAGAATCCGACCGCTACACCCCGCTGGCCAATGGCGATTCGATGCGTTCGGCGATCAAGCAGGTGGCCAGCGGACGGTTTGGCGTGACCACCGAATACCTGGTCAATGCCGACGACATCCAGATCAAGATGGCACAGGGCGCCAAGCCCGGCGAAGGCGGCCAGCTGCCCGGTGACAAGGTCGACAAGGTGATCGGCCGCACCCGCCATTCCACCCCGGGCGTTGGCCTGATCAGCCCGCCGCCGCACCACGACATCTATTCGATCGAGGATCTGGCGCAGCTGATTCACGACCTGAAGAACGTCAACACGCGCGCGCGGATTTCGGTGAAGCTGGTGTCAGAGGTCGGCGTCGGCACGGTGGCCGCGGGCGTTTCGAAGGCGCGCGCGGACCATGTGACCATCTCTGGCTATGACGGCGGCACCGGCGCATCGCCGCTGACCAGCCTGACGCATGCCGGGTCTCCGTGGGAAATCGGCCTGGCCGAAACACAACAGACGCTGTTGTTGAACAATCTGCGCAGCCGCATCGCGGTGCAAGCCGATGGCGGCATTCGCACCGGGCGCGATGTGGCGATTGCCGCGCTGCTGGGTGCCGACGAATTCGGCTTTGCCACCGCGCCGCTGATTGCGGCGGGGTGCATCATGATGCGCAAATGCCACCTGAACACCTGCCCGGTCGGCGTGGCGACGCAGGACCCGGTGCTGCGCGCGCGGTTTACCGGCCAGCCCGAACATGTGATCAACTATTTCTTTTTCGTGGCCGAAGAACTGCGCGAAATCATGGCGACGATGGGCTTTCGCACGATCGCGGAAATGGTCGGCCGGGTTGATCGGCTGGACGCCAAACAGGCGATCCACCACTGGAAAGCGCAAGGCATCGATCTGTCGCGGCTGCTGCACCAGGTTGATCCGGTGGCTGGCACTACGCTGGGGTGGAGCCAGCGGCAGGACCATGGTCTGGACGCCGCGCTCGACAATGATCTGATCGCGGCGGCCGCGCCCGCGCTCGATCGCGGCACTCCGGTGCGGATCGAACGGCGGGTGATCAACGTCAACCGCACGGTCGGCGCGATGCTGTCGGGCGAAGTGGCGCGCCGGTTTGGCCATACCGGGATGCCCGACAACACCGTGCATGTCGCGTTTCACGGCGTGGCGGGGCAGTCGTTCGGCGCGTTTCTGGCGCATGGTGTCACGCTCGATCTGGTCGGCGATGCCAACGACTATGTCGGCAAGGGGCTGTCGGGCGGGCGGGTGATCGTGCGCCAGCCCGCGCATGTCGACCGCGATGCGACCGAAAACATCATTGTCGGCAACACCGTGCTCTATGGCGCGATCGCGGGTGAGGCCTATTTCAACGGCGTCGCCGGCGAACGTTTTGCCGTGCGCAATTCGGGCGCGATCGCGGTGGTTGAGGGCACCGGCGATCATGGCTGCGAATACATGACCGGCGGCGTGGTGGTCGTGCTGGGGCGGACGGGGCGCAACTTTGCCGCCGGGATGTCTGGCGGGATTGCCTATGTCTATGATCCGGAAGGCCGTTTTCATCAGCTGGTGAACCCGGCGATGGTTGATGTGACGCCGGTTTCGCCCGATCGTGATGAGGATGACGGCACCGGCCGCCCGCAACAGCGTGCGATCGACGTGGCCGATTTCGGCATGGGCGACATGTTGCGCCACGATGCCGACCGGCTGCGCATCCTGATCGAACGCCACCTGCTGCACAGCGGCAGTGCGCGTGCACGGGCGGTGCTTGACAACTGGGCAGACGAACTGCCGCGGTTTGTCAAAGTCATGCCGCGTGACTATGCCAAGGCGCTCCGCCTGCTGGCGGCAGAGCGGCAGGCAGCGGCGCTCGACGCGGCCGAATAGGCCCCGGCGTAAGCCAGATGGGCGCGCGCAAGCCAAATAGGGGCGCGTTAGCTGAATACCGTATTGTGAAATTGGCTCGCCGTGGCAATCGCAGCGGCCGAACAGGGAATGCATGCAATGGGTAAGCCGACCGGTTTTCTCGAAGTCGAACGCCACGACCGCAGCTATGATGCGCCGGCCGAACGGCTGAAACACTATCGCGAATTCATCGTGCCGCACGATGAGGGGACGCTGCGCGGGCAGGCCTCACGCTGCATGAATTGCGGCATTCCCTATTGCCACAACGGCTGCCCGGTGAACAACCAGATCCCCGACTGGAACCATCTGGTCTACGAAGCAGATTGGCAAAACGCGCTCGACAACCTGCATTCAACCAACAATTTCCCCGAATTCACCGGGCGCATCTGCCCCGCCCCGTGTGAGGCGGCGTGCACGCTGAACATTGTCGACCAGCCGGTCACGATCAAATCGATCGAATGCGCGATTGTCGACAAGGGGTGGCGCGAAGGCTGGATCGAACCGCAAGTGCCGGTGCACAAGACCGGCAAATCGGTGGCGGTGGTCGGCTCTGGCCCGGCGGGCCTGGCCTGTGCACAACAATTGGCGCGCGTCGGCCATTCGGTGACTGTGTTTGAAAAATCGGACCGTATTGGCGGCTTGCTTCGCTATGGCATCCCCGATTTCAAGATGGAAAAGAATCTGATCAACCGGCGCGAGGTGCAGATGATGGCCGAAGGCGTGGAATTCCGCACTTCGGTCGAAGTCGGCGTGACCGTGTCGATGGCATCGCTGCGCGACAATTTTGATGTGGTGGTGCTGGCCGGTGGTGCGGAAGACCCGCGCCCCTTGCTGATTCCCGGGTTTGAATTGCCGGGCGTGCGGTTTGCGATGGAATTCCTGACCCAGCAGAACAAGCGCAACGCCGGCGATGATGAAATCCGCGCCGCCCCGCGCGGCAGCCTGACCGCGACCGGCAAACATGTGGTGGTGATCGGCGGCGGCGACACCGGATCGGACTGTGTTGGCACTTCGAACCGCCAGGGCGCGTTGTCCGTTACCCAGCTGGAAATCATGCCGCGCCCGCCTGAAAAAGAGGACAAGGCGCTGACCTGGCCGAACTGGCCGCTCAAAATGCGCACGTCATCCAGCCATGAAGAAGGCGTTGGCCGCGAATTTGCCGTGCTGACCAAGCGGGTCGCGGGCGAAAACGCCGTGACCGGGCTGGAATGCGTGCGGGTTGAATGGGTCGATGGCAAAATGCAGGAAGTGCCCGGTAGCGAATTCACGTTGCAGGCCGATCTGATCCTGCTGGCGATGGGCTTTGTCGGCCCGCGCAAACAGGGCCTGATCGAACAGGCCGGCGTCGCGCTGGATGCGCGCGGCAATGCGCAGGCCAACACGAACGATTATCGCACCAGCGTCGACAACGTGTTTGCCTGTGGCGACATGCGCCGGGGGCAAAGCCTGGTGGTGTGGGCCATCCGCGAAGGCCGCCAGTGCGCGCGCGCGGTGGACGAGGCGCTGATGGGTGTGAGCGAACTGCCGCGCTGAGCGGCGTATGACGCCATGCTGGGGGTAATGCCCAGATTTGCTGATGGCGCGCATACACGCGTGCTTGAACCTTGCCGCGTAGCGGCAAAGGTGCAATTCGTGTCGGCGAATTGTCTGTCCACGGGAATCACGCTTTATGACATTTTCTGCCAACGCCGGGAAATTCTACATCGATGGCGAATGGGTTGCGCCGCTGGGTAATGCCACGCTCGACGTGATCAATCCCGCCAATGAAGCGCCGTTCATGACCATCGCGCTGGGCGGTGCGGCCGATGTGGACCGCGCCGTGGCGGCGGCGCGCAAGGCGTTTGCCACCTGGGCCTTTTCCACCCGCGAAGACCGGCTGGAATTGCTGAACCGGGTGCTGGATGAATACAACCGGCGGTTTGAGGATGTGGCGCAGGCGGTCTCCGCCGAAATGGGTGCGCCGATCGAATTCGCGCGTGAAGCACAGGCCTGGGCCGGCCGCGCGCATATGGAGGCGGCGATCAAGGCGCTGGAGGATTTCAGCTTTGAATCCAAACGCGGCACGACGCAGATTATCATGGAACCGATCGGCGTGGCCGCGCTGATCACCCCGTGGAACTGGCCGCTCAACCAGATCGTGTGCAAGGTCGCGCCGGCGATTGCGGCGGGTTGCACCGTGGTGCTGAAACCATCGGAAATCGCCCCGGTCAGCGGGCTGATCTGGGCCGAGATCATGCATGCGGCGGGCACGCCCGCTGGTGTGTTCAACATGGTCAACGGCAATGGGCCCGATGTGGGCCAGGTCATGGCCGAACATCCCGATGTGGATATGGTGTCGTTCACCGGATCGACCCGCGCCGGCATTCTGGTGGCCAAGGCGGCGGCCAGCACGGTGAAGCGCGTGGCGCAGGAACTGGGCGGCAAATCGGCCAATATCATCCTGCCCGATGCCGATTTCGCCGCCGCGGTGGCGGCCGGGGTGCAGGGCTGCTTCAGCAATTCGGGCCAATCGTGCGACGCGCCCACGCGCATGCTGGTGCCGGCCGACCGCCATGCCGAAGCGCTGGACATTGCCCGCGCCACCGCCGCCGAAATGGTGGTGGGCGATCCGCTTGATCCCGCCACCACCCACGGCCCGGTGGTCAGCGATGTGCAGTGGGCCAAGATTCAGCGCCTGATCCAGATTGCCATCGATGAAGGCGGCGAACTGGTCTGCGGCGGCACTGGCCTGCCCGATGGCCTGACCAAGGGCTATTTCGTGCGCCCGACGGTGTTTGGCGGGGTATCCCCGGCGATGACCATCGCGCGCGAAGAAGTGTTCGGCATGGTGCTGGCCATCATGCCCTATGACAGCATCGACCAGGCGATCCAGATCGCCAACGACACCGTCTATGGCCTGGCCAGCTATATCGCCGGCACCGACATGGACCAAATCCACGCGATTTCGCGGCGGTTGCGCAGCGGCACGGTCAACATCAACTACCCCGACTGGGACACCCACGCCCCGTTCGGCGGCTACAAGCAATCAGGCAACGGCCGCGAATACGCCGATTACGGCATCCACGATTTCCTGGAGACCAAGGGCGTGGTCGGCTGGGGGTGAGCCCTTGCCGCAATCGCAGACCTATCTTCTCGCGTCTCCCCGGGTCAAGCTTGACCCGGGGTCCCGCTAGGCCGTTTGGCACTGATGTCCGCTGCAAACCAACAGGCTGAATGACCGGAATTGGAGGAAAGCGGACTCTCGGCAGCTCACTCCTCGTCATTCCTGCGAACGCAGGAATCCAGAGTGGATGGCAAAACCTGTTGATTGTACAAGACGATTTTGTCGCGGAGCCGTGGTACCTGGATTCCTGCGTTCGCAGGAATGACGATTGTAAGGCCGCAATTGGGGCGAAAGAAGCCATACCGCTTCCACGTTTCCAACGGACGTAATCTAACCCTGCTTGCGATTGCCACCGTCTCGCCAAAGTAAGCGGGACTCCGGATCAAGTCCGGGGAGACGAAAGTCGGTGCGTGTCCTTGCAACCCTACTCCGGCAGTCGCCAATCGATGGCGCCGCGCCCGTGCGCGGTCAGAAAATCATTGGCCTGGCTGAAATGGCGGCAGCCGAAGAAGCCGGTGTAGGCGGACAGCGGGCTGGGGTGGGGGGCGCGCAGGACCAGGTGCGGGCCGTCGTTCAGGCCCGGAATGCGCGCGGCCTTTTTCTGCGCGTGGCTGCCCCACAGCATGAACACCGTCGGCACCTCGCGCGCGGCGACTGCGGCCACTGCGGCGTCAGTCAGGGCTTCCCATCCGCGATTCTGGTGTGACCCGGGCTGGCCCGCTTCGACGGTCAGCGCGTTGTTCAGCAGCAGCACGCCCTGCCGTGCCCAGGCTGCCAGATGGCCGTGGCGGGGGATCGGCAGGTCGAGATCGGTGTGCAGTTCCTTGGTGATGTTCACCAGGCTCGGCGGCACGCGCACGCCGGGTTGCACCGAAAAGGCCAGGCCGTGTGCCTGCCCGGCGCCGTGATAGGGGTCCTGGCCCAGGATCACCACGCGCACCTGATCCAGCGGGGTCAGCTCCAGCGCGGCCAGGCGGGTTCCGCGCGGGGGGTAGATCACTTTGCCGGCCGCTTCTTCGGCGCGCAGCCAGGCGCCAAGCGCGCGCAAGGGCGGGGAGGCCAGCACGGGTTCAAGCGCCGGGCGCCAGCTGTCGGGAATGGTCGTGGCGGTCATCATGGGCGGTCTTGCCATGGCGCGGCGGCGCTGCCAACCACCGCCTTGATGCTTGCCCCATGCTGGCGATGCGCCTAAGCCGTGGGGCGATGACAGTCCATTTTCATGAAGAAGACTTGCCCGCCGACGTTCTGGCGCCGGGCATTGTTGCCGTCGATACCGAAACGATGGGGCTGATCACCCATCGTGACCGGTTGTGCGTGGTGCAGATTTCCGACGGGCGCGGCGATGAACATTGCGTGCGCTTTGGCCCCGGCAGCACGTACGATGCGCCCAACCTGAAAGCGGTGCTGGCCGACCCTGCGCGGCTGAAACTGTTTCATTTTGCGCGGTTTGATCTGGCGGCGATCCAGCACTACCTGGGGGTTTCGGCCACCCCGGTGTTCTGCACCAAGATCGCATCAAAGCTGGTGCGTACCTATACCGACCGCCACGGGTTGAAGGACCTGGTGCGCGAATGCACGGGCAAGGACATTTCCAAGCAGCAGCAATCGAGCGACTGGGGCGGCCCGGTGTTGAGCGATGCGCAGCTGGATTACGCGGCATCCGATGTGCGCTTTCTGCATGCCTGCCACACCGTGCTGGTGGAACGGCTGGCGCGCGAAGGGCGCACCGCGATCGCGCAGGCCTGTTTCGATTTCCTGCCCACCCGCGCCGCGCTCGATCTGGCTGGATGGGCGGAAAACGACATTTTCAGCCACCAATAGGCGCGAATCCGCACGATGTTTTTCCGATCGGTCCTGGCATGACATTGCGCGCCGACCAGATGCGCGACCGGCGCCGCGTGTTTGCCGCCCCCGGCGGTTCGCACGACCGCATGGTGCGGCTGTTGTCGGTGGTCTTGCCCGGGCTGATTGGCATGCTGGTGGCGGTGATGGTGCTGGCGCCGCTAAGCCCGCGCGGCGAAATCAGCTTTCTGCTCGATCGCACAAAGGTCGCGATGGTCGATGACCGGTTGCGCGCGCTGGGCGCGATGTACCGCGGTGAAGATGACCGTGGCCGCGCCTTTTCGGTAACCGCGGGCAGCGCGGTGCAGCATTCGGCGCGCCAGCAGGTGGTGGAAATGCGCGATGTGACCGCGCGCATGCTGCTGGATGATGGCCCGGCAATCCTGAACACGCAGGCCGGCCAGTACGATTTCGGCCGGCAGGACATCACCGTGCCCGGCGCGGTCGAAATGCAGACCGCCGATGGCTATCGCATGGTCACGCAAGGGGCATCGATCGATCTGGAGCGCCGCCGGCTGGTCAGCCACGGCCGGGTCGAAGGCCGCATCCCGACCGGCACGTTCAGCGCCGATCATTTCACCGCCGATCTCGACAACCGCAATATCCGGCTGGACGGCCATGCGCGTCTGCGCATGGTCCCCGGTAAATTGAACCCGCCCGGGCAGATGCGCGGCGCAGGGGCGGCACCGTCCGGCCCCGCCGCACGCCCCGTTTCGACCCCAGCCATGCAGGTGAGCAAACCGTGACCACCAGCCCCGATCATTTCGCCCGCCAGCATGTGCACCCCGCCCGGCTGTCCCGCCGCAGCCTCGCCTCGCGCGGTTTCCTGGGCGGTTTTGCGCTGTCGGCGGCGGTGATCGCCGGCGCCGGGCAGTTGGCGGCGCAAAGCCGGGTGTCGCACAACAGCGAAGCGCCGGTCGATTTCAATGCCGCGCACATGGAATTGCAGGACAAGCAAAAACGCGTCGTGCTGAGCGGTGATGTGGTGGTGACCCAGGCCGAATTGCGGCTGACCGCCGACCGCACGCTGATGGCCTATACCGATGTGGGCAAGCTGACGCTGCAACGGGTCGATGCCACCGGGCATGTCCTGGTCACGCGCAACGACGAACGCGCCAGCGGCGATGTCGCGGTCTATGATCTCAATCGCAAGGTGATCACCATGGTCGGCCATGTCGTGCTCAACCGCGCCAATGGCGACCGGCTGGATGGCGGGCGGCTGGTTATCGATCTGAACACCGGGATTTCCAGCATCGATGGCCATGGCGGCGGTGCCTCGGTTGGCGCGTCGGGCAAGCCGCAACCAGCCGGTTCGGGCCGGGTCAGCGGGTCGTTCAACGTGCCCAAAAAGGGTGCCAGCGCACCCTGATTGCCGCGGACGGCGCGCGCTATTCCTCGGTGCGGATCAGCACTGTTTCGCCGATCAGCAAAAACAGGAAAAACGGCGACCACGCTGCCAGCAGCGGGGTGTAACCGCCGAAATTGCCCATCGCCAGTGCGGCATTGTCGACCACGAAATAGGCAAAGCCCAGCATCATGCCGATCACTGCGCGCACAAACAGCTTGCCCGACCGCGCCAGACCGAATGCCGCAACCGCACCCAGCAGCGGCATCAACAGCGCCGATAGCGGCCCCGACAGCTTGTGATACCATTTCCCGTCCAGCTCGCTGGTGCGATAGCCGGCGGCGCGGATGGCGGCGATCGATGTGGTCAGCCGGGCCAGTGATTCGCCATCGGCGTCGGTCTTGCGCACGATCACCTGCGCCGGATCGACCCCGGTGGCATAGACTGTATCGGTGCCCTGCGGCCCGGCCCGCGTGCTTTGCACATTGAAACCGGTGGGGTGGTCAAACCGCCAGCCGGGGTGGGCAAAAGTGGCGCGCAGGGCATGCACGATATCGGTCACCATGCCGCCGGGATCGCGGCGGTACCAGCTTACATCGCCCATGGTCATGGCCGCGCCGCGCCCGGTAACGGTGCGGGCATAGAGGATGTTCGGCCCATCCTGCATCCACACATTGGTCTTGATATCGCTGTCGGGCGGGGTCGTGCCATAGCCGACATCCTGCCACGCCTTCAACGCGCCCGATGCGCGCACCACCACGCGTTCGTTGAAGGCAAAGGTGAACACGCTGGTGAACGCCGCCACCAGAAACAGCGGCGCCAGGATCTGGTTCGCCGACAATCCGGCGGCCTTCATCGACACGACTTCACTGTTCTGGTTGAGCGTTACCAGCGTGATGATCGTCGCCAGCAGCACCGAATAGGGCGTAAACCGGCTGATCAGTTGCGGCGTGCGCAGCCCGATATAGCGTAGCAGTTCCATCTGCCCGTTGCCCTTGGCGGCCAGGATGTGCCCGCTTTCGCTCAACAGGTCGAGCATCTGCAGCACCAGCACCAGCATCACCAGCACGGCCAGGATGCGCACCGCGAACATCTGCGCGATATACCGCGTCATCGTGCGCGACGGGAACAGATCAAACAGCACGGTGCGCGGCTCCACTAAGGTCCTCGGGCGGCACATCGGGCTGGCGCTTGCGCGCGGCAAACAGCCCCATGACCATGCGCGCAAGCCGGGCAAACCCGGTTTCCAGCCCGCCGATCGGTTGCCCGCCGGGCACATAGGCCAGCCGCCAGTACATCCACACGATCAACGCGGCAAACAGCGCAAACGGCCCCCACAGCGCCAGCGTCGGATCGACCCGGCCCAGGCTGGACACGTCCTGCCCATATTCATTGACCTTGTGATAGGCGACCACCATCACGATTGACACGAACACCCCCAGCGCGGACGACGACCGTTTGGGCGGCACTGCCAGCGCCACCGCCAGCAGCGGCAGCAGGAACATCATCGCCACCTCCACCAGCCGGTAATTGAGGTTGGCAATGGTCTGGTTGCGCATTTCGGTGGTGGAATGCTGGCTCCAGCCGATGCGCAGCAATTCTGGCAGGAAATATTCGCTGGTCTTGTCGCCGCGCCGGCGGAACTGTTCGATTTTGGGCAGATCCACCGGCAGGTCGTGGCTGGCGAAGGTCAGCACGCGGGGGTGGCGGATGGTCGGGCTTTCCTGCACGATCTGGCCATCGGTCAACCGCAGGATGACCGTATCGGGATTTTCGCGGCTGGCGAAAAACTGCCCTTCGCGCGCCGAAATCACCAGCACGTCGCCCTTTTCGCTGGCGATCCGCGCAAAGATCCCCTGCAACTGGCGGCCTTCGTCGCGGCTTGATTCCACGCGCAGCGCGGTGCGATCCTGCAGCGCGTTGAATTCGCCCACCTTGATCGATGCGCCCAGCGCGCCCGAGCGCAGTTCGAACTGCAATTCTTCGTAAAAATAGCGCGACCGCGGCTGAATATAGCTGACAATCAGCAGATTGAACCCGGCCAGCACGATCGCGAACAGGAATGGCACGCGCAGCAGCCGCGTATAGCTGAGGCCCACGCCGCGCATCACGTCGAGTTCGGAACTGGTCGCCAGCTTGCGAAACGCGAACAGAATGCCCAGCATCAGCCCCAGCGGGATTGCCAGGCTGGCATATTCGGGCAGCAGGTTGGCCAGCATTTTGAACACAACCCCGACCGGACCGCCCTGGGTCGCGACGAAGTCAAACAGTTTCAACATCTTGTCGAGCACAAGCAGCGACGCCGCGATCACGAACACCGACAGCATGGGCACAATGACCAGCCGGGCGATATATTTGTCGATCGCGGTAAGAAATGTCACAAGGTTAGCCGGTTCTGCCTGGTTGCCGTGTGGCGGTACGATGCCACTGCGCAAACCTGGCTGCGGCCTGCAACTGGCCTAGCCGGGTTCAGCCGGTGAAGGAAGCGCAAACCCGCCGTAACGCACCATCGCGGTGCCAGTTTGCGCGATCAGTCTTTTTCCAGCGTGCAGCGCAGCGGGTGCTGATTCTGTGCGGCAAAATCCATCACCTGGTTGACCTTGGTTTCGGCGATTTCATAGGCGAACACGCCGCACACGCCCACGCCGCGCTGGTGGACATGCAGCATCACCCGCGTCGCCTGGTCCATATCCATCGAAAAAAAGCGCTTGAGCACCAGCACCACGAATTCCATCGGGGTGTAATCGTCGTTCAGCATCAGCACTTTGAACATGTTCGGCTTTTTCGGCCGGGTGCGCGTGCGGGTGGCAATCCCGACCTGGTTGCCGCCGTTCGATCCGCCACCGTCGCCGTCATCACCGGCGCCGCGCACCGCATGCGGGCGCATGGGGGCCGTGACCGGATTGGCGCCGCCGTGGTGCGGATCTGGGAAAAGGAGGTTTGTCATCGTGACATCGAATATCGCATTGCACGCGCGCGCATTCAAGGGGGTGTAAGGTGCAGGCGTGCGGGCTCAAACGCAAACGGGCCGGACGGTGAACCCGTCCGGCCCGTAATACTGAAATCAGCTATGCTGCTTATGCCGCGTGCTTGATCTTTTCCACGGCCAGGCTGACCCGGTTGGAGATCGGCTGGAACGCTTCGCTGGCCAGCTTCAGCATGGCTTCGCTGTTCTTTGAGCTGGTAGCGACGGCGGCGTCAAACTGCTTGCGCAGCAGCGTCGACTGCTTTTCCATCAGTTCGGTGGGCGATTTGACCGCGGCCAGGTCCTTCATTTCGGCGGTCATCGTTTCGATCGTCGATTTGCTGGCAGCCATATAGCCCTTGGTCATTTCCTGCAGGCCGGCGGCGAAAATCTTGCTCGATTCGATCAGGGCTTCCATGTTGCCCTTGGTGAATTCACCCATTTCACCCAGACCGGCCTGGCTCTTTTCCATAGCGGCCTTGGCCTTTTCCGATGCGTCCTTGAACGCGGTCTGAAGCTTTTCGGTGTAGTCGGTGGTGGTGATGGCCATGATGGAGGTGTCCTTTGGTGTGGGCGCCGCTGTCACCGCGGCAGGTTTTTTTACGGGCGTTACGATTTTTGCAGTGCGCGCCGGTTTTGCCCGGGCGGCAGGTGCCGCCGGGACGGGCTTGGCCGGAACGGGCTTTGCCGGTGCGGCTGAAGCAACCGCACGGGTTTTGGGCGTGGCGGCTGGTTTGGCCGCAGTCTTGGCAGTCGGTGCCGTCACGGGTTCCGGCAGTTTTGCAGGTGCAACTTTGGCCGCCGTAGTTTTAGCCGCCGGGGTTTTGGTCATCGCACGCTTGCGCGCCGGGACCGCCGCCGGGGTTGCAGAAACAGTTACCGCGGGCGCCGCGATGTCCGTCTGCGCGGGGGCAGGCGTCATGGCGGGCTGGGTCGCTTCGTGGTCGTTGCTGTCAGACAGCGGGATGTCGGACATGGTTGCTTGGCTCCTGCAATCGCGGTCCGTGTGGCGGGCCATAAGGGCACCGCTGTCGGCCTATGCTGCAATGCAATATATGGGCAGTGCAGTTGCGAAGTCAAGGCTTATTGTGCGGTGCACAATAAGCAATTTTGCGTTTGGAGCAATGCGCCCGGTCAGCGTTGGCGGACGTAGCGCCCCGGCGCATCTTCGATCACCGGGTCGCCCCGACCGCCGGGTGCGCGGCGGCCTTTGGCGGGTACCGTCGCATCGTCCAGCGCGCGGATCCAGTCGATCCAGTCGGGCCACCAGCTGCCCTTGGTTTCGGTCGCGCCGGCGATGAATTCGTCCAGCGTCTGCGGATCATCGGGGTTCAGCCAGTATTGGTATTTGCCCGATTGCGGCGGGTTGACCACGCCGGCGATATGCCCCGATCCGGCCAGCACGAATTTGCATGGGCCAGCAACGTGCCGGGTCAGTTTCCACACGCTGCCGGCCGGCGCGATATGGTCCTGCCGCCCGGCCTGGATATAGCATGGCGTGGCAATGCGGTGGAGATCGATCGGTGTGCCATCGACGGTCAGCGCATCGGGCACCACCAGCCGGTTGTCGCGGTACAGATCGGTCAGATAGCCGCGCAACCA
Source organism: Novosphingobium sp. (assembly GCF_040398825.1). GTDB lineage: Bacteria > Pseudomonadota > Alphaproteobacteria > Sphingomonadales > Sphingomonadaceae > Novosphingobium. The sequence continues at coordinate 24,641 of NZ_JBBATI010000045.1, forward strand.
GCCGAACGGAAGATTGGTGGTATCACCGTTCCAGTGCAGCAGGTCGAACGCCGGATACTCATCGCCCAGCAGGTAATTGTTAACGACATAGTTCCACACCAGATCGGATGACCGCAACAGGTTGAACGTGGCCGCCATATAGCGCCCGTCCAGGCAGCCATCGGTGGCCAGCCCTTCGATCATGCGCAACTGGGCATCATCGATGAAAACCTTCAGATCGCCCGCGAGTTCGAAATCGACCTGCGCAGTAAAGAACGTGGCAGAGGCAACCTTGTCCGCCTGGCCACGCCGCGCCAGCACCGCCAGCGTGGCTGCCAGCGTGGTGCCCGCCACGCAATAGCCGATGGCGTGCACCGCCGGCACATTCAGCCGCGCGCGGATCACATCGATCGCATCGATCTGCGCGCGCACGTAATCGTCCCAGGATGTGTCGGCCAGGCTGGCATCGACCGACCGCCACGACACCACAAACACCGTCAGCCCCTGCGCCACCGCCCAGCGGATGAAGCTGTTGCCGGGGTTGAGGTCGAGGATATAGAACCGGTTGATCCACGGCGGAAAAATGACCAGCGGCGTCGCCAGCACGGCGGCCGTGGTGGGGCTGTACTGGATCAGCTGGTACAGCGCGGTTTCGTAAACCACCTTGCCCGGGGTGGCGGCGATGTTTTCGCCCGGCACGAATGCGCCGGGGCGGGTGTGGGTCAATTGCCCCTGGCGCAGATCGTGCAGCAGGTGTTCCACCCCGCGCACCAGATTGTCCCCCCGCGTAGCCAGCGTGCGTTCGATCACCAGCGGGTTTGTCAGCGGGAAATTGGCCGGGCTCAACGCCTCGGTAATCACCCGCAGTGCAAAGCGGATCTGTTCGCGCCGTTCGGGCGCAATCCCGTCCAGATCATCCGCCATCGCGCCGAGCTGTTTGGCCAGCAGCAGATACGTCTGATGGATCAGCGCAAACACCGGCTGTTCACGCCATTTGGGATCGGCAAACCGGCGGTCGCGATAGGGCAGTTCGGCCGTCGGTTCGCCCGATGCCGGCGCCAGCGCCGGGTTGTAGGCGCGCGCGATCGATGTCCACAGCGCCACGCTGTCATCCCACAGCGCCTTTTGCGATTCGAGCTTCGCCACCGGCAGCGCATTTGCCCAATCGCCCGCCCACAGGTTCCAGGGGCTGGGCCAGCGCGCCGGATCGGCCAGCCGCGCCATCAGCGGTTCGATCCGCCCGGATTGTTCGGCGCCGAAATCCAGCCACATCTTTTGCAGCTTGGCCGCGGACATCGCCCAGTGCTGCATATCGGTGGGATCGGGCGGGGTGGCACCGCCAGTGGGCATGAACGGGCTGAACAGCGCCTGCAATGCCGCACCCTGCTGGCGCATCAGATCCTCGATCACCGCGCCGTCGTGAAATGCGGACGCGTCGGGCTGGTTTGCAGTGGCGTCGCCTGTTGCGCTGTTGTCGCCGGTCATGGCCTGTTCCTTGTAACTCTTTGGGCGTTCTATACCGGGTTTGCCCGGCGTCCAAGCGCGATGGTTCCCATTCCGGCCGCTTTGGCGTAAGGGCGGCTGCGCAAGAATGCCCCAGCCGGAGAGAGACCCGCCCCGTGGACGAAGAATTTTACCGCATGAAGCGCCTGCCGCCCTATGTCATCGCCGAAGTCAACGGCATGCGGGCCGCGGCACGCGCCAGCGGGCGGGATATCATCGATCTGGGCATGGGCAATCCCGATCTGCCGCCGCCCCCGCATGTGATCGAAAAGTTGTGCGAAGTGGCGCAAAAACCGTCGGCGCATGGCTATTCCGCATCGCGCGGCATCCCCGGCGTGCGCAAGGCCCAGGCCAATTATTACGCCCGCCGGTTCAATGTCGAACTCGATCCCGAAACCGAAGTGGTGATGACGCTGGGGTCAAAGGAAGGGCTGGCCAGCCTGGCCACCGCGATCACCGCGCCCGGCGATGTCGTGCTGGCGCCCAACCCCAGCTATCCCATCCATACCTTTGGCTTTATCATTGCCGGCGCCACCATCCGGTCGGTGCCGACCACGCCCGATGAACGGTATTGGGAATCGCTCGATCGGGCGATGCGCTACAGCGTGCCGCGCCCGTCGGTGCTGATCGTCAATTACCCGTCGAACCCCACGGCGGAAACGGTGGACCTGGCGTTTTACGAACGGCTGGTGGCGTGGGCGCGCGAAAACAAGGTGTGGGTGCTGTCGGACCTCGCCTATTCGGAACTCTATTTCGACGGCAATCCGACCCGGTCGATTCTGGAGGTACCTGGCGCGCGCGAAATCGCGGTGGAATTCACCAGCATGAGCAAGACGTTTTCGATGGCCGGCTGGCGCGTCGGCTTTGCGGTGGGCAATCCGCGGCTGATCGCGGCGCTGACCCGGGTCAAATCGTACCTCGATTACGGCGCGTTCACCCCGATTCAGGCGGCCACTTGCGCCGCGCTCAACGGGCCGCAGGATATCGTCGAAACCAACCGCGCGCTGTATCAAAAACGCCGCGACGTGCTGGTGGAAAGCTTTGGCCGCGCCGGCTGGGACATTCCCAGCCCGCCGGCGTCGATGTTCGCCTGGGCACCGCTGCCGCCTGCGCTGCGCCATCTGGGCAGTCTGGAATTTTCCAAACAATTGCTGACCCAGGCCGAGGTCGCGGTGGCGCCGGGGGTGGGCTATGGCGAAGATGGCGAAGGCTATGTGCGGATCGCCATGGTGGAAAACGAACAGCGCCTGCGCCAGGCCGCGCGCAACGTGCGGCGCTATTTGTCCAGCATGGGGGTGAATGTCGGCCCGGGGTAATTTGAAGCTGCACTGACGTGCAGTCAGACCACCCGCCCCGCCTCCCCGCCCGACCACCACAGCATGATGGTATCATTGGTGG
>NZ_JBBATI010000046.1:0-27512 GCF_040398825.1 Novosphingobium sp.
CGTACATGTGTTCGCCTTGACTCCGGTCTGTACAGCGTGACCCGGGGTCCCGCTTCCTTGGGCGCAAAGCTCGATCAAATCAGCGAGTCATAGAGATCAAGCCAGTCCGGATTGCCCCGTTCGACCAGTTCAAACTTCCACTCCCGCCGCCATCGCTTCACCCGCTTTTCTTGGGCGATGCACGCCTCGATCAATTCGCCTCGCTCTGCCCAGACCAAATTCCGCAGACCATAGCGAACGCAGAAATCAGACCCTGTCCCCTGTCGATGTTGAAACACGCGCTTGGCCAAGTCCGCTGTCACGCCGACATACATGGTCCCGCGATAGCGGTCCGCCATGATATAAACCCAGCCGCGAGATTGTTCGTTTTCCATCAGGCAATCTGAAGAACAGCGGGACCCCGGGTCAAGCCCGGGGCGACGAAAAAGAAGCGGAGGTGTGTTGGCCTTAGCTGCCCTTGGACCGGTTGATCTTCCTGGCCAGTTCGGGGTGATCCTTCAGGTACGCATCGATTTTAGGCACGAGGGACCTGACCGCCGGTGTGGTCAGAACGCCGACTTGCGACATAAGTTTCGTCATAAAGGCTTGGACGTCGGGGTCCTGCATAAATTCCGAGGCGCGGCTGAGATATTTGGTTCCAGCGGGCGTCTGCCCGAACGCAAGGATCTGGAGCAGTTCATCATGTGTGAAATTGCGCGCATAGGCACGCGACATGGCGACGCTCATTTCTGGCATGGTGGCAATCAGATATTTGCGCGCCTCTTGCTCGACCTCGTGCATGGTATCGCCGACCAACTTGTTCAGTCCGGGATCATCGTGCGTGATCGCGCTGAATTCGCGCTGAGACCCGCGTGTAATCGCACCCATCATTCTCGAAACCATGGCGTTGGCATGTTCCGGCGGCAGCGCGATGGCGATGATTTGCCGGGCCAGCACGAGCTTGTCCGGGTCTATCGGCCCAGGGATAGCAACAGCTGCCTGTGCCTGGGCGAAGTCTTGGGGAACAGTGGCGCTGGCTGCTGGTGCTTGGGCTAGCGCGATGCCGCTGGATAGCAGAATGCCAATGCCGGTGCTTCCGATCCATTTCATGATATTGATCATCGAACAATTCCCGTGTGTTGCCTGATACAACAACGCGCCGGTGTTGCCACCGGCGCGTTGCAAAATCACATACTTAAACGGGTTAGCGCCGGCTTACTGGTCCAGAAACGACCGCATCTTGCGGCTGCGGCTGGGGTGTTTCAGCTTGCGCAGCGCCTTGGCTTCGATCTGGCGGATGCGTTCGCGGGTGACCGAGAATTGCTGGCCGACTTCTTCCAGCGTGTGATCGGTGTTCATGCCGATGCCGAACCGCATGCGCAGGACGCGTTCTTCGCGCGGGGTCAGGCTGGCCAGCACGCGGGTGACGGTTTCCTTCAGGTTGGACTGGATCGCGGCATCGACCGGGATGATCGCGTTCTTGTCCTCGATGAAATCGCCCAGGTGCGAATCCTCCTCGTCGCCGATCGGCGTTTCCAGGCTGATCGGCTCCTTGGCGATTTTCATCACCTTGCGCACTTTTTCCAGCGGCATCGACAGCCGCTCGGCCATTTCTTCGGGCGTCGGTTCGCGGCCCTGTTCGTGCAGGAATTGCCGGCTGGTGCGCACCAGTTTGTTGATCGTTTCGATCATGTGCACCGGGATACGGATGGTGCGCGCCTGATCGGCGATTGATCGCGTGATCGCCTGGCGAATCCACCACGTCGCATACGTCGAAAACTTGTAGCCGCGGCGGTATTCAAACTTGTCGACCGCCTTCATCAACCCGATGTTGCCTTCCTGGATCAGGTCGAGGAACTGCAAGCCGCGGTTGGTGTATTTCTTGGCGATGGAAATGACGAGGCGCAAGTTGGCCTCCACCATTTCCTTTTTGGCGATGCGCGCTTCGCGTTCGCCCTTTTGCACCATGTTGACGATGCGGCGGAATTCATTGAGCGACATGCCCGTGGCAGAGGCGATGTCGCTGATTTCGGTGCGGATGCGTTCCACCGGCACTGCTTCAATGCTGGCAAATGCCGCCCATTTCTTGTCGCGGTTGGCGACGCTGGGCAGCCAGCCTTCATCCAGTTCGCGCCCGACATAGCTGTCGAGGAAATCCTTGCGCGGCACCTTGTGGCGTTCGGCCAGGCGCAGCATCTGCCCGCCCAGCGTGGTCAGCCGGCGGTTGAAGGCATAAAGGTTGTCAACCAGGTATTCGATCTTGGTCGCATGGAACTGCACCGATTCCACCAGCGCGGTCAGCTCTTCACGCAGCTTGTGGTACTGGCCTTCCTTGGTCGCCGGAAAGGGGATGCCAAGGCCGATCGCATCCAGCCGTGCCGCCTGCAGTTTTTCAAACGCGCGGAACGACGTGGTGATTTCGGCAAACTTTTCCAGCGCGGACGGTTTCAGCGCCGCTTCCATCTGGGCGAGCGAAAGGGTGTTGTCCTCTTCCTCTTCCTCTTCGGCGCGGGGCGTGCGGCGTTCGCGCAGCTCGTCGTCCTCGTCCTCTTCGGCGGGCTCTTCCTCGGGTTCTTCTTCTTCCTTGAAGGTCGGCCCGGCGGTCGCCTCGGTAATTTCACCGTCGCCGCCGTCACCGTCTTCCGACAGGTTTTCGGGCGCCGGTTCCTTTGACAACATGGCGTCGAGGTCAAGGATTTCGCGCAGCTGCATTTCGCCGGCGTTCAGCGCTTCGGACCACTGGATGATCGCGTGAAAGGTGATCGGGCTTTCGCACAGGCCCAGGATCATCGTGTCGCGGCCAGCCTCGATACGCTTGGCGATGGCGATTTCGCCTTCGCGGCTGAGCAGTTCGACCGCGCCCATTTCGCGCAAGTACATGCGCACCGGGTCATCGGTGCGTTCAATGGTTTCCTTGCGCTTTTCGATCTGCGGGCGGTCGTCCATCCCGGCATCGGGCTCTTCGGCCTCGCGGTCTTCGGCCTCACGTTCTTCGGGGTCGACCGCGTCTTCATCGGTTTCGACGATGTTGACGCCCATTTCCGAAATGGCGGCCATGATGTCTTCGATCTGTTCGGAAGACATCTGGTCCTGCGGCAACGCCTCGTTCAGTTCATCATAGGTGATGATCCCGCGCCGCTTGGCCCGCGCCAGCAGTTTTTTGACTGAAGCGTCGTTGAGGTCGATCAGCGGAGCGTCGCCGCTGCCGGTGTTTTCATTCGATGCCATTGAACCCCATTACCGTTTGTTCGAGCTGCACCAGCGGGCCGGTTGGCGGCCCTGAGTGTTATGTTGCGTCATCCACCCCGGGGGGGCAGGCGGCGCGTCGCTATAATTATAACGCAGCACGAGCACGACCCATCTGCCCCAACCGCGCACGCAAAGCCAGCCTTCGTTGCACCAGGCGTTGCTGTTCGGCGAAACTTTGTTCGGTCAGGTCGTGCTGGGTATGCGCGTTGGCCTGTGCCAAAGCCAGTTCAACCAGCGGATATTCCACAAGAAGTTCTATTGCGTCGATCATTCCGACCGGATCGCCCCGGGCGATGAAATCATAGGGCATGCCGGCAAGATCGTCGGGGCCGGGCAAAACCAGACCCCGTTGCTGCAATCTGGTGACAAGTTTTGCGGATTCAAGGGCGCGCGTGCGCTCATCATCGGCTGCGGCGGCACTCGCATCATGATCGCTGGCCTGCGAATCGCCCGAATCACCCGATTCGGTGATCGATTCGGTGATCGATTCGAGCAGGCCTTCGATCAGGCCACCAGCCGTCAGGTCTGAATCGCCGATCTGCGCCAGGTGTTCGGCATGGCGCGCAATTAACCGCGGATCGGCAATCAGCCCCAGCAGCGCCGCGGCCAGCAATGGGCGCAACGTCTGATCGATCTGGCCGACCTTGCGCATCTGCGTCAGGTATTCGGGCGCCAGCGGTTGTTCGGGCGGCTGCCAGCGGCCATCCTTGCCCTTGCGTCCCCCGCGCGGCGGCATCGCCTGGCGCTGAAACGGCGGCCGTTCGCGCGCCGGATAGGCCAGCGCGCCAAACCGGTCGAGCAGATCGCGGCGATACAGCGCACGAATATCGGAGTTGCCGATGGTTTCGGTCGCGTCGATCAGCCGCGCCTTCAACCCGGCCTTGTCTTCGGGTGTGGCCAGCGGCGCCGAATCGCGCTCCACCTGCCACAGCGTTTCGATCAGCGATGCGCCGCCCTGCAGCAGCGCCTCCATCGCCGGTGGCCCGTCGCGCCGGATCACATCGTCGGGGTCCATCCCCGCCGGCAGCGTGACGATTGACAGGCTATGCCCCGGTTTCAGCAGGGGCAGCGCGCGCATGATCGCGCGGCGCGCGGCGCGTTGCCCGGCGGCGTCACCATCAAAACACAGCACCGGGCAGGGCACCACCTGCCACAACCGTTCGATCTGGTCTTCGGTCAGCGCGGTGCCCAGCGGCGCCACCGCCTCAACAATGCCCGCCGCCGCCAGCGCGACCACGTCCATATATCCTTCGACCACCACCATCCGCCCCGATTTGCGCGCGGGCGGCGCGGCGCGGTGCAGGTTGTACAGGGTGCGCCCTTTGTCGAACAACGGCGTGTCGGGCGAATTGAGGTATTTCGGCGCGTCAGTCTTTTCCGATGTCAGGATGCGCCCGCCAAACGCGATCACCCGCCCGCGCGCATCGTGGATCGGCAGCATCAGCCGCCCGCGAAACCGGTCATAGGGTTCGCGCTCCTCGACCGCGATCAGCAGCCCGGCCTCCACCAGTTGCGCATCGCCAAAACTGGCCAGCGCCGATTTCAGGGCCCCGCGTGAATCCGGCGCAAAGCCAAACCCGAATTCGGCAATGATCGCAGCGGGAAACCCGCGCGTGGCCAGATAGGCGCGCGCCGCCCCGCCCGCATCACCCGCCAGATTGCGCGCAAAGAAATCCTGCGCGGCGGCGGTGGTGTCGTGCAGCGTTTTTGCCGCCTCTGCACGTTGGGCCGCGCGCGGATCGGGGGCGGGCATGTCCATCCCCGCCAGCACCGCCAGATCCTTCACCGCATCCATGAACCCCAGGCCCTGATGATCGGTCATCCAGCGGATGGCATCGCCATGCGCGCCGCAGCCAAAGCAGTGGTAGAACCCCTTGTCATCGTTGATGGTGAAACTGGGTGATTTTTCGTTGTGAAACGGGCAGCACGCCTTGAATTCACGCCCCGCCTTTTGCACGCGCACCGTCCGCCCGATCAGCTGTGACAGGCTGACGCGGCTGCGCAATTCATCCAGCCATTGCGGGGTCAGACTCATCCGGGCAGTTCTACAGGAAAGGCGATCACGCCGACAGCGTCGCCTTTACCCGCGCGCTGGCGGTGGCCATGTCGACCTCGGTGCCGTGGCGGGCCTTCAGCGCGCCGACCACTTTGCCCATGTCCTTGATCCCGGTGGCGCCGGTTTCGGCGATGATCGCGGCGATGGCGGCGTTCAGCGCGTCATCATCCAGCCGCGCGGGCAGAAATTCCTCGATCACCAGCAATTCGGCCTGTTCGATCGCGGCCAGTTCGGGCCGCCCGCCCGCTTCATACAGCGTGATCGATTCGCGGCGCTGCTTCACCATCTTTTGCAGCACATCGACCACCAGTTGATCGTCATCGGGCACGGTGCTGGCCGTGCGCAGTTCGATATCGCGGTCTTTCACTTTGGCCAGGATCAGGCGCACCGCGGCCAGGCGCGGCTTGTCGCCGGCTTTCATGGCGGAAATCTGGGCGGCCTTGATGGTGTCGCGGATCATTATCGATGGTTTCCTGCGTGGTAGCGATGGCGCACAACCGGGCCGCCAGACGGCCCGGTTGTGCGCGATATGGGTGCCTGTTGAGCGTGATCGATGTCCTTAGGCGCAATTTCTGTTCACCGCTAGGTTGACGCTGTGCGTCCGTTCAGGGTTGACGCTGCGCTTCCCAGGGCTTAGCGGCCACGGCTTAGCAACATCGCCATATCCCCTGTCCAACGGAGCGCCCCAAACCATGGCCGACCCCGCAGTTTCGCACGCGCCCAAACCAGACGGCGCGACCGGGGTGCTTGTCCTGGCCGATGGCCACGTCGCCTGGGCGCGCGGATTTGGCGCGGTGGGCAATTGCGTGGGCGAAGTGTGCTTCAACACCGCGATGACCGGATATCAGGAGGTGATGACCGACCCCAGCTATGCCGGGCAGATCGTGACGTTCACCTTTCCCCACATCGGCAATGTCGGCACCAACAACGAAGATATGGAAAGCCACGGCGTCGCCGGTGCAGTCGGCTGCATCGTGCGCGAAGACGTGACCGAACCCGCCAATTTCCGCAGCGAAGGATCATTCCCGCGCTGGCTGGAACTGCAGGGCAAGATCGGCCTGGCCGGGATCGACACCCGCGCATTGACCCGCCGCATCCGTATGCTGGGCGCGCCCAACGCGGTGATCGCGCACGCGCCCGATGGCGTGTTCGATATTCCTGCATTGATCGACCGCGCACGCAACTGGCCCGGCCTTGAAGGCATGGACCTGGCGCGCAAGGTCAGCCGCGAAGCGCATGAGGCGTGGGAAGGGTCGATCTGGCAACTGGGGGCGGGCTTTACGCAAGCCGGCATCGGCACCCGCCCGCATGTGGTCGCGATCGATTACGGCGCAAAGGACAACATTTTCCGCAACCTGGTCGCCGCCGGCGCCGATGTGACGGTGGTGCCCGCCGAAACCCCGCTGGACCAAATCATGGCGCTGAACCCTGCCGGCGTGTTCCTGTCCAATGGCCCGGGCGATCCGGCAGCGACGGGCGAATACGCGGTTCCGGTGATCCAGGGGCTGCTGGCGGCAGATGTGCCGGTATTCGGCATTTGCCTCGGCCACCAGATGCTGGCGCTGGCCAGTGGCGCACGCACGATCAAGATGCACCAGGGCCACCGCGGCGCCAACCACCCGGTCAAGCGCATGGCCGACGGTGTGGTGGAAATCACGTCGATGAACCACGGTTTTGCAGTGGATGCGGCGACCCTGCCCGATGGCGTGGTGGAAACCCACGTATCGCTGTTCGACGGATCGAATTGCGGTATCGCGATTGCGGGCAAACGCGCGTTCGGCGTGCAGTACCACCCCGAGGCCAGCCCCGGCCCGCAGGACAGTTTTTACCTGTTTGAAAAATTCGTGGGGATGCTGGGTTGAGCAACCGCCCGGAACGCCACGTGTCCAAAAGCCCCTCCCCTCAGGGGAGGGGTTGGGGAGGGGTGTCCGACGCCCGCAATGGTGCGCGTCACTCGACCGGCGCACACCCCCACCCAACCCTCCCCCTGCAGGGGGAGGGCTTTTCAGGGGCGGTTTTGGGCGATGGCGAGTTCGTGCAGGATGGCTTGGATGACGCCGTCGGTGTTTTGCAGCACGTCGTTGTTCCAGAAACGGGTTACCCGGTAACCGTTGGCCTCGATCGCTTGGGTACGCAGGGCGTCGGCAGGGTTGTTGGCATGCTGGCCGCCGTCAATCTCGATCGCAAGCCGCGCGCTGCGACAGGCGAAATCGACGACATGATCACCGATGCGGCATTGGCGCGTGAAGGCCGCGCCCAACTGGCGGCTTTTCAATCGCGTCCACAACCGTTTTTCGGCGTCGGTCGGGTTGGCCCGCAACGCTTGCGCGATCTTCGTCAGGCGCGTGTCGATCATACCTTCGCCATCCTTTCTGGCCCCTCCCCTCAGGGGAGGGGTTGGGGAGGGGTGTCCTGCGCGCGAACTGTTGCACGCCCAATCGGCATCGCACACCCCCACCCAACCCTCCCCCTGAGGGGGAGGGCTTTTGGCGATCAATACGCGACCATATCCCATCCCCTTACCATGGCAGCATAACCCACCATGCCCAAACGCACTGACATCACCTCGATCCTGATCATCGGCGCCGGGCCGATCGTTATCGGCCAGGCCTGCGAATTCGATTATTCGGGGACGCAGGCGGTCAAGGCGTTGAAGGAAGAGGGTTATCGGATTGTCCTGGTCAATTCGAACCCCGCCACGATCATGACCGATCCGGACATGGCCGACGCCACCTATGTGGAGCCGATCACGCCCGAAATCGTCGCGAAGATCATCGCCAAGGAACGCCCCGACGCGCTGTTGCCGACCATGGGCGGGCAGACCGCGCTCAACACCGCGCTGGCGCTGTTTCATGACGGTACTTTGGAAAAATACGGCGTGACCATGATCGGCGCCGATGCCGAGGCGATCGACAAAGCCGAGGACCGCCAGAAATTCCGCCAGGCGATGGACAAGATCGGGCTGCAATCGGCCAAATCGGGCGTGGCGCATTCGGTTGAAGAAGCACTGGCGGTGCTGGAAACCACCGGCCTGCCATCCATCATCCGGCCGTCGTTCACGATGGGCGGCACCGGCGGCGGGATTGCCTACAACCGCGATGAATTCGTGCAGATCGTGCGCGGCGGGCTGGACGCATCGCCCACCACCGAAGTGCTGATCGAAGAATCGCTGCTGGGGTGGAAAGAATACGAGATGGAGGTTGTGCGTGATCGCAACGACAACTGCATCATCGTGTGTTCAATCGAAAATGTCGATCCGATGGGCGTGCACACCGGGGATTCGATCACCGTCGCCCCGGCGCTCACGCTGACCGACAAGGAATACCAGATCATGCGCAGCGCATCGCTGGCGGTGCTGCGCGAAATCGGCGTGGAAACCGGCGGATCGAATGTGCAATTTGCGGTCAATCCCAGGGATGGCCGCCTGATCGTGATCGAAATGAACCCGCGCGTGTCGCGGTCATCGGCGCTGGCGTCAAAGGCCACCGGCTTTCCCATTGCCAAAGTCGCGGCCAAGCTGGCGGTTGGCTATACGCTGGATGAAATCACCAACGATATCACCGGCGCCACCCCGGCCAGCTTTGAACCGAGCATCGATTACGTGGTGACGAAAATCCCGCGCTTTGCCTTTGAAAAGTTCAAGGGCGCCGAACCGCTGCTGAACACCGCGATGAAATCGGTGGGCGAAGTCATGGCGATCGGCCGCAATTTCAAGGAATCGGTGCAAAAAGCGCTGCGCGGCCTGGAAACCGGGCTCGACGGCTTCAACCGCGTCGAAGAGCTGGAGGGCGCCAGCCGTGACCAGATCAACGCCGCGCTGTCACGCGCCACGCCCGATCGCCTGCTGGTGATCGCGCAGGCCCTGCGCGAAGGGTTTACGGTGGCCGAGGTCCACACAGTGACCAAATACGAACCGTGGTTTCTGCGCCAGATTGCCGAATTGATCGCCGAAGAAGCGGTGGTGATGGATCAGGGATTGCCGCGCGATGCCGCTGGCCTGCGCCGGTTGAAAGCGATGGGCTTTTCCGACAGCCGGCTGGCCAAGCTGGCGGTGCGGTCGGTGCAGATGGCCGGCAATGCCAACATGGCCCGATCCGGCCTGGTGCACGACGTGGTGGAGGCAATGGCCGGCGCCACCAGCGAAGCCGAAGTGCGCGCACTGCGCCACAAACTGGGCGTCCGCCCGGTGTTCAAACGCATCGACAGCTGCGCCGCAGAATTTGAGGCGATCACGCCGTACATGTATTCGACCTATGAAGGCGGACTGTTCGAAGCGCCCGAAAACGAATCGATGCCGACCGACGCGCGCAAGATCGTGATCCTGGGCGGCGGGCCGAACCGCATCGGCCAGGGCATCGAATTCGATTATTGCTGCTGCCACGCCTGCTTCGCGCTCAACGATGCCGGGTATGAAACGATCATGATCAACTGCAACCCGGAAACCGTGTCGACCGATTACGACACGTCGGACCGGTTGTATTTTGAACCGTTGACCGCCGAAGACGTGCTGGAAATCCTGGATGTCGAACGGTCGAACGGGACGCTGGTGGGGGTAATCGTGCAGTTTGGCGGGCAGACCCCGCTGAAACTGGCGCAGGCCTTGCAGGATGCGGGCATTCCGATCCTGGGCACATCGCCGGATTCGATCGACCTGGCCGAGGACCGCGAACGCTTTTCCGCACTGGTGGAACAGCTTGGGCTGTTGCAGCCGGACAACGGCCTGGCGCGCAGCCGCGATGAAGCGGTCGCGGTGGCCGCGCGCATTGGTTATCCGGTGCTGATCCGCCCCAGCTATGTGTTGGGCGGGCGGGCGATGGAAATCGTCGACAGCCAGGCGCAGCTCGATGATTACATCGCCACCGCGGTCAAAGTGTCGGGGGATAGCCCGGTGCTGATCGACAAATATCTGCGCGATGCGATCGAATGCGACGTCGATGCGCTGGCCGATGGTGACCAGGTGGTGGTCGCCGGCGTGCTGCAACATATTGAAGAGGCCGGCATCCATTCGGGCGACAGCGCCTGCACCCTGCCGCCGTACAACCTGCCGCCCGCGATCATTGCCGAAATGGAACGGCAGACGGTGCTGCTGGCGCGCGGGCTGAATGTGCGCGGGCTGATGAACATCCAGTTCGCGGTGAAGGACGGGCTGGTCTATCTGATCGAGGTAAACCCGCGCGCCAGCCGCACCGTGCCGTTTGTGGCCAAGGCGATCGGCCAGCCAATCGCCAAATATGCCGCGCGGATCATGGCCGGGGAAAAGCTGGCCGATCTGCCGCCGATCCGCCGCGACATCGGCTATATGGCGGTAAAGGAAGCGGTGTTCCCGTTTGCGCGCTTCCCCGGGGTGGACCCGGTGCTGTCGCCCGAAATGAAATCGACCGGCGAAGTCATGGGCATCGACGCCAATTTTGCGATGGCCTTTGCCAAATCGCAGCTGGGCGCGGGCGCAGGCCTGCCCTCAGCCGGCAAACTGTTCGTTTCGGTCAAGGACAGTGATAAGCCGGTGATTGTGCCGGCGGTCAAATCGCTGATCCGGCTGGGGTTCGCGGTGGTCGCCACCGGCGGCACCGCGCGCTATCTGGAAAGCCAGGGCATCGCGGTCGAACATGTCAACAAGGTGGCAGAGGGCCGCCCGCACATCGTCGATCACATCATCGATGGCGAAATATCGCTGATTTTCAACACGACCGAAGGTTGGCAAAGCCACAAGGATTCACAATCGATCCGCAGGACTGCCTTAATCGGAAAAGTGTGCTATTTCACCACTGCAGCCGCATCGCTGGCCGCGGCCGAAGCGATTGAGGCACTGCGCAGTGCCGAACTTGATGTCCGGTCGCTGCAGGACTATTATAGCTAGGCTGTCACCGGGTTTTCCCGGCACAAGCGCCCAGTACAATCGGCTTGTCTGTTCGGGTTTACGCCCGGCAGGACGGTATTTTCCCACGACGGACTGACAGCGATTTTTGCTGAACCGTCGGCAATTGGACGAAAAGGAATACGGATGGCGACTGAAAAGCTGCCGATGCTGCAGGAAGGCTATGACATGATGCTTTCCGAGCTGAAAGCACTGCGCGAAGAACGCCCCAGGATCGTTGACGCGATCGAGGAAGCGCGCGCCCACGGCGATCTTTCGGAAAACGCGGAATACCACGCAGCCAAGGAACGCCAGGGCCAGGTCGAGGCATCGCTGGTTGATCTGGAGGACAAGCTCAGCCGCGCGCATATCATCGATCCCACCACGCTGTCGGGCGACCGCATCGTGTTTGGCGCGACCGTGACGCTGCACGATGATTCCGACAAACCGCTGCGGTACCAGATTGTCGGTCTGGCCGAGGCCGATGCCCGTCGCGGCCGGATCAGTTACAATTCGCCGCTGGGCCGCGCGCTGATCGGCCGCAAGGTGGAGGACGAGATCGAAGTGACCGTTCCGTCAGGCGACCGGTTCTATGTGGTCGAAAAGATCGAATTTATCTGATACGTCGCAAATGCTGTCAAAAAGGCGCCGGAACCAGTTGGTTTCCGGCGCCTTTTTGTTCGGTTTTGAGCGGTATCACACCGCTGGCAGATGCGGTTCCAGCAGGCGGTGCAGGTGGACGATGACATAGCGCATTTCGGCGTCATCCACTGTGCGCTGGGCGGCCGCCCGCCAGGCTTCTTCGGCGCTGGCATAGTTGGGGAACACCCCGACCATATCGACCGCGGTCAGATCGACAAATTCCAGGCCCTGCGGGTCCTTGACCCGTCCGCCCATGACCAGGTGAAGTTTCTGCATGGGGTGTCTTTCTTTCAGGATTGAGATCGCCTCAACCCCTGACAAATGCACCCGCGCAATTCAAGTGTGATGAACGCCCTTCTTGGGGTGTTTACGCAAGCCAAGCGGCCGGTGGGGCTGACCGCACCGGCCGCATACCTCAAAATCAGTGCTGTTTCAGCCGGTTGACCACCGTTTGCGATGCATCGCGCAGCGTGGTGATGGCGGCTTCGGCCAGGCCGTTCAGCTTGTGGCCGGCCTCGGCGCCGCTGTGGTTCAGCGTTTCTTCCATCCGCGCGGCGCCTTCGCGGCTGGCGGCGGCGGCGCGGGTGGCGAATTGCAGCGCCATTTCGGCGCCGATGCTGGCCAGCCGGGCGATCCGTGCGGCGGTGGCTTTGCTGATCTGTGCCGCGTCCTGCGCCGTGTCGTCAACCGCGCGTTCGACCTGTTTGCGGCGGGTCAGTGCGCCCGCGACCAGCGCGCCGATCAAAATTCCGCCGGCCACGCTGGCCACCGGGTGTTCATGCACGAATTCACGCGCGCGTTTGCCGGCGTCGGCGACACTTGCGGCCAGATCGGCGCTGCGTTTGCCCGCTTGTTCGATGCGGTCGGCCAGCGTGGTGTCATCCTGGGTCATGGTCAATGTTCCTTGTTGCTGCGCTGTCAGCGAATCACGCATCATCGGATTGCGCGGTCCGCCCGATCAGCCAGTCCACGGCACCTTGCGCCAGCATACCTAGCCGTCGCCTGAACAGCCAGCCGACCAGCGCCCCCAGCGTCAGCCCCAGCACCAGCCGGTTTTCCTGCGCCAGTTCGGTGCCGCTATGCAGGGCCTCGGTCGCACTTTGCACCGCGCGATCGCGCATCCGCTGCGGCAGCGGGCGCGCGGCCAGATCCGCGCGCAGGGTTGCCACATCGTTGTGCACAATCGCACGCGCCGCATCGCGCAACCGCCGCGCCTCGATCAGCGCGGCATCATCCACCCGGCTCATGCGCCGTCTCCGGCACTGCCCGTCAGCATGCGCATGGCATGGCGAATGCGCCCGATTGCCAGCCAGGCGCACAGCGCCGCCAGCAGCACCAGCGTCAGCGACACCGCACCCAGCGCACCCCACGCGCCGATCAGCGGGGCCAGCGCCAGCAGCAGCCCGACCACAATCGCCATCAACGTAAAAAACACCAGGAACAGCGCCAGTACCAGCAGTATGGCAATGGTCTTGGCATGCCCCAGCAGATAGGCGAGTGCGGTGCGCCAATAGCCTGTTTCCGCCGCCAACAGCGTCTGCGCATCGTCAAACAGCGCGCGCAGCACCATGATCAACGATGCCGGGGCAGTGCCATCACCGCCCCGCGTGTCGGTATCGGACAAGCGATCGGCCTCCTTCACCGGATCGTGGTTCACCGGATCGTGCTGCTGGTTCAGGCGTCGCGCCGGCCGGAACGGCTGAACAGCCGCGCCACCAGAAACCCGGTTACTGCGGCAATGCCCAGCGCGGTGGCCGGGCTTTTGCGCACAAACGCTGTCACGTCCTCACCGATTTCGGCAATGTCCTTGTCGGCCAGTTTTTGCGCGGTCACTTCCAGCGTGCCGGCGGCGCTGCGGGCATAATCGCCATACGTCACGCCCAGCTTTTCATCGATCACCGGCGCGGTATCGGCCAATGAACGCCCGACCACGGCAATCGCTTCGCTGGTCTTGTCCTTGCCCTGCCGCGCCAGATCCAGGCTTTTGTCGCGCGCCTGGCTGGCCAGCGTGCCGGCCTGTTCGGTCCAGTCCGTCGCGGTTGCGCCGGCCTTTTCGCGGGCGGCGGCGGTCAGTTCGGCCGCATCGGCGCGCAACGAACCGGCCGTCGCCCTGGCATCGTCGATCGCGCGCGCAAAGCGCGATTTGATCCCCGCTGCCAGGTCTGCCGCAGCTTCGGCCACGGCCGTGCCGGCATCCTGCGCGGTGTCTTTGACGCCCTCGGTCGCATCGGCAACAGTCTGATCAATCTGGTCGGCGGTGTCATCGGTGGACGGGGTCTGATCGTCGGTCGGTGGGGTGGATTTGGCCATGGCAAATGTCCTCCTGCAAAGGGTGGCGGGGTTGACTGGTAAAGCCCTGTGACTCTCGCTTGTTCCTTCGTACCCGAAGCCGGCTCTGATTGCGCCAGATAATTCGATTTCACGCAACTTCGCAATTGCACACCTCTGCTTGCCTGCGGCGGGTCCAGCCGATAGGAGCGCGTCACCACCACCGATCCGCCGCTGTTTCAGCCCGGTATTGCCATGCCGGCCGGCGCACCTTCGAAAGGCCCGACCATGACCGCGATCATCGACATCCACGCGCGCGAAATTCTGGACAGCCGCGGCAACCCGACTGTTGAGGTCGATGTGCTGCTGGAGGATGGCTCGTTCGGCCGCGCCGCCGTACCATCGGGCGCATCGACCGGCGCGCATGAGGCGGTGGAGCTGCGCGACGGGGACAAGGCGCGCTATCTGGGCAAGGGCGTGTTGCGCGCGGTCGCCGCCGTCAATGGCGAAATCGCCGAGGCGCTGGTCGGCATCGATG
The DNA here is from genome assembly GCF_040398825.1 of Novosphingobium sp. Lineage (GTDB taxonomy): Bacteria > Pseudomonadota > Alphaproteobacteria > Sphingomonadales > Sphingomonadaceae > Novosphingobium. The sequence continues at coordinate 14,587 of NZ_JBBATI010000046.1, forward strand.
CCGAAGACCAGCGCGATGTCGATCTGGCGATGATCACGCTTGATGGCACCGAAAACAAGGCGCGGCTGGGCGCCAACGCCATCCTGGGCGCCAGCCTGGCGGTGGCCAAGGCCGCCGCCGATGCGCGCGGGCTGCCGCTGTACAGCTATATCGGCGGGGTTTCGGCGCATTTGCTGCCCACCCCGATGATGAACATCATCAATGGCGGCGAACATGCCGACAACCCGATCGATTTTCAGGAATTCATGATCATGCCGGTCGGCGCGCCCACGCTGGCGGAAGGCGTGCGGTGGGGTTCGGAAGTGTTCCACACGCTGAAGGCCGGGCTGAAGCAAAAGGGTCTGGCCACCGCGGTTGGTGACGAGGGCGGGTTTGCCCCCAACCTGTCGAGTACGCGTGATGCGCTCGATTTCATCATGGCCTCGGTCGAACAGGCCGGTTTCAAGGTGGGCAGCGACATCGTGCTGGCGCTGGACTGCGCCGCCACCGAATTTTTCCGCAACGGCAAATACGAAATCAGCGGTGAAGGGCTGTCGCTCAGCCCCGAGGCGTTTGCCGATTACCTGGCCGCACTGACCGATGCCTATCCGATCGTATCGATCGAAGACGGCATGGGTGAAGACGATTTTGCCGGCTGGGCCGCGCTGACCGCCAAGATCGGCCACAAGGTGCAGCTGGTGGGTGACGACCTGTTCGTGACCAACCCGAAACGGCTGGCGATGGGGATCGATCAGGGCCTGGCCAATTCGCTGCTGGTAAAGGTCAACCAGATCGGCACGCTGACCGAAACGCTGGAGGCGGTCAGCATGGCGCAGCGCGCGGGCTATACCGCCGTGATGTCGCACCGTTCGGGCGAGACCGAGGATTCGACCATCGCCGACCTGGCGGTCGCCACCAATTGCGGCCAGATCAAGACCGGCAGCCTGGCGCGCAGCGACCGGTTGGCCAAATACAACCAGCTGATCCGCATCGAAGAAGAACTGGGCGTGTCGGCGCGCTATGCCGGCAAGGCGGCGTTCGGGCGCATCAAGATCTGATTTCCGGTCGCGGGCTGCCGCATGGCGCGCAGCCCGCTGGTCGGGTCGGTTCAGGGTGCTACCGGGTAACCGAAAGTCTGGTTGAACGTGTGGACGCTGCCGTTCTGCTCTGTCCAGTTGACGATCAGGGTGACCGCCTTGCCCAGTTTTTGGAAATCATCCTCAGCATAGGCATACCCCGTGATAAGCGGGATCGTCATGTTGGGCTGATTTGGAACGACCGGCCCCTGGCGGCCGATGTTGTCCTTGCCATAGGAATTGCCGGGATAAACATGTCCGGCGCTGTCGATCGGTGAAAACAGAAATTCGATGTGCTTCAAAAACTGCTGATTTGTCGCAATGCACACGAACACGATCAAAGTGCCGCCGGTCTTGCTGCCATCCGGTGCGGGTGCGGAAGGTGATTTGGACACGCGCACATCGCGCACCGTGACGGCCGGCTCGTCGGGCACTTGCGCAAGGCAGGGTACCTCGCAAGATTGGCATGGCGAATGCGGCGTACCGGCGAAGGCCGGCGCCGCGCTTGCCGTTACCAGCCCGGCAATCAGCCAGGTGCCCAGTTTGAACCGCTGGTGCATTTTTTGCCCCCCGAATGCCCGGATTGGTAAATCCGCTTTCCCTGTCCAGGATAGCAAGTTCACGCATTTCAGCCAAACAAAAACCGATATGCGCCGATGGCACGAACAAACGGCCGAGTAACAAGAAGTTGTTGCACTTTGGGTGATTGCCGCCCGGTCAGTTGATCAGTGCAGCACGATCAGCCGCAACCCGACGATCACACAGTTGTGGCGGGTCACGTCGGCGGCGGGGTGGATGATCCACTACAGGTCGGGCTGGATGAGCAGGTGGGTAAACAGCGGGTGTTGCCAGCTGGCCTCCACCACGGTTTCGGCGTGCAGTACGGGGTCGATCCCGCGCGCGACCCCGGCACGGGCCAGCGCGATGCCGATCAAATCGTCGGGCAGGCGGTGGAACGGGGCATGCGCGACCACGCCGCCGCCCAGATAGCTGTCGATGGTCGCGCTGGCCGTAAACGCCCGACCATAACGCACCCAGCCATCCAGCCGGAATGCGCCGGCCTTGGCGCTGTCGTCGCTGGCGATCGCCCCTGCCAGCTGCTTTTCGCCCAGCACGAACAGCCCGGTCGCGCCCGCTGCGGTGCCTGTGCCATCCGCGCGCGGCAGTGTCGCGGTGTGGCGCCAACCGCCCAGCGCCACGCGGAAACCCGGTTTTTGGCGATCGATTTCGGCCATCACGATATGCCCGGCATCGCCGCCCGCGCGCCAGATCAGCCGCGCGGGCCGGTCCGGATCGCCGGTGGTGCCGCCAAACGCGCCCACCCGCAGCTTGATCCCGGCCTTGTCATCGCTGACAAAGCCGATCACCCCCAGCGCGCTGTATGGCGCCTGGCCCGATCCGGTCATGCCGGCTGCGGCCAGTTCGGCGCCCATGCCGTGCGACGCATTCAAAAAGATCGCGCCGGTGTTCTGTTCATCGAAATCGGCATTGGTATCGATAATTCCGGCCTTCACCGCGAAATGCCCGGCCGTCCATTGCAACCAGGCGTTGACCGGGCGGATCATGCGCGGGGCGGCAATGCTGCTGACGCCCTGCAGATCGCCCAGCGATCCGGTGATACCCATCCCCCATGACGCGGCCAGCGTGGCATTGGCCGACAGCCAGGCAACGCCAAATCGCGCACCATCAACCGTCGCGCTCACACTGCCGCGCGCGGCGACCCCGTCGGCGTGTTCGTGCGGAGATACGGTGGTAAATGCATCGATCAACAGCGCGGAATCGATGGTAATCGCAGGATGCCGGGGCGGGCCGTCTACCGGCGCCGCTGCGCTTGCAGCACCACCGTCACGCGCGGCATCATTCGGTCCAGCCGCATCGGTCTGGGCCAGCGCGGCGGCGGGCAGCGCCATCAGTCCCGCTGCGAGACACCAGCCGCTGTTGAATTTTCGCGCCATCTCTGCAATTCCTGGGTCCATGATGATCAAGGCCACTCTGCTGGCGCCGATCGTGGCGCTGGGTTTCGCAACTGCCACCTGCGCGGCGGACCCCACCCCGGTGAAGGTGGCCCCGCACGCCGATGCGGCATCGGCGCCCCCCGCGTGGTGCCATCAAAAGGGCTATGCCCGTCGCTGGCAGGGTGGCGCCCTGTCGGCACGCCAGGCTGCACGTTGCCCGGCACCAGTGCTGAAAGCGCCGCGCTAAGCTTTAGAATTCGCTCCAGTCGTCGGCCGCCGGCGCTGGCGCCTGCTTCAGGGCAAGATTTCCGCTGATCGGGGGTGGCGCCTGGCGCGCGGGTGCTCGTGGCGCGGTTCCGCGCGGCGGGTTTCCGGTCGGCATGGTCACGACCTGGCCGCCCGGGCTTGCCGCGAACCGCTGCACCAGTTCGCCCAGGCGGTCCGATTCCTGCTGCAGATTGCGCGCCGATCCGGATACTTCTTCGACCATTGCCGCGTTTTGCTGGGTCATCTTTTCCATTTCGCTGACGCTGCCGCTCAGTGCCTCCAGATCGCTGGCCTGGCTGCCGGTGGCTTCGGAAATACCGACGATCAGCGCCTTCAGCTCGGTCACCTTGTCGACAATCCCGGCCAGCGCTTCGCCGCTGCTGGCCACCAGTTTTACGCCCAGATCGACTTGCGCGGTGCTGTCGGCAATCAGCTGCTTGATCGATCGTGCCGCATCGGTCGATCGCTGCGCCAGTGCGCGCACTTCGGTGGCCACCACGGCAAAGCCGCGTCCGGCATCACCGGCGCGCGCGGCCTCTACCCCGGCGTTCAACGCCAGCAGGTTGGTCTGAAACGCAATCGCATCGATCAGGTCGGTAATCTGGCTGATCTGGTTGGACGATTCGGCGATACCGCTCATCGCCGCCATGGCATTGCCGGCCACGGTTGACCCGTTGGATGCCTGTGCCTGCGCCAGTTCGGCACCGTTTTTGACATCCAGTGCGCCACGCGCAGTTTCGCGCACGGTACGGGTCAGGCTGCCGATTGCCGTCGATGTCGATTCCAGCCGCGCGGCCTGTGTTTCGGTGCGTTTGGCCAGGTCCAGCGATGCCGATGACAGCTCGCTCGACGCATATTTCACGGCATGGGCGGTGCCCGATACCCTGCCCACCAGATCGTCCAGATCGGTCATCGCCTCGTTGAAAATCGCCCGCAGTTTTTCAAATTCGGTGGGAAAGCAAGTCGTTATGCGATGCTGCAGCTGCCCGGCGGCGATCGCCTGCAGCCCTTCGCCCAGCGCATCGACCACCTGTTTCTGTTCTGCGTTGGCCGCTTCGGCGCGGGCGGCCGCGCTGGTCTTGATCGCGTCGACAGAACGCGCAATCGCGCCGATTTCATCGCTTTGCGTGGCGGCCGGGATCACCACCGAAAAATCGCCCTCAGCCATCCGCGCCAGGCCCAGATTCAGCTGCGACAACGGCAACAAGACCCGCCGGCGCGACAGCACCATCACGGCAAACGAACACCCCACCGCAACGATGGTCGCCACGATTGCCATCACCATGCCGCGCTCGGCGGTGGTCAGGCCCAACGCCACCGCTGCGTTGGCGTCGGCGGTCACATCCTCCGCCGCGCTATCGAGCGCATCGCCCAGTTCTGTCGCGGCGGGAACCACGACCGTGTTGAAATGGGTACGGGCGCGCTGGAAGTCGCCCGCCGTTTCCTCTGCATGGCCGTCGTTCAGCGCGCGGTCGAGCTTGGTCCACAGCGCCATCACGCTTTCAAAGCGGATGCGGTCCTGATCATCGCGATAGAATTTGGCATAACCTTCGATATCGGCCGGCAATGATTTGCGCAGGTCGTTCGCCAATTTGGCAAAGCGACTCTTGGCGGACGGATCGTCATTGAGCAGGATCCGTGATTCGTTTTGAACAATTTCGGTAATGCGCATGTCGATCGTGTGCAGCGCGATCACCGCGGGCATCCGCGCGCGACCGATTTCCTCAATACTGTGGTCCATGACCATGATGGAATAGACAAACGCGCCGCCCAGACACAGGCTGACAGCAATGGCGGCCATGTTCATCCGCGTCAGCAGGCTGGCAATTGTGTGATTGGCAAACATTCCGGGTGCAACTCCCTGACCGCCATCGCGGCGCCGCACCAGCTGGCGGGTCATCGCAATGATCATGCAGGGCCTAACGCCAAAGCGCTGCCAAGGGTTGGTGGCTGCCCTGGGTATAACAGCCTAGAACGCGGTTAACGCCTGTTCAGCGTGCGCCGATCGACCGGGCCAAAACGCCGCCCGGGTATTTTCCACCCCTGCCGCGCCACGCAATTATCGTGTCAAAGCCGATCGTTGCCGAGACGCGACGCCTGTCAACCGGACGCGGTGTCATGGAAAACGGGATCGTTTTTCCGGTTTGCCGATCCCGACCAACGCAACGGTAGTCGAGTTCCTGTCGCATCGGCGTCGCATCTCGGCACACCCGGTACCCGCGGGCAGCCAACCAACCGGGACCAGGCCACATGATCAAAAATTTCCCTGTGGTGTGCATCGGCGGGTCGGCCGGCTGGCTGGACGCTTACGTGCGGCTGTTGCAGCATTTTCCCGTCGACCTGGGGGTGGCGGTGGTCATCATCAATCATCTGCGGGTGGTGGCGACCCGGCTGCACGAAATCCTGCCGCGTTACACCACGATGCCGGTTACCCTGATCACCGATGGGCTGGATATCCGGCCCGATCACATCTTCATCATCCCGTCGCAGCGCGATCTGCATGTGTGTGATGGTGAATTCCGGCTGGAGCCGATTTCCAAACCGCGCGGATGGCCCGATGTCATTACCGTGTTTCTGACATCGCTGACGCAGAACTGGGATGGCCAGATCATTGCCGTGATCGTGTCGGGCTATGACGGCGATGGCGCTGCCGCTTTGTGCGGTATCCGCGACCTGGGTGGCATCACCATCGCCCAGCACCCCGACACCGCACGGCAACCCGATATGCCCGACAGTGCGATTGATTCCGGCTGCATCGATTATGTGCTCGCGCCAGAGGCGATTGGCGCAAAGATCCGTGTGTTGACCCGGCGGGATGCGGTAGCGGGATAGGGGTGGGCAAGGTGATTACCCCTTGCATCCGCGCGCGCGGGTGGTGACAAGTGCGCCGGCGCCGTCCTCCAGGCCCTTAGCACCAAGAGTTTCCATCACGTGCCGCAACATTCCAGACCTATTGTCGTTGTTACCGGCGCATCATCGGGCGTGGGGCTGTATGCGACCAGGGCGCTGGTTGACCGCGGCTGGCACGTAATCATGGCGTGCCGTGATCTGGCCAAGGCGCGCGCGGCGGCGGCGGCGGCGGCGTTGCAGATCGATCCGGATGACGTGTCGTTTGAATTGATCGACCTGGGATCGCAGGCCAGCGTGCGCGATTTTGCGGCACGGCTCATCGCTGGCGGATTGCCGCTGCACGCGCTGGTGTGCAACGCGGCGGTCTATCTGCCGCTGCTAAAGGTGCCGGCGCGGTCACCCGAAGGGTACGAAATCAGCGTCGCCACCAACCATTTCGGCCATTTCCTGCTCAGCCACTTGCTGCTGCCGGTGCTGATTCCGCTGCATGGCCAGGCGCCGCGGCTGATCACGCTGGGCACCGTCACCGCCAATTCAGAGGAATTCGGCGGCAAAGTGCCGATCCCGGCGCCGGCCGACCTGGGTGATCTGCAAGGGCTGGAGGCCGGGTTTCGCGATCCGGTGGCGATGATCGACGGCAAACCGTTCAAGCCCGGCAAGGCATACAAGGACAGCAAGCTGTGCAACATGATCATGAACCGCGAATTTCACCGGCGCTACCATGATCGCACCGGCGTGGTGTTCAACACGCTGTACCCTGGCTGCGTCGCCGAAACCGCGCTGTTCCGTTACGCCCCGCCGCTGTTTCAGCGGATATTTCCGTGGTTTCAGAAAAACATCACCAAAGGCTATGTGTCGCAATCGCTGGCGGGTGAACGCGTGGCAGAGGTCGTCATCGACCCCGGTTTCGCACAATCGGGCGTGCACTGGAGCTGGGGCAACCGCCAGCGCCCAGGCGCGCAGCCATTCGCGCAAAGCCTGTCGGTAAAGGCCAACAATGCCGCCCGCGCCAGCCGGTTGTGGGACCTGAGCATGGGCATGGTCGGGCTTGATCAGGGCGTCGATCCGGCCAGGAACCGCAACACCGGGGGCAGCGAATGTTCCGGGTCTTCTTCAAACGGCACATGGCCCAGCAGTGGCAGGCGGACCATCACCGGGTGCGGCAGTTTGCGCACATAATCATCGGCGTTGCTGATCGGGATCATGCCATCCCGGTCGCCCCACAACAGCAAGGTCGGCGCCTGGATGCGCGCCAGCAGCGGCGCCGGATCGTGCAGCACGGTCTGGCCCATCCGCGCCAGCATCGCGCGGCGCACCCCGGGCGCCAGCATCATGTCGCGATACCGTGTCACGGTCGGCTCGGTCAGCGCCTGCGGATTGCCATAGGCCACCGCGAAATTGTCGCGCAACATCCCGCGCGGCGCAATATACGGCAGCGCCTTCATCATCAGCGGCACTTCTGGCGGCTTGTCATAGGCAAAGCCCGGGCTGGCAAACCCGTCGGGCGAAATCAGCACCAGCCGTGACACGCGCTCCGGGTGCAGCGCGGCAAACGTCCAGGCCAGCCGTCCGCCCAGCGAATTGCCGATGACGGCGGCGCGCGCCACCCCCAGCTGGTCCATCAGATCGACCATGATCCGCATCGCCCGCGCGTCGGAATAGTCGCCCGTCGGGTCCGCCCCGGTCAGTCCAAAACCGGGCAAATCGAACCGGATCACGCGGAAATGCCCCGACAAAGTCTGCGACCAGGGCTCCCACGTGTCCAGGCTGGACCCGAATCCGTGCAGCAGGATCACCGGTGGCCCATCACGCGGGCCGGTATCGCGCAACCGCAGCCGCAGGCCATCGACCACGCGATACTGGCCGGGATAGGCCGCCTCCAGCGTGGCGCGCGGTTTGTCGGGGGCATAGACCCACCACGCCGTGACCGCGATGGCCAAACCCGTCAGGCCCGCGATCCAGGCAACAATCATCAGAAATCTTTTCATTTGTCAGGCCACATGCGGTTGCGTCCTACACGGGTTCATGGCCGTCGGCGCGTGCGAAAATTCCGGCGCCATGTCAAAACACCGCGTGATCGCCGCGTTCGACTGCGGCATCGCCCGCCAGCACCGCGCGGTAATAATCGAACAGCGACTGCGTGCCGGTCGATGGCGTGGCCGCCGCATCATAACGGCCCGTCGCCGGGTCCAGCACCAGCATTGATTCGGTGGCGTAGTAGCGGCCGATCCGCGCCAGTTCCGCCTTGTCGGCCAGCGGCCGCACGATCCGCCCCAGCACCGACATCACGGCGATGATCGCATCCATCAACCCGACCGGCACCGATTTGAAGCGCGAAGGGATGCCCAGCATGGCAAACAGTGCTTCGCCCTGCTGGCGCGGGGTGATCGCTTCGCCCGGGCCGCCGATCGGCAGCACGCGATCCCAACGATCGGGGTGATCCAGGCATCCGGCGATATAATCGCCCAGATCGTGATCGCTGATCGGCTTGCAAGCGGTCAGCGTGCCGTCCCCGAAAATCAGAAACGGCTTGCCCTGGCGCACGCGTTCGATCTGGCCCGACAGCGATTTGAAAAACGCGGTCGGGCGCACGATCGAATAGCGCAGGCCCGATGCGACCAGCGCGGCTTCAAACGCCAGCTTTGCCTGCTGAAACGCCAGCAGCGGTTTTTGTACGCAGATCGCCGACAGCAGCACGAAATGGCCGACGCCCGCAGCCTGCGCGGCGTTCAGCACGTGCAGATGCGCGCGATGGTCGATCGCCCAGGCATCGGCGGGCGCCCCCGTGCGCGATGCCATGCACGATACCACCGCGTCGAACGCTTCACCGGCAAACCCGTCGCGCACCACCGATGCCGGGTCGGCAAAATCCACCAGCCGGACCGTGGTCCCGGCGATCTGCGGTGCGATACCGCCCCGCGCGCGTGCGAAACACACCACATCGTGCCCCAGGCCGACCAGCGCGGCGACCGTGGCGCGGCCGATCGTGCCGGTCGCGCCGATCATCGCCACGCGCAGGCGTGACCCTGATCCCGGCGTGCCCAATGTCTTACTGTCCGTCACGCCGTCCCTGTCGATTCGTCTGCATGCTGCGGCATGGTATGGCCGTCCGCCCGCGCGGAACAAGCGCGATATGCGCGACGCACCTGCCTGGCATGTAATCGATCGATTAAGACCGCTTTCCTTCGCCAGTGCGATGTGTCAGCCTGCCGGCGGGATAGAGGATGACAAGCATGGCACTGTTTCCGGCCACCGCCGATGCGGTCAGCCCGGCGTGGCTGGAATCACGGCTGAAAGCATCGGGTGCGATGAGCGATGGCCATATTGTTGCGCTGTCGCATGTGCCGATCGGCACCGGCCAGGTGGGCGATACCGCGCGCTTTACGATTGACTATGATCGCCCCGGCGCCGGACCGGCAACGGTGGCGGGCAAGTTTGCCGCCGCCGATCCGACCAGCCGGTCAACCGCGGCCATGCTGGGGTTGTACGCGCGCGAAGTGCATTTTTACCGCGAACTGGCGCCCAGGCTGGCAGTGCGCACGCCGCAGGTCTATGCCAGCGGCCTGGACGATGATGGCGCCAGTTTTGTGCTGCTGTTCGAAGACCTGGGCCCGGCACGCGGCGGCAACCAGTTGCAGGGCTGCACCATTGCTGATGCGCGCCACGCGGTCCGCCAGGCCGCCGCGCTCCACGCGCCCACGTTTTGCGCACCATGGCTGCGCGATGCCGCCTGGTTGCAACCGGTGCCGGGGCTGTTGGACCGCCTGACCACGCTCTATCCGCAGGCACACGGCGTTTTTCGCGATCGCTATGACGGATTGCTGGCGCCCGAACTGATGGCGGTGTGCGATGCGCTGTGCGCCGATATCGCCGGGTATTATGCGCGCGATCCGGCGCAGCGCGCCGTGTGCCATGGCGATTTCCGGCTGGACAACATGCTGTTCGATGCGCGCGACGGCGCCGACCCGATCGCGGTGGTCGATTGGCAGACCGCTGGCGCCGACTGCCCGCTGAAGGACCTGGCCTATTTCCTGGGCTGCGGGATTGGCAGCACCGTGCGCCGCGCGCATGAGGATGAGCTGATCGCGCTCTATTGCGAAGACATGGCGCGCGCCGGGGTGGCGTTTACACGCGATGCCATCTGGTATCGCTATCGGCTGGGCGCGCTGCACGGGGTGGCAACCGCGGTGTTCAGCGCCGCATTTGTGGTCCGGACCGACCGTGGCGATGCCAATTTTCTGTCGATGGCGCGCAATGCGTGCGAACTGGCGCTCGATCACGACAGTGTGGGTGCGCTCAAAACCTGTCTGGAGACCGGATCATGCTGACAAAAGGCGACGATTACCCGCTGCACCAGACCCCGGAACCGATCGCCTATGCCGGGACCGATCGCAATTTCTATGATCGCTATTTCTTCAACGGCTATGCCCCCGATGGCAGCGATTTTTTCGCACTGGCGTTCGGGGTCTATCCGCATCTCAACGTCGCCGATGCGCATTTCTGTGTCATCCGCGACGGGGTGCAGCATTGCCTGCACGCCAGCCGCGAATTGCACATGGAACGGTTTGTCCTGACCGTCGGCCCGATCGCGATCGACGTGGTCGAACCGTTGCAGCGGCTGACACTGCGCGTGGCGGGTGAGGGGATCGCGGCGGAAATCCATTTTACCGGCCGCGCCTTTCCGATCGAGGAGCCGCGCTTTACCTATCGCATCGGGCCGCGCACCTATATGGATTACACCCGGCTGACCCAGAACGGGGATTATACCGGCTGGATCGAGGTCGATGGCCGGCGCACCGTGCTGCATGCCGCCACGCGCGGCACGCGCGACCGGTCGTGGGGGGTGCGCCCGATCGGTGCTGCCGATGCGCAGCCGCACGGGCACGGTGTGGTCCAATCGTTTTTCTGGCAATGGACCCCGATCAACCTGCCCACCCGCAGCGTGTTTTTCCACCTCAACGCCAACCGCGATGGTTCGCCCTGGAACACGCGCGCGGTGATCGCAAACGATGGGGCGGGCGCGCATGATATGTTTGAAACCCCGTCGGCCCGGCTGGATGCGCCTTTGCAGCCGGGCACGCGCTGGCCGGCGCGCGGCACACTGGTGATCGCAGCGCCCGAAGGCGCGCTGACGCTGGAGATTGAACCGCTGGTGCGGTTCCAGATGCGCGGGCTGGGCTATGTCACGCCAAAATGGGGCCACGGCCTCTATCACGGCCCGTTGGCGGTGGAACGCGAAGACCTGGTGCTGGCTACGCTCGATGCGATGGCGCCGACGATGGAAAACCTGCACGTGCAAGTGGTGTCACGCGTGACCACCAGCGCGGGCGAGGTCGGTACCGGGGTGTTTGAACAGCTGATTATCGGGCCGTACCAGCCGCTTGGGCTGAACGACTATTTCGATACGGGCGTTAGCCCAGGATAATCAGCACGCCGGCGCCCAGCGCGATCAGCGCCGCGCCGGCCGCGCGCGTCCGGTTGACGCGTTCGTGCAGGAACACCACTGCGATCACCAGCCCGAACACGATCGATGTTTCGCGTAAAGCGGCCAGCCGCGCCAGATTGCCCATCCGATACGCGCCCAGCGCAAGCCCATAGGAAACGATCGACAGCGCCCCCGCACCCAGCCCGGCGCGCCATTGCGTGCGCGCGGCGGCCACGAATTCGCGGCCCCGGCGCAACGCGAAAAAGCCGCCGATGCCGATGCCGGTGGCCATGAAATCCCACACGACATAGCTGATTGTGGCGGGCGCGGCGCGCACCCCGCGCGCATCGATCACGGTATAGGCGGCGATCGTCGCGCCGGTGGCCAGCGCCCAGCCCAGCGCGTGCAGCGGCGGCGCGTTGCGCGCGGCCACCAGCACCGTGCCGATGGTGACACCGGCAATCCCCAGCACGATCGCCGGCGTAATCGCATCGCCCAGCACCATGACCGATGCCACCGCGGCAATCACCGGCGCACTGCCGCGCATCACCGGATAAACCGCGCTCATGTCCGCCAGGCTGAACGCGCGCACCAGGCAGGTCAGGTACACCAGATGCGCGGCCAGCGACGCGGCCAGCCACCACCCCGCGCCGGTTGGCCACGGCACGACGAATGCCAGCGGCAGCACCAGCAGCGCGGATGATCCATCGATCATCGCGCGGCCCGACATCTTGTCACTGCCGCCAGCCTTGAAAATGGCGTTGACGGTGGCGTGGGCCATGCCCGACCCGACCATCATCCATCCGGCCAGATGCGCCGGCGGCATGCCTGCAACGATTGCGTATGCCGTGGCGATCAGGCGAACCGTTCGCGCAAGGCCAGCAGCGCGATCGCCGCCTTGGCCGCTTCGCCGCCCTTGTCCTTTTGCGCGGGGTCGGCGCGCACCAGCGCCTGTTCTTCGTTTTCCACGGTCAGGATGCCGTTGCCGATGGCCAGGCCGTCGATGGTCAGCGCCATGATCCCGCGCGCGCTTTCGCCCGCAACGATTTCAAAGTGGTAGGTTTCACCACGGATCACCACGCCGATCGCGACATAGCCGGCATAATCGCCGCTCTGGTCGGCCAGCGCGATGGCGGCGGGGATTTCCAGCGCGCCCGGCACGGTGATCACCTCTGCCTTGTGACCGGCCGCCTTCAGCGCGGCCTTTGCCCCGCTGATCAGCTGGTCGTTGAGGTGGTCGTAAAAACGGGCTTCGACGATCAGGAATTTGGCCATGGTAAAGTGCCTTTCAAAAACTGCACTGGCGTGCAGTCAGACCCCCCGCCCCGCCTCCCCACCCGACCACCAATGATACCATCATGCTGTGGTGGTCGG
>NZ_JBBATI010000047.1:0-27286 GCF_040398825.1 Novosphingobium sp.
CCCCACCCGACCACCAATGATACCATCATGCTATGGTGGTCGGGTGGGGAGGCGGGGCGCGGGGTCTGAGTCGCGCGCAGCGCGACCTCGTTTAAGGACTCTCCAATGGAGCAAGGGCCCGATCATGTTGATAGCGGATTCGTGTCCGGATTTCGCAAGATCATCCATATCGACATGGATGCCTTTTACGCGAGCGTGGAACAGCGCGACAACCCGGATCTGCGCGGGCGGCCGGTGGCGGTGGGTGGATCGGCGGCGCGCGGCGTGGTGGCGGCGGCCAGTTATGAGGCGCGCACCTTTGGCGTGCGGTCGGCCATGCCATCAACCCGCGCCGCGCGACTGTGCCCTGCGCTGGTGTTCGTGCCGCCGCGGTTCGATGTCTATCGCGCGGTCAGCCGGCAGATTCATGAAATTTTCCGCGATTATACCGCGCTGGTCGAACCGCTGTCATTGGATGAAGCCTATCTGGATGTGACCGCCGATGATCGCGGGGTCGGTTCGGCCACGCGCATTGCGACACGTATTCGCCAGCGGATCGCGGCGCAGACGGGGCTGACCGCCAGCGCGGGGGTATCGTACAACAAGTTTCTGGCCAAGCTGGCGTCGGACCAGAACAAGCCCGACGGGCTGTGCGTGATCCGCCCGGGTGAAGGTGCGGCGTTTGTCGCGCGGCTGCCGGTGGCGCGGTTCCACGGTGTTGGCCCGCGCGGGGCCGAACGGATGGCGGCGCTGGGCGTGGCGACCGGCGCTGATCTGGTACAGATCCCGCTCGACGTGCTGCGCGTGCATTTCGGGGCGCAGGCCGATTATCTGTACCGCGCTGCGCGCGCTATCGATCTGCGCAGGGTGGAGCCGGACCGGCCACGCAAATCGGTGGGCGGCGAACGCACGTTTGACATCGATATCGGCACCGGCCCGGCGTTGCGCGCCGCACTGGCCGATATTGCCGCGCTGGTCTGGGCGCGTGTGGAAAAGGCCGGCGCGCGCGGGCGGACGGTGACGCTGAAGCTGCGCTCCGCTGATTTTCAGACGATTACGCGCGCCCGGTCATTGCCACGGGCGGTGGCCGGGCTGGATGAATTTGCCGCGCTGGGCCGCGAACTGCTGGATGCGCTGTTGCCGCTGCGCCAGCCGGTGCGGTTGATGGGCCTGACGCTGTCGGCGCTGGAAACCGCAGTGGTTGGAACCGGCGCAGATAGCGATGATGCGATCGGCGCGGGCCTGGGCGACGGGCAGGGCGCGTTACCCTTTTGATCCCGCCCATTCGCGCCAGCGCGCCAGATAGGCATGCACCGCTTCGTGCGTGGCGGCGGGCAGCGCGTCGGGTGGTGCCAAGGTGACCGCGCTGATTTCGCGCCCATCGGCGCGCGGCGTGCCGGTGATCCGCCCGGCCACCAGCGTGATGCGATTGGTCCACCCGCCCGGCATGGTGCGCAACAGCTGTGCCACGGTGCGCGCATCGTGGAGCGTGCAGCCGGTTTCCTCGGCCATTTCGCGCGATGCTGCCGCGGGCGCGTCTTCGCCCGGCAGCCGCCCGCCGCCCGGCACCAGCCAGTGTTCGGCCAAGTGGTACGAATGGCGGACCAGCAACAGCCGGCCATCGTCGGCAAAGCCCAGCACCATGATCCCTTCAACCTCTTGCCGCAGCACGCCCCACAGCCACAAGCGCCACGGTTGCACTGTGCGCAGCAGCGCGCGGTGCCATCCGGCCGGCAGACGGGCCACCACGCGATCGGCAAACCTGGCGCCAAAGCCGGCGGCCCGCCGCCGCGTCATGGCGTCAGGCGCGCTGGCAAGATTTGCGCGCGCACCTGTGCCAGGGCGAAACGCAGGCCAATCCGCCGGTCCTTGCCGCTCGACAGCCGCGCCTGCGCTCTGCCATGGTCGGCACGATTACGGGTAACAAAGGGTTTCACACGGATGATCCTGTCAGCGGCATTTTCGGTGGCATTGTCGGCAACATCGCTGATCATGGCAACACCGGCGGCGGCTGGCCAGCGCCAGGATGCTTCGCCAGGCTATGCCCGGGCGATTGATTGCGCGGCGGGGGAAGCCGTGCTGGCCGGATTGCTGGGGGCGGCCAACCCCGATCCGGCCGATCGCGCCACCATCGACCGGCTGGACCTGTTGGCACAGGGCTGGTTGCGCGTGGCGCTGGCGCAGGCCGACAGTGTGGCCGATGCGCGCACCGACCTGGCGCAGGCGCGCGCGGCGCTGATCGCCGATCTGGCCACTGTGCATGATCCCGACCGGCTGACCGCACTGCTCGACGCGCGGCTGCGGCCCTGCGCGCTGCGGACTGAGGAGGCCGCGCCGGGCGCGGTGGACGCGCCCGGCACGATTGGCTGAGCTTCAGCCCCCCAGGATCTGCGTCAGGAACCACGCGCGCTGTTCGGCCTGGTCGGTCCAGTCATCGCTGGCGCCATCGGTGGCGTTGTCGCCGGCCGCATTGGCGGCCGCCTTGGCCGCGCGGATGCGCGCGATCAGCGTGACCGTGTCATCGCGCAGCACGCGGACCATGGTCATCGCGTCCAGCCCGGCGCGATCGTCATTGGCGATCGTGGTGTGCGCGGCGATCGCGCCGATCGAGGTCAGCGTGGCCCCGCCGTTTTTGCGCACGCGTTCGGCCACCACATCGGTCAGCGCGAACAGCTGCGTAGCATGATCGTCAAACAGCAGGTGCAGATCGCGGAACTGCGGCCCGGCAACGTGCCAGTGGAAATTCTTGGTCTTCAGATACAGTGCGAAAAGATCGGCCAGCAGCCCGTTGAGGCTGTCGATGAGGGCTGTTTTGGAGTTGTCGCCCGGCATGGTCTGTTTCCTGTCTGGTTGGGGTGAGAACCGGCCTTAGCGGATGGATGCTGACAGGCGTAGCGCATAAGTATGGCCTCAATGATTGCAAAAAGCGATCAATGGCACCCTTGCTGCAGTTTCACGCAAACTAATGCCCGGTCGCGATTCCCAATCCCGCCGGATTGGGGTAGCGTGCGCGGCAACGTGGATGTGTACCTTCCCATTGCCAACCTGGCCGTCAATGGCTGGGTGATTGTCGCGCTGGGCGCGCTGACCGGCGTGCTGTCGGGCATGTTTGGCGTCGGCGGCGGGTTTCTGACCACGCCCCTGCTGATATTCTATGGCGTGCCGCCCACCGTGGCTGCGGCCTCGGCCGCCAGCCAGGTGACCGGGGCCAGCGTATCGGGCGCGCTGGCGCATGCCCGGCGCGGCGGAATCGATTATCAGATGGGCGCGGTGCTGGTCGCGGGTGGCGTGATCGGCACCGGGCTGGGGGCGTTGCTGTTCCGGCTGCTGGCCGCGCTCGGCCAGATCGATACGGTGATCAACCTGCTGTATGTGATCATGCTGGGGTCGATCGGGTCGCTGATGGCGGTCGAATCGTTTCGCGCGGTGCGCGCGCGGCGCACTGGCGCGGCGTTGCCGGCGCGGCGCCGGCGACACCATCCGCTGGTCGCCAGCCTGCCGCTGCGCTGGCGGTTCTATCGTTCCGGCCTGTATATTTCGCCGTTGGCGCCGCTGCTGCTGGGGGTGCTGACCGGCATGCTGACGATGCTGATGGGGATCGGCGGCGGGTTTATCCTGGTGCCGGCGATGCTGTATATCCTGGGCATGGGCGTGACGGTGGTGGTTGGCACATCGCTGTTCCAGATCCTGTTCGTGACCATGGCGACGACGATGATGCACGCGCTGACCACGCGCGCGGTCGATCTGGTGCTGGCCAGCCTGCTGCTGATCGGGTCGGTGCTGGGCGCACAAGTCGGCGCGTTTCTGGCGCAAAAGGCCAAACCCGATGTGCTGCGGCTGGTGCTGGCGCTGATCGTGCTGGCGGTGGCGGTGCGCATGGCGCTGGGGCTGGGCTGGCAACCCGATGAAATTTATACCGTGGTGGTGCAATGATCTGCGCGGCATCGCGGTGGCGCGCAGGGCTGGCCGCGGCGGTGCTGATGCTGGGCGCCGCCACCGCACCGACGCTTGCGGCCGATACGGCGGCACCGGTGCTGGTTCCCGAAGTTTCGCAGCACGCCATCCATGTCGAACAGGGTTTTACCGGCGCCGATCTGCTGTTGTACGGCGCGATCCTGACGCCGGAAGGCCGGGCGGTTGCCCGTGATTATGACATTGTGGTGGTGGTCGAAGGGCCGCCCCGCGCAGTGGTCGTGCGCGAAAAGCAAAAGGTGGCGGGCGTATGGGTCAATGCGGTCAGCAGCCGGTTCCGGTCTGCCCCGGGGTTTTTTGCGGTCGCATCGTCGCGACCGGTGGCCGCGATCGTCGATGCGCGCACCGCGTCGATCTATGAACTCGGGCTCGACTGGTTGCAACTGTCGCCGATCGGGTCGATCGACCCGGCGCAGCAGCAGCACTTTGCCCGTGGGCTGGTCGCGCATATGCAGCACATGGGCCTGTACCACGAAGACAGCGGCGCGGTCACCATCAGCCACCAGGTGCTGTACCAGGCGCGCATCGCATTGCCATCCAGCGTGCCCACCGGCGATTATACCGCCGAAACCTTTGCCATCCGCCAGGGCCGCGTGCTGGCATCGGGGATAACCCGCATTCGCGTCGAAAAGCAGGGCTTTGCCCGGTTCATTGCCGACCGGGCCGCGCATGCCGGGCTGGCCTATGGCCTGTGTGCGGTGCTGTTGTCGGTGACCATGGGCTGGATCGCCGGGCGGCTGTTTTCGCGGGTGTGATTTGATGCATTGACGTGCAGTCAAACCACCCGCCCCGCCCGGCGTTCCTTGTGCGACGAACACGATGTTTTCGTCGGGCACCGACCACCAATGATACCATCATGCCGTGGTGGTCGGCTCCTCGGCAAAAACGTCCCCCGGACGTTTTGTGCTCTTGGTCGCGGGTGGCGGGGCGGGTGGTTTGTGTCGTGCGAAGCGCGACCGGACAACACGCGTTAGGCTGGTCTTAACCGCTATTGGCCTAGGCCATGCGTTGTCGGCGGTTGTATGCCGGCGGGGGAAAGGTTTCGATGTCGGATATGAGCAGGCATGCCGTGTTCAAACCCGTACAGCCGGCTGAGGCCGCTGGCGGGCACAGCGACGGCGACAGCGGTTCCGGCACCATGCCCCCCTTGCCGCAAAACGAAGCGCAGGTCAGCCTTGACAATGCGCGCCTGCCGATCGGCGTGGTGCGCGATGTTTCGGGCGGAACCGCGATCGTGGTGCTCGATCTCGACCGGCTGGACCAATGCCTGGCCGATGCGGACCCGTCGATTGCGATGTCGGGGCAGGTCGGCAGCCAGGTCAAGATCAAGGTCGGCCATACCTGGCTGATGGGTGTGGTGCGCACGCTGCGCCAGGCCACCCGCGATGAACAGCACGGCGGTGTGGTGGCCGAAGTCGACTTTCTGGGTGAGGGCGATACCGAGCGGCTGACCGGCAATATCTATGCGTTTCGGCGCGGGGTGACCCGCTATCCCATGCCCGGCGCGCTGGCATATGTCGCCACGCGGCAGGATCTGCGCCAGATCTATGCCAGCGACGGGCGCGCCAATGTCGGTATCGGCACTGTGCACCCGACCCGCGACATCCGCGCCGGGCTGTATATCGACAGTTTTCTGGGCAAGCATTTTGCGTTGCTGGGTTCGACCGGCACCGGCAAATCGACCTCTGCCGCGCTGATCCTGCACCGCATTTGCGAGGCCGCGCCCCAGGGCCATATCGTCATGATCGACCCGCACGGCGAATACTGTTCGGCGTTTCGCACGCGTGGCGTGGTGCTGGACGTATCGAACCTGCAGATGCCGTACTGGCTGATGAATTTTGAAGAACATTGCGAAGTGTTCCTGACCGCCAGCGGGCCGGACCGGGTGGTCGACGCTGATATTCTGGCGCGCTGCCTGCAACAGGCGCGGTCGAAAAACCGGCTGGCCACCTCGATCGGCAAGATCACCGTCGATTCGCCAATACCCTATCTGCTGTCCGACCTCGTCAACGTCCTGCAGAACGAAATGGGCAAGCTGGACAAGGGCACCGGATCGATCCCCTATCAGCGCATTCGCAGCAAGATCGAGGAAGTCCGCGCCGATCCGCGTTATCAGTTCATGTTTTCGGGCATGCTGGTCGGCGATTGCATGACCGATTTTCTGGGCCAGGTGTTCCGGCTGCCGGCGCAGGGCAAACCGATTTCGATTATCGATGTGTCAGGCGTGCCATCGGAAATCACGTCGACCGTGGTGGCGGTGCTGTCGCGGCTGGTGTTCGATTTTGCGGTCTGGGCGCGTGATGAGGAAACCCGCCCAATCCTGCTGGTGTGCGAAGAAGCCCACCGTTACGTGCCCAACGAGCGCAATTCGGATGGATCATCGGTGGCGCGCGTGCTGTCGCGCATCGCCAAGGAAGGGCGCAAATACGGTGTGAGCCTGGGCCTGATCACGCAGCGCCCGTCCGACCTGGCCGAAGGCGTGCTGTCGCAGTGCGGCACGATCATCGCCATGCGGCTGAACAACGAACGCGACCAGGCGCATGTGCGCGCCGCCATGCCCGAAGGTGCGCGCGGATTCATGGATGCCATCCCTGCGCTGCGCAACCGCGAATGCATCGTTTGTGGCGAAGGCGTGTCGATCCCGATGCGCGTGTCGTTTGATGATCTGGATGTCGCACTGCGCCCCGCCTCTGCCGACCCGTCGTTCTCCACACAATGGGGCAAATCGGGCGGTGAAGAGGAAATGCTGGAACGCACCACCCAACGCTGGCGCGCGCAGAGCCGTTGATACGAAAGTTCACTGACGTGAACTCAAACCGCCCGCCCCGCCTCGCGAGCCCGACCACCACAGCATGATGGTATCATTGGTGGTCGGGCTCGCGAGGCGGGGCGGGCGGTTTGAGCCGCGCTTTGCGCGGCTTTGTCTAACGGAGTTCTGTTGCGAAAGACTCAGGCCGGTTCGGGGCTGGCCCTTGCATCAGGAAACGCCGCGACCAGTGGCGCCTGTGGGCGCCACCCGACAAAGCGATAGGCCAGCCACGTGAGTATGACCGCGATCAGCGACCCCACTGGAAAGCTCAGCCAGATCGCGTCCATCCCCAGCGCGGGATAGGCCAGCGCGTAAAACCCCATCCGCCCGGGATACATCGCAATGCCCAGCACGATCAGCGGCGGCAATACCGTGCCCGCTGCGCGCATCGTGCCGAACAGCACGATCGTCACGCCAAACAGGATATAGCTCCAGCTCGCCAGGAACTGGATATGCCGCGCCAATGGCACCGCCGGGCTGTGTGCGCCCAGAAACAGTTCCAGCACCGGGCGGTCAAACGCCAGCAGGGCCAGTGTCATCAGCCCGGTCATCGTCACGTTCAGGATGATCCCGGCGCGGGTGATCGCGCCTAGCCGGTCATACAGCCGCGCGCCGATGGTCTGTGCCGCCATCGCGCTGACCGCGGCCGAAATGGCCATCGCCGGCATCGCCAGATAGGTCCACACCTGCAGGCTGGCGCCATAGGCGGCGCTGGCGGTGGCGCCTTCGCGGTTGACCAGCCCGACCATGACGATCCCGGCCATCGACACCAGCAGCATTTGCGCGCCCATCGGCAGGCCCTTGGTCACGATAAAGCGCAATTCATCGCGGTGCGGGATCAGATAGCGCAATTCGCGGCCCTTCAGCCGGATCGGCCGGTTGCGTGCATACAGATCGATGCAGAACGCCACCATCGCCACCGTCGCGGCGATCGTCGATGCCAGTGCCGATCCGGCAATGCCCAGCGGCGGAATCGGCCCGAACCCGCCGATCAGCAGCGGATTGAGCCCGATGTCGAGCGTGACCGACAGGATCATGAACCGCAGCGGCGTGACCGCGTCACCCGATCCACGCAGGGCCATGCCGACGATCACGGTGATCATTTGCACCGGCATGGCGATGAAAATCACCCGCAAATAGGCCAGCGCAAACACATAGACCGGCTGCGGCGTGGACATCGCATGCAGCAGCGCGGGCGCGCCAAACCAGCCGATCACCGCCACCAGCAGCGACAGCCCGACGCAAAACCCCAGCGATGTGCCAAAGGTGCGGCGCGCGGCATCGACATTGCCCGCACCAAACGCCTGGCCCACCTTGACCGTGGCGGCCATGCCAAACCCGAAGGTGGCGGCAAACACCAGAAACATCACGACATTGGCGTTGGCAGTGGCGGCCAGCGCGCTGCCACCCAGCATGCGCCCGACCCAGATGGCATTGACCGTGCCGTTCAGCGATTGCAGCACGTTGGACATCAGCGTCGGCGCGGAAAATCGGAACAGCGTGGACAGGATCGGCCCGCTGGTCAGATCGCGGCCACCCGGGCGCGCGGGGTGGCCATCCGTCGGGGCGGCGGGGCCGTGCGCGTGCAGGTCCGTATCCTGTGTGCTGATCTCGCTCATTCGCCGATTTTCAGGGCGCCCAGTGCGGCAAACGCGCCATTGCCGGCTGCACCGGCCAGTTTGTGTTCGGCGCGCGCGCGATCGGCCTCTGGCCCTTCGGCAAAGGGGTCGATCGCCAGCGCCAGAGTCTGTGCCAGCGCCTCACCCAGGTCAAAGCTCAATCCGTCGAACGCGATTTCGTCGCAATCGTCGGCGGTCAGTTCGATTTCGGTGTCGGCGGGCGCGTTTTCAGCGGGCGTGGCAAAGCGCAGATTGACCGGTTCGTCGATCGCAACGTCAAAATCCTCTGCCGAAATGGCGCAGGCCTGGATTACGTCGGCGCGCAGGCGACCGGTCACGGTGATCGCGTCGCCGGTGTTCGCAAACGTGACCGTGGCCACCAGCCGGGTGATCGCAGTCAGCCCGAACCGACCGGCCAGCCGCCGGCATTCGGTCGCATTTGCGGTCACATCCTGCACCCCGGCAGGCAACAGGCGGACATCGATGATCCGCACGAATTCGCCGCCATCGGGTGCAGGCAGTCCCGAACTCACCGGCCGATCTCACCTTCAAGCACGCGATGGCCCGGCACCAGCGCCAGCCCCGCGGCAAATGCGCGCGCGCGCTGCGCCACCAGCAGCGGATCGGTCCCGTCGATCAGGCTGACATTGCGCGCGACCACGACGGCGGTGGCCTCTGCCCCCGATTCCAGCGCGTCGCGATAGGCACCCAGCCGTCCGCCCAGCGTGCTCATCAGCTTGCCGATATGTTTGCCCACCATCAGATCGCCAACCCCGCCGTTGCGCAACTGGCCATCCATGTCTTCGACAAAGATCTCGGTCAGCCGCACCGATGGTTCGATCAGCGCGGGATCGCGCTCCATCCGGATCAGCACCAGCGCCAGGATCAGCGTGATCGCGTCAAACCGCCCGGTGACGGTGTCGGCAATCCCGCAATCGCGATACCATTCCTTTTCGCGCGCGATTTCCACCACACGCAGCCACAGCGGGCGCAGTGCCGCGCGGGGGTCGGGGCTGGGCCGCAGCCATTTTGCGATCATCGCCTTCACGTGTCTGGTCCGTTCCTGTTCGTCATGGGCTAATCATCGCCAGCCACTCGCCGTGCGCAGCCCGCCATTGCGGATACGCGCTTTGCTGCCTATGGCAGGTGATATAGGCACGCCGGGCGCGAAGGCAAACGGCCTGCGGTGCAGTTATTGAATGAAAAGCCCGGCGAGCGGCGCAATGGCGTTGGCGGACGATCGGCAAACAGGTGCAAAACGTGGCGCGGAATCAGGACATGGTAGTGCGGCAGGACATGGTAGCGCAGCAGGATATGGCAGTGCGGATGGGGTGGATCATTGGCGGGCGTGCAGGATCGCTGCGGGCGGCCCTGGCCTGCGCGCTGGCGCTGGGCGCGGGCGGGTGCAGCACGATCCGCGATCACCGTGGCTATCTGGTCGATCCGGCGCTGACGCAATCGGTGCTGCCGGGCGTCGACAACCGCCTGTCGGTGGAACGGTCGCTGGGCCAGCCCACGCTGAAAAGCCAGTTCGGGCAGTCCGCCTGGTATTATGTCTCGCTCGACACCGCGCAAAAGCCGTTTACCCGCCCGCGCATCCAGGGTGGATCGATCATGCGGGTAGGGTTTGATCCCGCCGGCAATGTGCAGATGGTCACGCGCGGTGGTGTTGAACGTGCGGTGCGCATCGAACCCGACCTGCACAAGACGCCAACGCTGGGCCGCGATCGTACATTCTTTGAAGACCTGTTCGGCAATATCGGCAGCGTCGGCGCCTTGCCCGGCGCGCAGGGTGGCCCAACCGGCGGCGGCGGCCGAGGCGGTGGCGGCACCGGACCCAACGGCAGCTAAGGCCTGATGCACGGCCCGGCGGGTTGCTATTGAACCGCCGGCGCTGGCCCCCATATCGGCACGCATGAATGACCATGCGGCCAGCCACGGCCTGATCCAGTGGCACGGAACCACCATCATCGGCGTCCGCAAAAACGGGCGTACCGTCATCGCCGGCGACGGCCAGGTGTCGATGGGCAACACCGTGATGAAACCCAACGCGCGCAAGGTGCGGCGGCTGGGTGCGCCCGGCGCTGACGGGCGCGGGCCGGTGATCGCGGGGTTTGCCGGCGCCACCGCCGATGCCTTTACCCTGTTCGAACGGCTGGAGCGCAAGCTGGAGGCCAATCGCGGCCAATTGCTGCGCGCCGCGGTCGAACTGGCCAAGGATTGGCGCACCGACAAATATCTGCGCAATCTGGAAGCGCTGATGATCGTCGCCGATGCCGAAACGCTGCTGGTGCTGACCGGCAATGGCGATGTGCTGGAACCCGAAGCGGTCGATGGCTGTGTGATCGCGGCGATCGGATCGGGTGGCAATTATGCGCTGGCCGCCGCGCGCGCGCTGACCGAATACGAGGCGGATGCAGAGGCGATTGCCCGCCGCGCGATGAAAGTCGCCGCCGACATCTGTGTTTACACCAACGACCGCGTCACGCTGGAAGAGGTCGGGTAATCGTTGATTACCCGACCTCTTCCAGTTCCTTTTGTTTTCGCATCGTTAGTGGCAAAAAACCGGTTCCCACTTTTTTGCCCGATGCTTGTGAAGAAGTTGGCTGAATCATGACTGACATGCTTACCCCAAAGGCGATCGTGCGTGCGCTGGACGAACACATCGTTGGCCAGCGCGACGCCAAACGCGCGGTTGCGGTCGCGCTGCGCAACCGCTGGCGCCGCCAGCGGCTGAGCCCGGCGCTGCGCGACGAAGTCAGCCCCAAAAACATCCTGATGATCGGGCCGACCGGTTGTGGCAAGACCGAGATCAGCCGGCGGTTGGCGCGGCTGGCCGATGCGCCGTTTGTAAAGGTGGAGGCGACCAAGTTTACCGAGGTCGGCTATGTCGGTCGCGACGTCGAACAGATCGCGCGCGACCTGGCCGAAGAGGCGATCCGGCTGGAAAAGGCGCGCCGCCGCGAAGCCGTGCGCGAAGCCGCCGGCAAGGCGGCGATGGACCGCCTGCTGAAGGCGCTGGTGGGCGACGGCGCGAGCGAGGCCACGCGCGAAAGTTTCCGCCAGCGCATCGACCAGGGCGCGATGACCGATGTCGAAGTGGAGATCGAGGTCGAGGACAGCCCCGCCATGCCGATGGACGTGCCGGGCATGCCCGGTGCGATCGGCATGATCAACCTGTCGGAAATGATGGGCAAGGCGATGGGGGGGAAACCCACCAAACGCCGCAAGCTGCGCGTGCCCGAAGCGTGGGAAAAACTGGTCGACGAAGAATCCGAAAAACGCATGGACCAGGATGATGTCGCACGCGTCGCGCTGGCCAATGCCGAAAACAACGGCATCGTGTTTATCGATGAAATCGACAAGATCGCGGTCAGCGACATGCGCGGCGGATCGGTCAGCCGCGAAGGCGTGCAGCGTGATCTGTTGCCCTTGATCGAAGGGACCACGGTGGCCACCAAATATGGCCCGATGAAAACCGACCACGTGCTGTTTATTGCCTCGGGCGCGTTTCACTTGTCCAAACCCAGCGACATGCTGCCCGAATTGCAGGGCCGCCTGCCGATCCGGGTGGAATTGCAGGCGCTGACCGAGGACGATTTCGTGCGCATCCTGTCGGAAACCCGCGCCAACCTGGTCGAACAATACAGCGCGCTGCTGGCGACTGAGCAAGTGACGCTGGATTTCACCCCCGAAGCGGTTCGCGCAATTGCCCGGATTGCCGCGCAAGTGAACGAAAACGTCGAAAACATCGGCGCACGCCGGTTGCAGACGGTGATGGAAAAGCTGCTGGAAGAAATCAGCTTTGAAGCGGAGGACCGCACCGGCACCACCGTCCTGATCGATGCCGACTATGTCGCCGACCGGCTGGCCAGCCTGGCCAGCAATGCCGACCTGTCGAAATACATTTTGTAATCGGGCTGGCTGGCCGGACCGCGATCACACCGGCGCGGTTTCGCTGTCCGGCCCCATCCAGCGGCGCAAAGGCCGCGCGATCAGCAGCAGCAGAGCGCCACCGATCCCGGCGAACCCGGCAGAGGCGATCCAGAACTGCGTGGGGGTGACCGATGTGTACCAGTTGCCCATCGGCCCGCTGATCAGGCTGGCGGCAGTCACCGACAGCGCATAGACGCCCAGCATTGTCCCGCGCAGGCGTTCGGGCGCGCGGGCGGCAAACAGCGATTGCACATAGGGCGCGAAACAGGCCGCCCCGGCGTTTGATCCCAGGTGGAACGCGATCGGCAGCCAGATTGGCGCGCGCCCGCCCGCGGCGGAAAACAGCGGCGCCGCTGCCAGCAACAACATGGTCGTGGCAAACAGCAGGCTGCCCCACGCCATTTTCACCAGGATGTCGGGTTCCACCCCGCGCCGCGCCATCGCGCGAAAAGTGAACAGCAGCAGCGGGATGAACACCGCCGGCGCAAGTCCATCCAGCGATTGCAGCCACGGCACCGGCACGGCAAAGCTGCCGACGGTCATATCGACATGGTCGCGCACCCACAGGTTATAGACATTCCAGATTTGCGCCTGGCTGGACCAAAATGCGACCGAAAACGGCCAGATCAGCAGCAGCGCCACAATATTGCGGCGGTCGGCGGCGGTCATCGGCGCATGCGCGCGCGGATCGCTGCGCGGCGGTTGCGGCGGCAGATCACGCGATCCGGCCAGAAACCACACCAGCCCGATCAGCATGCCGAACCCGGCCACCGCAAACCCGGCGTGCCAGCCATAATATTTGGCCATCGTGCTGCACACCAGCGGCGCGATGAACGCGCCCAGGTTGACTGCCATGTTATAGACCTGAAACGCCTCGCCCAGCCGGCGGTCACCAGCGGCGTACAACGCGCGGATCTGCGGCGAAAGATTGCCGCGCAACAGGCCCGCACCCAGCATCAGCGCGACCAGCGCGGCCAGAAACGTGGCATCAAACGCCATCAGAAAATGGCCCAGCGTCATCGTCAGCGCACCGATGGTCACCCCGGTGCGCCGGGTGATCACCCGGTCGCCCAGCCAGCCGCCGATCAGCGGCAAAAACGTAATGCCCGCAAAATACAGTGAAAATGTCTGGGTCGCGATGGCGGTATCGCTCATCGTGCCAAACGTCCGCGTCAGCATGGCGTGATAGCTGGTCCAGCCGGCGACATGCACCACGCGGTCCGGCCGCAGCAGTTCGCCGGTCATATACAGCACCAGCATCGACACCATGCCGTGCCACGATATGCGGTCCCACAGCTCGGTCCCGCTCAACACCCACAGCCCGCGCGGATGGCCCAGCGGCCCGGGCCGCTGGGTCGTGACAAAGCGATCCACCGGTTCGATCGGGTCTTCCGATACAACGTCGATCGATTGGGCCATGCTGTGCGTGCACCTTTTTTGTGGTCTGGCAATGCGTAACGGTTGCGGGCGGGGCTGCAAGCGCGTTGTATGGCCGGGCGGCAGCGACACAGTGCGGGGCCAGCGGGCAGGGGACGCAATAACCGCATGAACGATCTGACCCGCGCCGCGCCCCGGTTCGTCTGGGCCATGGGCTTGTGCAATTCCGCCTATGGCTTTTGCTATGCCGGGGTGCTGGTGACGATGCCACAGGTCATGGCCGCGCACGGGGTGGGCGAACCGGTCATCGCCGGGCTGACCGCGCTGGCCGGGGTGGCATCGCTGATGACTTTTCTGATTGCGCCGGTGCTGGATACCATGGTCAGCCGGCGGGCCTGGTCGCGGGGGCTGGGCATATTGGGGGCGGTGCTGACCACGGTCATGCTGGCCGTGCCACCAACCGGGCCGCTGGTCGCGCCGCTGATGATGGCCGACGCGCTGACACTGGTCATGTTGACCACGTCGCTGGGCGGATGGCTGGGCGCGGCGCTGCCAAAGGATATGGATGAAACGATTGGCGCGTGGTTTACCATCGGCAACGGGGTCGGGTTCGGTATGGGTGCGCTGTGCCAATATACGCTGGTCACCGCGCTGCCTGCGCCGCTGGGGCCGGTGGCGGTGGGCCTGGTCGCGCTGGTGCCGCTGGCGTTGCAGCGGATCATTCCCTCGCCCGATCTGGGGCGCAAGGCGGTGCGCGAAAGCTTTGGCGCGCTGGCCCGTGATCTGTCGGTGCTGATCCGCCAGCCGCTGGTCCTGCGCATTGCGGTGATGTTCGTGATGCCCTGCGCGGCGTTTACGCTGACCAATGCGTTTGGCGGGATGGGGCCGGATTTCCATGCCTCGGCGCAGATGGTCGATGTGGCCAACGGGCTGGGCGTCGCGGTGATCGGCATGCTATCCGCGTTGGCTGCGCGCTGGTGCCTGGGGCGAATGGCGGCGCCGCTGTTGTACCTGGGGATCGGCATCGTGGGCGCGGTGTTTACTGCGCTGGTGATTGGCCTGCCGCATACTGCCCCGGTTTACCTGCTGGCGGTGGTCGGCGAAAATGTTGCGCAATCTTTTGCGCAAGTGTCGCAGAATGCCATTATTTTCGGGTCCATCCGGCGGGGCAGCCCACTGGCGGCATCGCAATTCGGGCTGCTGACCACGGCGATCCTGGTGCCCTATGCCTATATGCAGGCGCTCGATGGCTATGGCTATCACCTGGCGGGCAATGTTGCCGGGTCGTTCTGGATGGACGCGGGGGTCAGCCTGGCGGGATGCGCGGTAATGCTGGTGCCGGTGCTGCTGTGGCTGCGCCGCGGCGAATTGACCGCGCCCGATGATGATGAACCGGTTGGAGACGGCGTGCCCGGGTGATAGGGTGCCCCCATGTACCAGACCCCCGATGACCGCCCGACCTATCGCCTGCTGACTGGCAAAGACGACCGCGCCTTTTGCGAACGCGTGTCAGAGGCGCTGGCCCAGGGCTGGCGGCTGTACGGATCGCCCACCATGACCTGGGATGCGGGCGAAGGCTGCATCAAGGTGGCGCAGGCCGTGTTATGGCACGAACTGGTCGGCTGACGCGGTTCAGGCAGGCACGGGTGCCGGTGCCGATTCAGGCCGGCTGATCCGGCGCAACAGGGGCGCGACCACCAGCAGCGCCGCGCCCGCCCCGCCGACGATCGCTGCGGTGGTTGACCAGAACGTGAAACCGCTGACGCTTTCGTAAAACCCGCCCATGTTGCCGGTGATCAGTTGCGCCACAAATATTGCCAGCACATTGACCCCCAGCATCGTGCCGCGCCAGCGATCGGGCGCGGCATCGGCATGGTACGCCAGCATGATCGGGGTGACAAAGCACCACCCCAGGTTTGACAACAGGTGAAACGCCACCGGCAGCCCGATCGGCGCGCGACCACCGCTGCCAAGCCATGGCCCGACCGCCAGGATCATTGTCGCCCCGCCGAATATCATGCACCCGGTGGCCAGCTTGGTCAGGATATCCGCCTCTGTGCCCGCCACCCGTTGCCGTGACCACAGCGCCAGCAGCATTGGCGTCCACACCAGCGGCGCGATGCCGTCCAACGCGGTAAACCACGGGATCGGCACCGAAAACGTGCCCAGTTTCAGCGCGACATGATCGCGCACCCACAGGTTATAGACATTCCAGATCTGCGTCTGCGCGATCCAGAACGCCACGTTGACCGGCCAGATCGCCAGCACCGCGCTGATCCGCCGCCATTCGGCCCGCGTCAGCGGCGGCGCCGGCACCCGCTGGCCCCGGCCCCGGCGCACCGGATCGGGCGGCAGATAGGACAGCCCCGCCACATAAACCACCAGCCCCAGCGCCATGCCCACCCCGGCAAAGCCGAACCCGACATGCCACCCATACGCCGCCGCCAGCGCGCCCGTCACCAGCGGCGCCACAAATGCGCCGATGTTGATCATCATGTAATAGATCTGGAACGCATCGGCCGCGCGCGGATCGCCATTGGCGTACAACGCGCGCACCTGCGGGCTGAGATTGCCGCGAAACAGCCCCGCGCCCACATTCAGCAGCACCAGCGCGACCAGAAACGTCGCATCGAACGCCATCGCGAAATGCCCCGCGGTCATCGCCAGCCCGCCCAGCACCACCGCCCAGCGCCGCGACAGCACCCGGTCGCCCAGCCAGCCGCCCATGATCGGCGTCAGATAGGTAAACGCGCTGTACAGCCCGAAAATTTCGACCGCCAACGCCTCTATCGACAGCGGCCCGGTCAGCGTTTCTATCATTCGGCGATAGGTGCCAAACCCCGCCACCCCGCCCACGCGATCGGGCCGCAGCAATTCATCCGCCATATACAGCGTCAGCATGGCCTGCATGCCGTGGAACGACACCCGGTCCCAGAATTCGGTGCTGGCCATCACCCACACCCCGGCCGGATGCCCCAGCACTTCGCGTCGCAAATGATGTGGCACCACCCCCGCATCGGGCAAAACGCCGTCTGTGCCCGCCAGTTGCGACATGTTCCCGATCCCCCAGGTGTGTGAGACGGCAGCCTATCACCGCGATCGACGCGCGCAATCGCCCCGTGGAGCAATGCACGCGCCATTCGCTATCCACATGAAATGGTTTATATTTCTACGTCGCGTGCAACAACACAAAAGCGATGACATCTGTTCAAATGCGCGATATTGTAATAACCGAATCCAGTCGTGTTGGTTGGTCATAGTCACAGGGCTGGGCTGATGAAAATTGACGAACTTTATGCCGATGTCGCGCCCAATGCGAAGGACAATTACAAATCCGGGCTGAAGCTGGCGATGACCGCCATTGACAATTTCGGCATTCACGGCCCGCTCAGAACGTCGCATTTTCTTGCGCAAGTGCTGCATGAAACCGGCGCAGGCCAGGTCTTGTTCGAAAATCTCAGCTATTCGACCCAGACCCGGCTGTTGCAGATATTCGGCGTCGGCAACCATTCGGCGGCGATCACGGCGGAAGAGGCACCAGGGCTGTTGCACAACCCGGTCGCGCTGGGTGAACGCGTGTACGGGCTGGGCAATCCCAAAAAGGCCAAGGAATTGGGCAATACCAGTGCCGGCGACGGGTATAAGTACCGCGGCGGCGGCGCGCTGCAAACCACCGGCCGCGCCGCGTACCGCGCGATGGGGACCCGTATCGGCGTCAATCTTGAGGCGAACCCGGCGCTGATTGTCGACCCGTCGCACATCTTTCTGCCCGCGTTGCAGGAATGGAATGACGGCCATCTGAACGCTGTGGCCGACGCAAACAACATCCGGCGGATCACGCTGGTCATTAACGGCGGACTGAACGGCCTGGCAGAGCGCAAACAGTGGTTTGCCAAGGTCTGGAAAATCGCCAGCAATGGACAGCCAGTCCCGCCCTTTGCCACCAGCTGATTGCATTCGGGCGGAACCCGGTAGCGCAGTGCGGGCGTAACAACCGGTTCGTTCGGGCTAACAAAGCTCGGCAAAATTCCGTATCGTGTTCCTGGAGCTCGCCTGTCCGCGGAGCTCCCGAGAGGGTGCGAGATGGATCGGCGTGAATTCATGGGAATGGCCAGCGTTGGCGCTGTGGCGCTGGTGTTGGCGGGGCGTTACGCGCTGACGCATAAGTCTGCCGCATCGCCCGCAGGCGTATTTCCGATACAGCACAGCGACGCGCAGTGGCAAAAAATGCTGTCCCCCGCCAGCTATCGCGTCCTGCGCCAGGCAGGCACCGAAACACCCTTTACCAGCCCGTTGCTGAACGAACACCGCAAAGGCTTTTTCCATTGCGCCGGCTGTTCAAAGCAAGCATTTGATTCTGCCACCAAGTTCGACAGCCATACCGGCTGGCCCAGCTTTTGGCAGGTGCTGCCCAATGCCGTCATCCGCCGCCCGGATCATTCCTTCGGTTCAAACCGGACAGAGGTTGTCTGCAGTGATTGCGGCGGCCATCTTGGTCACGTATTCAACGACGGGCCCCAGCCGACCGGTCTGCGGTTTTGCATGAATGGGGTTGCGCTGACTTTTCGATCGTAGAAAATCAAACGAGAACAAAGCTGAAACTGTCTGCGCGACGTCGGAAAGGAAATGACATGACCGAAATTTTCCATGGTGTGATGCGCGCCATCAGCAGCCTGATTGGCCTGGCGATGGTGATGATGGGCGGCATCTGGATCCTGCAGGGATTCAACATTGCCTTTCTCGACAGCTTTATGGCCAACGACAAGCAGTGGGCGGTGTGGGGTGCGTTGCTGGCGGCGGCGGGTGTGGGCCAGATGGTGTGGAGCAACACGCGCGAAAGCTATTACAAAAGAAAGTAACCGCCGCCGATCTCCGGCGCCGCAGGACGAGCATGGCAGGTGGCTTGTTCAGACCAGCAAAGCGCGCTGAATTCCATATATTTCCCCCGGAACCCTCCGGAAACCTACCGTCCCCGGAACCCCCTGGCCTTCAAAAGGCAGCGGGTTCCCGGCTCAAGGTCGGGAGGACGAAGGTTGGTGGGGCAGGGATGGTGTTGGGGCTTGCCGGCTTGGTGGGCCGATAGGGGGCGGCGTTCCGGCGGCGCAACACATAATGCCCTGTCATGGCAAAATCCATGGATTGTGATGATATACGTTTTCGGTTAGTATCGGGTCGGAAAACGGAGGAATGTCCATGCAAGTCGCCCGTTGGGGAAACTCGCTCGCCCTGCGCCTGCCAGCCTCCGTGGTGAAGGCGCTCGATCTCAAGGAGGGCGATCATGTGACGATTGTCGCCGCCGACGAACGTGAATTCGCAATCCAGCGCAAACCCACCTCTGCGGAACTGATCGAACGGCTGAAGAAATACCGTGGCAGCCTGCCTGCGGATTTCAAGTTTGATCGGCTTGAGGCCAATGCCCGCTAGCGGCGACTTTCTGGACAGCAATGTCTTGTGCTATGTGTTCAGTACCGATGACGCCAAGGCCGATCGTGCCGGTGCGTTGCTGGCGAACCGTCCAACGATTTCCGTGCAGGTTCTTGCCGAAATCTGCAACGTAGCCAGGCGCAAGACGCGGCGTTCATGGGCAGAAATCGAAGACATCATCGATACGGTCAGTGGCTTGTGCGACATCGTGCCGTTGACGGTCGATGTGCAAGCACAGGCCCGGGCCATTGCTTCACGAACGGGCTACACGATCTACGATGCCCAGATATTGGCGGCAGCGGGCAAAGCGCGTTGCGTGCGGGTGTGGAGCGAAGACATGCACCACGGCCAATCCGTTGAGGCGTTCGGGGTGAGAGTGGAGATTGGAAATCCGTTCGACCGCAGCGATAATGGCTAAACTGGCGAATTCAGGGCGCTGCGTAAACGATCGCTGGCAACAGGCAACTGGTGCGGCCAGCGAAGGTCTGAAAATTCAATATACTGTCCACCGAACTCCCCCGGAACTCCCCGCCTGATTGAGCGCTCATTATCGCATGCCGTGCCGGGAACTCTCATGCAAGCTATGCTACAGCACGCTCGCGTAGCAATAATCTAATTGCATAAAGCTAAATACGAGGCTACCCGGTTGCCC
The DNA here is from genome assembly GCF_040398825.1 of Novosphingobium sp. Taxonomy (GTDB): domain Bacteria; phylum Pseudomonadota; class Alphaproteobacteria; order Sphingomonadales; family Sphingomonadaceae; genus Novosphingobium. Next base: position 19,769 of record NZ_JBBATI010000047.1, read on the forward strand.
ACGTCGCTTTTTAAGGAGCAAGCATTGTGGCCGTCATCGACACGATCGGGATAATTAAAGCGGCAATCGATGGTTCGCCGCGCAACAGCTACAGCGCAGAGCTCCATCTCCAGATGATTAAATACGCGGATGAACTCCAGGGCATGACGGGAAAGGAATTCTGTGAGGCACTAGGCATCAGCACGACGTACGGCACTGAGTTTTCGAAAATGCGAAAGATCGCCGGTCGGCTCAAAGCTGCAGGCCTGGACGTAAGCAGGATTTAAGTTCTTGCGTATGTTGCAAATACCGCAGTCAATAGCTGCATGCATTTGACCGACGACCCTACTGCGCCGCCTCCACCAGTTCCTCTTCGCTGCTCTCCGCGGCCTGCCGCATCCACATTTCGGCGTAGAGACCGTCGTGGCGGAGGAGGTCGGCGTGGCTGCCTTGTTCGGCCAGGCGGCCCTGGTCGATGACCAGGATGGTGTCGCTGTCGACGATCGTGGACAGGCGGTGGGCGATGGAGATGGTGGTGCGGTTGCTGGCGATTACGCGCAGGGTGCCCAGGATGTCCTGTTCGGTGCGGGTGTCCAATGCGCTGGTCGCTTCATCAAACAGCAGGATTGGCGGGTTTTTGACCAGTGTGCGGGCGATCGCCACGCGCTGTTTTTCGCCGCCTGACAGTTTTAGGCCGCGTTCGCCGACTTCGGTGTTCAGGCCCTGCGGCAGGCGCGACAGCAGGTCGGTGATCGCCGCGCCGCGCGCTGCCGCTTCGACTTCGATCGCGCCGGCGCCTTCGCGGCCATAGGCAATGTTATATCCGATGGTGTCGTTGAACAGCACCGAATCCTGCGGCACGATGCCCAGCGCCGCGCGCAGGCTCGCCTGCGTGACTTTTGATATATCCTGCCCGTCGATCAGGATGCGGCCCGATTGCGGATCGTAAAAGCGGAACAGCAGCCGCCCGATGGTGGATTTGCCCGCGCCCGATGGCCCGACGATGGCCACGCGGCTGCCCGCCGGCACATCGAACGACAGGCCGTGCAGGATGGTGCGATCGGGGTCATAACCGAACACGACATTGTCAAACGCCACGGCGGCGCGTTTCACGATCAGCCCGGGCGCACCGGGCACGTCGGCCACCTCCACCTCGGTATCGATCAGGCGGAACATTTCCGCCATGTCGGTCAGGCCCTGGCGGATGGTGCGGTAAACCATGCCCAGCATATCCAGCGGGCGGAACAGTTGCGTCAGATAGCTTTGCACAAACACCAATTGCCCGGCGGTATAGATGCCGTGCCACCACCCGACCACGGTATAGGCGAGCGCGCCCGCCATCAGCAGGTTGACCACCAGCGCCTGTGCGATGTTGAGCAGGCCCAGGCTGTTTTCGCTGGAAACCGCGGCATCGGCATAGGCGCGCGTCGCTTCGGCATAGCGGGCCTGTTCGCGCAGTTCGGCGCCGAAATATTTGACCGTTTCGTAATTCAGCAGCGAATCCACCGCGCGTGACAGCGCCTGGCCATCCAGCCGGTTCATCTTTTCGCGCAAATGCGTGCGCCAGTCGGTGATCGCGCGGGTGACCCAGATATAGGCGACCACCGCCAGCGCGGTCGCCGCGACCAGCCCCCAGCCGAAACTTACCCAGAAGATGATCGCCACCACCACCAGTTGCAGCACGGTCGGGGCAATGTTGAACAGCATGAAATACAGCATCGTATCGATGCTTTTGGTGCCGCGTTCGATCACCTTGGTCACTTCGCCGGTGCGGCGCGCCAGGTGGAACCGCATCGACAGCCGGTGCAGCCGGGCAAACACGTGTTCAGCCAGCTTGCGCGTGGCATCCTGGCCCACGCGTTCGAACACGATGTTGCGCACATTGTCGAACACCACGCCGATAAACCGCCCGGCGGCATAGGCCAGCACGGTCAGCATCACGAATTGCAGCGCGCGCGGGCCCGATACGTTCATCGCATCGACCGCCCATTTCAGCGCATAGGGCATCGCCATCTGCACGCCGGTTGACAGCAGCACCAGCACGCTGGCGACCACAATACGCCAGCGCAGCGCCGGATTGTCGCGCGGCCACAGATAGGGAAGGAACCGTTGCAGCGTGCGCCAGCCATCGTGGCGGGGCAGGGGCGATGACGGGGCGGTGTGCGGGTTTTCGGGAGGCATGGGCGTCACATAGGGATTTTGCGGCAAATTGCGAGTGGGTGCCTTTGGCACTTTCGCGCTGCGCGCGAAACAGCCCCCCCGCCCCGCCTCGCGAGCCCGACCACCAATGATACCATCATGCTGTGGTGGTCGGCTCCTCAGCGAAAACGTCCCCCGGACGTTTTCGTGCTCTTCGTCGCGGGAGGCAGGGCGGGGGGTCTGTTACAAACCCGAGGGTGTCTCCGGAATGGCAAACAGGATGCGCCGTGTGCCAAAATCGATCGCCACGCGGTGGAACAGCCGCAATTGCGCCATGCCCAGCAGCAGCGCGGGGCGTTTGCGCAGGCCCAGCCGTTCAAACGGCGGGGCATCGGTAAACGCGATCAGCGTGTTGTTCAGCGTCAGATCGCCCAGTTTCAGCGCATGGGCCAGCCCGACATTGGCGGTGGCGTTCTGCCCGGTGACCGACATCAGCTGTACCGTCGCTTCCTGGTGGTCGCGCAGCAGCGCGCGTTCCAGCGCGGCATTGCCGATCGATGTGTCGGACCCGGTGTCGATCACGATATCGGTGCGCACCCCGTCGATCAGCGCATCGGTCATGATCAATTGCCCGCTTTTGCGCCGGGCGCGCACGATGATTTCATAACCGCGATCACCGCCCAGCGATCGCGCATCGCCGATCGCCATGCGGTTGCCATCGAAATCCAGCAGCACGCGTTGCCCCTGCAACCCGTCCAGCCCGATAATGCCATCGGCGCCGATCGCGGCGGCATCCAGCAGCGGCGTGACCACCCCGTACAGATTGCGCTGGCCCAGGGTGATCGTATCGACGGTGACCATATCAACCTCTCGCAAACCGGCGACGCCGACCAGCATGCCGCGCCCGCTGGGGGCCAGGCCGGCGGCAGTGGCCACGGTGCGCGCGATCACCGTGCGTTCGGCGCCGGTGTCGATCAGGAATGAAAACGGGCCCAGGGTGCGCGTTTCGGATGGTGCGGTAACCACGCCGATCTGCACCGGCACGGTCATGCGGTTATAACGGTCGCGCGCCAGATTGATGACATCGTCTTCAGCGGCGGGCGGGGGATGCGGCGCGCCCACCACATCGTGCACGCCGGCGGTCCCGGCAATGAACGCCGGCAAGGGCGCGCGCGGCGCTGGTGTTGGTATTGGTGTTGTGAGCGGGGCGGTCGCCGCCGAGGCCTCAACCGCCTGCGCTGAAACACACGCCGGCATCAGCGCGCATGACAACGCGGCAAGGATCGTGGCCACCACGGGCTGATGTTTCGGCATTGGCGCTCTGCCCTCTCTCACCAACGGCGATTACGCTGATATCGGGGGCAGGGCCATAGCCCAAATGGACCGGCACACCGCGTTTGCCGTGGTGTGCGGGCCGGCATCTGCGGGTTTAAACCGGTGGGTTCAAAACGGGGGCAGGCCATAGAAAAAATCGTCCGCCATGGCATCCACCTTGCGTGCAAACCACGCCCCGCTGTGCAGCAGTGCGTCGCGGTCGGGCCCACGCAACAATCGGGGATGATTGCCGCCGCTGCTCCAGTCGATATAGCGCCGCGCGGGCCGGATCTGGCCGGCAAACCGCCGCGCCAGCACGGTGGGGGCAACATGTTCATCGGCGCAACTGGTCAGGCGCAGGCGGCCCTGGTCGATCAGCGCCGACATTTCGCGTTCCAGCACCAGTGCCGCGTCCCACGGCAAAGAATACCAGCCGCTGCCCTTCAGCCAGGCTTGCGCATCATAGCGTGGCCGGTGGAGGCCGATGCGGTGGGCCCAGCGCGATGCGATCCAGCTCAACCGCGTTTGCGCGCGCTGCGCATTGGCGGTGATCACGGGCAATCCGGGCAGGGTGATCCGGCGCGTATCAAACCACCAGTCGTCCATGCGGTTGGCCTGTTCGCCCGACCACAGATCCAGATAGACCGCATCGCGCGCTTCGTTTGCCAGGTCGGCGACCATCTGTGCGCGGGTGGTGATTGGCCAGTCGTTGCCGCTGATCAGATGAAAATGGTCGAATGGCGCGGCCAGCGCGCAACGCAGCAGCCGCCGTTGTGCCTCCACCAGACTGGCATGGCCCCAGATCACCTGTGCCGGATCGGCCACCAGCGTCAGCCGGCCGCTGGGGTGGCTGGCAAACCGGGCGCGGCCCTGCCGCCACAGCGCTGACCGGGCATCGATGTGCAGCACCACCCGGTCATCGCTGGCGGGGGCGAGCAGGGTATCGATCAGCCGGCCCAATTGATCCGGCTGGGCATGGGCCATCACGGCATAGACCATCCGCATCGGCAGGGTCAGGCCAGCTGGCGTGCGCGGCGCGCAGTCAGGCGGTTGCGCATGCCGTCGATTTCGTCCTGCAGCGGGTGGCCCAGCACCTTCAGCGCCACCAGCCAGCAGACAATGCCTGCCACGCTCAACAGCCCCAGCGTGATAAGCCCGCAATGCGCAAAACCCGGCAACAGCATGCGCGCCAGCAGCAGCGGCGCCACCGCCGCCAGCGTTGCGCCCGCGCTTTTTGCATAGACCGGGAACAACCGCGCCAGCGGCAGCCCGATCAATTCGCAGACAAAGCTGATGTAAATGCCGAACCACATCGCGCCATAGGCAATGCGCGATGCGGCAGCGGCCTCTACCGACAGCGAAGCGCCGATCAGCAGCAGCACGACCGAGGACAGCGTATCGAGGATATTGCGGAACGTCAGCCGGCCGATCGCGCCATACAGGATGGGGATATCGATCTGCATCGGCACCGCCTCAAACAGCATTTCGCCAATCGCGATCAGCCGCAGCACCGGCGCCACCGCGCTCCAGCGCGGGCCGATCAGTGCATCGACAAGCGGTTCTGCCACCACCGCCAATCCGGCCATGGTAGGCCAGGTGCCGGCGGTAAAGCTGCCGACAATGCGCAGATAGGGCTCATCCAGTGCCTCGCCCTGTCGCTTCATCCGCGCGAACGCCGGGTACAGCACGCTGCCGATCGCGCCGGTCACCAGCGACCGCAATTGCGTGGCGAGGCCGGTTGAACGCGAATAGATCCCGGTCGCGGTCAGGCTGAGCAGTTTGCCGACGATCAGATCGGCCGATCGCGAACCGGCGGCGCCGATCGCAGCCAGAAAGCTGGATTGCGATCCGAACCGCACCACCGCCGAAAGCCCGCGAAACTGCAGCGGAAAGGGCAACGCGGGGTACAGGCATTGCGTCAACACCGCCTTCGCCAGCGCGTTGGCAAGCATGCCCCAGGCCAGCGACATCGCCGAATATCCCGCCGCCGCCAGCCCGATCACGGTCAGCGCCTGTGCGCCGACGCTGATGATGTTGACGGCAAACAGCCGGTTGAACGCCATGGCGCGCGACAGCAGCGCATAGGGAACCACCGAGAACGGCGATACCAGGTAACTGGCGGCGATGGTCACCAGCACCGGCGCCAGCCCGGGTGTGTGATAGAGGATCGCCAGCACGGGCGCGGCCATGACCAGCAGCGCGCCGGTGCCCCATGACGACAGGATCGCCACCGAGGAACAGCGACGGATTTCTTCCGGGTCGAGCGTGTGCAGCGCGGTTACATAGCGGGTCAGCCCGAAATCCTGGAACACGCTGACCATCAATGCGGCGGCCAGCGCGATCGAAAACAGCCCGACCTCTGCCGGCGACAGGAAAAACCGCGATACCACCACCGATGATACGAACTGGATGGCAAAGCCCAGGTATTGCCCGGCCATGGCCCACAGCGCGGCCCCGCGAATGCTCATCGCGGCGGGTTCGGCAGGGCCAGGTGCGGCGGTTTCGGTCATTGTGCCACCAACGTCTGATCATTGCGGGCGCGTGGGCCATTCAGCGTGGTCGCGGCCAGCAGCAGCGCCAGGCGCAGCGCGCGCAGCGGCGCGCCAAACAGCGTGAGCCGCACGACCGTGCGCCACAATCCATCGCGCCGTCCGCCTTCGCGGATAAACCGGCACAGGATGGGGAACCCGTCGCCACACAGCGCAGCGCGGGAATAGAGCAGCGCCGGCGCGACGCGGGCGCGCACCGCGCGGGCCGTGCCGGGCCGCGCAAACAGCCGGTCGAGATCATCGATCGGTGGCATGACCTGCAGCGCCACGGTGGGATCGGTGTGCCCGGCCCGGCGCTCGGCATAGGCCAGGCGTGAAATTGCGGCATTGATCTGCTGTTCGGTGGCGTGGCGGTTGGACACCTGCCCGCTGTAGTGGCGATAGCGCAGCAACCGTTGCGGCAGATTGGCAATGCGGGTGACCGATGCCAACCGCAGCCACAGATCCAGATCCTCGCAATGGCGGAACGCGGGGTGATAGCCACCGACATCCCGCACCAGATCGCGCCGGAACATTACCGCCGGATGGCACAGCAACAGCGCCCCGGTAACGACCGCCGCCACAAAGCCGGCGTGATCGAGCGGATGATCGGCGACATGAAGCGGGTAGGGCGCGCCGTTTTCATCGATGTCCTCGGTCCAGGTGCCCACGACGCCGACCTCTGCATGTTCGCCCAGGAACCGCGCCTGTTGTTCAAACCGGTCGGGCAGGCAGACATCATCGGCATCCATGCGCGCCACCAGCGGAGCGCGTGCCAGGGCCAGCAATTCATTCAGGCTGGCAATCAGGCCCCGGTTCCGCCGCGTAAACACACGCAGGCGCGGATCCCGCGCGGCATAGTCGGCCAGGATTGCGGGCGAAGCATCGGTCGACCCGTCATCCATCACCAGGAATTCAAAATCGGGACAGGTCTGCGCCAGCACGCTGTCGATTGCCGCGGCCAGAAAGCGTTCGCCGTTATAGACACTCATCGCCACACTGATACCGGGTGCGAAAGGCTGCATGTCTCATCCAGAAGCGCCAGCGCAAACACGCGCGGGCAGGGCAATGTACCAGAAGTGTGGCCGTGTTCATAAGGTTAGGCCATTCGTCGTAAACAAAGCGTGTCCTGCGGCGCCATGGCGGCGATATCGGTGCAGCGATGCCCCGACAGCTGGGTCAGGCACGCAGAATCGGGCATCCGAATCCGACTCGCGGGCCAAAAACCGGCGTTGCCGCTGGCAAATTCCGGGCTTGCAGCAATCCCGGTCTGGCCAAGCGTGCCTGAAACCCGCGGAAATCTGCGGGTTCGTGCAAGTGTTGCAAAAAAAATGCAAAATCCCGTTGACCGTCCGGAACACCCCCCATATAGGCGGCTTCACCGAGGGGGAGTGGCCCGGTTTTACCGGCTCCCAACCGCTTCGGTCGCTGACATAGACGGACAATCTCTTCCTCGAAAGAAAAATCGGGGGGGGATGGTTGTCCGCCTGATGTTGTCGGCGCTTCTTTGACATTGTTGATAGATGAAGGGACATGTGGGCGACGGCGCCTGCACCTG
>NZ_JBBATI010000048.1:0-24275 GCF_040398825.1 Novosphingobium sp.
CTCGGGCTCAATCATCTTTACAGATCAAGCCAAGCGCAACATGCAAGGATGAGCGGGAGTTGGGTATTGTTGATAGATTGAATGGGTTGCTACATATGCAATTAGGCCGCGCCGAACCGGGCGACCAGTTCATAGCGGTCGGCCACAAAATGCTGGCGCACCTGGGTGACGGTGTCGGGCCCACGCCAGGTGCGGCGTTCCACCACCAGGCAAGTGGCGCCGCGTGACAGGCCCAGGGCGCGGGCGATGGCGGGCGGGGCGACGGCGGCGCTGATGCGGTTTTCGGCCTCGGTCCACGGCACATTGGCGATCAGCCATGATCCGGGGGGGGCGGCGGACAGATCGGCCTGGGCGATGTCGGGCACCAGCGCCAGATTGATCGTGCGGTCCTCATGCGCCAGCGGCAGGCCATCGGCATAATGCACCCCGGTCACGCGCAGCACCGTGGACCCGGTGACAAGCCCCTCCCCTTCAGGGGAGGGGTTGGGGTGGGGCCTGTCCTCCTGGTGCGGCGCGTGGGGATGGGCCCCACCCCCGGCCCCTCCCCTGAAGGGGAGGGGGGACGGATGTTCGCGCTGACAAGTGGCCAGTTCCCAGCGGTAATCCTGGCCGCGACTGGCGATTTCCGCGGCCAGATCGGGCACATCCAGCACCATCGATTGCGTGCGCGGGCGCGCCACGAACGACCCGGCGCGTTTGCGGCGTTCGACCATGCCGGCCGCGGCCAGCGCCGACAGCGCCTTGTTCACGGTCATGCGTGCGCAGTCATATTGCGCCATCAGGTCGGTTTCGCGGGGGATGCGGTCGCCCGGCTGCCATTGGCCGGACAGGATGGCACCTTCGATTTCGGCGCGGATGCGTTCGTGCAAGGCGACAGGCTTCATTCCAGCAATCTGCTTAGCGTGGTGCAATAGCGTGCGACGATCTTGTCGCGCGCATGGTGACGCCCCTGCGATACCACCCTGACGCCATGGCGCCAGACGCAATCCACGCCGCTGCGCCCGGCGGCAAAGATCCAGCCATCGATCCAGGCATCGCCATCGCGCGCGATCAATGCGGGATGATCGGCGTTCAGGCTGATCAGGTCGGCGCTGTTGCCCACCGCGATGCCACCCGGCACACCCAGCGCGGTCGCCCCGCCCGCCACGCTGGCGGCAAACAGCGCTGCCCCGGTGCTTTGGCCCGGCGCTGCTGCCAGCATGTTGCGCCCGCGATGCGCCAGCCGCTGGCCATATTCATACAGCCGCAGTTCTTCCGAAGCATCGATCATCACGTTGGAATCGCTGCCCACGCCCCTTGATCCGCCGGCGGCGGCAAAGTCCAGCGCGGGGAACAGCCCGTCGCCCAGATTGGCCTCTGTAATCGGGCACAGGCCAGCCACCGCGCCGCTGCGCGCCAGGGCCTTCGTTTCCGCCGGGGTCATGTGCGTGGCGTGGACCAGGCACCAGCGCGCATCGACCTCGGCGTGATTCAGCAACCATTCCACCGGGCGCGCGCCGCTCCACGCCAGGCAATCGTCCACTTCGCGCGTCTGTTCGGCGATATGGATGTGGATCGGCGCGGGGCCGGCCATTGCCGCCAGCGCAGACAGTTCGGCAGGGGTGGCCGCGCGCAGCGAATGCGGAGCGAGGCCCAGCACGGCATCGGGCAGCGCGGTCAGCGCGGTGGCGGCATGGTCGCGCAGGTGCGCAAAGCTGTCGAGAGAGTTGAGGAACCGGCGCTGGCCTGCGTTGGCCTCCGCCCCGCCAAACCCGCCGTGGGCATAGAACACCGGCAACAGCGTCAGCCCGATGCCGGTCTGCGCTGCGGCATCGGCAATCGCGGCGGCCATTTGCGCCGGATTGGCATAGGCGTGGCCGGCCGGATCGTGGTGCAGGTAATGAAATTCACCCACGCGGGTGAACCCGGTTTCCAGCATTTCGGCATAGGCCAGCGCGGCAATCGCCACCAGATCATCGGGCCCCATGCGTTCCAGGAAGCGGTACATGACTTCGCGCCAGGTCCAGAAACTGTCGTCGCCGCTGCCCCGGCGTTCTGCCAGCCCGGCCATGCCGCGCTGAAACGCGTGGGAATGCAGGTTGCCCAGCCCCGGCAGGCCGATCGCGTGGCGGTCATCAGCGGGGGCAGGGGGCACGCCCGTATCCACGCGCGCGATCCGCCCGTCGGCGATGGTCAGCCGCACATCGCGCTGCCAGCCGCAGGGCAGCAGCGCATGGGAAAAGTGCAAGCCACTGGCCATCGTGTGCCGTACCCCTGTTTCGTCCGCTGCAAGAAGCCCCCTTGCGACGGGTCAATAATGTCTATACATATTGGCGCGTTCAGGCAACCGCGATTGCCATCTGCATGCGATCAACGAAAGGGTGGAGAATGTCCACAGCGCTGGCTTGCGATACGGTGTGGACCGGGGCGCGGTTGTTGCCGATGACCGATCCGGCGCGCCCCGATGCGGTGGTGGACCACGCGGTGATTGCCGCGCGCGATGGGCGGATTGTCTATGCCGGGCCAGCCGGCGCCGCCCCTGTGCTGGCGCCCGCACGCACGATCGCGTGTGATGGCCGGCTGGTGACCCCCGGGCTGATCGATTGCCACACCCATCTGGTCTATGGCGGCAGCCGCGCCGGCGAGTTTGAGGCGCGACTGGCGGGTGCAAGTTACGAGGCGATTGCCCGCGCCGGGGGCGGCATCGTTTCCACCATGCGCGCCACCCGCGCCGCGAGCGTTGACGAGCTGGTCGCGGCAAGCGCACCCCGGCTTGCGGAAATGGTCGCCGGCGGTGTGACCACGGTAGAAATCAAATCGGGCTATGGGCTGGAAGCGGGCGCAGAGGCGCGGATGTTGCGCGCCGCGCGGATGCTGGGCGATCGGTGTGGCGTGTCAGTGGCCACCACATTTTTGGGCGCGCATGCGCTGCCGCCCGAATTTGCCGGGCGTGCGGACGCCTACATCGACCATGTCGTGCACGATATGCTGCCCGCGCTGGCGACCGAGGGCCTGATCGATGCGGTCGATGCGTTTTGCGAATCGATCGCCTTTTCTCCCGCGCAAGTCGAACGCGTGTTCATGGCGGCACACGCGTTGGGCCTGCCGGTAAAGCTGCATGCCGAACAGCTGTCGAACCAGCATGGCGCGGCGCTGGCGGCACGGTATCACGCGCTGTCGGCGGATCATCTGGAACATCTGGATCAGGATGGCATTGCCGCGCTGGCGGGGGCGGGCACGGTCGCCACGCTGTTGCCAGGCGCGTATTATTTTACGCGCGAAACCGTGCTGCCGCCGGTGGCTGGTTTGCGCGCGGCGGGTGTGCCGATCGCGCTGGCGACCGATTGCAACCCCGGCACCAGCCCGCTGACATCGTTGTTGCTGGCCATGAACATGGGCGCGACGCTGTTCCGCCTGACTGTTGCGGAATGCCTGGCCGGGGTGACGGTCAACGCCGCGCGCGCGCTGGGGCGCCATGATGTGGGTCGTGTGGCGGCGGGTATGCGCGCCGATCTGGCGGTATGGGACATCACCCAGCCGGCCGAACTGGTCTATCGCATTGGCGGGTCTCCGCTGCATGCCCGTTTCTGGAAAGGGCAGTAATCATGCCATCTGCGACGATGCTCATTCTCACCCCCGGCGCGGTCAGCCTGTCCGATTGGCGCAGCATATGGGCGGGGGCGCCCGCACAGTTGGACCCGGCGTCGGCGCCGGTGATCGCCGCCAGTGCGGCGGCGGTGTCGCGCATTCTGGCCAAGGGTGCGCCGGTCTATGGCATCAACACCGGGTTTGGCAAACTGGCCAGCGTGCGCATCGATGATGCCGATCTGGCCACGCTGCAGCGCAATATCGTGCTCAGCCATGCCGCCGGCACCGGTGCGCCCGCGCCGGTGGCAGTGGTGCGGCTGATGATGGCGCTGAAACTCGCCAGCCTGGCGCAGGGCGCCAGCGGGGTGCAGCCGGCGACGGTGGCGCTGCTGGGGGCGATGCTGGAACACGGGGCAACCCCGGTGGTGCCGGCGCAAGGCTCAGTTGGCGCCAGTGGTGATCTGGCCCCGCTGGCGCATATGACCGCGGCGATGATCGGGGTGGGTGATATTGATCTGGGCGGGGAACGCCTGCCAGCGCTGGTCGCGTTGGCGCGAATTGGCCAGGCGCCGGTGGTGCTGGGGCCGAAAGAGGGCCTGGCGCTGTTGAACGGCACGCAGTTTTCCACCGCCAATGCACTGGCCGGGCTGTTTGGTGCAGAGGCGCTGTTTCGGGCCGCGCTGGTCAGCGGCGCGCTGTCGACAGAGGCGGCGCGGGGGTCGGATACGCCGTTTGACCCGCGCATCCACGCGCTGCGGCGGCACCAGGGCCAGATTGAAACGGCCGCCGCGCTGCGTATGCTGATGGCGGGCAGTGCCATCCGCGCCAGCCACCGCGACAACGATCCGCGCGTGCAGGACCCGTATTGTTTGCGCTGCCAGCCGCAAGTAATGGGCGCGTGCCTGACCGTTTTACGCCAGGCGGCGGAAGTGCTTGGGGCCGAGGCCAATGGCGTGTCGGACAATCCGCTGATCTTTGCCGATACGGATGAGGCGCTGTCGGGCGGCAATTTTCATGCCGAGCCGGTGGCGTTTGCCGCCGACATGATCGCGCTGGCGGTGTGCGAGATCGGGTCGATTGCCGAACGGCGCGTGGCCATGCTGGTGGACCCGGCGCTGTCGGCGCTGCCAGCGTTCCTCACCCCCCGCCCGGGGCTGAATTCGGGGTTCATGATCCCGCAGGTGACCGCCGCCGCGCTGGTGTCGGAAAACAAGCAGATGGCCTATCCCGCCAGCGTCGATTCGATCCCGACCAGCGCCAACCAGGAAGATCACGTGTCGATGGCCGCGCATGGCGCGCGGCGGCTGGCGGCGATGGTGACCAATGCGCAGGCCGTGATCGGCATCGAATATCTGGCGGCGGTGCAGGCGCTGGAATTCCACCGGCCGTTGCAATCATCGCCCGCGCTGGAATCGGCCTGTGCGGTACTGCGCAGCGTTGTGCCGACGCTGGAGGATGACCGCCATTTTCACCCGGATATGGAGGCTGCCAATACGCTGGTCCGCGCGGGTGATCTGGCGGCTGCGGTCGGCCAGGCGCTGCCGGGAGTTTGCTGATGGACTGGCTGCGGGTGGAACGCGGGGACGCCCCGGTGATCGTCGCGTTTCCGCATGGGGGCAGTGATCTGGCCGGCTATGACGCACAGTTTGTGTCGCCATGGCTGGCGCAGCGCGATGCCGACTGGTGGATTGCCGAGGTCTATCATTTTGTGCGCGACCTGGGCGTGACCACGGTGGCCACCACGATCAGCCGCAGCGTGATCGATTGCAACCGCGATCCATCGGGCGCGTCGCTGTATCCCGGTGCGGCGACGACCGAACTGGTCCCGACCACCACGTTTGATGGCGAACCGCTTTACGCCGGGGCCTTGCCCGATGCGGACGATGTGGCGCCGCGGCGGGCGGCGTATTTTGATCCCTATCACGCGGCATTGATGGCGGAAATTGCGCGGTTGCGCGCCGTTCATCCGCGCGTCGTGGTCTATGATGCGCATTCGATCCGCAGCCGCATCCCGCGCCTGTTTGACGGGCAATTGCCGCAGTTCAACATTGGCACCAATGGCGGCACGACTTGCGCGCCCGCGCTGACCGCCGCAATTGCCGCACCGTGTGCGGCGTCGGGGCTGGGCCATGTGGTTGATGGCCGGTTTCGCGGCGGGTGGACCACGCGCCACTATGGCCGCCCGCACGACGGCGTGCATGCGGTGCAGATGGAGCTGGCGATGCGCGGCTATCTGGCCGAGCCTGATGCCGTGACCCCTGCCAACTGGCCCGCGCCGATCGATCCACAGCCGGCGGTTGCCACCACCCTTTGCAGCGTGATTGCCGCCGCGCTATCCTTTGCCACTTCGGGAGAAACGCCATGAACAACCGCCTGGACAACAGCCGCGTGATCCGCGCCGCGACCGGTACCGAACTGACCGCCAAATCGTGGCTGACCGAGGCGGCGTTGCGTATGCTGATGAACAATCTGCACCCCGATGTCGCCGAACGGCCCGAAGAACTGGTGGTCTATGGCGGGATCGGCCGTGCCGCGCGCGATTGGCAGAGTTTTGACGCAATCGTCGCGGCCCTGCGCGGGCTGGACGATGATCAGACGTTGCTGGTGCAATCGGGCAAGCCGGTCGGCGTGTTCAAAACCCATGCCGATGCGCCGCGCGTGCTGATCGCCAATTCCAACCTCGTGCCGAAATGGGCGACCTGGGAACATTTCAACGAATTGGATCGCAAGGGGCTGGCGATGTACGGCCAGATGACCGCGGGATCGTGGATCTATATCGGCACGCAGGGCATCGTGCAGGGCACCTATGAGACGTTTGTCGAAATGGGCCGGCGCCATTTTGGCGGCGATCTGGCGGGCAAATGGATTTTGACCGCCGGCCTGGGCGGCATGGGCGGGGCGCAACCGCTGGCGGCGGTGATGGCCGGGGCATCGTGCCTGGCGATTGAATGCCAGGCCAGCCGCATCGAAATGCGCCTGCGGACCGGATACCTCGATCGCCGCGCCGATACGCTGGATGAGGCGATGGCGATCATCAATGCCGCCAACGCGGCCAACACGCCGGTATCGGTCGGCCTGTTGGGCAATGCTGCCGAAGTGCTGCCCGAAATGCTGAAGCGCGGGATCATGCCCGATCTGCTGACCGACCAGACCAGCGCACACGACCCGGTCAATGGCTATCTGCCGGCCGGGTGGACCGTGGCCGAATGGATCGACAAGCGTGAACGCGATCCCGATGCCGTGGCGCGCGCCGCCAAGACCAGCATGGCGCGCCATGTCGAAGCGATGCTGGAATTTCAGGCGCGCGGCGTGCCGACCACCGATTATGGCAACAACATCCGCCAGGTCGCGCAGGACGAAGGCGTGATCAACGCGTTCGGGTTTCCGGGGTTCGTGCCAGCCTATATCCGCCCGCTGTTCTGCCGGGGGATTGGCCCGTTCCGCTGGGTCGCGCTGTCGGGCGACCCCGAAGACATCTATCGCACCGATGCCAAGGTGAAAGAGCTGATCCCCGACAATCCCGCGCTGCACCGCTGGCTGGATATGGCGCGCGAAAAGATTCAGTTTCAGGGGCTACCCGCGCGCATTTGCTGGGTCGGGCTGGGCGATAGGCACCGGCTGGGCCTTGCGTTCAACGAAATGGTTGCCAGCGGCGAACTGAAGGCGCCGATCGTGATCGGGCGCGACCACCTTGACAGCGGATCGGTCGCCAGCCCCAACCGTGAGACGGAGGCGATGCGCGACGGATCGGACGCGGTGTCGGACTGGCCGCTGCTGAATGCGCTGCTCAATTGTGCCAGCGGGGCGACCTGGGTGTCGCTGCACCACGGCGGCGGGGTCGGCATGGGTTATTCACAACATTCGGGCATGGTGATCGTCGCCGATGGCACCGCCGATGCCGCGCGCCGGCTGGAACGCGTGTTGTGGAATGACCCTGCCACCGGGGTGATGCGCCATGCCGATGCGGGGTACGACACCGCGCTGGATTGCGCGCGCGAACAGGGTCTGAATTTGCCTGGGATTTTGGGGTGAGCGAGCAATAGCCCTTCCCCTCCGGGAAAGGGCTATTTTGGCGCTGTACCGGCCAGCGCCTGCTGACCCAGCGCGATGGCGCCAGTGATGCCGGCGTCGTCGCCCAGGCCCGGAGTGACAATATAGGTTTCGAGGCCGGGATCGAGGCGGGGGTGGGCGATATAGCCGTTCAGGCGGGCCAGCGTGCGGCGGCGGACAGCCTGAATCAGGCCGGGGGCCTTCATCACCCCGCCGCCAAAGATCAGCCGGTCGGGCATGTGCATCAGCACCAGATCGGCGGCGAGATCGGCGATATAGCCACCGATCAGGTCGATCTTGGCGGGATCATCGGCCAGCTGGTCCAGGCTGTGGCCCCAGCGTTTGAGGATGGCCGGGCCGGCCACCAGCCCCTCCAGACAATCGCCGTGATAGGGGCACCAGCCTTCGAACGGGTCGGTGGCGCGGTCATGGCTGGGGTGGATATGGCCCATTTCGTAATGCGAAAACCCCATCATCGAACGGCCATCGCGCAGCACCCCGGTGCCGACCCCGGTGCCGATGGTGGTATAGGCCAGCGTGCGTGTGCCCTGGCCGGCGCCAGCCAGCCATTCGCCGATTGCCGCACCGTTGACATCGGTATCGACCACGAACGGCACGCCGAACGGATCGAGCACATCGTGAAACCGTGCACCCTGCCAGCCTGGTTTGGGCGTGGTGGTAAAGGTGCCATAGGCGGGCGAGGTGGGGTCGATGTCGATCGGGCCAAAACTGGCGACACCGAACGCAGCGATCGGGCCGTGGTCGGCGATTGCTGCTTCAAAAAAGGCCGCGACATCGGGAAAGCATTCCGCCGGGGTGCGGGTGTCGATGCGCGCGCGCGCCACGATGGTGCCGTCGGGACGGGCGACCGCGCAGATGAACTTTGTCCCGCCCGCTTCGATCGCGCCGATCAGCCCGCTGTCCTGGCCCTGCATCCGCTTTACTCCCCTGCCGTGTGCATGTTTCACTGGCACGGCAGGGGGCGTCTGCAAAGCGTTTCGGCAATCCGTGCAATCGTTTTACCAGAACCTGGATGTTCAGGCGGCAGACCCGATCGGCACAACCGGGCTGCCCATTCGGGCGCGGAATTGATAGGCGATCACGCAGGCGACAAACACACCGGTCGACAGCGCGACTTCCGAAAATTCTTCGGGTGAGCGCAGCATCATTACCAGCACCGCCAGAATGCCGGCGGCGGCGGCATAGCTGACCAGCGGAAACAGCCACACCTTTACGCTCAACGTTTCGCCAGCGCGTTCCAATCGGCGGCGCAGCGCGATCTGCGCAAACACGATCAGCAGATAGACGCACAGGATTGTCGCACCCGATGCCTGCACCAGAAACGCGAACAGCCCACCCGGCGAAAACTCTGATGTCATCACCACGCCAAAGCCGGCAATGGCCGAAGCAATGATCCCGGTGGCCGGCACCTTGCGCGCTGAAACCACGCCGAACATGGCGGGTGCGTCGCCGCGCTGCGCCATTTCATACAGCATGCGGCTGGTGACATAGATCGCCGAATTGAGACACGACACGATCGCGGTGAAGATCACCGCGCCGATGATCGCCTCCGCGCCGGGCACGTGAATCAGTCCCAGTGTGGCAACAAATGGCGATTTGCCCGACACCACCTGGTCCCACGGCAGGATCGCCTGGATCACCGCGATCGATCCGATGTAAAAGAACATGATGCGCAGCGCGACCGTGCGCCCGGCACGAACCACGTTGCGCGCCGGGTCTTCGGTTTCGACCGCGGCAATCGTGGCGACTTCGCTGCCCATCATCGAAAAAATCACGGTGGGGATGGCCAGAAAGATCGCCGAAAGTCCGTTGGGCATGGCCCCGCCATGGCCGGCGAACTGGGCCTGCAACGCGGCCAGACCCGGGCCGAAGCCGAACACATAGCCCAGACCCAGCGCGATGAAGCCGACAATCGTCACCACTTTCAGGCTGGCAAACCAGAATTCGAATTCGCCATAGGTCTTGACCGACATCAGATTTACCGCGGTCATCGCCCCGATCAGCAGCGCCGACAACGCCCACATCGGCAGCGGGATAAACGGCATCAGCATGTTGGCCCCGGCAATCGCCTCCACCGCGACGGTGATCACCCAGAAATAGGCATAGAGCCAGGCGTTGGTGAACCCTGCCCATGGCCCGAGCCCGAGCGAGGTATAACCGGTGAACGAGCCCAGACCAGGCCGTGCTATCGCCATTTCACCCAGCATGCGCATGATCACAAAGACCAGCAGCCCGCACAGGAAATAGGTTGCCAGCACCGCCGGCCCGGCAATGTGGATGGCCACGCTGGAACCGACAAAGATGCCCGCGCCGATAATGCCGCCGATCGAAATCATCGTCACATGGCGGGGTTGCAGCGAATGGGCGAGTGTGGCGTCGTGTGACAACTGTTGATCCTGACCCTGATTTGCGCGCTTATTTGCTGGCAGTTTTGGCGTGTTGCGCGGCGTAACCCTGCCGCTGCTGATCGATCAGATAGGCGTGAATGGCGTCCACGTCACGCTTGCTGACCAGATCGTTGAGCGGTGCCATGCCGAGCGAGGCGAGCGTACCCTTCAGCACGATATCGTTAAACATGCCGTGGATTTCGGGCGGCAGGCGCGACAGGTCGGGGGTGACGCCGGGGCCGAACACGTGGCAGCGCGAACAGTATTCGGTAAACTTTTCCTCACCATGCGCGATCACGGCAGCAGTCGCGGTCAGCTTTGGCGGTTCGGGATAATCGAACGGATTGACCCGTGCATCGGGTTGCGGCACCGCGCCGCCACCCAGTTTGAACACCAGAATGCGGTTGGTGTTCATGTTGCGATAGGCCGCGCTGGATGGTGGAATCGGGAAGGTGATGCCCGATCCGCCATAACCGACCTGCACCGCGATATATTGCACCCCGCCGATCTTGTAGGTCATCGGCGCGGCCATGATGTGGCTGCCGGTCTTGATCGAGGTGATCGGTGCGCCGGTGCTGGCGTTATAGACCCACAGCGATCCATCGCCGCGACCCTGCACCACGATATTGCCGGCGGTGGACAGCACCCCGCCGTCATAGCCACGGTTGCCCTCTGACGTGACCTGTTGCCACACCACTTTGCCGGTGACCGGGTCATAGGCCTTCAGGATTTCGCGCACCAGTTTGGTACCGGGGCGT
This sequence comes from Novosphingobium sp., assembly GCF_040398825.1. GTDB lineage: Bacteria > Pseudomonadota > Alphaproteobacteria > Sphingomonadales > Sphingomonadaceae > Novosphingobium. Next base: position 10,784 of record NZ_JBBATI010000048.1, read on the forward strand.
TCCTTTTGCAGTTCGGCCTTGTCTGGCACCGCGCCGAACAGGCGTTTCAGCCCGGCGGTGTCATAGGTATCATCGGGGATGATGCCGTCAGCGTTGAAGAACCCTTCAAGATGGCTGAGCGCGCCGCCGTTTTTGGCCATGTTGACCATGACATTGGGCACATCGAGCGTGGGGATGTAGGTTAGCCGGGTGGCCGGGCTGAACGACATCGGGTTCCACGTGTGGCCGCCAGCCCACGATGGATAGACGTTCTTGGGCCTGGCGGTGTAGTCGGCGACTTCGGTAAATTGCGGCTTGCCCGTGGCCAGATCGACGCCCGTCGCCCAGTTCACATACGTAAACGCATCGGCGCCCAGCAATTTGCCGGTTTTCAGATCGAGCGTGTAGTAATAGCCGTTTTTGGACGCCTGCATGACCACGCGGCGCGTTGCCCCACCGATCGGCAGGTTGGCGAACACAAATTTCTGCACCGCGTCATAGTCCCACGCGTCGCCCGGCGTTTCCTGGTAATACCAGTTCATCCGGCCATTCTGGGCGCTGACGGCAATGATTGAAGCGTTGAACAAGTCGTCGTGGCGTTCGCTGCCGGTCTTTACCCGCAGATAGGGGCTGGCATTGGCGGTGCCGAACACGATCTGATCGGTTTCGGGGTCGTACGACAATCCGTCCCACACCGCGCCGCCGTTCTGGTATTTGCCATCGCGGTTGGGGCCCCACGATTTAGCCGCCATCGCCAGTTCGGGGTGTTCAAACGGCTGGTCGGGACGGCCGGGAACTGTGAAAAAGCGCCATTTGAACGCGCCGGTTTTCAGATCCCACGCCGAAATATAGCCGCGCGATGATCCATCGCCCAGGTCTGATCCCGAATTGCCGATGACCACCGCGTCCTTGGTCAGGATCACTGCGCCGGTTGAGGCATAGGCCTGTTTGCGGTTGATGATCGTATCGGCCTGCCACTTTTCGGCGCCGGTTTTGGCATCCAGAGCGTGCAGTTTGCCATCTTCGGAAGCGACAAACACCACTCCGTCGCGATAGGCGACGCCGCGGTTGACGGTGTCGCAACAGGCATTGCGCGCCGACATCGGATCGATGCCCGGATCAAATTGCCACAGCAGTTTGCCGGTCACGGCGTCGAGCGCATAGACGATGCCCCACACGCCCGAGGTGTACATCACCCCGTCGATCACCAATGGGCTTGCCTCCTGCCCGCGCTCGGTGCCCATTTCATAGGCCCAGGCAAAGCCGAGCCCGCTGGCGTTGGTGTCGTTGATATCGGTCAGCGCGGAAAACCAAGTGCCGGCCTGGTCACCGCCAACAAACGGCCATTGTTCGCCCGCCACCGGATAAGCTGCCGCCGACAGATCGGGCGTACCGGCCCGCGTGGCCGACCCGGTCATGCCCAGCGAAGCGACCAGAAATCCGGCCAGCGCAAGGGCGGAAACCAGACCGGACACAGGCTTGCGCAGACTCAAACGCATCATCGGCAATTCTCTCCGTCAAAGGCACGCATCATGGCAAGTGTCCATTGGCTGCGAAAGGGGAAAAACAAGGGTGCCCCGGACCGGATCGCAACCGGCCGGGGCACTCGTATTCAAGCCGGTTGCGCGGCCGTCAGAAGTGGTAGCGAACGTTTACGCCCCAGGTGCGGGGGCGGGCATAGAGCGATTGCGTGGCGCCCGAATAGAGCGACCCGTCATAGGCGTAATTGCGATAGGCACGTTCGAAAATGTTGTTCACATAGACCGCCAGATCGACGTTGGTGTCCTTTGGCGTAAAGCCGATGCGCATGTTTTCGACGTGATAGGCGGCTTCCTGTTCGACCGGTGCGCACAGCAGCGTGAAGCACATGTGCGACTGGTACATGCTGTCGGCCTGTACCGAGGCCATGCCGCCCGCCAGCGGGAATTCATAGCGGACCAGCGCATTGCCCGACCAGTGCGGGGCCTGTGGCAGATCGTGCTGCACGAGGGTCGCGCCATCGGGCAGCAGCACATTGGGAACATGGCTTTCTTCCCACGATCCGGTCAGGTTGACGGTCAGGCCAACGATCGGGTGCGTGCTGAATTCGGCTTCGATCCCCTTCGCCTTGGCCTGCAGGTTGCGGATTTCCTGCGTATAGCCGACTTGTACGAAAGCCTGATAATTGTGGTAATCATAGTAATAGCCGACGATGTTCAGGCTGGAATGGCCCGGCAGGCTGGTCTTGATACCGACTTCGAAATCGTTGAGCACTTCGGGGTTGAACTTGATGCCATTGATCGTGTCGTACACCGCCAGCGCCGCCGGGGTGCCGGTGGAAAAACTGAACCCGCCCGATTTTGATCCGCGGTTGTAGCTGGCATAGATCAGCGTGTTGGCAGACGGTTTGTAATCGATTTCGGCGCGCACGGTCAGGCCGGAAAAGCTGGGGTGCGTGTCGGCGGTGGTGGCGGTGATCATGCCCCCGGTGCTGGCGGTGGTGGCAGCACCGCCAGGGAACGGCGGGGCGGCATCATAGCTGAACCCGACGGTATCGGGGCAATAGCGCACGTTGAACCCCGACCAGTATTCATGCCCCGTATAGCAGCCGATCTTGTGATCGTGCCAATAGCGCGCGCCCAGGATCAGCTTCCACTGATCATTGACCTTGAATTCGTCCTGGGCAAAGAAAGCAAAGCTTTTGGTCTGCTGGTAAAACACAACCTGCGGATCATACTGATCAAACGGCGTGGCATATTGCGCGCGGAAATGGCTTTCGATCGACATCGCGAACGCGCCGAACACCAGGTAGTTGCTGCCAATCGTGGTCGCCGCGCGCAATTCTTCGGATACCTGATTGGTGCGGTTGTTCTGGTTGAAAATCGTACCGGGCGCGTAGCAGGTGATCGACGCGATGCCGGGGCACGGACCGGGGGTATACGTCGCGCCCTGCACATACGCAAATTCGGGCTGGCTGTCGCCGATCTCGTTGTTGAACTTGTTGAGATACTGATAATCGGTGACCGAGGTTACGTCGAACGCGCCGAGTTTGGCATCGATCCGCAGCGTTGAGCCGAAAAACTGCCGGTCGATACCCGGATTGCCGGTCGCGGCAATTTGCCATGGGCTGCCACCGCGCGCGGGGACGATGGACTTGCCATTGATCACCCCGTCAAACCCGGTACCCATCGCGCCGGGGGTATTGCCGCTGTACGCCGCCCAATAGCCGCAGACCTGGTTGGCGGGCAGGCTTTCGCCCTGGAATTGGGCATTGGGGCACGATGGATCCAGGGCATAGCCCGCGACCTGCCGTTCGTGGTCCGATTCGGTATAGCGCAGGGTCAGTTTTGCCGTGAAGTCGCTGGATGGCGTCCATTTAAAGATGCTGCGCAGGGCCCAGTGGTTGTTCTGTCCGCGATTGTACTGCCCGGGGACGAGGTTTTTGATATAACCATCATCGCGGTCGTAAATCCCCGACACGCGAACGTCGAGATCCTTGGCCAGGCGGCCCTGCAACGCGCCTTCGACGATGGTTTCGTTGAACCGGCCATAGGTCAGCGACAGGAAACCGGCAGTCTTGTCGGTCGGTTGGGTGGAAATGAACTGGATCGCGCCGCCGGTGGCGTTGCGGCCGAACAGCGTTCCCTGCGGCCCGCGCAAAGCCTCTGCGCGGGCAAGGTCGAAAATCGGAAAGCCGGCGGTCGACATCGACGACGAATAGCTGTCGTCCTGATAGACCGCGACGGGGGGTTCCTGTTCGTCGCCATACGAGTTTTGCGCCACGCCGCGCATGTTGAACACCACTTGCGACGCGGCATAGGCGTTGAACCGCAAGTTGGGGATCGCGCGCACGACATCGGTGGCGGTCGTGATGTTCAGAGCCCTGATGTCTTCCTTGCTCAGCACGGTGATCGCGATGCCGACATCTTTCAGCTTTTGTTCGCGGCGCTGCGCGGTCACCACGATGTCGGGCGCGGCGCCGGGCTGGGCAACCTCTGCCGCCGGGGTGGCGGGCGCGCTTTGCGCATGGGCCAGGGCGGGCAGGAAAGCCGCGCCCGCCAGCATGCCGGCGACCATCATGCTGCGCGCAGTGCTGCGTGAAGGTTGCGAAGTGTGCGCAGTTGCGCCGCGCTGTTTGGTACGTGTCACGAATAGCCCCCCTTGAACCGTGCAGGCACCGGCGCGGTGATCACGCCGCCGGTCGCCCTCAATACGGATGAAAGGTGCATCAATCCGCGCAGTCGGGCAAGGTAGCGCGCACGCCTTTTTAGCCGCGGAGAAAATTTGTTAGCCCTGAGGAAACTTTGCCATTTTCCGGGAAAAATCAAAAAGTGAGCAAAACCAAAGGGAAAGGATGGTTTGTTGGCAGGCGCAACAAAATATCTAATGCGTGGTGTAAGGCAATTTGCCGCAGGCCTGTGGCGTGAGTGCCGCAGTGCCGGCACAATCGTTGATGCCATTGCGATCACAGGCTGATCGGCGACGCTGTGCCCCCAGGCGTCAGCGGCTGCGGCAGCACTGTCCGTTGGGGTCATTGTCTTTGCTCAAAATTAAGCAGCACTGATATTGAACATTAGTATTATATATGTGGCGGTGCAGTCTGGCATGCGCCGGGCGATGCTGGCATAGCAGCATGGCACAACCTGTATGGCCCGAGGGACAAGCATGAAGACAACAGCACGCGTGGTGGTAATCGGCGGCGGCGTGGTCGGTGTCAGCACATTGTACCATCTGGCAAAACTGGGCTGGTCGGACGTCGTACTGATCGAGCGCAAAGAGCTGACATCGGGTTCGACCTGGCACGCGGCCGGGCTGCTGCCGCTGTTCAACCTCAGCTATTCGGTGGGAAAGCTGCACCAGTATTCGGTCGCGCTGTACCCGAGTCTTGAGGCGGAGACCGAGCTCAGCGTTGGGTTTTCCAACGTTTCCAACATCCGCCTGGCGACCACCCCGGACCGCATGGACGAATACCGCTATTACGCCGGGGTCGCCAAGACGATTGGCGTCGATGTCAACTGGCTGACCCCCGAACAGGTCAAGGACATCTGGCCGCTGGTGCAGACCGACAACATTCTCGGCGCGATCCAGCATCCGGCCGATGGCTATATTCAGCCCGCCGACCTGACCCAGGCGCTGGCCAAGGGTGCGCGCCAGCGCGGCGCCACGATCTATCGCAACACCACCGTCACCGCCATCGCGCAAAAGGCCAATGGCGAATGGGTGGTCACCACCGACCAGGGCGAGATCACTTGCGAACATGTGGTGTCGGCCAGCGGCAACTTTGCCCGGCAAACGGGCGCGATGGTCGGGCTGGATATCCCGGTGGTCCCGGTCGAACACCAGTATATCGTGACCGAACAACACCCCGCGATCATGGAGCGCAAGCGGCAGGGCCTGCCCGAAATGGGCGTGCTGCGCGAATCCGATGCCAGCTGGTACATGCGTGAAGAGGCTGGCGGGCTGCTGCTGGGACCTTATGAAGTCGGCGCGCCGGCGTGCTATGTCAAAGGCCCGGCGGCCAACAGCGAATACGAACTGTTCCCCGATGCGCTGGACCGGCTGGAACCTTATATCCTGTCGGCCATGGCGCGCGTGCCCGCGTTTGGCGAAGTCGGTGTGAAGAAAGTCTATAACGGCGCGATCGCCTATACCCCCGATGGGTCGCCGATTGTCGGCCCGGCCTGGGACAAAAAGAATTTCTGGCTGAACGAAGGGCATTCGTTCGGCATCACCGCCGCCGGCGGGGCCGGCTGGCAGCTGGCGCACTGGATTGTCGATGGCGAACCGACGATCGACATGATGGGGGTCGATCCGCGCCGGTTTGGCGACTATGCCGGCGAAGGCTATCTGATTGAAAAGAACGAAGAGGCCTATGCCCGGGTGTTTTCGGTGCATTACCCCGATGAAGAGCGCGAAGGCGCGCGCGCGCTGCGCCGCACCCCGTGCTATGACCGGATGAAGGCGCTGGGTGCGGTGTTCGGCAGCGTGTTCGGGTGGGAACGCCCCAACTGGTTTGCGCCGCAGGGTTACGAACTGACCGAGGCTGATCTCGACAAGCCCGATGTTATCCTCAACGACAACCACCCGGTGGTGGCGGGCGAACCGATCCGCGAAAAGTGGTCGTTCCGCCGGTCGAACTATTTTGATTTCGTGGGCGCCGAATGCCGCCACGTGACCGAACATGTCGGCATCCAGGACATGAGCGCGTTTGCCAAATGCCTGATTTCCGGCCCTGGCGCCGAAGACTGGCTGAACGGGTTGCTGTCGAACGTGGTGCCCAAAAAGATCGGCAAACTGTCGCTATCCTATCTGCTGACCGACCAGGGCGGGGTGCGCGCCGAATTCACCGTGTATAAAAAGGGTCCGCAGAGCTATTATCTGGTGTCGGCCGGTGCGCTGGAACGCCACGATCAGGACTATCTGGTCAAGGCGCTGCCCAACGATGGATCGGTGCGGTTTGAACGGCTGACCACGTCGATGGGTGTGCTGGTGCTGGCGGGGCCGCGTGCGCGCGACGTGCTGGCGAAGGTCACGCGTGCCGATCTTTCCAACGCCGCGTTTCCGTGGCTGACCGGGCAGGTGATTTCGATCGGTGCGGCGCGGGTCGATGCGCTGCGGGTGAATTTCATCGGCGAACTGGGCTGGGAAATCCACCATCCGATCGAAATGCAGAACTATATCTTTGACACGCTGATGGCGGCGGGTGCGGAATTCGGCATCAAGCCGTTTGGCATCCGCGCGATGACCGCAATGGCGCTGGAAAAGAGCTACAAGCTGATCCCGCGTGAACTTTCGACCGAATATTGCGCGCTGGAAAGTGGGCTGGATCGGTTTGTCGCCATGAAAAAGCCGGCGTTCAAAGGTCGCGACGGGCTGATCGCGCGCAAGGAAGCCGGGTTGCAATGGCAGTTGGTCACGCTGGAGGTGTTTGACGTGACCGACGCCGATGCGCGCGGGTCTGAACCGATCTATCGCGATGGCGCGCTGGTTGGCCGTGCGACATCGGGCGGGTATGGTGCGCGTGTGGGCAAAAGCCTGGCGCTGGCGATGGTCGGGCCGGACCATGCGGCGGTCGGGACCGAGCTGGAAATTTCCATCCTGGGCACCGCACACCGCGCCATGGTGATTGCCGATTCGCCGTTTGACCCGGAAAACAACGCTTTGCGGAGCTGATCCGATGCAACAGTTTGATACCATTGCGCTAATGCTGAAGAAGAACCGCGCGGGCTATACGCTGCCGCGCGAGCTGTATGTGGGTGAAGAGGCCTATCGCTTTGACACTGAGGTCATGCTGAGATCGGTATGGCTCTTTGCCGGTACTGTGGCCCATGCCAAGGCGCCGGGTGACTGGTTCGTGTTTGAACTGGGCAACAACCAGGTGATCATCGTGCGCGGGCGCGACAACCAGATCCGCGCGTTTTACAATTCGTGCCGCCATCGCGGCGCGCGGGTGTGTGAGGCTGCCAGCGGCAATTCCCCGCGGCTGATCTGCCCCTATCACGCCTGGACCTATGGTCTGGATGGCAAATTGCTGGCCGCGCGCAATATGCCCGACGGGTTTGACAAGGCCGACCATGGCCTGGTGCCGGTGGCGCTGGAAAATGTCGGCGGGCTGCTGTTCGTGTGCCTGGCCGACAATCCGCCGCCGTTTGGCCGCGCAAAGCAGGACATTGCCGAACAGATTGCGATCTACAATCTCGACAAGCTGAAAGTGGCGGTACAGGACGACCTGATCGAACCGGCCAACTGGAAGCTGGTGATGGAAAACAACCGTGAGTGTTATCACTGCGATCAGAACCATCCCGAACTGCTTAAATCGCTGTCCACTTATGGCTTTGGCAAGGGCCTGCCGGAGGATGGCGCGGACGATGTGGTTGATGATGCCGCGTTTGATGCCATGCTTGCGGCGCAGCGCCAGCACTGGATGGACCTGGGCATTTTCCACGAGCTGGTCGAATTTCCTGAAGAGAACGGCCAGACTGGCTTTCACCGCGTCGCGCGGCTGCCATTGGCCAATGGCGCAGTCTCGCAGACCCTGGATGGCAAATCCGCCAGCCGCATGGCGATCTGGCCGCACGGGCTGGATGAGCAATCCAGCCTGTCGGTGTGGACGCAGCCCAACAGCTGGCACCATTTCTGCAACGACCATGTCGTGACGTTTTCACTGACCCCGCTGGGGCCGGACAAGACACTGTTGCGCACCAGCTGGCTGGTGCACGAAGACGCGGTCGAGGGCGTGGATTATGACCCGGCCCATCTGACCGCGGTATGGCGCGCGACCAATGCGCAGGACAGTTACCTGTCGGCGGTCAACCATCGCGGCATCACCAGCGACGGGTATCGGCAGGGGCCCTATTCGGTCGAGGAAAAGCTCGTCGATGCATTCAAGACCTTTTACGTCGATGCGAGCGCCAGGGCGCTGGGCTGATCGCGCCTGCCCATCGGTGGGGATTGCCGCGCGAGGCCTGCGCGGGCAATCAGCGGTTTGTGCGACAGAAATGACGGCCGCGATGAAAACGGGATAATCGGACAATGATGCGCTTTTCCGGACTGAACCTGCTGGCCCAGGCGTTCAACGGCCACCAGGACTGGCCCGAACACTGGCCCGACAAGGCGCCAAAGCCGGCCTATGATGTGATCATCATCGGCGCGGGCGGGCACGGGCTGGGCGCGGCCTATTACCTGGCCAGCAAATACGGCATCACCAATGTGGCGGTGATCGAAAAGGGCTGGCTGGGCGGCGGCAATGCCGGGCGCAACACCACCATCATCCGGTCCAACTATCTTTATGACGAATCCGCGCATCTGTACGACCACGCGGTGAAGATGTGGGACGGGCTGAGCCAGGAACTGAATTACAACGTCATGTATTCCAAGCGCGGCGTTCTGATGCTGGCGCACAATGTGCATGATATTCAAAGCTTTAAACGCCATATCCACGCCAACCGTTTAAATGGCGTAGACAACGAATGGCTGACGCCTGAGCAGTGCAAGACCTATTGCCCGCCGCTGGATATTGCCCCCAATGCGCGCCATCCGGTGCTGGGTGGCGCGCTGCAACGGCGCGGCGGGACTGCGCGGCATGACAGCGTGGCCTGGGGCTATGCGCGCGGCGCGGTGGCGCGCGGGGTGGACATTATCCAGAACTGCGCGGTGACCGGCATCCGCCGCAGGCCGGATGGCGCGGTGCTGGGTGTGGAAACCGAACGCGGCTTTATCGGCGCGAACAAGATTGGCGTGTCGGCCGCGGGCAGCACATCGCTGGTGATGAAAATGGCCGGGCTGGATTTTCCGCTGGAAAGCTATCCCTTGCAGGCGCTGGTGTCCGAACCGGTCAAACCGATCTTTCCCTGCGTGGTGATGTCCAACACCGTACACGCCTATATCAGCCAGTCCGACAAGGGCGAACTGGTGATCGGCGCGGGCACCGACCAGTATGTCAGCTATTCACAGCGCGGTGCGCTGCATGTGATCGAGCATACTTTGGCGGCGATATGCGAGATTTTCCCGATCTTTACCCGCATGCGGATGTTGCGCACCTGGGGCGGGATCGTTGATGTGACGCCCGACCGTTCGCCGATCCTGGCCAAGACGCCGGTGCCAGGGCTCTATGTCAATTGTGGCTGGGGTACCGGCGGGTTCAAGGCGACGCCGGGCGCCGCCGATCTGCTGGCGCACACCATTGCGCACGACGCCCCGCACGCGATCAACGCCCCGTTCAATCTCGACCGGTTCCGCAACGGGCGCTTGATTGACGAAGCGGCCGCCGCCGCAGTCGCACACTGATTTGATGGACGAGACAGCCCGATGATCCTGATCCATTGCCCCTATTGCGACGAAGATCGCGCCGAGGTGGAATTCACCTATGGCGGCCAGGCGCATATCGCGCGGCCGGTTGACCCATCGACGCTGGATGACAGCCAGTGGGAAACGTTTTTGTACATCCGCAACAATCCGCGCGGGTTGCACGCCGAACGCTGGCGGCACACGCATGGCTGCGCGCGGTTTTTCAACGCGGTGCGCGATACGGTGACCGACCGTTTTACCGTGACCTACAAAACCGGCGAAGCGCGCCCCGATGGCGGTGCAGCATGAGCGGGTATCGTCTGCCCACCGGTGGTCGCGTCGATCGCGCCCGCGCGCTGACATTCCAGTTCGATGGCCAATCGCATCAGGGCTTTGCCGGGGATACGCTGGCATCGGCGCTGGTGGCATCGGGGGTCACGCTGTTTGGCCGATCATTCAAATACCATCGCCCGCGCGGGCTGCTGGGCATGGGCACCGAAGAACCCAACGCGCTGGTGACCGTCGATCGCGGGCCGGCGCGGATCACGCCCAATTTGCGCGCGACGCAAGTGGGCCTGTATGACGGCCTGACCACCAGGAGCCAGAACCGCTGGCCCTCGCTGAAATTTGATGTGGTGGCGCTGAACAATGTGTTTGGCGCGCTGTTTCCGGCGGGGTTTTACAACAAGACCTTTATGTGGCCGCGTGCCGCATGGGAATCGCTGTATGAACCGGTCATTCGCCGGCTGGCCGGGCTGGGTGAAAGCCCGGTTGCGCGCGACCCCGATCATTATGACGCGACCTATGCCCATTGTGAGGTGCTGGTGGTTGGCGGCGGGATCGCCGGGCTGACCGCAGCGATTGCGGCTGCGGCTGGCGGCGGCCGGGTGATGCTGATCGACGAACAGGATGAACTGGGCGGCGGCGCGCTGGCCGATCCGGCGCAATGGGCGGCGCTGGATGCGCTGAAGGCAAAGCTGGCAGCGGCGGACAATGTCACCGTGCTGACGCACACGACCGCGTTCGGCTATTACCATCAGAACTTTATCGGCGCGACCCAGCACCTGACCGACCATCTGGCGCCGGGTGAAGCGCAGGGCCCGCGCGAGAAATTGTGGCGCATCCGTGCGGGCGAAGTGGTGCTGGCGCAGGGTGCGATCGAACGCCCGCTGGTGTTCAATGGCAACGATGTGCCGGGCGTGATGCTGGCCAGCGCCGGGCGCACGCTGGCGCTGCGCTATGGCGTGGCAGTGGGCCATGCGGTTGTGGTGATGGCGGCGCACGACAGCGGCTGGCGCGATGCACTGGCGATGGCGGGCGCGGGCGTGACCATCGCGGCGATCATCGATATTCGCGACGTGGTGCCGGGCGATCTGGCCGAGGCGGCACGGGCGGCGGGTATCGCGGTGCACACCGGTTGCGCGATTACCGCGGTGGCCGGGCGCCATGGGGTAAAGGGCGTGGCCTTTGCCGTTGGCGGCACGGGTCCGACGCAAACGCTGGCCTGCGATGCGGTGCTGATGGCCGGCGGGTGGACCCCGTCGGTGCATTTGTGGAGCCATGGCAAAGGCAGCCTGGTGTGGAGCGAGGCGTGGGGCGCCTATCTGCCCGGGACGGCCATCGAAAACTGCCGCGCTGTCGGCGCCTGTGGCGGGGCGTGGGACCTGGGATCGGGTGTGATCACGGCCGTTTTGCCCAACAGCAAACCCGTGCGCGCACAGACCGCCTTTGTCGATTTTCAGAACGATGTAAAAGCGCGCGACATCCATCTGGCGGTGCAGGAAGGCATGCGATCGATCGAACATATCAAGCGCTATACCACCAACGGCATGGCCACCGACCAGGGCAAGACCAGCAATCTGAACGGGTTGCAGATTGCCTCGGCCGTGCTGGGGCGGCCGGTGAGCGAAATCGGGCTGACCACGTTCCGCCCGCCCTATACCCCGCAGACGTTTGGCGCGCTGATGGGGCATCACAAGGATGCGTTGTTTCAGCCGGTACGCAAATCGGTGATCGACGATTGGGCGACGGCGCAGGGTGCGGTGTTTGAAAACGTCGCCAACTGGCGCCGCGCGCGCTATTTTCCGCGTGGGGCGGAGGATATGGATGCCGCCGTGCTGCGCGAATGCGCCGCCGTGCGGCGGACGGTCGGCATGTTTGACGCATCGACGCTGGGCAAGATCGAGGTGGTCGGGCCGGATGCGGCCGAATTCCTCAACCGCATGTACACCAACCCGTGGAAGGGGCTGAAACCCGGCCGCTGCCGCTATGGCCTGTTGTTGCGCGAAGATGGCTTTATCATGGATGACGGGGTTTCGGCGCGGATGGCCGATGACCGGTTCCACCTGACCACCACCACCGGCGGCGCGGCGCGCGTGCTGGGGATGATGGAGGACTATCTTCAGACCGAATGGGCCGATCTGGATGTGTGGCTGACCTCGACCACCGAACAGTGGGCGGTAATCGCGGTGCAGGGCCCGCGCGCGCGCGATGTGCTGGCGCCGCTGGTATCGGGGATCGATCTGGGGCCTGATGCGTTCCCGCATATGGCGGTGCGCGAAGGCACGATCGCCGGCGTGCCGACACGCCTGTTCCGCGTCAGCTTTACCGGTGAACTGGGCTTTGAAGTGAACGTGCCCGCGCACGAAGGGCACCGGGTGTGGCAGGCGATCCATGCCGCTGGCGCAGCGTATGACATCACCCCCTATGGCACCGAAACCATGCACGTGCTGCGCGCCGAAAAGGGCTTTATCATCGTCGGGCAGGACACCGATGGCACGATGACGCCGTTTGATATGGGGCTGGAGTGGGCGGTGGGTGCCAAAAAGCCTGATTTCGTCGGCAAACGATCGTTGGCGCGGCCGGATATGGCCGCGCCGGGCCGCAAACAGTTTATCGGGCTGTTGACCGAAGATGCACACGAGCTGCTGGAAGAAGGCGCGCAAGTGGTCACGAATCCCGATGCGCCCATGCCGGTGCCGATGATCGGGCATGTCACCTCATCCTATCGCAGTGCGGCGCTGGGGCGGACGATTGCGCTGGCGGTGATTGCCGATGGCCGCGCGCGGATCGGGCAGACGGTGTTCGTGCCGATGCCGGGCAAAGTGATCCGCGCCAAGGTTACCGCCCCGATGTTCTATGATGCCGAAGGGAGCCGCCTCAATGCTTGAGATCGCCCCGCTGGCCGTGGCTGGCATCGACCTGGCCACTGGCACCGCACCGTTTTCCGGCACGATCAATGGCCTGGCCGTGATGATCGCCCCCGCCGCCATGATGGCGCGCTGGTCGTTGCGCGCGCGCGATGCCGCAGTGTTGGCATCCGCGCTGGGCCGCACGTTGCCCGACCGGATCGGCACGGCGCTGGATGGCGTTGCACAGCTTGGCCCCGATGAATGGTATGCGCTGCTGCCTGATGGCACGATGCTGCCGGATGCGGCCGGGCAACCGCTCAGCGTGGTTGATGTGTCATCCCGCGCGGTGGGGTTTGCCGTGACCGGGCCAGGCGCCGTGGCGGCGCTGATGCGCGGTTGCCCACTTGATCTGGCGCAGTTTGCGCCGGGGCGCGCCACCCGCACGGTGTTTGAAACGGTCGAAATCCAGGTGTGGATGACCGCGCCCGAAACATTCCATGTCGAAGTCTGGCGCAGCTTTGCGCCGTGGCTGTGGCATTCGCTGGCCGGGGGTATCGTTTAAAGCCAGATGACGTTAGGTTGGACCGCCGTGACGGAGCCGATTTTGGCCCAGCGCG
>NZ_JBBATI010000049.1:0-22899 GCF_040398825.1 Novosphingobium sp.
GTCGGGTGGGGAGGCGGGGCGGGCGGTATGAGTTCACGTCAGTGAACTTTGGTATCAGCCCTTCACCCGCCAGAACAGGATGTGGCTGCCGGGCGCCAGATCAACCCGTTCCAGCCAGGCCGGCGTCTGCCCGCGCAGCAGCTGCGCCATCAGGCCGTTGGGCGCATAGTGCACGTAATTGGCGGGTTCGGGGATGTCGGGGCACACCGCGATCAGCGTGGCATGGCGGCGCGCGATAATCGCATGCGCCTCATCCGGGCTGCCCAGAAATGCAGAGATCACATCGTGCATCCCCGCCGCGCCGCGATGGTGCCCGGTGGCGACCACACGCTGGTGGGTGCGCACCAGAATATCAGGGCCGATATCCAGCGGCAAAAACAGGTCGGTCGCCGGCAACCGGTCCAGCGCCTGCGCCGCCGCGCGATAACTGCACCGCGAAATCGTCGGCGTGATGCCGGTGGTGGGGGTCTGGTGGTGGGCCTGGCCGGGGATGGCCGCGACGATCTTGTTCCACGCCAGCACCGGCAACGGCGGCATCAGCATCACAAAAATCCCGATGTAGCCCAGCACGCGCCGCAGTGGCGGCACCGTGCGCAACCCGATGATACAGCGCAGCACGATCGCCCCGGTCGGGATCGCCGCCAGCCCGCAGGCTGTCGCCGATGCGCGCGCGACCATCGCCCCGATCAGCAGCGCGCCGGCCAGCACCAGCCCGTGATCGCGCCACCATGCGCGCTGTTGCGCATCATCGCTGCCCAGCCACAACAGCGCGACCGACACCAGCCCGACCAGCGGCACGCCCACGGTTTCGATCGCGATGCCCAGCGGCAGGTGCCAGAACGGCATCCCTTCGGACACGCCCTCGTACCAGTAGTGATAGACCACCGGGTCCAGCGCGACAAACGCGCCGCCCCGGCATTGTGGCGCCACCCCCAGATACAACGCGAGCGTCGCTGCGCTGGTGGCCACCAGCAGCCCCGCGGCAACCTGCCAGCGCGCTGGATTAAGCGTGATCAGCTGCGTGGTGCCCAGTGCCACCACGCCGAACAGCGCCAGGTGGATCGGTGAAATCTGATCGCAGTGCGTGGCCAGATCACCGATCCCGCGCGTGCCCAGAAAAATGGCAACACTGCCCAGTGCGAGCGCGACGCTGGCCGTGGCCAGCCCGGCAAACGACCGGGTTGGCGGTTCACCCAGAAACCCGCGCAGCGCCAGAACGCCCAGAAACACCGCCGTCATCGGCAGGCCTTCGATCGATATCGCCAGCAATGCGGCCAGCGCGACGCCGATCACCAGCCCCCCGCGCAGTGCATCGCGCGCGGCCAGGCCATTGAGCGCGGCCAGCGCCAGCACCACTTGCCAGCCGTGGTGGTCGATCCGCATCGGCGTCATCTGAAACAGCAATGGCCCGCCGATGGCGGTGACCAGGCAGACGATACCCACGGTTTCGGTGTCGAAAAATTTGGCTGTCAGCCGCCCGACCAGCATCAGCGTGGCCAGCAGTGTCAGCAGCGGCACCGCCACGATCGCCGCGGTTTCGGCCAGTGCCCCGCCCAGCAGCGGGCGCAGAACCAGGATCATTGCCGCCAGCGGCACATCGACCAGCCGCGACCAGTGCATCGGCACCCCGGCGGGGGCGGCAATGCGGTATTGGTGCAAATCAAACCAGCTCTGCCCGCCCAGCAGATCGCGCACTTCCATCAGGCGCAGCGCATCATCGGGATCGCCGAACCGGCCCACCGCGATCATCGGCGCATCGATCACCAGCAGCAGCAGCACCAGCACCAGCCACATGATCAGCACGCGTGACAGCCAGGCATGGCCCGTGGCGGCGCGCGGCTGATCGGCGGACACCGCGCGCCGGGCCATGGAGGAAACGGGAAGCGAGATGTCAGCCATCAGCCAAACTGCTCTTTTTGCGGTGTGCAGCACCCCGGCCGACGCGTGGCGTCATGGGGACGGGCACCCAGCCCCAGGGCCATGACTGGTCCCGGGGCAGGGTGGATTTGGCCCTGTCAGGCCGCCGCGCGGTCGCGCTTGGCGACGCGTTCGGGAACATCGCGAACCGAATCGAGCGCGGCCTGGCTGTCGGCGCTGATTTCGCGACGGCCGGGTGCCTCGGGCAGGGCCTTGGTATCGCCCTCATTGCCGGCCTCGTGGTATTCGGCGTCTTCGTTGACGCACCAGATGTCATAGACCCGGTCGCCGGCCATGATGTTTTCCACGGTCAGCATCGCGGTCATCATCGCATGGTCCTGGTTGTTATACCGGTGCATGCCGTTGCGGCCGACCATGTGCAGCGTGGGGTAGCTGGCTTCGAGTTCGGTGCGCATCGCGGCGACATTGGCGGCATATTCTTCGTCATAGACCGGATAGGCCTTTTCCTGACGCACCACCGTGCCGCCGATGACCTGTTCGGGCTGCACCAGCCCCAGAATGGCCATTTCGCGCGTGGCCAGTTCCACCAGCGCGTCGTCGCTGGAGGCCCACAGATCGTCGCCTTCAAAGCAGAAGTATTCCAGCCCGACACAGGCCACATCGGCATCGGGCACCATTTCGGGCGACCATGAACGGAAATTCTGGATGCGGCCAACGCGCACCTTGCTGTCGTGGATATAGATCCAGTTGTCGGGGAACAGATCGTCCGACCGGATTTTCAGCGCCACGGTCAAAAAGTCGCGATAGCGCAGCTTGCTGGCCTCCAGCGTGGTCTGCGGCAGTGGATGGATACGCGCGGCCAGTTCACGCATCGGCGCTGAACTGATCGCATGGGCGGCGCGGATCACGGTTTCCCCGCCATCGGCGCGCGTCGCGGTCATGCGCCAGCCGGTCTGCCCGTCGCCGGCCAGTTGTTTCAGGCCATGGCCCATCAGCACCAGGCCACCGGCGGCAACGATCTTGTCGCGCGCGGCATCCCACATCATGCCGGGCCCGAGGCGCGGATAGCGGAACGTTTCCAGCAGGGTTTTGGTCGCCATGCCGTTGTTGGGGCGCTTGTTCAGCCCCAGGCTGCGCTTCAGCCCGTCATAGACCGCCGCACCCAGCGACAGACCCTTGATGCGCTGTGCGGCCCAGTCGGCGCTCATTTCATCACAAGGCATGCCCCACACCTTTTCGGTGTAGGTCTTGAAAAAGATCGAATAGAGCTTTTTGCCGAACTGGTTGCTGGTCCAGTCTTCAAAACTGCGCACGTCCTTGATCGGGAACAGGCGCGACCAGACATAGCTTGCCATGCAGGCGGTCGAACGCAGGATGCCCAGGTTGCCCAGCGCTTCGAACGCGCGCAGCGGATAGGAATAGAATTTGCCTTCGTAATAGATCCGGCTCATCCGCGGGCGTTGAATGAAATCATCGGGCAGAATCTCGTTCCACAGATCGACCACTTGTTGCGATTTGGAAAAGAACCGGTGTCCGCCGATGTCGAAACGATAACCTTCGTGTTCGACCGTGCGGCTGATGCCGCCGACATAGTGCGGGTCTTTTTCGATGATCGCGACTTTATAGCCCTGACGCGACAGCAGGTATCCTGCGGTCAGCCCGGCCGGGCCTGCACCAATGATTGCCACATCGACGTTGTATTGCGCATCCGCAGCCGCCGTACCTGTATTCAACCCAGTCTGCGTTTCGATTTCGATAGCCATTGCCAGCCCCTTGCACGTGTCCGTTGCCTTGCCGACTGAGGTGAACGAAATTGGATAAGGGATGGTTAACGCCGCGCGCGGAATCGGCGAATTTTCATGCCTGGCACATCTGGGCAAATGGTTTTGGCGTGGGCTGCAATCGGTGCGTGGGCTTGCTTTTGCCGTGTCGGTGGTGTCGCGCTGGTTTGGCGCAAAGGGGATAAACCGGCGGTTAAAGCCAGCCTACGCATCAACCGCGTGCAACGAGCCATTTCGGCGGGAGGTCAAGAGGCGCGCCGCAGCGCGACCGGGCGTCAGCTGCCGCTGGCGGCGCGCGGGTCGGTGCTGTCGTGCTGTGCCGGCGCGATTGGCGCGGGCAGGCCGCTGCAGTGCCGGGCCAGTTCTTCCAGCTGGAAAATCTGTTCAAAGATCACGCCATAGCGGGGATGATCGCGCCAGCGCACTTTGGCATAGAGCGGCGGCAGCACCGCCGTTTCGATCTTTACCAGTTCGTGCAGCAACAGCCATTTTTCGCTGTCGATGGCGGCACCCTGCTGCGAAATGTTGTGGATGCTGACCGGGATCGCCTCTCCGCCTGAATGCAACACGCCATCCAACGCGATTCGCAGACGCACATGGCGGCGCCGACCCACGTCCTTTGCCTCGTTGATCAGGCGGTCGAGCGCGATCGGTTCGTTGAACGCCAGCCCGGCGTGATCATCGGCAACCCAAACGCAATGCGCGTGATGGCGGTCCCCATTGGCCAGTTCGACCGCCAGCTGCGTCTGTTCGGCCAGCGGTGCAAACAGCCTGACCTTCAGCCCGGTGGCCGATGCATCGCGGATCACACAGAACTGTTCGCGGCCATCGATCACCAGCTTTGCCACGCGCAACAACAGTGCAAACCGGGGTGCACCGCGCAGATCGGCGCCAGAACGCACCGGTCCGTCCGCATCGGGCAATCCCGACGCGCCCGGTTGTTCGGGGCCTTCGCTGTGCGTCGACACTGTCACCGCCCTTGTTCATCGCCAGCACCGATTCCGCCCCTGGCGGCCGGACATCGTGCTTGCGTAAGGGTGTATGTAGCGCAAGTATCCTTGCGATGGTGTTACCGCACCACCAACGCAATCGTTCGCGCTGCGAATTTTCAACGCAGGCGGGATCACTGGCCGATTGGCAATACGCTGGTGCGGCGCGGTGGGAGGCTCTTTCGAAACAGACCCCTGGCCACCGCCAACGCTTGCGAATCAGTGTTCGGCGATCAGGGTCTTGATCTGGTTTTCGTATTCCGCCGTGTTGGCCGCCACAAAGCCCTGATGGCGAAACCGCATTTTGCCTTTGCGATCAAACATCAGCGTCACCGGCAATTCATTCACTGCCCAGGCTTTGCCAATTGCGTTATCGCTGTCCCAGACCACCGGCAGCGTCGATTGCAATTTGCGCAGGAACGCCTCACCCGACGCGCGTTGGCGCTCTTCATCAACCGTGATCACCACCAGATCGGCCGGCCGGAATTTGCGCGAAAGCTGGGCCATGAACGGAAAGGCCTGCTTGCACGGGCCGCACCATGATGCCCAAAAATCGACATAGACCACTTTGCCGCGGTATTTCGCCAGATCCAGCCCGGCCGAATCCGCACGCGGATCGGCATGGGCAACGGTGGCCGAACAGCCCAGCAGCAGCGCCGCCAGGGCGGTCAGCGCGCTCCGCGCACGAATCGCGCCGATCGGGCGGGTGGCGCTGCGCTTACGGTCAGACAAAATTGGCACTCCCCGGTCGGCAACCATCGCCGCCATATAATGTTGCAGGATCACTGCGTCAGGTCAAAGCCGGACGGCCATCATGATTTCGGGATCGATGTGGTTGCCGACCTGAAACGTGATGTCGGCAATCTTGACCATGCCAAACCGGGCATAAAAGCGGTGCGCGTCGGGATTGTGCGCATAGACCGACAGTTGCAATTCATCCGCGCCCAATCCGCGCGCCTGTTCGATTGCCCAGATCATCAGCCGTGTGCCCAGCCCACGCCCCTGCACATCGGGGTCAGCGTACAGCTGCTTCACCTCGGCCGGGCGCTGTGCATCGCTGTGGCGGGGCATCGTGCTGACATGCGCGAATTTGCAGAACGCCGCGAGTGTCCCATCGGTTTCAATCACCGCCACGGTCATGTCCGGATCGGCCAGTTCCCGCGCAATTTTTTCGGGCACATGCGATTGCGCCAGAAACAGGTCGAGATCGGCCTCGGCATACAAGTCACCGAATTTGGCGACAAACGATCGGCGGCCGAGATCGACCAAGGCGTCGATATCATTTGTGGTGGCAAGGCGCAGGGTCATGACCCGTGCCTAAGCAAAATCGCCCGCGATTGCCAAGCCATGATTGCCGCGGCCGGAAAATGCCGCTGCAAGGCGGTTCCGGATTACCGGATCGGCTTGATCATCACCGGTACCGCCGGTGGCGCGGCAACCTTTGGCGCGCGGCCATAGGGCACGAATTTGTCCAGCCCGACAAACCCGCGCCAGAACCCGCTGGACCGGTCGTGCAACTGCACCGTGTCGATGCTGCACAGTTGCGAACTGGTCAGACGGGTGACCAGCACATCATCGCTGTCGAGCGATTCGGCGCCGACCCGCGGCCGCTGCACATAATAGGTGCTGCCGGATTCATAGACGATCGCGGTTTTGTCGATCACCTGCGACGATGTGATCATCGGCATGGTGATGCAATCCACCGGTTTGCCGGGAACGCGGTCCTTCAACATTTCGGCCAATTGCTGTTCCCCGGTCAGCCGGGGCCTGGCATCCGCGACACCGGCGATCACCGCGATTGTTCCTGCCAGCGCCAGAGCGAGCTTGTGTGTCGATCGCGTCATGGTGAAAGATCCTCTTGAAAACCCTGCCGCGAAATTTGCCATGCCAAACCTGAACGCTGGCTGACTTTGTCAGGCGTTAGCCAGTGCCGCCAACGGTCAGCCCTTCCAGCAGCAGCGTCGGCTGGCCAACGCCGGCAGGCACGCTCTGGCCACCTTTGCCGCACACCCCGATGCCTTCGTCGATCGCCATGTCATTGCCGATACCGCCCACCCGGGTCAGCGCGGTCGGGCCATCGCCGATCAGCGTCGCGCCCTTGATCGGGGCGCCGATCTTGCCGTTTTCCACGCGATAGGCCTCGGTACAGGTGAACACGAATTTGCCGCTGGTGATATCGACCTGCCCGCCGCCGAACGATGTGGCAAATATGCCGTTTTTCACGCGTGACAGCAATTCGGCCGGGTCGTCTGTTCCCGATCGCATAAAAGTGTTGGTCATGCGCGGCATCGGCGCATGGGCATAGCTTTCGCGGCGGCCGTTGCCGGTGGGTTCCACCCCCATCAGCCGGGCGTTCAGCCGGTCCTGCATATACCCTTTCAGGATGCCGTCCTCGATCAGCACGTTTTCCTGCGTCGGGGTGCCTTCGTCATCGATCGACAGCGATCCGCGCCGGCCGCCGCCGCGTTCGTTGCCCAGCGTGCCGTCATCGACCACGGTCACCCCCGGCGCCGCCACCCGCTGGCCGATTCGCCCGGAAAAGGCGCTGGTGCCCTTGCGGTTGAAATCACCCTCCAGCCCGTGGCCAACCGCTTCGTGCAACAGCACCCCGGGCCAGCCTGGCCCCACCAGCACGGTCATTTCACCCGCCGGCGCAGCCACCGCATCCAGGTTGACCAGCGCCTGCGCCAGCGCGCTGTCAATCGCGCGGTCCCACGTTTCAGGCAGGAACAGATCATCATACAGCCGGCGGCCACCGATGCCAAAGCTGCCGGTTTCGCGCCGGCCCTGGTGTTCCACCACGATGCCGACATTCAGCCGCACCAGCGGGCGGATATCATGCCCGACAAAGCCATCGGCGCGCACGATTTCGATCACCGACCAGCTGGCCGCCAGCGATGCGGAAACCTGCACCACGCGCGAATCGCGCGCACGCGCTGCGGCGTCGATCGTTTCCAGCAGGCGCACCTTGGTTTCGAACGGCACCGCATCCAGCGGAGAGGCATCGGTATAAAGGTGGCGGTTGCTGGTGCGCGGCGGCGGCGCGGCCCGCGCGCTGGCCGGATCGAGCAGTTTCAACGTCTCGCCCGCCCGCGCAATCGCCGCGGCAGAAATTTCGTTGGCATGGGCAAAGCCGGTCATTTCGCCCGACACCCCGCGCAGACCAAACCCGGAATCGCGCGAATAATCCGCAGTTTTCAGGCGCCCATCGTCAAAGCCAAAGCTTTCGCTGGCAATGAATTGCAGGAACAGTTCGCCATCATCGCAGCGGCCCAGCGCATCGGCGGTCAGCCGGCGGGCGTCATCCGGGGTCAGCAGGCCAGGACGGTACAGCAGCGAGCGGGGATCGGTCATGGTGGTCATCCGACCGTCTATAGGCCGCGATGCGCGCCGACGCTACTACCCTGCTGGTGTATCAGCCCGGCTATCGGCAGGCCCGCCAGTCAGCACAAAGCGGCGATCGCAGTACCCGCATTCGGCAAAGCCGCGTTCGTCGATTTCCAGCCACACGCGCGGATGGCCCAGCGCAGAGGGCGCAAACCCGCCGGTCGAACGAATGGCGCCGGCGCCATCGCACCAGACCCGGTGCGCGGTGGTATAGGTGGTTTCGGGTGCGTTGCTCATGGCCACGGCGGTTAGCAAAGGACATCCGCGGCGACAAGCCGGTGCGGCCCCCTTCGTAGCGCCCCGCCGTGGCCGTCGTCGGGTTGTCTTGCGCGGTCAACGCCCATCATGGCCCTTTACGGCGGCATCCCGGCACGGCAGGAGTGCGGGTATGGAAACGACACCGGCCATTCACATCCGCGACCTGGTCAAACGCTATGCCCCCGCCGGTAAAGACAGCGGCACCGGCAAACTGGCGCTGGGCGGCGTCAGTTTCGATGTGCCGCGCGGGCAGGTGTTCGGGCTGCTGGGGCCCAACGGTGCGGGCAAATCGACGCTGATCAACACCCTGGCCGGGCTGGTGACCAAGACCGAGGGCACGATCGCCATCTGGGGCCACGATATCGACCAGGACCGGCGCAATGCCAAAGCGTCGATCGGCATCGTGCCGCAAGAGGTGGTGTTCGATCCGTTTTTCACCCCGTTTGAAGTGCTGGAAATCCAGGCCGGGCTGTATGGCGTGCCAAAGGCGCGGCGGCGGTCGATGGAATTGCTCGACGCGGTGCATCTGGCGGACAAGGCGCATGCCTATGCCCGGTCTTTGTCGGGCGGGATGCGCCGGCGGCTGTTGATTGCCAAGGCGATGGTGCACAATCCACCGGTGCTGGTGCTGGACGAACCGACCGCCGGTGTCGATGTTGAATTGCGCCGGCAGCTGTGGGATCTGGTGCGGCGGCTGAATGGCGAAGGCGTTACCGTGGTGCTGACCACGCATTATCTGGAAGAGGCCGAAGAGCTGTGCGACCGGATCGCGATCATCAATCACGGCCGGCTGATCACCAACCAGCCGACTCGCGAACTGGTTAACATGGCGCGCGAAAAGGTCGTGGTGCTGACGCTGGACCGCGCGATTGATGCTGCGCCACAGCACGATCTGTTCCATCGCAGCGTGATGATCGGTGACCGCCAAATTGAAATATCTTATGACAAGGATATGACGAACGCCGGCCAGGTCATGGCGCTGGTGCAGCAGCTTGGCCTGGGTATCGTCGATGTGACCACGCGAGAGGCGGATCTGGAGGATGTGTTTGTGACGCTTACCAGCTCACGCGCGCCTTCCGACATCGCTGTGGACGCTGAATAAACCAATAGTTAAAGCATGCTAACTTTAGTTTTGTTCGGATTCAGGCGTATAGTGGGTGTTGACGCGCCAGCCACCCTTTCCCTTGCGCAGGATGGGCTTGTTGCACCACCGACATGCACCCAGGTAATGAGAACCAGTCCGGCGCACGGTTTTGCGCGACGGCTTGTGCCGGTTGAACAGGCATGACAACCGACCAATTAACATGAAATTTCACCCGCCGCACTTTGACCCGCCTTATGTAAAAACCCTTATCATTTCGTGGCTGCGAAGGCGACTAAATTTTTGTCAAGAGTTGCCACGCTGCCATGCCGTCGCCATGCCGGGGTCGACGGCGCAGCAGCGATGACAACACCACCCCGGGCTGACCAAAAGCGAGCAAATCCAGTGAACGAACATGACGTGCTGATTATCGGTTCGGGCGCGGCCGGGTTGACCGCCGCGCTGGTGCTGGCCGAACAGCTGAAGGTGCTGGTGCTGGCCAAAGGGCCGCTTGACGGCGGATCAACCGCGTGGGCGCAGGGCGGGATTGCCGCCGTATTGGATGAAGGCGACACGTTCGAAGACCATGTGCGCGACACGATGATCGCCGGCGCCGGGCTGAACCGGCGCGAAACGGTCGAATTCGTGATTGAACATGCCCCCCAGGCGATCAGCCGGCTGGCCAGCCTGGGTGTGCCCTTCAACGAGGAATCGGGCGCGCTCCACCTGACCCGCGAAGGCGGTCATTCGCACCGCCGGATTGTCCATGTTGATGATGCCACCGGCTATGCCGTGCAGGAAGCGCTGATCCGGGCGGCCCGCGCACACCCCAACATCACCCTGCGGCCCGAAATGGTCGCGGTCGATCTGGTAACCGACCGGCATCGCGATCGCGGCCATGAGGCGGGTGAAAAACCGCGATCAGGCCGTGGCGGGCAAGTGTGGGGCGTCTATGCGCTCGACGCGCAGACCGGCAAAGTCGAATGTTTTACCGGCCGTGCGACCATTCTGGCGACTGGCGGCGCCGGGCGGACCTATCTGTTCAGCACCGCGCCACGCGGCGCCACCGGCGATGGCATCGCCATGGCGTGGCGCGCCGGCGCACGCGTGTCGAACATGGAATTCATGCAGTTTCACCCGACCTGCCTGTACAACCTGGATGTCAAGAACCTGCTGATTACCGAGGCGGTGCGCGGCGAAGGCGGGCATCTGCTGCTGCCGACCAATGGCGAACGGTTCATGCTGCGGTTTGATCCGCGGGCGGAACTGGCTCCGCGCGATATTGTCGCGCGTGCGATCGACCATGAAATCAAACGGCTGGGTCTGGATTACGTCCATCTCGATATCAGCCACAAGGACCCGGAGTTTGTCCGCACGCATTTCCCCAACATCCACGAACGGCTGCTGGCGCTGGGTATCGACATGACCTGCCAGCCGATCCCGGTGGTACCCGCGCAGCATTACACCTGTGGTGGCGTGCTGATCGATCTGGCCGGACGCACCGATCTGCCCGGGCTCTATGCCATCGGTGAATGTTCGGAAAGCGGGCTGCACGGCGCCAACCGGCTGGCATCCAACAGCCTGCTGGAATGTTTCGTGTTTGGCGATGCCGCCGCGCGCGACATTCTGGCGCGGTGGGACCAGTTTGACGCAGCCCCGCCAGTGCGGCCGTGGGATGAAAGCCGCGTGGCCGATTCCGACGAAGAGGTGGTGATCAAACAGAACTGGACCGAATTGCGGCGGTTCATGTGGAACTATGTCGGCATCGTGCGCACCAACAAGCGGCTGGAACGCGCCGCCCACCGCATCAAGCTGCTGAAAAACGAAGTGAATGAATATTACGGCAATTTCCGCGTGACCGCCGATCTGATCGAACTGCGCAACCTGCTGCAAACCGCCGAACTGATCGTGAAAAGCGCCCGCGCCCGCCGGGAAAGCCGCGGCCTGCACTACAACCAGGATTACCCGGCGACGCACCCCGCCGCACGGGATACGGTTTTGGTTCCCTAGCGGAAACGCAAACCACCCGCCCCGTCTCCCCGCCCGACCACCAATGATACCATCATGCTGTGGTGGTCGGGCGGGGAGGCGGGGTGGGCAGTCTGCGTTCAATCATAAATGCCGGCCGATAAAGATCAGCAGCATCGCGCCCAGTACCGATGCGATGCAACCGGCGCGGCTGAATCCTTCGCTCCACGGGCGGCCCTCGCGCCAGCTGACCGCCAGCCCCGCCAGCAGTGATCCGCCGATTCCCAGCAGGATGGTCTGCCCCAGCGGCAGGTGCACTGCGCCGGGGTACAGAAACCGGGCCAGCAAACCGGTGATCAGCCCGCCCACGATCATCGACAGCAGATTGAACATGGCGCGGTGGTTTCCTTTGCAATGCCGGCGCGGTCGCGGCGGTGGTGGATAAGCCATCAGGTGGGTCTGGACAGCTGGCTTGTCCACAGGATCGTCCAAACCGCCAAATTTTATTTCAATCGCGTGAATCCGCGCTTGAACTGCTGCTCAATCCACGCGTCGCTGCACTGCACAATGGCTGTCATCACGATGAAACGAATCGTGCGTGCGACGAACCGAATCGGTCATGCGTTGTTTACCCTCTTGTGTCCCGCACGCGTTGCGGCACTATAGGTAGTGGTTGCTATGACCGGGAACCTCAAGACCTAGTTGCAAACGGCGCTGGCCCACAGGGCACCGCGAAACAGTGACGGCATCCATTGCCGGTGCTGTCGATCCCGTCTGCCACACGATCGGGGGCCGGCTGCACAACCAAATTGATTCACGGTTTGTTCTGAATGGCGCTATACTGGCGGCCTGTTCCGGCACAGCACGTGGGTCGGATCGCGGGATGGTGGCGGCATCGTTGCCATCCGGTGGTTGATGTGGGTTTCGGGGGATCAGGTTTTTTGCGGAACCGGGTTTCGGGTGGGGCGGGTCGGCGGGTCGTCGACCCACGAACAAGACGACAGCATGGCCTGGCCTTTGCCGTAACGGCAGGCCTGGTCTGGCACTATTCAAGGATTTGAGCGTGGATTTCAGAACGGGTGATGGCGCAGCGACAGACAACCACCAGGACCAGGGCTCTGCGCTCGATGGCGTGCTGGGGGATATGCTGTCGGCGATGGCGGGTGCCGGGACCGGTATGGAAAAGGCAGTCGGCATGACGGCGCAGGATCGGGGGAGCCAGGCTTTGGTCGCAGCACCATCGCGCGTGCATGAAGAGGATTCCAAGGCGGTGCATGCGCGCCGGTTTGATATTCGCACCGATGCTTCGCGCGATGCGCTGTTGACCGCGTTTGGCAAGAACACGCTGGACGATCGCTATCTGTTGCCGGGCGAAAGCTATCAGGATCTGTTCGCCCGCGTGGCTGCGGCCTATGCCGACGATGCCGGACACGCGCAGCGCCTGTACGATTACATCTCACGCCTGTGGTTCATGCCGGCCACCCCGGTGCTGTCGAATGGCGGCACGGGCCGGGGCCTGCCGATCTCGTGCTATCTCAATTCGGTTGAGGACAGCCTGGAAGGGATCGTTTCGACCTGGAACGAGAATGTCTGGCTGGCCGCACGCGGCGGGGGCATCGGCACCTATTGGGGCCATGTGCGCGGCATCGGCGAAAATGTCGGCCTGAATGGCAAGACCAGCGGGATCATTCCGTTTGTGCGGGTGATGGACAGCCTGACCCTGGCGATTTCGCAAGGGTCGCTGCGGCGCGGGTCAGCGGCATGCTATCTCGACGTGTCGCACCCGGAAATCGAAGAATTCCTGGAAATCCGCAAGCCCAGCGGCGATTTCAACCGCAAGGCGCTCAATCTGCACCATGGCGTGCTGTTGACCGATGACTTTATGGAAGCGGTGCGCGACGGGCGCGAATTCGAACTGAAAAGCCCCAAGGACGGCGCCGTCCGGGGCAAGGTCGATGCGCGCAGCCTGTTCCAGAAACTGGTCGAAGTGCGGCTCGCCACGGGCGAACCCTATATCGTGTTTTCCGACACGGTGAACCGCACCATGCCCAAACATCATCGTGATCTGGGTCTGAAAGTTTCGACATCGAACCTCTGTTCGGAAATCACGCTGCCGACCGGCCGCGACCATCTGGGCAACGATCGCACCGCGGTGTGCTGCCTGTCGTCGCTCAATCTTGAAACCTGGGACGAATGGCACGAAGACAAGCTGTTCATCGAAGACGTGCTGCGTTTCCTGGACAACGTGCTGCAGGATTTCATCGACCGCGCGCCCAGCGAAATGGCGCGTGCCAAATATTCCGCCGCGCGCGAACGCTCGGTCGGGATGGGGGTGATGGGTTTCCATTCGTTCCTGCAGAAAAAGTCGATCGGGTTCGAAAGCGCGATGGCCAAGGCGTGGAACTTCAAGATGTTCCGCCATGTTGCCGCGCGCGCTGATGAAGCATCGCTGCTGCTGGCGCAGGAACGCGGACCCTGCCCCGATGCCGCCGACATGGGCGTGATGCAGCGCTTTTCGTGCAAGATGGCGATTGCGCCGACTGCGTCGATTTCGATCATCTGCGGCGGCACGTCGGCCTGTATCGAACCGATCCCGGCGAACATCTATACCCACAAGACGCTGTCGGGCTCGTTCGTGGTGAAGAACCCCTATCTGGAAAAACTGCTGCAGGCCAAATCCAAGGATTCCACCAATGTGTGGAACACCATCCTGGAACACGCCGGTTCGGTGCAACACCTTGATTTCCTGAGCGCTGAGGAAAAGGCGGTGTACAAGACCAGCTTTGAAATCGACCAACGCTGGCTGCTGGAATTTGCTGGCGACCGCACCCCCTATATCGATCAGGCCCAGTCACTTAACCTGTATATCCCGGCCGATGTCGACAAATGGGATCTGCTGATGCTGCATTACCAGGCCTGGGAAAAGGGCATCAAATCGCTCTATTACCTGCGGTCGAAATCGGTGCAGCGCGCGGGTTTTGCCGGTGGAGTCGAAGCTGACAACACCGCCACCGCCCCGGTGATCGCGCTGCAGACGCAGCATACCGATTACGAAGAATGCCTCGCCTGTCAGTAATGGCGCCCAGGCCCCGCCCCGGCGTGTTGCCTGGGCGGGGCGGTGCCTGCGCGCTGTTTCCGTTCCAGCCTGCTGGATACCCATTCCCGGCCGTCAACGTATCCATCGCGGCCGGCCAAACATTGGCAACCCCGTTTCATGCGCAAATGGCACCGCTGGCTTTCGATCGTTTTCGCCGTGGTGCTGTTATGGATCGCCGTGACCGGCGTGCTCAGCCAGGTCGTGCCGTGGTTCGGCGGGGAAGAGGATCATGGCGACCATGCGACGGCGTCAGCGCCACCGTTTGCCTGCCCTGCGGATTATACCTGCCGGCCAAAGGCCAGGCCGGGTGGGGCCAAGGCGCTGGTCGGCCTGCTGCACCACCTCCATTCGGGGGAAAGCCTGGGTCCGGTGGGTGTGGCGATCGCCACCCTTTCGGGCTTCGCCATGATTTTCTTCAGTTTTTCAGGCCTGTGGATGTACCTTCAGATGTGGCGCAACCGCAAAAACCGCGCACTGTCGCCGCGCTGGTTCTGGAAATAGGCCGCCCGTCACGGCTTGCCACTGCCCCACCGGGCAGGACCGTTCCGCCGCTTTTGCGCCATTGGGTCGTTCACACAAACCCGGCGCCGTTGTAATTGCACTTTCGCATTCTCCCGGAGTTCCCCGTCATGCCCCTGCTCGAAGCCCGCAAGACCTACAAGCCGTTCGAATACCCCTGGGCCTATGAATTCTGGAAGCGCCAGCAGCAGGTCCACTGGATGCCCGAAGAAGTGCCGCTGGGCGAAGATTGCCGCGACTGGGCGCAGAACATCAGCGAACACGAACGCAACCTGCTTACGCAGATCTTTCGCTTTTTCACCCAGGCCGATGTCGAGGTGCAGGATTGCTATCACGACAAATATGGCCGCGTGTTCAAACCGACCGAAATCAAGATGATGCTGGCGGCGTTTTCCAACATGGAAACCGTGCACATCGCCGCCTATTCGCATCTGCTCGACACCATCGGCATGCCCGAATCCGAATATGGCATGTTCTTCGAATACGAAGAAATGAAGGCCAAGCATGACTACCTTCAGCAATTCGGGGTCGACACCGATGAAGACATTGCCCGCACGCTGGCGATGTTTGGTGGCTTTACCGAAGGGCTGCAGCTGTTCGCCTCGTTTGCCATGCTGATGAATTTCCCCCGCTTCAACAAGATGAAGGGGATGGGCCAGATCGTGACCTGGTCGGTCCGCGACGAAACGCTGCATTGCGAAGGCATCATCCGCCTGTTCCACGCGTTTGTGCAGGAACGCGGCTGCCTGACCAAGGCGGTGCGCGAAGACATCATCGATTGCTGCCAGAAAACTGTCCGGCTCGAAGACGCGTTCATCGATCTGGCGTTCGAACAGGGCCCGGTCCACGGCATGAGCGCCAAGGAAATCAAGCGCTACATCCGTTACATCGCCGATTGGCGGCTTGGCCAGCTCGGGTTCCAGCCGATCTACATGATCGAAGATCACCCGCTGCCCTGGCTCGCCCCGCTGCTGAACGGTGTCGAACACGCCAACTTCTTTGAAACCCGCGCCACCGAATATTCCAAAGGTGCCACTCGCGGCAGCTGGAACGACGTGTGGTCGTCGTTCGATGGCCGCCGCAAGGCACGCACCGCCGGCAACACCGACCTGGTTGAGGAAACCGCGCTCGACATGTTCGGCGTGGCGGGCATCGCCGCGGAATAACGCACGCCGCCGGCGCCCACCAAAAAAACCCGGCCTGCGGTGTCGCAGGCCGGGTTTTTTGTGCCATCGGCAGGCCCGGTATCGAACAATTACCCCTTGTGGCGGCGATGTTCGCCCTTCACCCAGCGCACGGTGCCCGAACTGGCGCGCATCACCACGCTCTCGGTGGTCAACATGCCGCTCTTGTGGTGCTTCACGCCGGCCAGCAGCGATCCGTCGGTGACCCCGCTGGCGGCAAAGATGCAATCGCCCTTGGCCAGGTCGATCAGGTCATATTGCTTGTTCAGATCGGTGATGCCCCACTTTTTGGCACGGCCGCGTTCGTCATCGTTGCGGAACACCAGCCGGGCCTTCATCTGCCCGCCGACACAGCGCAGTGCCGCGGCGGCCAGCACGCCTTCGGGGGCGCCGCCCTGGCCCATGTACATGTCGATGCCGGTTTCTTCGTTGGTGACTGCAATCACGCCAGCCACATCGCCATCGGGGATCAGCATGATGCCACAGCCCAGTGACCGCAGTTCGGCGATGATATCGGCATGGCGCGCACGGTCGAGCACGCAGACCGTGATCTCACCGGGTGCGACGCCCTTGGCATTGGCGACGGCGGTCACGTTTTCGGTGATCGACCGGTCAAGGTCGATGATCCCGTCGGGATAGCCGGGGCCGACCGCCAGCTTGTCCATATAGACATCGGGCGCGTTCAGCAGCCCGCCTTCTTCGGCCACGGCCAGCACCGCCAGCGCGTTTGGGCCGTTCTTGGCGGTAATCGTGGTGCCCTCCAGCGGGTCGACCGCGATGTCGATCTTCGGACCTTTGCCCGGTGCCAGCCCGACCTTTTCGCCGATGAACAGCATCGGTGCCTCGTCGCGTTCGCCTTCGCCGATGACGATGGTGCCGTCCATGTACAGTTCGTTCAGCGCGGCGCGCATTGCCTCTACCGCCGCGTGGTCGGCCGCCTTTTCATCACCGCGCCCGATCATCGCCGACGCGCCGATGGCCGCGGCCTCGGTCACGCGGACCATCTCCAGCACCAGTACACGGTCGAGAACATGGGACGGGGCGGGTTGTGCAATGGGTTGGGTCACTGTAATTCCCTGTGATGATGGGCGTGCAGACGTATGCATTGCCCTAGCCTGAGGAAGATGGTGTTGTCGAGAGTGGCTCTCGTTCTGGCGGTTGTGACCGCACTTGCCGTTACGGCGCCACCGGCGTTGGCGCAGGCGCCCGCGCGTGCGGCGTCTCCCGCGCAAATCCCGACCACCCCGTCTTTGCCCTTAACCGACGCCAATGACAGTTCGAAGGACGAACCCAACCTGGCCGAACGCCTGTTGGTATCCCCCCGCGAACCGCGCTGCGAAGACACCGGCGCGGTTGGCGGCATTACCGTGTGCGGCAAGAAAAAGGACAATTCAAAGGATCGCCTGCCGATACCCGACGAATTGAAATCGGCCACCGATATCCATGATGGCCTGCCACGCGGGCCCGATGTGATGAACAACCGGATTACCGGTCACAGCATCAGCCTCGGTTGCGGACTGGGCGGTTGCCCGCGCGCGCTGCTGCCCGATATCAATTTCCGCCTGCTGCCCCCGGCACCGGCCGGGTCCGATGCCGATCTGATTGCCCGGGGCGAGATTCGCGGAAATTGAGACGCGGGTCTTACTCTTCCAGCAGGTACATAACCAAAGGCGGCTCGGCCAGGCTGGGTGACCCATCCAGCAGGCGCAGCGCCTCGGCAATCGCGCTTTCGGGCCCGTGGTGCGTGACCAGCGATACCAGCGCGCGGTCCTCGCCGGCAACCTCGACGCGCCCTTTCTGGATCAGGCTTTCGATCGATACCCCGGCGTCACGCATCGCCGCGGCAATTTCTGCCAGCGTGCCCGGCCGGTCGGCGACGGCAAACCGCAGATAGGCCTTGCCGGTGCGCTGGCCGCTGTCGGCCGGGGCAGTCATCTCCAGCTCGGCCGCCGGGATCGAAAACGGCGCGCCGATGTCGCCGCGCGCAATGTCGATCAGATCGGCGACTACCGCGCTGGCGGTCGGGCCATCGCCCGCGCCCGCGCCCTGGAACAACAGCCGGCCGACATAATCGCCCTCGGCCACCACCGCATTGGTCGCGCCATCGACATGCGCCAGCGGATGATCGCGGTGCACCAGATGCGGATGCACGCGCTGAAACAGGCGGCGCTGGCCATCGGCGCCGGTGTCGATCTGCGCCATGCCGATCAGCCTGATGTAATAGCCCAGCGCATCGGCCTGCGCGATATCGGCGGCCAGCACGCGGCGGATTCCGGTCACCGCCACCGCGCCAAAATCCAGCGCGGTGCCGAACGCGATTGACGACAGGATCGACAATTTGTGCGCGGCATCGA
Source organism: Novosphingobium sp. (assembly GCF_040398825.1). Classification (GTDB taxonomy): domain Bacteria; phylum Pseudomonadota; class Alphaproteobacteria; order Sphingomonadales; family Sphingomonadaceae; genus Novosphingobium. The sequence continues at coordinate 18,497 of NZ_JBBATI010000049.1, forward strand.
TGCCGTCGATGTCGAAACTGGGGTCGGATTCAGCAAAACCCTTGGCCTGCGCTTCGGCCAGGACGTCGGCAAAATCGCGGCCGGTGTCCTCCATCGTTGACAGGATGTAATTGCAGGTCCCGTTCAGGATGCCATAAACGCGGTGGATGGTATTGGCTGCCGCGCCCTCTTTCAGCCCCTTGATCACCGGGATGCCGCCCGCCACCGCGGCTTCGAACCGCAACGCGCAATGCGCCGCCTCTGCCCGCTTGGCGAGCTCCAGGCCATGGTGCGCGATCATTGCCTTGTTGGCGGTCACCAGCGCCTTGCCCGCTTCGAACGTGGTGCGCGCCAGCGCCAGCGCCGGTCCATCGGCGCCACCGACCAGTTCGACCACCACATCGACATCGCTGCGTTCACCCAGGATGACCATGTCGTCTTCCCAGGCATAGCGCGTGGCATCGAACCCGCGATTCTTGCCGCGGTTGCGCGCACTGATCGCGGTGATCACGATGGGCCGCCCGGCGCGGCGGGCGATCAGATCAGCATTGGCCTCGATCAGCCGCACCACACCGGCGCCCACGGTACCCAGACCTGCCAGCGCAATGCGCAAAGGTTCGCTCATGATTTTCTCTTTTGCGCCGATGATACCAAACTGCACTGATGTGCAGTCAGACCTCCCGCCCCGCCTCCCCACCCGACCACCACAGCATGATGGTATCATTGGTGGTCGGGTGGGGAGGCGGGGCGGGAGGTATGAGTCGCGCGCAGCGCGACCCTTCACAAAACCTTGAACGCCTTAATCGAACACGCAGGTCCGTGGGAACCGGTTTTTTACGGGATGGGCCAACCGATCAACCGCCGGCGTGGTTGCGGGTGCACGGCCCCAGCGCCTGGCGCACCATCACATAGTCTTCCACCGCAATCTGCTTGTCGGCATCGGTCGCCGAAATCGCCGCGCGGTCGGGGATGGCCGGTGGCAGCGAACAGGCCAGCCGGTACCAGGCCAGCGATTCGGGCTGTGGCGGGCTGGCGGCCTGGTCGACCAGTTCGGTAAAGCTGACGCCCCAGCGGGTCGGTTCACCCGGCCGGCGCACCACCGAAATCGACACCGGCTTGCCGCCGTCGGTGGCAAAGAAGAACTGTGTCTCGCCCTCACCGGTCAGATTGCCGGGCACGTGCACAGCCTCACGCAGGGCGACAATGCGCGGCGGCGCGTCGGGATTGACCAGCTCGGTCAGGATCGCGCGCAGGCGGGCCTCCAGCGCGGCGCTCCACGGCAGCATGGTGTCGGCCGCGGTCAATTGCAGCTCGCCCGGCTTGCCCGGCACGGCGCGGCCAAACAGCAGCACGGGGGTCTTGGCCAGCTTTGCCACCCTGCCATTGGCATCGACCGGTACATCGGCAAGGAACCGCAGCGATTCGCCCAATTCCGGCCCGACCAGCAGCGCGGCGGTGTCGGCTTCGATATAAAGGCGGGCAAAACCGGGTTGCAGGCCGGGCGAATCCACCGGTTTCAACCGGCTTTGACGGTGGACTACGGCCCTGACCACGATTGGGCTGGCAATCGCCAGATCGACCAGATCGGCATACGTGTGTCCGGCTGTGGCACCCTGTCCGGTGACCGCCGAATCGACCATTGCCGGGGCCGCACCAAACCCGGTCGGAGGCGCGAAATCCGGGGCATTTCGGGCAATTGCCCCTTGTGCCAGCGCAGCAAGCGCAAGCCCTGCGACCAGGCCGCAACGGTGCCATGCCAGGGGGTGAATTAGGGACTTTGGCATGATCAAATCCTGTGGGTTTTGCGGGCCTGGGGTGCCATGCAGCGGCCATGTCAACAAGGCAATTTAACGCGAATCGGGCGTGAACCGATAAAGCAATTGCGTGGCCATGGCTTCGACGTTATGGCTTCGTCCAGATCGGGCAAAATACAAAAAATGCTCGACACATGCCGCCGCCGGGTCACTTGTCCCCGATGTCGGTGGACCGGTTTGCCGGCAGGGTGGAATGTCATCGCTGGATTAGCCTAACGGGTGGGACGGTGATTCCACCTGAGGCTCTGTCTTGGTCCTTTTTTTGCGGGAAATCCCGTGTGCCAGGGTTTGGACGGAAGATCATGGAGTTAATGAGCTGAATGGCTTACGCTGACCAACAGATGAGCGGTAACAAGATCACCGCGCTCATCGTCGTTGCAATTCTTCATGTCGTCGTCGGCTACGCGCTGATTTCAGGACTCGCGTACTCGGCCTTCAAGAAGATCAAGGAGGTAGCCACCGCGGTCAAGATTGACCCGGACAAGCCGCCGCCACCACCGCCGCCGCCCCCGCCGAAGACGGATACTCCTCCGCCTCCGCCGATTGTGGCGCCGCCCCCACCCATACAGTTGAACTTCGCGCCGCCGCCGATTCAGACTGTGTCGACACCGCCGCCGCCAACTCCGGCGCCGCCGCCATTTGTCGCCACACCTGCGCCGCCAGCACCGCCACCGCCGCGTTTCACACCGAAAAGTGCGACGCCGAAGGGACGTGCTTCAGAATGGGCTTCGGACAACGATTACCCGACGCGTGCACTCCAGCTTGGGCAGGAAGGCGTTACCGGCTTCCACCTTTCGCTTGGCGCCGACGGGAAAGTCGCGAGCTGTGAAATCACCAGATCCAGCGGGAGCCCCGAACTGGACAAGACGACCTGCGACCTGATGCGGCGCCGTGCGCGCTTCAATCCGGCCACAGACGGTGATGGCAACCCGACCACGGGTGCCTATACAAGCTCGGTCCGCTGGCAGATTCCAAAGGACTGATCGCGCAGCGCGCGTTTCAATCCTGGCCCTGCCAGATCAAAAGTCCCGTTTTTTAGCCATTTGTCCTTTCTATTGAATTCTTGAAGAGGAATATTCGCACATGCTCATCCAGACGCTCGCAGCAGCCGCGGCCAGTGCGGCGCCACAGAACAAATTTGGTCTTGTGGAAGTCCTGTTTCCAGGCGGCAAGCCGAACATGATCCCGCTCACGACGTTTACGATCCTGGCCATCATGTCATTCGGTTCGTTCTTCATTCTGTTCACCAAGTACATGGAACAGAGCAAGGTGATCGGCCAGTTCCGTTCGGGCGTGCCCACGTTCTGGCGCGCTGCTTCGCTGAAAGAAGGCGTCGGCAAGCTGGAAAAGAACAGCGCATGGCGCCAGATCGTCGAAGACGGCATCCTGGCCGAAGACCAGACCACCAAGCTGGTTGACCAGACCGAAGCGCACGACTGGCTGCACGGTTCGCTGGCCCGTTCGGAAAATTCGATCAATGCGAAGCTCGCCGGCGGCCTGCCGTTCCTGGCAACCGTGGGTGCAACTTCGCCGTTCATCGGTCTGTTCGGTACCGTGGTCGGCATCTATGGCGCGCTGATCAACATCGGTCTTGCCGGTTCGGCGTCGATCGACAAGGTCGCAGGCCCGGTTGGTGAAGCGCTGATCATGACCGCACTTGGTCTGCTCGTCGCGGTTCCTGCCGTGCTCGCTTACAACTTCCTTCAGGCACGCAACAAGCGCATCGCTGAAATGCTGACCGGGTTCAGCACCGATGTGCTGGCCAACATCGCGTCGCATGGTGCGGTGAAGCCGGTTCTGCCGGCGGCCGCTGCGCCAAAGCCGGCTGCTCCTGCCGCTGCGCCCAAGAAGTAAGTACCAGAAAAGATCAGGGCCGGCCCGATCGGGTCGGCCCTGTCCGGACACACGCATGGGGTGACGGATCAAACCGGCACTTTCATGCGGGGCAAATCGGATAGGATTTAACCAATGGCAATGTCTGTAGGCGGCGGCGGCGAAGACCGCCCAATGTCGGACATCAATACCACGCCGCTCGTGGACGTGATGCTCGTGCTGCTGATCATCTTCCTCATTGCGGTGCCGGTGGCGATCCAGACCATCGAGAAACTCAAGGTTCCCATTCTCAAGTCCGAGGAAACCCAGGACAAGGTGGAAAACCTGCTGATCGCCGTGGTGTCGACCGATACGGCCGGGCGCAGCCCGAAACAGCCGGGCTATCAAGGCTCTTCACCCACCGGTGAATGCCGCATCTATGTCAACAACACCACTCCGGTCGACAACACTGAATTGTACAAGGCGGCATTCGATCGTCTTGATGCAATCGTGAAGCGCGAAGGTGGTGCGGCCAACATGGACCCGGAAAAGGTTCCTGAAGTGCACATTCGCGGCGACGTTCATGTGCCGTGGAAGTGCATTGCGGGTGCCATCTACAACGTGCAGATTGCGGGTTATCCCAAGGTCGGCTTCATCTCGACCCCGGTCGATCCCAACGGCTAGGCCATCCGGCCAGAAGACGTCAGGTTCGCATACCCGGTTTGTACAGGACTAAGGAGTACCACCCATGGCAATGAGCGGCGGCAAGGACGATGGTTCGCCGATGATGGAAATGAA
>NZ_JBBATI010000050.1:0-22892 GCF_040398825.1 Novosphingobium sp.
CGGGTGGGGAGGCGGGGCGGGCGGTATGAGTTCACGTCAGTGAACTTTGGTATTATTGCCCGCCGAACGCCGGGCAATCGGTCTCTTCGGCGCAATAGCGTTGATACGCGGCCACCCAGTCGGTTTGCAGCGCGGTTTGCGCGGTGGCCAGCGGCACGGGGGGGGCGCCGGGCGGCGGGTCACACACCAGCCGGTACAACCGGAATTCCAGCCGGTCCTTGGCCCAGGCGTTCATCCCGTCGCCGCTGCGGCTTTCGGGCCAAAGGTTTTCCTGCACATCACGGCCCCCCAGCGACAGCGGCACGAGGTGGTCCACTTCCCACGAATGGCCGTTATCGTGCGGGTTTTCGATGCCATATTCTTCAAACACGGCATCTTTCAGATGGGTGGAGGTGTGCCGCGCCGCCTTTGAATAGGTCAGATCGCCGCCGCGCACGGGCGGATCACCCGGTGCCCAGTCATGCGCGCAGATATCGCCATCGCCGACCCCCGTATCGATCGCGCCTGGGGTCAGCCGGCGATCGGGCAGCGTCCCTGCGGGCAATTGGGCGGCGGAGAGCGGCGCCACGCTGGCCGGCTGATGAAACAGCACCCATGCCACCACCAGCGCCACGGCCAGCGCGATCAGGATCAGCGCGATCAGGGTCCAGGGTGGCCCGCCGGGGCGGGGCGGACGATAGCGTTGGCCTTTGATCATCACACCCTGTTGGCACGCCGCAGCAGAGCTTGCCAAGCGGGTTTGCTGCCAATGTGGCCGATCCTGCACCCGGGGACGGTGATACCAGGTCGCGCCTGGCGCGGATTCACACCCCCGGCCCCGGTCGCAGTGCAGCGCGCAGCCGTGGCGCGGCAAAGTCCAGAAATGCCCGCAGTTTCAACGGCAGAATCGCCTGGCCCGGGTGCACCAGCTGCACCGGGATCGCGGGCGGTTCCCATGCGGTCAGGATCAGGCGCAGGGCGCCCGCCGCCACGGCATCGGCAACCTGATAGGACAGCAATCGCACAAGTCCGGTCCCGGCGACCGCAGCGGCACGGGCCGCCTCTGCCGTGTTGACCCGCAGGCGTGGCGCGATCGGTATTGACAGCGCAGCCGCGTCCGCCCCGAACGACCAGGCCGCGTTTGACCACATGTCGGTGGAATGCAGCCCTTCGAACATGACGCAATCATGCTGTGCCAGATCGTGCGGAGTTTGCGGCACGCCATGTTCGCCCAGATAATCGGGGCTGCCACAGACCACCCAGCGGATTGCGCCCAGTTGCAGCGCGCGCATGCTGCTGTCGGGCAATGGGCCGATACGGATGGCCGCATCGATCTGATGATCGGCGATGGTGATGACATGGTCATTCAGCACCATGCGCACCTGAATTTCGGGATAGGCCTTCAGAAACGCCAGCACCACCGGTTCGACATGCAGTTTGCCAAACATCACCGGCGCGGTGATCGTCAGATGCCCGCGCGGGACCCGGTATTCACCCGCGGCCGTCCGTTCGGCATCGTCGATATCCTCCAATATCCGGCGGCACGCCAGGACATAGCCTTCGCCCGCTTCGGTCAGCAGCAGCTTGCGGCTGGTGCGCACCACCAGCTGCGCGTGCAGATGTGCCTCCAGCTCAGACACTTTGCGGCTGACGGTGGCCAGCGGCATGCCCAGTTTTCGCGACGCCGCAGACAGGCTGCCGCCATCCACTGCCGCGATCAGCGTTTTCATCGCATCGAACCGGTCCATCGTGCCTGCCGAAATTCCATTGCACCTTCCGAAACATGGAAGGATAGCTTTTGATATTACCGGATAATGCATGTCACGGGAAGCGCCTAAATCAAACCCGCAGGCCAATCACGGCGTGTTCAGCCCGAAAGGTTTCCCCCCATGTCCCGTATCGCCACCCCCGCAACCATTGCCGACGCCCCCGAAAAATCGCAGCCATTGCTCGACGCCGTCGTCAAACAGATCGGCAGCGCGCCCAACATGTTCCGCCTGATCGGCGTCAGCCCGGCTGCGCTTGAAGGCTATCTGGCGATGTCGGGTGCGCTGGGCAAAGGCGCCCTGCCCGCCGCGACCCGCGAACGCATCGCGCTGGCCGTTGCCGAGGTGAACGGTTGCGATTACTGCCTGTCGGCGCATGCGTTTCTGGGCAAAAATCTTGGCCGGCTGGATGATGCCGAAATCACCGCCAACCGCAGCGGCGCGTCTAACGATCCCAAGGCCGATGCCGCCGTGCGGTTTGCCGCCAGCGTGGCGCGCCAGCGTGGCCATATTGCCGAGGCTGATTTCGCGGCAGTCCGCCTGGCCGGCTATACCGATGCGCAGATCATCGAAATCGTGCAGCATGTCGCGCTCAACGTGTGGACCAACTACGCCAACACGGTGTTCCAGACCGAGATCGACTTCCCCGTGGTAACCGCGCGCCAGGCCGCCTGACCCTGTTGCGGGCGCTGATTGCCCCCCGGTCGGCGCCCGCACCACCCGTTTGCCCGTTTGGCGCCCGGCCGGTGCAGCACGGTTGCCCCCACGCCCCGATTGCACAAGGGTTGCCGGCATGACCCCCTCCAGCGACATCGCCTTTACCCCGACGGTCAAGGCGCTGCAGGCCGCGCGCGGTTCGCGCGATGCCTATGCCCGGCAAGAGGCGCGCGGCGGTTTCCGCACCGTGATCAACCAGGACCTGGCAGAGTTTGTCGCCGGCATCGATACCGCCTATCTGGCCACCGCCAACGCCGCAGGCCAGCCCTATGCGCAGCATCGCGGCGGCCCCCGGGGGTTCATCCGCGTGATCGATGACCACACGCTGGCCTTTGCGGATTACACCGGCAACCGGCAATACATCTCGACCGGCAACCTGGCCGACAACGATCAGGCATTCCTGTTCCTGATGGATTATGCACACAAACGCCGCATCAAGATCTGGGGCCAGGCCCGCGTGTCGGATGATCCCGCGATCATCGCGCGGCTGATGCCCGAAAACTATCGCGCGCGGCCCGAACAGGCGATCCTGTTCACCGTCACGGCCTGGGATGTGAACTGCCCGCAGCATATTCCGCAGAAAATCGATGCCGCCGAGGTTGCCGCCACGATCGATCATCTGAACGCGCGCATTGCCGAACTCGAAGCCGAAAACGCCCGATTGAAAGGACACCTGTGATGAGCCGCCCGCCTTTGCCCCCATTCACCGACGAAACCGCCGCGCACAAGGCGCGCCTGGCCGAAGACGCGTGGAACAGCCGCGATCCCGCGCGGGTCGCGCTGGCCTATACGTCCGACAGCGCGTGGCGCAACCGCGCAGAATTCATCACCGGGCGCGCCGAAATTGAGGTTTTCCTGGCGCGCAAGTGGGCGCGCGAGCTGGACTATCGGTTGATCAAAGAGGTGTGGGCGCATGCCGCCAACCGCATCGCGGTGCGTTTTGCCTATGAATACCGCGACGACAGCGGCACGTGGTTCCGCGCCTATGGCAACGAAAACTGGCAATTCGATGCAGACGGCCTGATGGAACGGCGGCTGGCCAGCATCAACGAACATCCGATCAACCCGGCCGAGCGCAAATTCCACTGGCCGCTGGGACGCCGGCCCGACGATCACCCGGGTTTGAGCATGCTTGGGCTGTAGAAGGGCGCGCGCGGCACGCAATACCCCGGTCGATTGCTAATCCGCTGCGGCGACGATCATGCGCACCGCGGTCGGGTTGAAACCGTTGCACGGGTTGTTGATCTGCGGGCAGTTCGACACCACCACCACCACATCCATTTCCGCCACCAGATCGACATGCAGGCCGGGCGCCGACAGGCCATCGACGATGCCCAGCGACCCATCGGCCTCAACCGGGACGTTCATGAAAAAATTGATGTTCGACACCATATCGCGCTTCGTGCGGCCATAGTCGGCATTGGCCAGCAGGAAATTGTCGACACAGGCATGTTGCGCCTTGGTGTGGTGGCCATAGCGCAGCGTGTTGGATTCGCAGCTGCACGCGCCGCCGATGGTATCGTGCCGCGCGACCGAGGTGGAGCCCACGGTCATCATCGGCCGCCCTTCGTTCGACAGCAGTTGCGTGCCGGTGTTCAGATAGACATTGCCCTGCGCGGCAATGGTATCCTGCGCGCTGTACCGTTCGGCATCGTCGGCCGCGGCGTACAACAGAAAATCGACCGCCTGGTTGCCCTCCAGATCGACAATCCGCAGCGTTTCGCCCTTTTTGACCAGATGGTGCCACGGTGCGCGCGCGGCCACCACTTCGTCGTGAACGATGCGCCCGGGCAGATCGGGTACGGGGGTGTTGGGGATCATCGCGGGCCTACCTCTGGTAATAGTCTTCAACGTTTTCGAACGCGCGCAGGCCTTCGGGCGTGTGCAGGCGGATCGGGTCATCCATCGGGGTAACGGGTCCCCGCCACGCGGTCGCGCGCACCGGGGTCACGGCATAGGCCCCGCGCGGATCGCGCACATGCGGGCAATTGGCCAGCACCACGATCACGTCCATTTCCGCGCGCAACGTCACGTGTTGCCCCGCTGCAAACGGCCCGACATCCAGTTCGATCGCGCCATCGGCGGCGATCGCGACCGGTTTGAACCAGTTGATGCAGGGGTGGATATCGCGGCGGTTCATCCCGTATTTGGCCAGCGCGATCACAAACCGGTCGCGCGCATTGGGGTGCGCGCCGTGGTTGAACCCGTCACCATATTTGCGCGCGTTCGACGCCAGGTTCGACGCCCCGCAAAACGCATCATGGCCGCGCGCGTCATCCTCTAGCACCGACAACAGCACCCGGCCCATGTCCGACAGCAACAGCCGCCCAGCGCCCAGATAGGCGTTCCACTGGATCTTTACCGTGTCGGCCACGTTCAGCCGTTCGACCGGGCGTTCGGCATTGAACACCAGCATCGACACCGCGGCATCACCCTGCAGGTCGGTCAGCCGCAACCGGCTGCCGCGGTTGAGCACGCGCGCGGCATAGCCCCCGGCGGCAATCGTTTCGTCCCACACCACCGCATCGGCGGTGACCCCTGCGGGCAGCGCGGTCGCGGCACTGGCGGGGATGGTCGGCATCGCTTCAACCCGGGTGCCGGCCATCGCACGCGCATGGGCACGCGCACCGGCCGGATCGGCAGTGGTGCTGGGTGTGGTCAACGCACCGGTTCCTCTCAATCGTATGGTTTTAAAAAGGGATTCAGCTGACCAGTTTCAGCGTCACGCCGATCGTGCGCGGGTGCACGGTGTACCCTTCGGTCACGGTGTTGATCTGCGGACGCTGGATGATCGTCTGGTTGTCGAACAGGTTCTTGGCATACAAGGTGATCTGATGCGGTCCAAAGCGCAAGCCCACGCTGGCATTCACCACGCCATAGGCCGGGTTGTAATAATTGGTGTCGGTCATCAGATAGCTGCCATAGCTGTGCCCGGTATAGGCATAGTTGACCAGCGCCACCACTGCTGCCGACGCGTTGATCGGGTGCAGGTAACTGGCCCCGGCGGTCGCAGTGAAACCGGGCACGGCAATCAGGTGCTGGCCCACCGCGACAGTGGTGGCGTTGTTCGACCGGATCACTTTGGCGTTGTTGACGCTGGCCGAGGCATTGACCGACAGGCTGGAGTTCAATTTGAAACCGGCTTCGGCCTCGGCGCCCCAGATCCGCGCATCGCCGATGTTGCTGGTGAAATAATAGCCGCAGGTGGGCAGATAGATCTGCTGCTGAATGTTTTTCCAGTTGGTGACATAGCCGGCGGCGTTGACGCGGATGCGCCGGCCCATAAATTCGTTCTTGGTGCCGACTTCATAGGTCCACAGGCTGTCGGACTGAAACTGGGTCGGCTGTGATGTCTGGCCGATCGCCTGAAAATCGCCGTTGCACACCGATGTCGGGCCATAGACAATCGGCCCGGTCGGCCCCGGCAGGCGAAAGCCCTTGGCGGCGGTGGCATAGACCGAATTGCTGCCCGAAAGATCGTGATACAGCGTCGCCTTTGGCAAAAACGCGTGGCTGGTGCCGGCCTGGGTATAGGGCGCGGCCGGCGGTTGCCCGGCGGTCTGATAGCCCAGGTTGCCGATCTGGTAGAACCCGGTTTCGACCGAGACGTAATCTTCGTGCGCGGTGGAAAAACGCCCGCCCAGATCCAGTTTCCAGCCCTTGGCAAAGGCGATGCTGGCCTGGCCAAACACCGCGAACTGCTGCTGGCGATAGGTGCGATCGTCGCTTTCATCGATGTCGTTCGGGAACAGCGGGATGGCCGGGCCGCCATTTTCCTGGCCATACGTCGGGTTGCCAAACGCGTTTTGCACCGCCGAGGTATCCAGCGCAAAACCATACAGCGATTGGAACGTGGTGTTGATCCCGTCGATCGTCTGGTAATTGGTGTTGTGCACGGTCTGCGTGGCGTAATAGGCGCCGGCGACCCATTTCAGCCAGCCGGCATAGGCACTGCTGTCGTTCGACGACAGCCGCAGTTCCTGGCTGAATTGCCGATAATGCGTGCGATAATGCACCACCGACGGCAGATTGGCGATAATGCTGTCGTTTTGCGCGGCCTGATCGGGATAGACCGTGTCGAGGAAGAACAGCGCAAACGCGGTGCTGTTGAAATAGGTGCCATCTTCGATCCGCGCGGCGACGCGGTCATACAGCCCGGTGACCGAGGTCAGATCGGCAAAGCCCATGCTCTTTTTGATCGACAGGCTGCCCAGCATGACAGTGTCCTGGCTGGGTTCGGCCACCAGCTTGTTCTGCGTCCACAGGCCATGATCGGGATAGAACGCGGCGTTATCGGCATTGTTGGCGCGCTGGTAAAAGAACGCCGGGGTGACGGTCAGCGTCGCGTCCGGGGTCCAGGTCGCGCTGACCCGCGCGGTCAGGCTGTCGGCGCTGTTCACACCCTTTTTGTCGAGCGTACCGCCCGGCGTGTAATGATCCACCCAGCCGCTGTCGTTCTGGTAGGCGACACTGGCGTGCAGCGCCAGCTTGTCACGCACCAGCGGCAGATTGAATGTCCCGGTGGTGGCATAATTGGTCCCGCCATGCTGTGTGCCTGACAGATCACCGGTGACCGTCGCGCCCAGCTTGTCGGCCGTGGCCGGACTGGTGATGAACCGGATCGTGCCGCCTTCGGAACTGTCGCCATACAGCGTGCCCTGCGGCCCGCGCAGCACTTCGACCCGTTCGATATCGGGCAGCCGTACATCGATCGACCCGTCGCGATAGAGGTTGGGCACCGTGATCGACACATCATCGAGATAGAGCCCGACGGTCGATGCGCCCGATACGGAACTGACCCCGCGGATGACGATATTGGTGCGCCCTTCCTCACCCGCCACCGCATTGAACGCGACGCCGGGTACTGCGCGGCTAAGATCATCATAACTGGTGATCTTCTGGTCTTTCAGCGCGGCGCCCGACAGCACCGACAGGCTGATCGGCACGGTGCGGATATCTTCATTGCGCTTTTGCGCGGTAACGATGATGGCATCGCCGCCGCTATCCGGCGCGGGCGCCTCCGCGGCTGGCGCCGCCGGCGCCGATTGCGCATAGGCCATCATTGGAAACAGCGTCGCCAACGCTGATACGGCGGTGAACAGCCCGGCGCGGCGTGATGACATGATTATCGACCTCAATGCTGCTGTGCAGTGCAGCATGGAAATTGCCGATCGTTACCCCATCACGCTAGACGCCATTTTTTGATGATAGGCATAGATCTTATCTATGGCTATCACGTCACGCCGCCTGGCGCCTTGGCGCACGCTCGCTGGTGTCGGTCGAAAACCGCTCCACCGCATCGGCCAGCAGCCCGGTTTCATTTGCCAGCGATCGCAGTGCAGCGTGGCTTTGTTCGACCATCGCGGCATTGCGCTGGGTGGTTTGATCGAGCGCGCCAAAGGTATCGCGCACGCCGGCCAGATTTTGCGCGGTATCGCCCACCGCACGGGTGATCTCGGCCACATTGTCGGTAAACGCGGCCACGTCATCCACCACATCGCGCAGCACCACGCCGGTCTGGGCGACCAGATCGACACCTTCGCCCACCAGCGCGGTAGAGGTGGAAATCAGCGTGCGGATATCGCGCGCGGCGTCGGCGCTGCGCTGCGCCAGCGCGCGCACTTCGTTGGCGACCACCGCAAACCCGCGCCCGGATTCGCCCGCCCGCGCCGCCTCTACCCCGGCATTGAGCGCCAGCAGATTGGTCTGAAACGCGATCCCGTCGATCAGGCTGACAATCTGGCCGATCTCGCCCGACGAATGCTGAATTTTTTCCATCGTCGCGGTGGCGCTGGCGACCACCTGGTGGCCGGCGCGCACGCGTTCACCACTGCGCTGCATGGCGGTGCTGGCGGCCTGGGCGCGGGTCAGCGTGCCGCTGGCCAGATCGACCAGATCGCCAATGGTGTGCATCGCCGTCGCAACCATGCTGGCCTGGGTTTCGGTGCGTTGCGCCAGATCCTCTGACGCGATGCGAATTTCGCCGGTGCCGGTGCGGATCTGGCCTGACGCATGCACCACCTGGCCGATCAGCGCTGCCAGTTTGTCCAGCGCCTCGTTGAAATCAACCCGCAACGGTTCAAACGTTGCCGGCAGGGGAACCGCAATCTGCCCGCGCAAATCACCCGCCGCCAGCCGTCGCAAACCTTCGCCAATGGCGGTCAGCGCGGTTTCCCGTTCACGTGCGCGTTCTTCGCGTTCGCGCGCGGCGGTCTGTTCGATCCGTGCGGCCGCGGCCTGCGCCTCTGCGCGGGCCAGCAACAGGGTTTCCAGTTGCAGGGCGATCATCACCAGCGCGCCGGTTTCGACCACCACCACCACGGCATGCAGTACCACCCGGCCAAGATTGCCAGCATCGCCAAACACCAGCGCCGGCGCCAGCAGATTGAGCGCCAGATGATGCACCGCGGTGACCGCTGCCCCGGCCAGCACCGGGCGCCAGTCGGCCAGCACCACCAGCACCGCGATCGCTGCGAAAAAGGTCATGTGCAGGTCGATCTGCCACGCTGCGCCGCTCCACTGCAGCAGCAGCACGGCGCAATACAGCGGCAGCGTTGCCCCCAGCACCGTGCGCGTCAGCCCGTCGGCAGCCCCGCGCATCAGCGCCAGCGTTGGATAGACCACCAGCGCCAGCGCCAGCAAGGGCGGAACAAACCCGCTGCCGGCAAACGCCGCCCCCGCGACCACCACCAGGCTGGCCAGCCACGCCACCCCGGTGACGATGCGCACCCCTTGCATTCGCAGTGCGGCCAGTTCGTCCATGGCATGATGCCCTTTCATCGTGAAATTGTCTGGCCCGGCGCGGGCACCTGGCATGCGGCAAAAGGCGCGGCCAGCGGCAGCACGCCATGGCGCAGCAGTACCAGCACCGGCACTGGCCCATCGGCGCGCACCAGCAGGCTGCCGGGAATGGCCCCGGCGCGCAGCACGGCCAGTGGTGGTGCAATATCGCGGCCGATCGCATCGCGCAGCGCCGCGCCATGCCCGGCAATCCGGATCAGCAGCACCGCGCCGCCCGGGCGCGGCGCAAACAGCGCAACGACCAGCACCGCGATGACCAGCGCGACCTGCCAGGCCGCCGCCGCCTTCATCACTCTGCCGGTATTGTCGATCGCCATTTGCGTCCCCCGGGTCAAACCATCAAGGACATGACCATGGGCGCAGGCCAGCGAACAAAGCCTGCGCATGGCGATGCGTACATTTCCCGATGGTTTAAAGCGCACTACCTAAAGAGATAAATATTTGCCTGACGTCGGTCCCTGCCAATGCGGCCGGCATTGCGCCGGGCTGGACTTTGTACCAGCGCGCCGTCAGGGTTGGTGGCGATGATCGTGGTTCCGACCGCGCCCTGGGCGCACATGATTGGCGATGCCGGTGGCTGGGTAACGTCCAGCCTGGTGGCCTGGTGGCAATACCGCCGCTGGCCGGGACAGGCGCAGCGCATGGCGCGGATCACCGGTCCATCCTATTTTGTGGTGCTGGCACTGGGCGGAGTGGTGGGGGCGTGGCTGGCCGGATCGCTCAATACCGTGCCGGCCGGGCTGGCGCCATCGCACAGCATCGCCGGGGCGATCGCCGGGGCGATTGCCGGCGTTGAGCTGTGGAAATGGCGGCATGGCGTGCGCGTTTCCACCGGCGGTGCATTTGCGCTGCCACTGGCCGCCGGGATCATGGTCGGGCGCTGGGGCTGTTTGTTTGCCGGGCTGGCCGACCAGACTTATGGCGTGGCGACGCGGCTGCCGTGGGGGGTCGATCTGGGCGACGGGGTGTCGCGGCACCCCGTGGAAATCTATGAATCGCTGGCCATGGCGCTGTTCCTGGCGGTGACGGTCGCGGCGCGTCGGCGTGCTGCTGACTGGGCCACCACGCGCGTGTTTTATGCCTTTGTCATCTGGTACGGGGCGCAACGTTTCGGCCTGGAATTCCTTAAGCCCTATCCAAAACTGATCGGGCCGTTCAATCTGTTTCACGGGCTTTGTTTGGGATTCATACTGTATGGGATTGCATGGTGGCGAAGCGCCGATCGCGGAACGCAAGCCGGCGGCGTATCTGTTTCACAGCCAGACGACCAGCTTGTGCGAAACCTGTCTGGAACCGGTGCCAGCCAAAGTGATCGTGGAGGATGAACGGGTCTATTACCTGAAACGCTGTCGCCGGCACGGCGTGATGAAAACGCTGATCAGCGACGATCTGGAATATTGGCGCGCGCAAAAACTGTGGCTGAAACCCGGCGACCGGCCGCTGACCGCACAGACCCGGACCGAGGCCGGGTGCCCGTTCGATTGCGGGCTGTGCCCCGACCATGAACAGCACAGCTGCCTGGCGATCCTGGAGATCAACCAGGCCTGCGACCTCGCCTGCCCGGTATGCTTTGCCGATGCCGCCAATGTGCACGGCAGCCATCGCCCGCTGGCAGAGATCGAACGCATGCTCGACGTGCTGGTCGCCAGTGAGGGCGAACCCGATCTGGTGCAACTGTCGGGTGGGGAACCGACGCTGCACCCCGATTTCTTTGCCATTCTCGACGCGGTGAAACGCCGCCCGATCCGCCACGTGATGATCAACACCAACGGCGTGCGCATTGCGCAGGACCCGGCGTTTGTGGCGCGGCTGGCCACGTACAAGCCCGCGCTGGAAGTGTATCTGCAATTCGATTCGCTCAACGATGATGCGCTGATGGATTTGCGCGGCGCGCGACTGTCGCGCATCCGCCGCGCCGCGTTGACGGCGCTGGAACTGGCGGACCTGTCGACCACGCTGGTGGCGGTGATCAAGCGCGGGATCAACGACCACGAAGTGGCCGATATCGTGCGCCATGCGCTGGAATGGACATGTGTGCGCGGGGTCACGTTTCAGCCGGTGCAGGATGCCGGCCGCAATGACGGGTTCGACCCCAACGAACACCGCGTGCTGTTGACCCAGATCCGTCGCGAAGTCGGCAAATCGGGGGTGTTTGAAACCGATGACATGATCCCGCTGCCCTGCAACCCCGACCAGATATCGATCGGCTATGGCCTGCGCAGCGGCAGGGACGTGACCCCGATCACGCGGTTGATCCCGCGTGAGGTGATCCTGCAAGGGCCGGCCACGGTCGTTTACGAGGCCTTTCCCGACCTGCGCGCGCGCATTTTCGATCTGCTGTCGCTGTCGACGGCGCAGGTGAATACCGAAGAAAAACTGGCCGGGCTGTTGTGCTGCCTGCCGCAGGCGATGGTGCCGGCAGAGCTGAGCTATGCCAATTCGTTCCGCGTGGTGATCATGCAGTTTCTCGATCGCTACAATTTCGACCTCGCCACGGTGAAACGCAGCTGCGTCCATTTCGTCACGCCAGAGGGCGGAATCTATCCGTTTGATACCTACAACACGTTCTACCGCGCCGGGGCAGAAGGCGCGCGGGTGGTTGCCCGGCACCGGGCGCTGGCGGGAGGTCGGTCGTGAAGGGACTGCTCGGCGGCGTGATGATCGCCATCGGCATCCTGATGGTGGGAGCCAGCGGGCTGTGCTCCGCCACGGTCCTGTCATCGGTTGCCAGCAGCGAAATGGTATTCTGGGCGATTGTGGTCGCGATATTCGGCGGTACGCCGTTTGTGGGTGGGATCGCCCTGGTGCTGGCCGGACGCCACGTCATGCGCCGTGCGCGCGAGGAAGCGTGACCGGCATCGCAAAATTCCAACACCAGGCGCAAATGAAGCACCGCGCAACTCCAGGAGCAAAGGCATGAGACAGTTGCTGGGCGGGCTGCTGCTGGCAGCGGGCATTCTGATCGCCGGGGCGAGCGGGCTGTGTTCGGCCATTTACGTCGTCGCCGGGCTGGGCCTGATCGTGCAAACCGTCAAGCTGGCCAATGCGATGATGGCACTGCTGGTCGGGCTGGGGCTGCTACTGTTTGTCGGCGGGATACCCTTTGCCGTGGGTATGGGCCTGATCAAGCTGGGGCGCTGGATCAGAAGCGACGTTTCAAAGCCCGGCCGGAAAGGTCCCGGTGGAGAAAATCGGGACTGATACCAGTCGTCAGTTCAAACGACTCGTCATTCCCGACGGGATCGGGAATCCAGCAATACATCAGACGCGGCAGCGTCTTTGCCGGAAGGCAATCTGCCTAGCGGCAGGAATGCTATCGCATTCAATGTTTGCTGGATTCCCGATCCCGTCGGGAATGACGAATGAAAACAACTGAAGGCTTCAATGATACCGCCGTCCGCCTTATCCGCGTGACGCGATATAGGCCCGCCACCCGCCGAGATCGGTAATGTCCGCTGCGCCGGTCAGCGCGCGCGGTTCAGCGACAAACCCCTTTACCATGCTGCCGTCGGCCAGCGTGACCGTGCCGATTGCCAGCGGCGGCGGAACTTCGGCCACAAAGCTGCCGAATGATGCCATATCCAGCTGGTACACTTCAACCGCAATGCTCGCGCCGGTCGCATCGTGAACCAGTGCGGGTTTTGGCGGCACGCTGTCGGCCATGGCGTATAGGCGATAGGTGGGCGCGGTGGTGGTGGTCGCCACCAGCGTGGCATTGCGTGATGTCAGCTGCCAGTGCAGCGGCATGCCTTCCAGATGGGCGCCGACGACGGCAAGGTGGACTGTTTCCATTTTTGCAGGCTCCAGATCAGGCGAAGGTGCGGGATAGGGATCATCAGTCAACCATTGCGCGGCGGCGGCAATCAGCGCGCGGTCGGTCCAGGCCGGGCCGATCAGCGTCACGCCAAACCCGGTGCCATTGCGCCGCCAGCCCGCCGGCACCGCAATCGCCGCCATATCGAGCAGGTTCACGAAATTGGTATAGAGCCCCAGGTTGCTGTTGAGCGCGATCGGCGCGGCACGCATTTCGGCAATTCGATAAATCGTCGGCGCGGTGGGCAGGCACAGCGCATCGATTTCGCCCCACATCGCATCGGCCACCTGTTTCAGTTCGGCCAGGCGATACACGCCCTGAAACACTTCGACCGCACTGCGGCCCAGCCCGCCTTCGACAATCGTGCGCACCACAGGGTCGATGCTGTCGGGATGGCTGTGCAAAAACGCGCCCATCGCGGCGGTACGCTCGGCCACCCACGGCCCGTCATACAGCAGCCGTGCGGCTTCGCTCAGCGGGGTCAGGTCGATTTCGATCAGTTCCACACCCGTGGCCACCAGCCGGTCGAGCCCCTGCGCGTACAACCGCTCTGCCGCCATATCCCCCAGAAATTGCCGCTGGTGCGGCAGCGGCACCCCCACGCGTTGCAGCGCCAGCGGCACATCGGCCAGCGCGCGTGACCACGCATCAGCCGGATCATGCCCCGCCACCACCACATCGACCAGCGCGGCATCGGCAGCATCATGCGCAAACACCGTGATGCAATCGATCGATCGGCAGGCGGGCACCAGCCCCGCCGTGCTCCACCGGCCCTTGGTCGGCTTGAACCCGATCAGCCCGTTGAATGCCGCCGGCACCCGGCCCGATCCCGCCGTATCGGTGCCCAGCGCGATCGGCACCAGCCCCGCCGCCACCGCCACTGCCGATCCGGAGCTGGACCCGCCGCTGACATAGGCGCGGTTGAACACGCAGGCGGGCGCGCCATGCGGGCTGCGTGTGCCATTCAGCCCGGTGGCAAACTGGTCCAGGTTGGTCTTGCCCACCGGCACCGCGCCCGCCGCGATCAGTCGCGCCACCACGGTCGATGACCGGTCCGGGTCATAGGAAAAATCGGGGCAGCCGGCGGTGGTGGGCGCGCCCGCCAGATCGATATTGTCCTTGATCGC
Organism: Novosphingobium sp.; assembly: GCF_040398825.1. Classification (GTDB taxonomy): domain Bacteria; phylum Pseudomonadota; class Alphaproteobacteria; order Sphingomonadales; family Sphingomonadaceae; genus Novosphingobium. The sequence goes on from NZ_JBBATI010000050.1 coordinate 14,205, forward strand.
GAACGGCACCCCGGCCAGCGGCAGTGTCTCACCCGCCGCCACGCGCGCATCCACAGCACCGGCCATGGCCAGCACCGCTTCGTCGGGCAGGCGATGAATCCACACCGCCGGCTGCACCAAGGCATAGGCGGCAATCCGCGCCAGCGTGTCGCGCGCCACGGCCTCTGCGCTGGTGGAGCGCGCGTTGACCGCGGCGGCAATCGCGGCGGCGGTGGGGTGTGTCACCGCGGTCATGCCGGTTCGATCGCCAGCAGCGCCGCGCCGGGCTGAATCAGCTGGCCCTCTGCCACATAGACCCGGCGCACCACCCCGGCGGCGGGGCTGGGCACCGGACATTCCATTTTCATCGCCTCGATCACCGCGATCGGGTCGCCCACCCCGACCGTGCTGCCCTCTGCAGCCAGCAATTTCCACACGCTGCCACCGAACGGCGCCTCGACCAGGTCTGACCCCGCCGGCAGATCGATCGCGGCATCGTCATCGCCAACATCTGCCCCGGCGTCGGCCAGCGCGGCCACCCGGTCAAATTCGCCGCTGTCCTGCCAGCGTGCGCGCTCGGCATCGAACGCGGCCTGCCGGGTTGTTTCAAACGCCATGATGGTTTCGGCATTGGCGGCACGAAACGCGCGGTAATCGGCCAGCCGGAATTCGCCCTCGTCGATGCGGATCGCGCGGCGGCCCAGCGGGAAATCGCGCCGCCAGTCGGTCAGTTCGTCATGCGACACCGGAAAGAATTTGATCCGGTCGAAAAACCGCAACAGCCATGGCTTGCCATCGCGAAACGCCGCGTTCTGGCGGCCCGAACCCTCGTAGGTGTTCCACACCTGAATGGTGCGGCCAAACAGCTGGTATCCGCCCGGCCCCTCCATGCCATAAATGCACATGTATGCCCCGCCGATACCGACCACGTTGGGCGGGGTCCACGTGCGCGCGGGATTGTATTTGGTGGTCACCAGCCGGTGGCGCGGATCGACCGGCGTGGCGACCGGCGCACCCAGATAGACATCGCCCAGCCCCAGCACGAGGTAATCGGCATCGAACACGATCCGCTGCACAGCATCGACGCTGTCCAGGCCATTCACCCGGCGGATGAATTCGATGTTGTCGGGGCACCACGGCGCATCGTCGCGCACCGCGGCCATATATTTGTCGATTGTCTGGTAAATCGCCGGATCGGCCCACGACAGCGGCAGATGCACCATGCGGGACGGAATCGCGAAATCGTCCAGCCCGCCCAGCCGTTCTTCTGCCGCCACCAGCGCGTCGATCAGCGTGGCCTGCGACAGCAGACGCGCATCATAATGGATCTGCACCGACCGCACGCCTGGCGTCACGTCGATCACCCCGGGCAGCGCCAGCCGGTCGAGTTCCAGCATCAGCGCATGCACGCGCAGCCGCAGTTCCAGATCGAGCACGATCGGGCCATATTCGACCAGCAGGTGCCGGTCACCCTGCCGCCGATAGGTCGCCGCCGGGCGCACGCCCTGCGCCGGGATGGCATGCAGGATTGGCGATGCCGGGGGGGGGGCGTCGCCGGCGAACGGCGGCGGGGCGGCCAGCGTTTGCACCAGCGCATCCTGCGCCAGTTCGGCGTGGCGCGCCTCTGCCTCTGACACCGGCACGAAATGCACGGTGTCACCGGGCGCCAGTTGCCCCGCCTTCCACAGATCGGCCTGGATCACTACGAACGGGCAGACAAACCCGCCCAACGATGGCCCGTCCGGCCCCAGAATGATCGGCATGTCGCCGGTAAAATCGACCGCACCGATGGCATAGGCATTGTCGTGGATGTTCGACGGGTGCAGCCCCGCCTCCCCCCCGTCACGCCGCGCCCATTCGGGTTTCGGCCCGATCAGCCGCACCCCGGTGCGGTTGGAATTGTAATGCACACGCCAGGGCGTGGCGCAGATCATCGCCACATCAGAATCGGTAAAGAAATCGGGCGCGCCGTGCGGGCCGTAAAGCACGCGCATATGCCAATCATTGCCGATTTCGGGCACCAGCGCGGGCGCCAGCGCCGCCGTTGGCTGCGCGGGAGCATCCAGCAGATGCAGCGTATCGCCGGTCATCACCGCGCGGCCCGCATGCCCGCCAAATTCGCCCAGCGTGAACGCGCTGCGGCTGCCCAGATAGACCGGCGCGTCGATCCCGCCGGCCAGCGCCAGGCACGCGCGCATCCCGCCGCCCTGCACCCGGCCAACCCGCAACACTTGCCCCGCAACAACCTCGACCGGGGTCCAGCGCGGCACGGGCGCATTGTCCAGCGTAGCGCCGCACTCTGCCCCGGTCAGGCAGATCCGCGTTGCGCCCTGAAACAGCAGCGACGGCCCGGCGGCGGTAATTTCCAGCCCCGCCGCATGATCATCATTGCCCAGCAGCCGGTTGCCCAGCCGGAACGACAACGCATCCATCGGGCCAGAGGGCGGCACGCCAACATCCCACAGCCCGATGCGCCCGGGATAGTCCTGCACCGTGGTCGCCGCACCCGCCGCCAGCACGCGGATCGCGGTCGGCGCCCAGTGGAATTCGCCCAGGGCGCGCGTCGAGACCTGCCCGCTGACAAAGGCCGCGCTGCGCACCACGGCGCGCAGCCAGCGCAGATTGGTTTCGATGCCCGCCAGACGCGTCGCATCCAGCGCCGATTGCAGCGCGATGATTGCCGCTTCACGCGTGTCGGCAGTCACGATCAGCTTGGCCAGCATCGGATCATACCATGCAGGCACCACGCTGCCGCTTTCCACCCAGCCATCCACGCGCAACGCGGCGCGGTCTTCGGCTGGAAACGCAACCTCGATCAACCGGCCAGAGCTTGGCTGAAAGTCCTGCCCCGGGTCCTCCGCATACAATCGCACCTGAATCGAATGGCCTGCGGGCGCCGCGACAAAGCCGTCGAGAAAGGCAAAATCGCCAGCGGCGCCGCGCACCATCCATTCGACCAGGTCGACCCCGGTCACCTGTTCGGTCACCCCGTGTTCGACCTGCAGCCGGGTGTTGACCTCCAGGAAAAAGAAATCGTCACGTTCGGCATCGTACAGAAATTCGACCGTACCCGCAGAGCGATAGTTCGCGCCTGCGGTCAATCGCACCGCCGCATCGATCAGCGCCGCGCGGGTGGCAGGGGGCAGATGCGGCGCGGGGGTTTCCTCCACCACTTTCTGGTTGCGGCGTTGCAGCGAACAATCGCGTTCGCCCAGCGCCACCACGTTGCCCGCGCCGTCGCCAAACACCTGCACCTCGATATGCCGTGCGCGCGCGACATAGCGTTCCAGGAAGACTCCATTGTTGCCGAAATTGCCCGCACCCAGCCGCGCGACCATGGCAAAGGCATCGGCCAGTTCGCTGTCGTCGGCGCACACCTTCATGCCAATGCCGCCGCCGCCGGCGGTCGCCTTCAGGATCACCGGATAACCGATCCGGGCCGCTTCGCGCGCCGCCTCGGCCGCGTCGGTCAGCAGCCCGGTGCCGGGCGCCAGTGGCACGCCATGCGCCTGGGCCAGATCACGCGCGGTGTGTTTCAGCCCGAAGGCGCGGATATTGTCCGCCGTCGGCCCGATGAACACGATCCCGGCCGCAGCACAGGCCGCCGCAAAATCGGTGTTTTCCGACAGAAAGCCATAACCGGGGTGGATCGCATCGGCGCCGCTGGCCTGCGCCGCCGCCAGAATCGCCGCAACATCCAGATAACTTTCGGTGGCGGGTGCCGGGCCGATCCGCACCGCCTCATCCGCTTCGGCCACATGGCGCGACCCGGCGTCGGCATCGCTGAACACCGCTACCGATCCGATGCCCATGGCGCGCAGTGTGCGAATGATGCGGCAGGCGATGGCGCCGCGATTGGCGATCAGGACTTTGGCAAAAGGCGGATTGCTGGGCAACATTCAGGCACTTTCGGGGGAAATATCAGGGCCGGCTGCCGGCGGCGCGGTCTTGCGCAGCAAGGGCACGTCATAGGTCGCGGTGGCGCCATAGCGGTGCGGCGCGTGCGGATCGTGGCGCCGTTTGTCGAACGCCAGCACGCGCGTGCCCAGCTTGAACGCTTCGCCAATATCGTGGGTGACCATCACCACGGTCAGGCCATGGTCACGCCACAACCCGCCGACCAGATCGTGCATATCGGCGCGGATGCCGGGATCGAGCGCGCCGAACGGTTCATCCAGCAGCAGCACGCGCGGGTGTTTTACCAGCGCCTGCGCCAGCGCCAGCCGTTGCTGCATTCCGCCCGACAATTGCGCCGGATACTGGTCGCGCGCCGCGCTCAGCCCCACCGCATCCAGCATCGCCGTCGCCTCTTCCAGTGCGGCACGGCGCTGCGCACCGAACAGCCGGCCCAGCACTGGCGCGGCCGCACATTCCAGCCCGAACAGCACGTTGCCGATCACGGTCAGATGCGGAAACACCGAATAGCGCTGAAACACCACGCCGCGATCGGGCCCGCATTCGGCCGGCATGGCCGCGCCATCAAAGGTGATGGTGCCGCGGGTGGGGGCCTCCTGCCCCAGGATCAGCCGCAGGAATGTGCTCTTGCCCGCGCCCGATGGACCGACCACCGAAATGAACGCGCGCGCCGGAATCGCCAGGTTGACGCGTTCCAGCACGACCTTGTCGCCATATTCGACCCAGACATTGCGGAATTCCAGCAGCGGCGGCGCGTCGGTCATCGCGCACCCCCGTGCCCGGCATTGCCCGCCCAGGGAAAGCCGGCCCGCGCCACCCATTGCAGCAGCGTATCGGCCAGGATCGCCAACAGCGAAATCCACGCCACATAGGGCAGGATGATATCCATCGCGAGATAACGCCGCACCAGAAAGATGCGATAACCCAGGCCCACGTCGGACGCGATCGCCTCTGCCGCGATCAAAAACACCCAGGCCGGGCCCATCGAAAAGCGCAGGGTTTCAATCAGCCGCGGCATCATCTGCGGCAGCGCCACGCGGATCGCCACCACCCACGAATTGGCGCCCAGCGTCTGCGCCTTGATAAACTGTTCGGCCGGCAGCCCGGCAACATGCGCGGCCAGATCGCGCGTCATATAGGGCGCGATACCGATCGCGATCAGCGCGATTTTCGCCGCTTCGCCCAGCCCCAGCGCGATGAACAGGATCGGCAGCACCGCGATCGGCGGGATCACCGCGATCACCGTGATCACCGGGCCCAGCACCGCCCGCGCGATCGGCAGCACGCCCAGCAACAGGCCGAGCGTAAGCGCGGTCAGCGTCGCCAGCAACAGCCCCGCACCCATCCGCGTCAGGCTGGCCACGGTATCGGCCAGCAGCGTGATGTGCCCCGACACCGGGTCAATCTGTGTCGCCATCCGCCACAACGCCGCGCCCATGGCGAACACCGTCGGCAGCACTTTGTCGGCCGGATTGTCGGCATGGCGCAGCGCCGCCGCCACGGCATAGGTCAGCGCCAGCAGCAACAGCGGGATCGCCCCGGCCATGATCCGCCCACGCCGGCCGGGCCGCAGATTGATCAGGCGGGTCATCGCGCGCGCGCTCCTGCTAAGCCGGTCACAGCTTGCCGTCGGCGGCCATCTGCATGAACGCAGGATCAAAGCGCAGTTTCACGTTGTTGGCATCGCCCAGCGTCTTGCCGCCGGGAAACAGGATGCCGATCGCATCGACCGAGGTTGCCGCCGGGCCAAACAGGCCTTTGGCGAACGAAAACTGGCGCACACGGTCGGTAACCGTCATCAGTTCAGGGCTGGTCGCCAGTTTTACCGCATCGGCGGCGGTATAATACAAATGCGTGGTTTTCAGCTGGCTGTCGTACCCTTCGGGCGTGGTGCCGGCATCGTGCGCCATTTGTGCGCGCGCGGCGGCACCGGCGGCATCGTTGCGCTTCATCACCGCCATCGTGTCATACCAGATCCCCGCCAGTGCCTTGCCCAGTGCGGGATTGGCCTTCAGCGTGGCACTGCTGACCGCCAGCACATCCAGGATTTCGTTGGGGATCTGGTGGCTGTCGAACACCAGTTTGGCGCCCTGGGCCTTTTTTACCTCGGACAATTGCGGGTTCCACGTCACCACCGCGTTGACCGTGGGTGATGCAAACGCGCCGACGATATCGGCATCGCCGGTGTTCACGGTTTTAATATCCGACAGCTTCATACCGGCGGATTCCAGCCCGCGCGCCAGCAGGTATTGCGACACCGACAGTTCGACCAGGTTGACCGATCGGCCCTTGATATCGGCGATGCTGTTCGCGTTTTTCAGCACCACGCCATCGTTGCCGTCGGAATAATCGCCCACGATCACCACCGAAGTATCTTTGCCCCCGGCGGCAGGAATGGTCAGCGTATCCATCGATGTCGCCACCACTCCGTCCAGCTTTCCGGCGGTGTATTGGTTGACCGATTCGACGTAATCGTTGACCTGCACCATCTTGATCGCGATGCCGTATTTGTCGGCCCATTTCTTCACGATCCCGGCCTCTTGCGCATAGGGCCACGGCATCCATCCGGCATAGATCGACCAGCCGATGGTGAATTCTTTCTTCGGCGCCTCTGCCGCGATGCCATCGGCGCTGGTGGTCTTCGCAGACTGGCCGCACGCCGCCAGCGCCATGAGGCTGGCCAACCCAAGCAAACGAAGCGAGATGGAGGGACGGATCACGGCACGGATTCCTTCTTGGCGCTGGAAAGAGGAGGTGCCCAAGCGCAGGCCATCACGCTAGAGCCTGTTTTGTGATGCAGGGCATAGACAATGTCTATGCCTTGCGCTGTCAGCCGCCATGCGGCCGTGCGCGCAACCGGCGCAGGATTTCATCCAGGAACAATTGCGTCGGGGTATCGCGCACCGCGGTTTGCCGCGACAGCAGGTAAATGTCGTACGACGGTTCGACGTCCGCTGGCAGCAGCGCCCACAACCGGTCGCGCAGCACCAGATCCCCCGCCGCCAGCACTGGCAGAAAGCCGATGCCCACCCCCAGGCTGATCAACCGCTTGGCCTCATGCACATCCTCGGCCAGACCGTTGATCAGCGTGCCCAGCCCATAGCGCTGGCGCAGGCGGGTGATGGTATCGAGTTCGTCATCGCCGGTCAGCACAAAGCCCTGATCGCGCAGATCGCTCAACCGCGTGATCCGCCGGCCATACAGCGGATGGTTGCGGTCGCAGTACAGTTGCTGCACTTCCACAAACAACGGTTCGTAATTCAACCCGGCGCGCACGCTGCTGTCGAACCCCACGCCGATTTCCACTTCGCCGCGCTCCAGCGATTCCAGCACCTGCCGCCACGGCGATACGCGCAGTTCGATCTGGATCGCGGGGTGCCGGCGGCGAAAGGTGGCGATCGCTTCATCAAATTCGGGCGACACGATCGATGATATCATCTGGATGCGCACCAGCCCTTCGACCTGCTTCATCGCCTGCGCCACCTGGTGCGGCACCATCCGCGCGGCTTCAAACATATCATCGCAGATCAGCAGCAGCGCGCGCCCCGCCACGGTCAGTTCCACGCCGGTGGCCGACCGCCGCAACAGTTGCGTGCCGATATGGTCCTCCAGCCGTTTCAGCGCGACGCTGATGGTGGGCTGCTGCCGGTTCAATTTGCGCGCCGCCGCGCCAATCCCGCCCGCACGCACGATTTCCACAAACGTGCGCAACAGATTCCAATCCACCCGCGCGGCAAAATTGCGGTCGATACGAACGGCGGGGTCGGACATGCCGGGCACTTTGGCGCAATTGGCGGTGCAGCGCCAGTGGTCACACATTCTCCCCGTTTCGGGGAGAATATTGCGGCGTCAGCTACCGAGCCAAAGCCACCAATCCCTACAACGACAACCCGCCGTCCACCACCAGCGTGTGCCCGGTGACATAGGCCGCCAGCGGCGAAGCGAGGAAAATCGCCGCGCCGGCGAGATCGGCGGGGGTGCCCATGCGGCCCTGTGGAATGCGGGCAAGTGCGCCGGCCAGCCGATCGGCGTGCTGCGTGGTGACGCGGGTCAGTTTGGTATCGACCAGGCCGGGGGCCAGGCCGTTGACACGGATGCCCTCTGCCGCAAAGGCCTGGCCCAGCGATTTGGTCAGGCTGATCGCGCCGGCCTTTGATGCGGCATAGGCGGGGTTGCCGATGTTGGCCTTCAGCCCGGAAATGCTGCTGACCACGATGATTGTGCCTTTGCTGGCGGCGAGATCATCGCGGAACCGCATTGCGCAATGCATCACGCTGTCCAGATTGACTGCCATCACCTGGTCCCACCCGGCGCGCCCGAATTCGCCGCGTTTGTAAAGCACGGTGCCCTGGCACAGGACCAACACGTCCAACCCGCCCGCAGACGGCGCCGCGGCGATCCGGTCGGGATCAGACACATCGACACAGGCGTAGTCCAACCCGGTCAGGTCGCTGCCCTCGGCGGGATCATAATCGCTCACCGCCGCGCGCGTGCCCCACACCGTCACATCGGCATTGCGCGCGCGAAACGCCTGCGCAATGCCGTTGCCAATCCCGCTTGATCCGCCCACCACCAGCACGCGCCGCCCGGTGAAATCGGTGTCGTCGATCATCGTCCGTTCCCCCTTATGCCTGATGAAAACCCATAAGCCCCTCCCCTTCAGGGGAGGGGTTGGGGTGGGGGCCATCCCCAAACGCCGGGTTCTGTTGAGGGCCCCCACCCCCGGCCCCTCCCCTGAAGGCTAGCAGATTCACACATTGCGTTGGGCTCCGAGGAGGTCGCGCGTTCGTTTGG
>NZ_JBBATI010000051.1:0-21453 GCF_040398825.1 Novosphingobium sp.
GCACCCCCGGCCCAACCGCCCACAGGGTACCTTCAATGGGTGGTTGGGCCGGGGGTGCGGGGTGGTGGGTGGCACTTCCAAAAACCTTCAAACGGAATAACATTGCGCCAGGCAGCCACCAGCGCAATGGCAAAACTTTCCCAAGACGAAACAAACTTGTCAATGAGGCAAATATCGCCTCGACAGCCGGAACGCCGGTTGATAGTCCTTTTGCCCTCGCAAGAGATCAACTCCCGGCCCGCGATGCACGGTAAAACCGGCAGGCGCGCCCCCAGCTCACGAGGTTTTTCATGCCCGATTCCTGGCGTCATTCCACCCTGGCCAGCCGCCATCGTGCGCTCGGTTCGGCGCTTGAAGACTGGAACGGCATGGGCACCGCGTGGACTTATGGCCACGATGTGCAGGACGATCATACCATGATCCGCACACGCGCCGGGCTGATGGATGTGTCGGGCCTTAAAAAGGTGCATCTGGTCGGTCCGCACGCCCAGGGTGTGCTGGATATGGTCACCACGCGCACTGTGGCCAAGATCATGCCGGGGCGTTCCGCCTATGCCACCATGCTCAACGATGACGGGCATTTCATCGACGATTGCATCCTGTACCGCATGGGGCCCGACAGCTGGATGGTGGTGCACGGGTCCGGCGCCGGGCATGAAAGCCTGGTTGCGGCGAGCACCGGGCGCAATGTCGCCATGCTGTTTGACGATGATCTGCACGATCTGTCGTTGCAGGGGCCTGTCGCCGTCGATTTCCTGGCGCAGCATGTGCCAGGCATCCGCGATCTCAAATATTTCAGCCACATGGGCGCAAAGCTGTTCGGCGCGCCGGTGCTGATTTCGCGCACCGGCTATACCGGCGAACGCGGCTATGAAATTTTCTGCCGTTCGGCCGATGCCCCGGTGATCTGGGATTCGATCCTCGAACAGGGTGCCGCGATGGGCATCGGCCCGGCCTGCTTCACCGCGCTCGACCTGTTGCGGGTGGAAAGCTATCTGCTGTTCTATCCCTATGACATGTCAGAATATTTCCCGTTTGCGGATGGATCGACCGGTGACACATTGTGGGAACTGGGGCTGGATTTCACGGTCAGCCCGGGCAAGACCGGCTTTCGCGGCGCCGATGCGCATTACCGGCTGAAGGGCAAGGAACGCTTTCGCATCTATGGCGTCGAACTCGCCAGCGACAAGGCGGCCGATGCGGGTGACAAGCTGCTGGTGGGGGACCGCGAAGTGGGCGTGGTGACATTGGGCATGGTTTCGAAACTGACCGGGCGTTCGCTGGGCATTGCGCGGATGGATGTCGATGTGGCCGTGGCCGGGGCTGACCTGACACTGGTCGGCGCGCAGGGCACCGTGGCCGCCAAGGCCCAGCCGCTGCCGTTTGACGACCCGAAAAAGACCAAGCGGACGGCAGTTGGCTGATCGCGCACAGACGAATCCGGGGGGAATCGCGTTTCCATGACCAACATGACCAGCAGCGACGATGATGAGCTGAAGGCGCTGGGCTATTCGGCGCAGTTCGAACGGTCGATGTCGCTGTGGGAAAACTTTGCGCTCGGCTTTACCTATCTGTCGCCGGTGGTGGGCGTCTATTCGGTGTTCAGCATCGGCATGGCGTCGGCCGGTCCGCCGATGATCTGGTGGTACGTGATCGCCGCCATTGGCCAGATGATCGTGTGCCTGACCTTTTGCGAGGTGGTGTCGCAATTTCCGATTTCCGGCGGGCTGTACCCGTGGTGTCGGCGGCTGGTGGGCAAAAAATGGGCGTGGATGGCTGGCTGGGTCTATGGCTGGGCGCTGTTCACCTCGATCGCGGCGGTATGCGCGGGCGCCGCGCCTTATGTGGGTGTGTTGCTGGGGTTTCAAAGCAATCCGGTAACCGCCGGGCTGCTGGCGATCGGACTGGTGGTGGTGTCCACGCTGACCAATCTGGCCGGCACGCGCACGCTGGCGCGGGTGGCAATGTTCGGCTTCATCTGCGAAATCCTGGGCGCGATCGTGGTCGGCGCGTTCCTGCTGCTATTCCACCGCCACCAGTCGATCAATGTGATTTTCCATACGTACGGCCTCGTCAAAAACGGGTCCTACGCCCCGGCGTTCATGGGCGCGGCAGTGGTCGGCCTGTTCACCTGCTATGGCTTTGAGGCGTGCGGCGATGTCGCAGAGGAAACCCCCAACCCCGGCGTCGCCATCCCCAAGGCCATGAAATCAACGATTTACGTCGGCATGGCGGCATCGATTTTCGTCGCGCTGGCGCTCATTTTATCTCTGCCCGATGTCATGGCGGTGGTCAGCGGGCGCAGTACCAACCCGATCGAAGACGCGCTGAACGTGGCCTTCGGCCCGATCGGTGCCAAGGCGGTGGTGGTGGTGGTGCTGGTGTCATTCCTGTCCTGCGCGCTCAGCATGCAGGCCGCGGCCAGCCGGCTGGTCTATGCCTATGCCCGCGATGACATGGTGGTGGCCAGCGGCTGGCTGGGCAAAGTTTCAGCCACGCACCATGTGCCGATGAACGCGCTGGTGCTGTCGGGGCTGATCGCCTCCGCCATCCTGGTGCTGGGCATGTTCTTTGCCGATGCAGTGGCGACGATTGTCAGCTTTGCAGTGGTGGGCATCTATGCCGGGTTTCAGATGGTGGTGCTGGGCGCAACCTTTGCGCGCGCGCGCGGGTGGCAGCCGCATGGCAAATTCCGGCTGGGCGGCTGGGGCTGGGCGATCAATGTGGCGGGCATTGTCTGGGGCGTTAGCGCGATTGCGATCATGTTGCGCCCGACCGACGGCGCCATGGCGTGGTATGCCAGCTATGGCATGGCGCTGACCTTTGGCGCGGTGATTGTATCGGGGCTGATCTACATGATCGCCGGCCGTCCCTATGATCGCAGCGATGCCCCGGCCGGCGACGCCTGGACGCGCCGCGCGCCCGTAAAATCCTGAAAAACGAGGAGACCTTGAGGATGCGTAATCTGTTGATCGTGCTGGGCGCGCTTGCCGTCCCGGCCTATGCCGCCCCTGCCCCAATGGCCAAGCACGTAACCAAAATCGACGTGGTCGAACGCGCCGAAACCGATGTCGCCAGCGTCAAGGGCGGCAGTGGGGCGGAAAATGTCGGTGACATCCTGACCTTCACCAACCCGATCTATGATGCCACCAACACCAAAAAAGTCGGCATGGACCAGGGCTATTGCGTGCGCCTGATCGGCAAGTCGATCGAATGCCACTGGACGTTGACGCTGGCCAAAGGCCAGATCATGGTCGAAGGCCCGGTCGGCGACGGCGACAACGCGCCCGACACCACGCTGGCGGTCACCGGCGGCACCGGCGCCTACAAAGGCGCGCGCGGCGAAATGCTGATCCACGCCCGCGACCCGAAGGCGACCGCGTATGATTTCCATTACCGGTTGATGTAAGGCGCGGGAGCAACTGCACGGCAAAGGCACAAACACCCGCCCCACGCGTCGCCCCGGACTTGATCCGGGGTCCCGCTTATTTGCGTTGCGTGGATGGCTCCCAAAAGACCGCCTGCGCGCTCGTTACAAATTTACACCAGTCGATGGCTGCTGTCGCCCACTTGCAGACATCAGCGTCTCAGCTAGATTTCCGGTATGATGCATGACAGTAGGGACTATGCCCACGAACTCTTTTTGATAACGCCAGGCCCGCGCCCGCCATTTTTTGAAGTCGTCATTCATGTCTATGGCCCGAACGATACTGTCGATACGGATGGAGATAGCAGATTACGGGAAGCGACTGATTGGACGTGGCTATATATGCAGCTTCGTAAGCCGCCGTATCGAGAGCAGCCTGTTGTAGAAGTCGCTATGCTCGAAGGTAAAAACGTGATGCGGATCGCGTCTGACGAGGCTGACCTTGCAGAAAGGACTGCTGTCTTTCTGGCGAGCCAGGCGGGTGGCACCATCAGTAGAAAGCTGCCGACCTGATAGACATCAACGTCCGCTACCCTCCAATCCCAGCAGTTCCAACGCGGTGTTGTAAGCAACAAAATCGCCGACAACCAGCGGGACCCCGGGTCAAGCCCGGGGTGACGATGGTGGAACGGCTTTGCAAACCCACCCCGATGAGCAAACCTGCGCGGTGGCGCGTTCCCATCCGGCCAGGTGGCGCGTGCCAGGGCCGTAGGCCTTACACGCCAGAGGCACGCGATCAGAACCGGCGCAGCAGGTCAGTCGAGTGCGGCGACGACGGCGATCTCAACTTTAAAAATTGGGGCAGCCAGGGGCGCGCCGACGGTGGCGCGGGCGGGGGTGGCGCCGGGGATGACCCAGCGGTCCCATACTGCGTTCATTTCGGCAAATTCGGCCATGTCGACCAGCCAGATGGTGGCGCTGACCAGGTTGGCCTTGCTGGTGCCGGCGCGCGCGAGCAGGGCATCGATCTGCGCGAGCGCGGCTTCGGTCTGGGCGGTCACGGTCGGCCCTTCGGCCACCTGGCCGGCGGTGAAGACGAGGCCGCCGGCCACGACAGCCTGGCTCATCCGCGGTCCGGCATCCAATCGCACGATGGTCATTGCACAAATCCTTTCATGATCAGGGCGCCCGCCCTGGCATAATTTGGGGAGAGGCCCCCCTCCCCGGTTCGGGCAAGGTGCGATCAGCAATCCAGCGTCGTCGCGCGTTCCCAGTCGGTCAGGTGGCGGGCGTAGTCGTTCCATTCGGCATGTTTCAGCTTGGTATAGGCGGGCACCAGTTCGGGCATTGCCGCGCCGAGTACCGGGCTTGCCTCCAGCGCGCGGATGGCGTCGAGCAGGTTGAGCGGCAATTTGGGCGCGTCGGGCGCCTTGTGCCCTTCGGTATACATGTTGATGTCCAGCCGTGGCCCGGGGTCGCGCGCGTTGACAATGCCGTCCATGCCTGCCGCCAGCGCCACCGCCGGTAGCAGATAGGGGTTTACCGCGCCATCGGCCAGGCGCAGCTCCAGCCGGTTGGGTTCGGGCACGCGGATCATGTGCGTGCGGTTGTTGCCGGTCCAGGTCACCGAATTGGGCGACCAGGTCGCGCCCGATGTGGTGCGCGGGGCGTTGATACGCTTGTAGCTGTTGACGGTGGGGTTGGTGATCGCCGCCAGCGCCGGGGCGCTGTGCAGCAGGCCGCCGATGAAATTTTTGGCCAGCGGGCTGATGTCGTTGTCGCCTTCGAACGCGTTGTGTCCATCCTTCCACAGCGACAGGTGCACGTGGCAGCCATTGCCGGTCAGGTTGATGAACGGTTTGGGCATGAACGTGGCGCGCTGGCCGTGCTTTTCCGCGACCGATTTCACCAGGAATTTGAAAAATGCCATGCGGTCGGCGGTCAGCAGCGCATCGTCATAGTGCCAGTTCATTTCAAACTGGCCATTGGCGTCCTCGTGGTCGTTCTGGTACGGATTCCAGCCCAGTTCGATCATCGCGTCGCAGATTTCGGTGATCACGTCATAGCGCCGCATCAGCGCCTGTTCGTCATAGCACGGCTTGGTCTGGGTATCGGCGGCATCGGAGATCGCGGTGCCATCGGGGGTGATCAGGAAAAATTCGCACTCCACCCCCGATTTCAGCTGATAGCCGAGCTCCGCCGCCGCAGCGATCTGGGCCTTCAATGCGTTGCGCGGGCTCGCCTTGACCGGTTTGCCATCCATCCACAGATCGGCGGCCAGCCAGCCCAGTTCCTTTTTCCACGGCACCTGGATCAGGCTGGCCGGATCGGGAATGGCGAACAGGTCAGGATCGGCGGGCGTCATGTCCAGCCAGGTGGCAAAACCGGCGAACCCGGCGCCGTTCTTCTGCATTTCGCCGATCGCCTGCGCCGGCACCAGCTTTGCGCGCTGGTTGCCGAACAGGTCGGTGTACGAAATCAGGAAATATTTGATGCCCTTGGCTTGGGCAACTTGCGCCAGATCGATGCTCATCGTCATTCTCCCGGTCGGGGGCAGGCATGAAACGGGGGTGGGATCTTAAAACTTCTGCCCGGGGATCCAGTCGGTGCCGGCCAGCGGCACGCGCGCCATCGCCGCCGCCTCGATCGTCAGCGCCACCAGGTCTTCGGGTTCCAGATTGTGCAGATGGCTTTTGCCGCAGGCGCGCGCAATCGTCTGCGCCTCCAGCGTCAGCACCGCCAGGTAATTGGCCAGCCGCCGCCCCGCCGCCACCGGATCAAGCCGTGCGGCCAGTTCCGGGTCCTGCGTGGTGATCCCGGCCGGGTCGCGGCCTTCGTGCCAGTCGTCATAGGCGCCGGCCTCGGTACCCAGCGCGGCATAGTCGGCGGCCCAGCGCGGATCGTTGTCGCCCAGCGCGACCAGCGCGGCGGTGCCGATCGCCACGGCATCGGCACCCAGCGCCAGCGCTTTCGCGACATCGGCGCCGTTGCGGATGCCGCCCGACACGATCAGCTGCACTTTGCGGTGCATGCCCATGTCCTGCAGCGCCTGCACCGCCGGGCGGATCGCCGCCAGGATGGGAATGCCGACATGTTCGATAAACACGTCCTGCGTCGCGGCGGTGCCGCCCTGCATGCCATCGAGCACGACCACATCGGCGCCCGATTTCACCGCCAGCGCAACATCGTAATAGGGCCGGGTCGCGCCGACTTTCACATAGATCGGTTTTTCCCAATCGGTGATTTCGCGCAGTTCCTCGATCTTGATTTCCAGGTCATCGGGCCCGGTCCAGTCGGGATGGCGGCAGGCGGAGCGCTGGTCGATGCCCTTTGGCAAAGTGCGCATTGCCGCCACACGGTCGGAAATCTTTTGCCCCAGCAGCATGCCGCCGCCGCCGGGCTTTGCGCCCTGGCCGATCACCACTTCGATCGCATCGGCCTTGCGGATGTCATCGGGGTTCATGCCATAGCGGCTGGGCAGGTATTGATAGACCAGCGTTTGCGACTGCCCGCGTTCTTCGGGCGTCATGCCGCCATCGCCGGTCGTGGTGCTGGTGCCGGCGATCGTCGCGCCGCGCCCCAGCGCCTCTTTGGCCTGTGCGGACAATGCGCCAAAGCTCATACCGGCGATAGTGATCGGGGTTTTCAGGTGGATCGGCTTTTTGGCAAAGCGCGTGCCCAGCCACACGTCGGTCGCGCACTTTTCGCGATAGCCTTCCAGCGGATAACGCGACACCGACGCGCCCAGGAACAGCAGATCATCAAAATGCGGCAATGACCGTTTGGTGCCACCGCCACGGATGTCATAGATGCCGGTGGCGGCCGCGCGGCGGATTTCCGCCAGGGTATGCGGATCGAACGTCGCGGAAAAACGCGGCAACGTGCGCGGGATGTGGGAATTGTCCATGGGGGCGTCCGTCAGTAGGCCGAGGCGTTGTCGACGTGAAAATTGTACAGCCCGCGCGCCGAGCCATAGCGGCGGAATTCCGCTGCGCTGATGCCTTCGACACCGGCATCGGCCAGCAGCCGTTCCAGGATGGCGATATGTTCGGGCCGCAATTCCTTTTCGGTGCAATCCGCGCCCAGGCTTTTGACCGTGCCGCGCACGAACAGCCGCGCTTCGTACAGGCTGTCGCCCAGCGCTTCGCCGGCGTCGCCCAGCACCACCAGGTTGCCCGCCTGCGCCATGAACGCCGACATCGGGCCAATTGAACCTTTGACGACGATGTCGATGCCCTTCATCGAAATGCCGCACCGGGCGGAGGCATTGCCATCGATTACCAGCAATCCGCCATGCGCGGTGGCGCCGGCGGCCTGGCTGGCATCGCCCTTCACATGCACTTTGCCCGACATCATGTTTTCCGCGACGCCGACCCCGGCATTGCCGTTGATCACCACGGTCGCCTGTTGATTCATGCCCGCGCAATAGTATCCGGCGTGGCCATCGATTTCGACCGTGATCGGCGCGTTGACCCCGGCAGCGAGGGCATGCGCGCCTTCGGGATTGGCAACCAGCCATTGGGTTTCGTTGGTATTGGCCGGCAGTGCATGCAGCGCGGCATTCAATTCGCGCTTTGGCGTGACGGCAAGATCGACGACGGGCATCAGTTGCGCTCCCAGACATAGGCGCGGGCGGGTTCGGGTTCGAAAATGCGCGCATGGTCGATCCCGGGCAGGCCGACCAGCGCGCGGTATTCCGATCCGAACGCCACGTATTGGTCGGTTTCGGCCATCACCGCCGGCTTGCACGAAATCGGGTCGCGCATCACCGCAAAGCCGTTTTCGGTGCCGATCACGAACGTGTAAAACCCGTCGAGGTCCTCCATCCCGGCCTCCAGCGCGGCGGTCAGGCTGTCCCCTTCGCGCAGGCGCCAGCTGATATAGCCGGCCGCCACTTCGCTGTCGTTGTCGGTGGCAAAGCTCAGCCCTTCGTGTTCCAGCTTGCGGCGCAGCGAGCGGTGGTTGGACAGCGATCCGTTGTGCACCAGGCACTGGTCACGCCCGGTGGAAAACGGGTGCGCGCCATCGGTGGTCACGGCGGATTCGGTGGCCATGCGGGTGTGGCCGATGCCATGTGTGCCCGCCATCGCCGGCAGCGCAAAGCGGTCCGCCACTTGCCGCGGCAGGCCAACCTCTTTGTACAGTTCGATCCGCTTGCCCGCGCCGGTCACCACCAGATCGGGGCGGTTGAGCGCCAGCCAGCCGCGCACTGCGGGTTCGTCAGCGGCGGCAAACGACAGCACCATGTGCGTGTCGCGCAAGGTGGCGACCGCGGTGCCTGCCAATGCAGAGGCCACATCATCCAGCCGCACGCCACGCACGGTGATCTTCAGATGGTCATCCTGCCCGCCGCCATAAATGGCAAAGCCCGCGCTGTCGGGGCCGCGGCCGGTCATCACCACCAGCATGTCGGCCAGCAGCCGGCCCAGTTCGGGCTCCAGCGCAGGGTCCTTCAAAAACAGGCCGACAATTCCGCACATGATCGCGATTCTCCGGCAGGCCAGACCATCAGGCCGCCACAACGGGATAGTCCGCCCTCGGCAAGAATGTCAATCAAGGGGAAAAGATATTTCCCAGCAGGAATATCAATCGCGGAACACCACGGTCTTGTTGCCGTGCAGCAGGCTGCGGCCGTCCAGGTGCAATTGCACCGCGCGCGCCAGCACCCGGCGTTCGATATCGCGGCCCTTGCGCACCAGATCGTCGGCCTTGTCGGCGTGGCTGATGCGTTCGACATCCTGTTCGATGATCGGGCCTTCATCCAGATCGCCGGTCACGTAATGCGCGGTGGCGCCGATCAGCTTTACCCCGCGTTCGTGCGCCTGGTGATAGGGCTTGGCGCCCTTGAACCCGGGCAGGAACGAATGGTGGATGTTGATGCAGCGCCCCGACAACCATGCCGCCATCTCGTCCGACAGGATCTGCATATAGCGCGCCAGCACGATCAGATCGGCGCCGCTGGCGGTCACGATGTCGCGGATCTGCGCTTCCTGCGCGGCCTTGGTATCGCGGGTCACCGGCAGGTGGTGAAACGGAATCGTGCCCAGGTTGATATCGCCCAGCGCGTCACGCGGGTGGTTGGAAATGACCGCGACCACGTCCATCGCCAGTTCGCCCATCTTGTGGCGGTACAGCAGATCGACCAGGCAGTGGTCAAACTTGCTGACCATCAGCACCACCTTTTGCAGGTGGCTGCGCAGCCGCAGCGACCAGTCCATGGCGAATTTTTCGGCCAGCGCGCCCAGATCGGCGGTCAACGCGGCATGGTCGGCCGCAGGATCGACCGCAAACACCAGCCGCATGAAAAAACGGTTGGCATCGGCATCATCGAATTGCGACGCATCGGTGATGTTGCCGCCGTGGGTATAGATCGTGGTGGCCACGCCGGCGACGATGCCGGGCTGGTTGCGGCAGGACAGCGTAAGCAGATATTCGGTCATGACACGTTCCTGAAAATTACAGTGCCGCGATGGTGGCATTCAGCCATTCGCGGAAGCTTTCGGTAAAACTGCGAAACACGGCCAGGTGAAAGTGGTCGGGCGCGACCCGATGCACGATTACACCGATATGGGCAATCACGCTGACCACAACCGCATCGGCGGCCAGCGCCGCCGGCGACAGATCAACCGGCAGCCCCATCTGCAACACCGCTGCGGCATCGGTGCCCGCCAGGTCAAACAGCGTATAGGCGCCGGACTGGTCAACCACCGCCGCCACCCCGGTCAGCCGGTCGCCCAGCGCATCGGCCCAATCGGGCGCGGCCATGTCGACATGGGCCAGCCATTGCCCCGGCCCGCTACCCCATAGCGCAATGCCGTCGCCCATGCTGGCCCGCGGGCCGGTCGCGACCGCAATGCCCAGCGCCGCGCCCAGCACAGCCGGATCAACCCCCGGCCGCAGCATCACGCTGGCCAGGCCATAACCTGCCAGTTCGCTTACCCGCACATCAGCCACGCAGTCTCTCCCCCGCCGGATCGAAAAACACCGGATCGCACACCACGGCCAGCACATCGGCGCCGCGCACCGGATCGTGCACCACCACTGTTTCGCCATGGCGATCGGCGCCATTGGCCAACAGCGCCAGCGCGATCGGCTGGCCCAGCGTGGGCGAATAACAGGCCGAGGTGACATAACCCTGGTCGTTGACCGCCACCGGTGCGGCGCCCACACGCAACAGGTGCGCGCCCGCGCGGATCGTCGCGGTGCCATCGGCCGGCATCAACCCGACCAGCCGCGGCCGCGCCGGATCGACCAGCGCCGGGCGCAGGGCCGAAACTCGCCCGACAAAATCCTTTTTCTTTGACGCCATCCGCCCCAGCCCAAGATCGGTGGCGGTGGTCCAGCCATTCAGCTCGTTGCCCGCCGGATGGCCCTTTTCAATGCGCATGACCCCCAGCGCCTCGGTGCCATAAGCCGTGAGGCCAAACGCAGCGCCCACGCCGAACAGATGTTCCACCAGCGCGGCACCGGCATGCGCGGGCACGCTCAGTTCATAGGACAGCTCGCCCGAAAACGACACGCGGTACAACCGCGCCGCATGGCCGCGCCAGCGCAGCGTGATCGCCCCCATATAGGGCAGCGCGTCATTCGACAGATCCACATCGGGCAGCGCCACGGTCAGCAGGTCGCGCGCGCGCGGCCCGGCGATCGAATACGTCGCCCACTGTTCGGTCACCGACACTGCCAGGACATCCAGCGTGGGCCACAGCACCTGGCGCGCAAAATCGATATGCTGCATCACCCGCGCGGCATTGGCGGTGGTGGTGGTCATGAACCAGCGATCGGGCGCGATCCGCGTGACGGTGCCATCATCCATCACAAGCCCGTCTTCGCGCAGCATCACGCCATAGCGCACCCGGCCCACCGGCAGCGCCGAAAAGCCATTGATGTACAACCGGTCAAGCAGCGTGCCGACATCGGCGCCGATCAGCTCGATCTTTCCCAGCGTCGAAACATCGCACAGCCCGACACCGTTGCGGGTGGCGTTCACCTCGCGGTCCACCGACTGGCGCCAGTGGGTTTCGCCGGCCACCGGATACCATTGCGCGCGCTGCCATTGCCCGGCATCGACAAACACCGCGCCACGCTGCGCCGCCCAATCATGGCTGGCGGTGTGGCGGATCGGCCGGAACGCGCGCCCGCGATGGTGCCCGGCAAACGCGCCGATCGCCACCGGCACCACCGGTGGACGCGCGCGGATCGTGCCGGTTTCCGCCAGCGCGCGGCCGGTCGCCGCCGCCAGCAGGCCATGGCCATTGACCTGGCTGACCCGCCCCTGATCGGTCGCCATGCCCAGCGTGGTATAGCGTTTCAGGTGTTCGACGCTGGTAAACCCTTCGCGCACCGCCAGCGTGACATCGTCGGCGGTCACGTCGTGCTGAAAATCGACAAACGCCTTGGCTTTACATGGCCCGCTCGCCCACACCGCGCTGACCGCGTGGGGCACATCATCGGCACGTGGCAACGGCGCCAGCACCGCATCATGCCCCAGCGCCGCCATCGCCACCTGTGCCGCCGCGCGGGCCGAGGCCAGAATGCCCGCCAGCCCATAAATGCCATCCGCCGCGCCCGCCGCCATGACATCCGCCGGCGGATCGCCCAGCGCATAGGCGGCGATGGCATCGCGCCACACCGGTTTGTGGCCGATATGCGTGGCCAGCGCCACTTGCGGGTTCCACCCGCCTGCCACCGCCAGCAGGTCGGCATCCAGGCTGACGCGGTTTTCACCGGCATCGCACGCGATCACGCGCGACAGCGGGCTGCCGCTGGCGGCAATGACCTGCCCGCCGGTGATCACCGTCACCCCGGCGGCGCGAACCGGCGCGGCCAGCACCTCGGGCACGGCATTGCGCGTGTCGATCACCGCCACCAGCGTGACCCCCGCCGCGATCAGATCGGCCGCAGTCTGCCAGCCGCTGTCACCGCTGGTAAACACCACCGCGCGCCGCCCCGGCGCCACGCCATAGCGGTTGCAATAAGTCGATACGGCCGAGGCCAGCATGACCCCGGGGCGATCGTTGCCATCGAACACGATCGGGCGTTCGGTTGCTCCGGTCGCCAGAATGGTGTGCGCCGCGACCACTTTCCACAATCGCTGGCGTGGTTGCCCGGGCAGGGGCACCGGCAGATGGTCGGCCACTTGTTCGATGGCGCCATATTCGCCGGCCTCAAACCGCCCGAACACCGTGGTGCGCGGCAGCACCTGCACGTTGGCCATCGCGGCCAATTCGGCGCTGGCGGCGGCGGCCCACTCCGTGCCCTGGTGCCCACCCACGATCACGCGTTCAGACAACAGGCGCCCGCCCAACAATGGCCCTTCGTCGGCGATCACCACGCGCAACCCGCTGCGCCCGGCATCCAGTGCGGCGATCAGCCCGGCGGGGCCGCCACCGACCACCAGCACATCGCAAAACGCATGGGCGTG
The DNA here is from genome assembly GCF_040398825.1 of Novosphingobium sp. Lineage (GTDB taxonomy): Bacteria > Pseudomonadota > Alphaproteobacteria > Sphingomonadales > Sphingomonadaceae > Novosphingobium. The sequence goes on from NZ_JBBATI010000051.1 coordinate 12,792, forward strand.
GTCATAGTGGTCGGGGTCTTCCTGTCCCGACAGCGCGCCCAGCCCGGCGGCGCGGCGGATGACCGGCTCGTACAGCTTTTCCCACGCCTTGGCCGGCCACATAAAGGTCTTGTAGTAAAACCCGGCGACAAACAGCGGCGCAAACAGCTGGTTCACCGCCATCACGTCAAACGCCAGGCTGGGCCAGCGGTTCTGGCTGACGGCCTCCAACCCATCGAACAGTTCGATGGTGGTGGCGCGGGTGTTGGGTTCGGCACGCGCGCCGGTGCGCAGTGTGACCAGGGCATTGGGTTCTTCGCTGCCCGCGGTCAAAACCCCGCGCGGGCGATGGTATTTGAAACTGCGCGCAAACACGCGCACGCCGTTGGCCAGCAGCGCCGATGCCAAGGTATCGCCCGGATGGCCGGTATAGGCCTTGCCATCAAAGCGGAATGACAGCGTGCGGGTGCGATCGACCAACCCGCCGGTGCCCAGGCGATGCGGCCCGGTCATGCCGCCTGCCCCGCGCGTGCAAAGGTGGCGCCGGCGACCGCGTGGGTCACCGTGTCACGCCGCACGCGCAACCAGTTGCGGCAGCCCTGCGCATGATACCACAATTCCTCAAAGTGCCCGGCCGGGTTGTCGCGCAGATAGAGGTAATCGAACATCGCGTCCGCTTCTCCTTCGCCGGCGTCAAGCGCGGGGCGCGCCGGCGCTGCATCGCCGCGAAACACAAATTCGCGCGAATCGCGCGACCCGCAAAAGGGGCAGGGAATACGCATCGCGTCTGATCCTCAATGCAGGTTGGCTTGGGCGCCAACGCCCTTTTCATCGATCACATGCCCGGTGCGGAACCGGTCAAGCCGATAGGCAGTGGCGGTATGATGCGGAGCATCGGTCGCCAGCAGATGGGCAAAACACCAGCCCGACGCCGGCGTGGCCTTGAACCCGCCATAGCACCAGCCAGCGTTGAGATAGAGGCCATCGATCGGCGTGCGGTCGATGATGGGTGATCCATCCATGCTCATGTCCATCACCCCGCCCCAGCTGCGCAGCATACGCACGCGGCCGATCATCGGCATCAGGGCCATGCCGCCCTCGCACACATCCTCCACCACCGGCAGATTGCCGCGCTGGGCATAGGAATTGTAGCCATCGATATCGCCGCCAAACACCAGCCCGCCCTTGTCCGACTGGCTGACATAAAAATGCCCGGCGCCAAACGTGATCACCCCGGGGATCAGCGGTTTCAGCCCTTCGGACACGAACGCCTGCAACGCATGGCTTTCAATCGGCAGCCGCAGCCCGGCCTTGGCCGCCACCACGCTGGTCATCCCCGCCACCGACAGCCCGACTTTGCCGGCGCGAATGGTGCCGCGGCTGGTTTCCACGCCGATGACGGCGCCGCTGGCATCGCGCAAAAATCCGGTCACTTCGCAGTTCTGGATGATATCCACCCCCAGCGCCGATGCCGCGCGGGCATAGCCCCAGTTCACCGCATCGTGGCGCGCGGTGCCGCCGCGTTCCTGCAACAGCCCGCCCTGGATGGGGAAGCGCGCATTGTCGAAATCCAGGAACGGCGCCATTTTGCGCACAGCATCGGCATCCAGCAATGTGCAATCGACCCCGTGCATGCGCATGGCATTGCCGCGCCGGGCATAGCCATCGCGCTGCGGATCGGAATGATACAGGTTCAGCACGCCGCGCTGGCTGACCATCGCGTTGTAGTTCAGTTCCTGTTCCAGCCCTTCCCACAGTTTCATCGACCATTCGTAGAACGGTTCGTTGCCGGGCAATGCATAGTTGGAACGGATGATGGTGGTGTTGCGCCCGGCATTGCCACCGCCGATCCAGCTGCGTTCGACCACCGCCACGTTGGTGATGCCATGCACCTTGGCCAGGTAATAGGCCGCCGCCAGCCCGTGCCCGCCACCGCCGACAATCACCACGTCATAGCCATCGCGCGGGGTCGCATCGCGCCAGGCCGGGCCCCAGCCACGATGGCGTTGCAGCGCCTGGCGCGCCAGTTGCAGGATTGAATAGCGCATCGCGGGTGCCTTTGCCGCCGGGCAGATCGCCCGTCCACCACAGAAGATTATGCCCATTGCGCAGCCACCGCTTGTCCATTTATGAAGCGGATATGTCCCACACCGACATGTCCACCCCTTTTGCGCCGCCGATCCGGCTGGGACTGCTGCTGATCCCCGGCTTTGCGCTGATGGGCTATGCCACGCTGGTTGAGGCTTTTCGCGCCGCCAACACGCTGTCGGGCCGCACCTTGTACACCTGGTCGCACGTATCGGCGCAGGGCGCAGCGGTGGAGGCCAGCTGCGGCGCGCGCATCCTGGCCGATGCCCAGGTGGGCGCGCGCATCGATTGCGCCACGCTGTTCGTGTTTGCCGGCGGCGATCCGCGCAATTTTCACGATCCCGCCACCTATGGCTGGCTGCGCGCGCTGGCGCGCGGCGGGTGCGCCATCGCGGGGATATCCGGCGGGCCCTATGTGATGGCGCGTGCCGGGCTGCTGGCCGGACGGCGCGCGACGATCCATTGGGAACACCGCCCGCTGCTGGCCGAACATTTCCCCGATGTGGCGATCGAATCCGGGCTTTATGTCATCGATGGTGCGGTGATCACTTGCGCCGGGGGCACCGCCGGGCTGGATCTGGCGCTGGCCCTGATCGCGCGCGACCACGGCCACGCGCTGGCCGCGCGGGTGGGCGAATGGTTCATCCGCACCACCCCGCGCGATGCCGCCGGCCCCCAACGCCAAAGCCCCGCCGAACGCCACGGCACCACCAACCGCGTGGTGCTGCAGGCACTGGCCACGATCGAGGCCGGGCTGGACCGCCCCCTGCCCCGCACGCAGATCGCGGCGGCCTGCGGGCGTTCATTGCGCCAGATCGAACGCCTGTTTCAGGCCGAACTGGGCCAAAGCCTGGCGCAAACCATGCTGACGCTCCGCCTGGACAGCGCCGCCCACCGCCTGCGCACCACCGACGCCAGCGTAACCCAGATCGCGCTCGACTGCGGCTTCGCCAGCGCCGCGCACTTTTCACGCCGCGTGCGCCAGCGGTTCGGCGTGCCGCCATCGGGGTTGCGCAAAGCGGTAGGGCAAGCGGTTTAGGAGGGGTGAAGAAATTCAAGTCGTTCCCCACCGCAATGTAGACTGGCAGGAAACGATCCTACTCCAGCCGCTCTTGGTTTCGGCAGCTATGCGCCCCGGTGCCTGCTTTTTTGCACGATGCATTGGGCGCGGTTACCAGGCCAGATGGCTGTTCCCGAAAAACCGCGCCCGGATTGGAATCGGCCTGTTCCTTTTGAGGTGGCTTACCAGGCGAAGGTTGCGCCGACGCGGCCGCCGGTGGAGCCTGCAACGGTCGAGCCAGCGATGCCGCCTGACAGATAGATATGCTCGTGCGCGCGGACGACGGCCGCCACCGAAAAGCCCTGTTCGGCGCGGTAGGTGGCAAGGTTGAACGATATGGCGAATTTCGCATTGGCCGGCATGACCGTGCCGCCCAGCGCCATCGCTGCGGCAATGCCGCCATTCGCGCCACGCCGGTTCACATCGACCTGCGATTGCAGATTTGTCTGCCCTGCTTCCAGCGCAGACAACCGGTTGTTCTGGATATTGTCGACGGCTTTCATGGCCGAAATGGTCGATGCCTGATCGGCAACGCTCGATTGCAGAGAGGCGATCGCCGGGCGGATGGTGGTATCGCGGCCAAGCGTGCCGCCGGCATCCACCGTGGCGACATCGACCGGGCCAACTTGCGCCGCGGTAGAGCTGCCAATATCGCCCACCGTTACCGAACTGCCGGTGCCACCCAGTGTGATCTGGCTGGCACGGCTGGTCGTTGCGCCGGACCCCAGCGCAACAGCATTGGCCTGCTGGGCCGTGGCACCATTGCCGATGGCAACCGCACCATTGGCAGCGGCCTTGTTGCCATTGCCAAGCGCCACCGCCCCGGTGCCCGTCGCCATGTTATCCGCGCCAATCGCCACGGCGCCGGTGCCGTTCGCGCTGTTGGGATCACCGATGGCAACCGCACCGTTGCCATTGGCGGTTTGCCCGACGCCGATCGCCACCGCGCCGTTGCCGGTGACACTCGGCGCCGCACCCGAACCACCCACCGCCATATAGGTCGTGCGCGCCAGGGCGGTGTTGGCTGTTGCCTGGGCAGTGCTGACCAGCTGATTGGTTGCAAACAGCTGCGCGCCGTTGACCGCGTTGGTAGAGCTGACCGCGATATCACCCTGTGCGACATTGACCAGCTTGCGCTCGGCCCCGGCCGCGCCGAACGAGACCGTGTTGTCGTCCGCCGCTACCGATCCCGCGCCGATCGCCACCGCCTTTGCGCCCGTGGCGCTGGCACCATCGCCCAGCGCGATCGCGCCGGCGGTTGCGGCATTCGCGCCATTCCCCAGCGCCAGCGCGCCCTGGCCAGTGGCGGTATTGCTGTTGCCCAGCGCCAGTGCGCCGTCGCCGGTGCTGGTGTTGTTGGCACCAATGGCCAGCGCACCGGTACCGGTGGCACTGTTGGGATCACCCAGCGCCACCGCGCCATTGCCATGCGCGGTCTGCCCCTGGCCCAGCGCGATGGCGCCATTGCCGGTCGCCTGCGAACCATTGCCGGTATTGACCGTGGGGCCATTGGAAATCGGCAGGCTGGCGTTTTGGGCCAGGCCCGCAATCGCTGCATTCAATTGCCCCAACGTTATTGCATCGTGAAGATCGGTGCCGTCAGCCACGTTCGTCAGCCGGCGATAGAAATTGGTCGCACCAAACGAAACGGTCTGCGCCACGCTAGCCTGCGAATTGCTGCCGATCGCGACCGAATCCAACGCAAAGGCGACAGCACCCGTTCCAAGTGCAGCCGCATTCTTGGCTTTGGACTGGGCTTGAAGGCCTACAGCGACCCCAAAGTCCTGCTCAACGACTGAGCCGTCGCCAATCGCAATCCCGGCTGCGTAATCATCGTTGGGGATGTATTTTACGCTGGCCATGTGGCCTATGGCGATGCCGCTTACGGCATGAACGGACGCACCGGAACCCAGCGCGGTGGCCCAGCGGGCATCAGTTTGCGCGCCCGCGCCAATCGCCATGGCTTCGCCGCCATAGGCTTCTGTCTGCGAGGTGGGATTGGCGATGACGTCTCCCAGATTGCTGGACGTGTTGATCTTGAGGCCGCCAATGGCGATATTTGAACTTTCTATCCCTGTCCCGATCCCGCCACTGTGCGCGGATGCGCCGATGGCAACGTCCCACATCCCTTGGGCCACGGCGCCGTTGATCGCAGTCGAACCGTCCTTCTGCGCCCAACTGTTGCCCAGGGCGAGCGCGTGATTGCCATCGGCCTCGCCACTGCCCAGCGCTATGGAACTATCGCCCTTGGCTTCAGCAAATGTACCCAATGCCAGACCCGCTTGGCCAGAGGCCACGGCTTCCTTGCCTATCGCGATGGCCGAGTATTGGGTGGCGCGGCCACCAAAACCGATGGCAATTGTGGCGTCGCCAAAGGCGACATTCCCGTTACCAATGGCGAGAGCAGAATTGAACATCGGATTGATCGAACCGCCGCCATCATCGGCATTGTTGCCTTGACCAAGTGCAACCGAACCATTGCCATACGCCTTGTTGGTCCCCCCGATGGCCACTGCGCCCGCGCCGCTGGCTGTCGAAGAGCTGGAACGGACGCTTGCCGGGTCGTTCGCACTGGCGGGATCAGTCACGGTGATCCCGAATTGATTGGCAGTGTTGAGAGTGTTGATCTGCAACTGCAAATTCTGAGCGGCGGTGTTCAATTGCCCGACGGTTGAGGCATCATGCGCGCTGGTCCCGTCGGCCACATTGACCACCCTGCGATAATAGGTGCTCAGGGTGGGATCGCCAAAGCCGGTTCCCAGGGTTGTGCCTGGCACCGTAGAGATGATGCCGGTGCCGGTCCCCGTTCCGCCAGGGGTGATCACGCTATAGCCGACCGAGACGGTATCCGCTTCACTGGCGATCGATCCGGCGCCGAGCGCCACGGAACCATTCGCCGATGCGTGCGCTTCGGAACCGATGGCAGTGCTGTTGGTCGATCCGGCAATGGCGTGTCCGCCAAACGCGGCTGAATTGTCACCAATCCCGGCGGCGTTCGCACCGGTCACCGTGGCGCCAAGCCCCTGGGCTAGGGCATAGCTGCCAAGCGCGGTGCTGCTGGCGGTAAAGGCGTGGGCGTTGGCGCCGCTGGCGGTGCTGCCCTGGCCATCGGCCATTGCGCGATAACCGCTGGCGCTCGACAAGACACCGCCAGCCGACGCGAAGGTGCCACTGGCGGTCGAAAAATCGCCGCTCGCCTGGCTGGATGTGCCAAGCGCCAGCCCGCTGTCGCCGCTGGCGCTGGCACCGTTGCCCACGGCGGTTGAAATCGAACCTGCCGCGCTGCTGTAAATGCCCAGCGCGGTGCCGGCATCGCCAGCGGCGGTGCCGCCCAGCGCCACCGATGCAAGCCCGCTGGCGGCCGATTGATTGCCAATGGCGATGCCATAGAGTCCTGTGGCCTGGGCATGGTCGCCCATGGCAATGGAACTTTCCCCATCGGCTGTCGCATGCGTGCCGACAGCAGTGCCATGCAGACCGGTCGCATGCGCGTAATCGCCCACAGCGAGCGAACTGCCCCCGCTGGCCGATGACACCAGACCAATCGCGGTGTCTGCTTCACCGCTGGCCGAACTGCTGGCGCCCAGGGAAACAGCGTGACGACCCGTGGCAGTGGCTTCGCCGCCGAGCGCCACAGCACTTTCCCCGCTGGCCGAAGCCGAATTGCCTATGGCCATCGCTTCGGTTTTTGTGGCCTCGGCCGCATCGCCGATTGCAACTGTGCCGCCCCCCTTGGCCGTCGCGCGCAGCCCGATGGCAATGGCATGCCCGGCATCGCCCTGGTTGTCGGCGACCGTCGGCTGGTTTCCCGATGCCATGTCCGCGCCACCGATGGCGATGTCGTATGATCCGCTGGCAATGGCATTGGCCCCCAGGGCGGTCGCGTAGGCGCTCTGCGCTTTGGCATTGGCACCGATGGCCGTGGCGCCGGGGTTGGAAATGTCGCCACCGGGCAATGCCAGCGTTTCGATCGCGGCGGCATGGTCGCCGCAGGCAATGCTTGCGTCATCTCCCGCCGCGCCGCGCCCCTGGTTGCAGACCACGCCCGATGCCACGGTTCCGCCCTGAACCACCTGGGCCCGCGATACCGGCCCGCATAGCGCAAGTACGCTGACGGTGCCCGTAAGAGCAATGTGCAGAGTTTGACGAAGAGATGTGCGCGGCATGGTGCTTCCTTTCAGCCAGGTTTAAAAAGATGCTGGGATTTGACTGCAGGTGTTCATGCGGCATGCGTGCCCGGGCCGCTATGCGCTGGGCGCAAAACCTTTGCGCCCAGCGCCAAAGCTGATTAGCCTGCCCATCAGTGCAACGCCGGGGGAAAGGGGCGATTTTTGCCGGAAGGGTTCCTGCGCCATGTCGCGCGATCAACCACGCCGCAGCAGGCAAGGGGTCTGTGCGCGATCAGTGACGGGCTGCGCGTGCGATCCCACCTTGATTGCATCGACCCCGAAACCAGCTTTGTCGGCAAGGTGACGATCACCTTGTGCGGGGAATTGATGGCCCCCCATACTGAAGGTGTTGGGCTGATCTATGATCGCACGCGGTACCATGTCGCCGAAGATCTTGCAGACAGCCTGTTTCTGCACATGAACACCGGCAAAAACGCAATCATCGGCGGGCAGTTCGACCGCACTTACACGCTGGGCCAGGGCGACGCCGCACTTTGGGTGCAGAACGCGCCAGTTCGCAGTGTCTGCCTGCAGGATTCAGGGATGCTGGGCATCCATCTTTCTCGCGAAAGCACCGCAAACTGGATGCGCCCGCCCGAAGACCTGGCAGCAGTGGCGGGGGACCGCAGTTCGCCGGTGTACAAGGCGCTGACCGCCTACATGGCCCTCGTCCGCGATTCACAGACGCTCGATCCCGACATCGCCGCCGTGTTCAAGAGCCATATCAGTGACCTTACCGGACTGTGGTTGGGCGGGTTGAAGCCGCGGGATTGGGTGGCCGAGGCACCGGCGAGCCGTCATGCAGCGCGGGTGGCGGCGATCCGCGAACTGGTCGCCCGTTTTGCTGGCATTGCCGGGTTGGACGCGGCCCAGGTGGGGCACCGGCTGGGACTGTCGGAGCGAACTGTGCAGCACACGCTGACACAGGAGGGGCTGACTTTTTCCCGCTTGCTGGCGCTGACCCGGGTGGACAAGGCCGTAATGATGCTGGGCGACCCGGCCCATGCCCGCCATACGGTAACCGAAATCGCGTTTTTGTGCGGCTTTACTGAACTTTCCGGTTTTTATCGGGCGTTCAAACAGCACCGGGGGGAAACACCAGGAGCCTTTCGCGGCGATCCCGGGCGGGATGCCAGGTTGACCTGAGGCGGTTGCACTGTGCGTTTCCGGTGCCAGCAACTCCGGTGCCAGCATACCAATTGCAGCGCGTCTGCGGTGAACGAAGCGCGGGTTTTGGGATTATCAACATGACCGCTCAGGAGGCGTGAGTTGCCGAACGGTCTTCGCGCTCTTGAACCAATTACGGTGAATTAGAGCCAGATGACGTTAGGTTGCACCGCCGGGATTGCGTCAGGAAGCTTCTCGG
>NZ_JBBATI010000052.1:0-18634 GCF_040398825.1 Novosphingobium sp.
GTCGGGTGGGGAGGCGGGGCGGGCGGTATGAGTCGCGCTTTGCGCGAGTTGGTATGAGTTTCCGGTTTATCCCGTAACCGGCGCGACATCGACCGACACGGTCATGGTCTGGCGCGCGCCGCCGTGGAACACCCCGTCCAGCGGGGCGACATCGGCATAATCGCGCCCCATCGCGGTAAAGATATGGTCCGACCGCGCCAACGTGTCATTGGTCGGATCGAACCCGACCCAGCCCAGTTCTTCACCGCACCACAGGCTGGCCCAGGCATGGGTGGCATCGGCGCCCACCAGCCGGGGTTTGCCCGGCGGCGGGATGGTACGCAAATAGCCGCTGACGTAGGCGGCGGGGATGCCGTGCGCGCGCGCCGCCACAATCATCACATGCGCAAAATCCTGGCACACGCCGTGTCGCGCCTGAAACGCCTGTTCGGGCAGCGTTTTGGTGGTGGTGGCGGCGCCATCATAGGTAAATTCGTTGTGGATCGCGCGCATCAGTGCCGCGCCCGCAGCCAGCACGCCCTGCTGGGTGGGAAAAAACGGCAGTGCCCACGCCGCGATCGCGGGCGAACTGGGCGCCATCTGCGACGGATAAAGATAGCTGGCCGGGCCCATCGCGGTCAGATCGCGGTTCTGCGCGGCGCGGGTGCGCACTTGCGCCACGGTCGGCCCGCCCATCACCGGGTCTGCGCCGGTGCCGGCCAGTTCGGGCAGGTACATCGCGGCGATCAGCGACGGTTCTGACACATCGACGCGAAAACGGCTTTCTATGCGCAGTTTTGACAGCGGGTCACGGATGGTCAGCCGGCTGCGGTTGACGATAAACGGCCCTGCCTCTTCCTGAATCGACCATGGCACCGGGTCGATCGTCAGCCGGAACCGGTCGACCACCTGCCCCGGCCACGGCGCCGGGCGCAGCCGCAGGTTGAACCGCGCCAGCCGCACCGGGCTGGCATATTTGACCGTGGTCAGGTGGCGGATGTCATACAACATCAGGCGAGCAGCGTCGCGCCGCCGGTGCTGCGGTCTTTTTCGTATTGCAGAAAATAGCGCGCGGCGATGGTGTCCGACAGTGTCAGCAGCTGCTGTTCAACATCCTGGCGCAGGGCTTCGTCAAACAGGTCGATCGTCACGCCACGCAACTGCCCCTGCAGGGCCTGCGCCTGCAACAGCGGCGGTTCGGGCATCATGTCTTCGTTCAGGCTGGGCAGTGCGGCAATGTGGTCACACATGGCGTTGACCTGAAACATCAGGCTGCGCGGGTTGTCGGGATCGAGCAGCAGCAGATCAAGCACCGGATCGCGCGCCGGCCCGGTCAGATAGCGCGCGCGATAGGTGATCTGGTTGTCTGACAGATCCAGCAGCACGCCCAGCGCCTCTGCATCATCGCCGCCCAGCACTTCGACCGTGGCGCAGATGCCCAGCGCGCGTTCCAGCCGCCGCCCCAGATCAAGAAAGCGCCATGACGGCCCACGGTTGAAATTTTCCGCCACCAGCCCCGACAGCCCGTTCAGACGTTCGATCAATTCGCGCGCCACGCGCAACAGTGCCCCTGGCCGATGCGAATCGAGCGGCGGCAGCGAACGGCTGACCACGCGCCAGAAATCAGGGGTCAGCCGGTCGCGCAAGGTCAGCCCGGCGTTGCGGAACCGCGCGAAAATGGTGCCCACCCCGCCCGCCAGCGTGGTTTCTGCCAGCGCCGCATGTGCCGCCTGCGCCACTGGCAACCGCGCGGTGGCGCGCGACACCACGCCCCATTCAACCAGCAGACCCAGCAGCGCCGCCACCGCTTCGGGATTGTTCCCGGCCGAGGCATCGACCTCGATCATGCTGCCCAGCACCGCGCGGATGACCCGCAGCGTAATTTCCGCACGTTCGGCATAGCGGGCAAACCAGAACAGATTGTCCGCCGCCTGGCTGGCCAGGATGCCGCCACCGCGCCGCACTTTGGACGCCTGGTCCAGCCGGGTCGATACCAGCGCTGCGCGGGCTCCGGCGCCGGACGCCTGATTCTGCGCTTCATCGGGCACGTCATCGACGATGCACACATCGGCGGACATGTCGCCTTCGCCCATCCAGCCACTTTGCATCTGGTCGGTTGAAGACAGCCGCGCAAAGCCGCCGGGCATGACGGTCCATTGCCCATTGCCATCGCGCGCGACGAACGCGCGCAGGGTGAACGCACGCGGGGCAAAGCGTTCGTCGATCAATGCCGGGGTGGTCGCCAGCCGGACGATTTCCTGCCCGCAATAATCGAGCGGGCGGCGCTCCATCGCCGCCAGCAGGGTTTCGCGGGTCAGCCGTGACAGCGTCCCCCCGGCCAGACCATGCCCGGCGGGCAGGCCTTCGACCTTGCGCCCGAACGCCGATGTCACCACCAGTTCATCCAGCCGGTCGCGCACCGCGGCGGCCTGATCGGGCTGACCGCACCACCAGGTGGCGACATTGGGCAGGATCGGCGCTTCATCGCGCAACACGCCGCACAGATGTGGCAGGAATGCGGCAAAGGCAGGTGATTCAAGCACTTCCGCGCCCGGCGCGTTGATCAGTTCGACCCCGCCGCGCAACCACGCCTCAAACCCGTCGGGCACGCCGATTTCGCTGCGCGCATCGAACGCCAGCGGGTCCAGCGCGTTGGTATCGATCCACCGCCACAGCGCATCAATGCGTTTGGGCCCGGCAATAGTACGCACATAAAGCCGGTCATCGCTGACCGTCAGATCGCGGCCTTCGACCAGCGGGAAACCCAGATAGCGCGCCAGGTGCGCCTGTTCGGGATAGGACTGGTTGAGCCGGCCGGGGGTGAGCAGTGCGATGCGCGGCGATTCGCGCGAACAGGCACGCGCCATGCCGCTGCGCAGATCGGCAAAAAACTGCGCGAGCCGCCGCACATGCACATCGCCCAGCAGCGCGCCGGTGCTGCGCGACAGCGCCAGCCGGTTTTCCAGCGCATAACCCACGCCATTGGCCAGCCGCAGCCGATCCCCCTGCACGCGCCACTGCCCGCCCGGCCCGCACACCAGATCGGCGGCATAGACCGACAGGAAATGGCCATTGCCCTGCGGTGTGCCATCAGCGTTGCGGCCGGCCCGGGCGCCAATCACCTTACGCGTGAAAAAGCGGCTGCCGGCGACCAGCGTGGCGGGCAGATGGCCATCGGCAATCAGCCGTTGCGGCCCGTAAATGTCGGCGGTGACCGCCTCGATCAATTCGGCACGCTGGATCAGCCCGCGTTCGATTGTGCTCCACTGCGCGGCACCGATCACCAGCGGCATCGGCGACAGTGGCCAGGGCCGTTCTTCCGAATCGCCGGTCATGCGAAAGCTGAGGCCGAATTCCTGGATCTGGCGCGCAACCATCTCCGCCACCGAAATCCCCGCGTCTTCGCGCAAGGCAGTCAGCCCGGTGGCCATCGCCTGCCACTGCGCCGCAACCGGGGCCGGCGCCATGCGGTACAGATCGAGCGCGTCGGCGCCGACCGGATAATCGGTCAGCCGGGCACGCGCCGCCGGCGTTGGCGGGGAAGAGGTGGTCCTGGTTGCCAAAAATCAGGCCAGCCAGGCGGGGCGACGCAGATCGAGCGTCATCGGAAACTCTCCCGGGTGTTCGGCCGGCGGCGGGGCCAGCGTGCCGGGACTATGACCGTAAGGCTGGAAACGGGCAAGCCGTCGCGCTTCGGCCTCATAGGCATTGACGGGCACCGTATCGTAATGGCGCCCGCCGGGATGCGCGACGTGATAGACGCACCCGCCCAGCGACCGCCCCGACCAGGTATCATAGACATCGAAGGTCAGCGGGGCATGCGGCGGCATTTGCGGATGCAGGCAATTGGCCGGTTGCCACGCCTTGTACCGCACGCCACCGACGCTTTCACCCGGCACCGCAGTGGCATGCAGCGGCACGCGCCGGCCGTTGCAGGTAACCACGTGGCGCCCCGCCATCAGCCCGGTCACGCGCACCTGCAGCCGTTCGGTGGACGCATCGACATAGCGCACGGTGCCGCCGATCGCGCCGGTTTCGCCCAGCACATTCCACGGTTCCAGCGCGTGGCTGATTTCCAGCGTGACGCCGCCGGCATCAACCGTGCCGTGGACCGGAAAGCGGAACTGGCGCTGCGCCTCAAACCACACCGGATCAAAGTGATAACCGGCGCCGCGCAGATCGTTCAGCACATCACAGAAATCGGCCCACACGCATTCGCCCAGCATGAACCGGTCGTGCAATTGCGTGCCCCACCGCACCAGTGGCGCCTGGGGCGGCCCGGCCAGCGGTTCGCGCCAGAACCACGCGGCCAGCGCGCGCATCAGCAATTGCTGCGCCAGCGCCATGCGCGGTTCGGGCGGCATTTCAAACCCGCGAAATTCCACCAGCCCCAGCCGGCCGGTGGGGCCATCGGGCGAAAACAGCTTGTCGATGCAGATTTCGGTGCGGTGCGTGTTGCCGGTCACATCGACCAGCAGATTGCGGAACAGCCGATCGACCAGCCACGCCGGAATGTGCGGCGCGGATGATCCTGGCCCAGATGATCCTGGCGCAGTCGCCGACGGCACTTGTGCCAGCGCTATTTCCAGTTCGTACAGCCCGTCATGGCGCGCCTCGTCAATGCGCGGCGCCTGGCTGGTCGGGCCGATGAACAGCCCGGAAAACAGATAGCTGAGCGATGGGTGCCGCTGCCAGTAAACCACGAACGATTTCAGCAGATCGGGCCGGCGGATGAACGGCGAATCGAGCAGGCTGGGCCCGCCCAGCACGATATGGTTGCCGCCGCCGGTACCGGTGGCGCGGCCATCGATCATGAACTTGTCGGCGGTCAGCCCGATCTGGCGCGCGCAATCGTACAACGCCTCGGTAATCGCCACGGTTTCGCGCCACGATGCGGAAGGGTGAATGTTGACCTCGATCACGCCGGGGTCGGGGGTGATTTTCAGCACGGTCAGGCGCGGATCGGGCGGCGGGGGATAGCCTTCGATGCGCACCGGGGTGCCGGTTGCTTCGGCCACGTGTTCGATGCTGGCAACCAGGTCGAGATAATCCTCCAGCGTTTCCACCGGCGGAATGAACACGCACAGATGATCACCGCGCGGTTCGACGGTGACCGCAGTGCGCACCGCACCCTCGATCATGGTCTGTTCGACATAGCCGGTCGCGCTCGATTCCGGCGTGTCCACCGCCACCGAGCGTTGCGCCGGCGCGGCGGCATCGCGAACCTGTGCGCCGCGTTCGATCACTTGCGCGCGCAGATCGGGCAGGGCCTCACGCGGTTCGGCGGTGTCGCGGGGGTGGATATAGGGAAAATCGCCTGGGCCCACATAGGGCAGCGACCCCAGCGGCAGGCGATAGCCCAGCGCCGCATCGCCCGGCACCGCGAACAGCGCCCCGCGCCGCACTTTCCACCGTTCGGATCGCCACATGCGCGCCGGGTGCACTGCCGCCGCCTGCCAGCGCTGAACCGGCAGAACATAGCCGACAGGCCGGGTCAGCCCGCGCTGAAACGTGCGCATCATCCGCGCGCGTTCCTCTGCATCGTCGATCATGGGATCGGTCGGTGCAGTGTTGGCGGGCAATTGCGCCTCTCGCACGATCCATTCCACCGCGTCTTCGTAAACCGGCTGCGCGAACGCCGGGTCTACGCCCAAGGCTTGTGCAGTCTGCACCAGGAACTGTTCGGCATCGGCAGCATCGACCACAGGCGCGGCGGCCGGGGGTTGCGCAGGCGCATCGGGCAGCGTGCTGCGCGCGATCAGGTCGGCATTGCGCCACACCGGCACGCCATCTTTGCGCCAGTACAGCGAATAGCCCCAGCGCGGCAGGGTTTCCCCGGGATACCATTTGCCCTGCCCGTGATGCAGCAGCGAGCCTGGCGCAAAGCGGTCGCGCATCAGCCGGATCAACCGGTCGGCAAATACCGCCTTGGTCGGGCCGACCGCGCCCGCATTCCATTCGTCGGCTTCAAAATCGCCATCGCGGACAAACGTCGGTTCGCCCCCCATGGTCAGCCGGACATCGTGCGTGGCCAGATCGGCATCGACCTGATCGCCCAGCGCCAGGACCGCATCCCAGCGCGCATCGGTAAACGGTTTGGTGATGCGCACCGCCTCGGCAATGCGTGACACGGACATCTGGAACTGAAAATCGGCGTGGACCTGTTCCATCACTACGCCCTCTATCGGCGCGGCCGAACGGTAATGCGGGGTGGCGCACAACGGAATGTGGCCTTCGCCCGCGAACAGCCCCCAGGTCGCATCCAGCCCGATCCAGCCCGCACCCGGCAAATAGACTTCGGTCCAGGCGTGCAGGTCGCACACATCATTGGCCACCCCGCGCGGGCCATCGACCGCCGCCACATCGGGGGTCAGCTGAATCGAATAGCCCGATACAAACCGCGCGGCGAACCCCAGCCGGCGCAGCAATTGCACCATCAGCCAGGCCGAATCGCGGCACGATCCGTTGCCGATCTCCAGCGTTTCTTCGGGTTCCTGCACCCCGGCCTCCAGCCGGATGACATAGCCGACCGCCTGGTTGATGGCCTGGTTGATTGCCACCAGAAAATCGATGGTGCGGTCGCTGACCCCGCGAAACCGGTCATACAGCACGTCAAACAGCGGGCCTTGCGGTTCAACCTCGAAATAGGCGGCCAGATCCTCTGCCAGCGCCGGGTCATAGGCAAACGGATAGCTTTCGGCGTAGTCCTCGACAAAGAAATCGAACGGGTTGATCACCGCCAGTTCGGCCAGCAGATCCACCTCGATCGAAAAATGGTCGACCGGATCGGGAAACACCACGCGTGCCTGCCAATTGCCCAGCGGGTCCTGTTGCCAATTGATGAAATGGTTGGCCGGGCTGATTTTCAGCGCATAATTGGGCACCGCCGTGCGGCTGTGCGGCGCCGGCCGCAGCCGGATCACCTGCGGCCCCAGCCGGACCGGTTTGGAATAGTTGTAGCGGGTGAGGTGGTACAGGCCAGCTTTGATCATGGCTGCGGACTGTGGGCGATTGCGCGCGGGGCCGCAACGGCGAAAGGGTCGTTGCGGCCACCTTTGTCAGGGGTGCGCGCTGGTCGCGGGCACCGGCAGGTTCGATGCCGGCGCATCGGGCGGGTTGTGCCGGGTGACAAATTCGACCGAGGCCTGCAACATCTGCAACCGGGTTTCGCCCTTTGACAGCCAGTGGTCCTCCGCCAGCAGGGTTACGAATTCCACCGGTTTGCCCGCGCGGCGCAGCGCATCGGCCATCAGGGTGCTCTGGTTGAAATTGACGACGGTATCGTCCTTGCCGTGAATCAACAGGATCGGGGCATCGGCCTTGTCGGCAAAACGGACGGGCGAAATCGCCTGCAGATCACGGCCCGATCCAATCTCGCGCTTCAGATTGCGGATCAGCATCCGGTCAGAGTTGCTGGCAGTGGTATCATCGGCGATCATGCGCCCAAGATCGCCGATCCCGGCGATCGCCACGGCACAGCGATAGATACCGTGCTGCAAGGTGACCCCGGCCAGCGCCGCATAGCCGCCATAACTGGCGCCGACGATGCACACCCGACGCGGATCGACCACGCCCTGGCGCACCAGTTCGGCCAGACCATCGGAAATATCGGTCTGCATCTTGCGGCCCCATTCGCCGTCGCCCGCCTGTTGAAAAGCGACACCATAACCGGTTGAACCGCGGAAATTCGGCTGGAACACGGCATAGCCGCGCCAGGCAAAGGCCTGCGCGATCCAGTCGAACCGGATGTCGTCATAGGCCGCCGGGCCACCGTGCGGCAGAATCACCGCCGGCAAGCCCTTTGCCGGGCGGCCAGGCGCCAAGGTCACAGGCGGCAGGGTCAGCACGCCCTCCATCTTCAGCCCGTCAGCCGCGGTAAAGGGCACCATGGTCATCGGGCCGACATTGCCGGGGGCCAGGTCATAGGAATAACCCAGCGGATCGGCATGGCCGGTGGCGATATTGATCAGCCACCACGTTTCGGGATCGCCCGGACCTTCGGTTTTCACCAGGAGCCGGTCAAAGCCGGCGTTGCTGTCGGTCAGCAGCACCCGTTTGTCACCAAAGGCGCGGCGGGTGGTCTGATAGACCTTGTCCTGGCGCGGATCGAAAAAGTGGCCGTTGCCCGCCGCCGTGCGTTCGATATAGCCGGTCAGGCGGTGGCCGCTGTCCTGAAACACGCGATCGATCGCCACCCCGTCAAGCCAGGGCTGCGCCGCGCCCCCGCCAGCGGCACGGTAAACCAGTTGTCGGTGGCCGACGCAGCATCGCGCACACCATAGACCACGCCCGCCCCGTCGGGGGAAAATCCGATCAGGCTGACATTGCCGACCAGATCGGTGCCAGAGGCGAGTTTTTGGCCATTGCCGGTGGTCAGGGTCCAACCGCCATGATCGCTGTCGCGATCAAACACCGCGCCGATTGCGCCCTTGTCGTCGATCAGCCAGCTACGCCAGTTGTGATCGCCATCGGTATGGTAGGCCACGATGTGATGTTTGCGGGTCTGCAAATCGACTTCGTAAAGATCGGGGTTGGCCGTGACCAGCCGTCGGTCAATGTTCATAAGGTCGTTTGCCAGCGTGATGCCGCCGAAATAGCCGACCCAGTGGCCGTTTTTCCGGACGACGCCATAAATGCCCACCACGCCGCCGGCCATGTCCGCATCTTTGGCAAACACGTTCCACGGTTTTGATCCATCCAGCGGCAAAACCAGCACCGACCCCAGTTCCGCCTTGTCGGTGGTAAACCCGTCACCCAGATTGACCGTCCTGGAATAATCGATCAGCACGGCCTGATCACCCGCCCAGTCCAGCCCGCGAATCTTGGTGTCGGCGCCGATCGGTGTCTGAAACGTGGCCTGCAATCTGGGATCGAGCACCAGCACCAGGCGCGCCCCGTCGATCGTGGCCAGCACGGCAATATGATCGCCCGATGGCGATATCGCCGCCATTTCGAAACCGGGCAAATGGCCATACAGCGCCAGTGACGGCGGTTCTTCGGCCATGGCGGCGACCGGCAAGGCCATGATTGCCAACGCCAGAACCCGCACGCAAAGCGTCACTACCCGACCGAACCGCACCAAAGCCCCCACGCACTGCTTCTATCCGTGCAAGGTGTCATTGCGGCATGGGGGTGTCAAACCCGTGACTGGCCGATCTGCCGCGAAAATGGTGCGCCATGAAAAAGGGGGATTCCGGACGCCCCGGAATCCCCCTTTTTGCAAGCGCCTGTGTGGCAGACGATCAGAATTTCAGGCGGACACCGGCTTCATAGGTGGCGCCGTAATATTCGATCTGCTGCGGGTGCGCGGCATCGCCAAAGTTGTAGCGCAGCGCGGTGTTGAGCAGGTTCTTTGCGGCAAAATACACTTCATAATTCTTGGTGAACTTGTAGCTGCCGGCCAGGTCCATCGTCGTGCGGGCAGCCTGGATGTTGTCGGTGGTGCGGTCGCCGCCAAACCCGAACAGGCTGGCGCTGACATACTGGGCCGACAGGCGCAGATTGATCGGGCCTTTTTCGTAAAACCCGGCAAGGTTCCACGTCACGTTGGACGTGCCCGGCAGGCTGGCATATTCACCCTGGTATTCCAGGAAGTGCGATTTGACCAGGGTCAGGTTGGCTTCGACGCCAAGCCCGCTCAGCAGGCCGGGCAGGAACGCCAGTTTCTGCTGATACGCCAGTTCGATCCCGCGCGCATAGGCGTCTTCGTTGACGTAAGTGACGTAATCGCCCTTCACGCCGCCAAAGATCGGGTTGGTCTGCTGGGTCAGCGTTTTGGCAAAGATGTAGTTTTTGAATTCCTTGTCGAACACGCCGATCTGGATGATCCCGCCGTGTGGCAGATAATATTCCAGGTCCAGGTCAAAGTTGTTGCCGGTGGTCGGTTTCAGATCGGGGTTGCCTGCCGTATAAACCGGGCGTGTTCCGGTAAAATCGACCCCGGCATTTCCACCCGCCTGGGTAAAGCCAGGGCGCGCGATCCCGGTCGAGTAGGTCGCGCGCAGCAGCAGATCGTTGTTAAAGGAATACTTGAACTGCAGGGTCGGGAAAACGTTGGTGTATTTTTTGGTGTTGTTCACAAATGACGTGACATCGCCGGCATCAGTGGTCGTGGTCAGGTAATTGCCATAAGTCGCATCGGTTGCTTCGATGCGGACGCCGGTCAGCACGTTCAGTTTGCCGAATTCGCCTGTGTACATCAGGTAGCCGGCCGTGATGTTTTCCTTGTCACGGTAATCGCGGCTGATGGTCGGGGTCAGCGTCGGGATGGTGGTGTTCACCAGATTGGCGATGGCGCCCAGGTTGATCACCGGCGCGCTGGGATAACGACCGAAATAATAATTGTTGGGCTGCGGCACGCTCATCGCATAGTCCGACAGAACCACGCTTGAGCCTTTGGCAAAGGTCGAGGAACCACCGAAATCGTCGACGCTTTTGGTGCGGCGGCGAATGCTGATCCCGGCCTTGATCTGCCCGGTGCCACCGAACCATTCAACCGGATAGCGGGCGTTGAACACGCCGGCATATTCGTGGTCGTTGTCATGTTCGCCGAACCGCGACAATTTCACTTTGCCGTTGGCGCCGCCATACTGCGTGGCATCGTTCGACACGAACGGGCTGGTCAGTGCCGCATCGTTGAACAGTTTGAATTGGTAATGATCGGGATTGCTGTTGTTGTAGGTGCCGAAATATTTGTCGGCGCCATAAAACCGCGCTTCGGTATAGTAATCCTGGTTGTACGTGCCTTGCACAAAGCTGGCGCGGTAATCGATCACCAGATCACCGAAATGGTCTTCGCCGCCAGCCGCAGCCATCGTGTTGCGGAATGTTTCCTGCGTGTTGACCGCATCAACCTGCGGCTGGAAAACATCGGTGACAAAGCCCTTGGCATCGGGGGCCGAAGGGGACCCATCGAACTGCGCGTAGAAGTGCTGCTTGTACTGCGATTCGGTGTACCCGGCGACGTTCACCCGCGCAAAATACGTGTGGTCGGTGCTGGGCGTGTAATCCAGTTCCCCGCCATAACCAAAGCGGCGGCGGCTGTAGTCATAGTGGCGGAAATCGACGCGGTCGAACACCTTGTCGCCGGCATAGCTTGGTTCCAGATCGTCGATTGCGCGGCGGTCATCCTTGCGCGACGCGGTTACCACGAACGACAGATCGCCCAGCTTTGCGCCGGCAGCGATGCTGGCGGTGTAAGGCCCGGCTTTCTTGTGGAGCGGTTCATACCCGGCGCCCAGTTCCAGTTCGACAAACGGCTTGGTCACGTTTTTGGCGGTCCGCGGCGTGATGTCGATCTGCCCGCCCAGCCCTTCGGCTTCGCGATCGGGCGACAGCGTCTTGTACACCACCAGGCCGTCGATCGCGCCGGTGGGCACGGTGTCGAATTCCACCGCGCGGCCGGTGCCCGATGCCACGGTGTTGCTGGGGTGAGTGCCGACCAGCGACACGCCGCCATAGGTCGCGCCGTTCAGGTTTGAATCGATCCCGCGAATGTTGACAAACCGGCCTTCGCCAGTGTCGCTCGACAACGAAACGCCAGGGATGCGGCCCAGCGCCTCTGCCGCGTTGAAATCAGGGTATTTCTTGATTGTTTCGATCGACTGGATGTTGACCAGCACCGGCGCGATTTTCTGGATCGCGCGCGACAGGTCTTCCTGCCGCTGGGCGGTGACGACGATCGAATTGGCCTTTTCCGCCTGTTCGGTTTCCGCGCTTTCCGGCGCCTCAACCTTTTCGGCCGTTTCGGCGGCGAAAGCAGCGTGTGGCGCCCACAGGCACAGGCTGAGCACCGAGGCGGATACGAGTTTAAGCGATTTGAATGGCATGAGGACCCCCTGCGAACCATGATCATGGGACACGCCGCGGCCCGGTCGGGTCACAGCGCATCGTCGTGGGCCGCCGGTCGCATTGATTTGCGACAGTCATATGACTTTCGAGAATGGGTGCGCCTGCCCTGAAGGGCGTGAAAGGATGCTTTGCCGGTGAACGGAATGGCACAGGATCCGCAAGAACGAGCATGGCCGCCGACACTCGCGCACCGCCGTTGGTTGACGAATTATTCTTATTTTATCTTATAGATATAGATAGTTATGCCAATTATGGGGGGTCAGTCAGGCGACAGTGTCCGCACAGGCGATGACTGCGGAACCGCCCCTGGCACCGTCGTGCAGACAGTCGCACACAGGCCTGTGCCAGGCACAGGCAGCGGCGTTGCAGCCCCTTGATTGCCAAAATAAAATGTTCCGGCGCCATCATCAGCCGGCTTTGCGCAAAGACCACGGCACAGCCACCCGACCGCGCAACTGTCACATGACCGTAGGGTTACAGTGCGATAGCGTTGCCTGCACACTGGCGACCTGTGCGCGACGCCCTGAAACCACGCCCGCGGGGGTGGTGTTCTGCTGGTATCGGCAGGGCGAAACCACCGGACGGTCAGACGTGCAGCCAGATCTATTCGAGGTTCCATCCTGATGCCTGCCGGCCAGACCTATACCCTGACCATCGATCCCGACACGGTAACCGGCGATGCGGCGGCGAACACGATCGTCGCCACCAGCGCGACGCTGTCATCCGGGGACCTGATCGATGCCGGCAGTGGCGGCAGCAACACGCTGGACCTGCAGGGCGCCGGCACCTTTGATCTGACCGCGCCCACCACGCTGACCGGCATCGCGACGGTCACCGCCACCGAACTGGCGGGGCTGGCGTGGCAGACCGTGACGATGCGGTCCGGCCTGAACGTAACCGTCAATGTTACCAGCGTCGCCGGCGGGCAGATCTATCTGTTCGGCGGCAACGATGCCGATGTGTTCAACCTGGGCAGCGGCGCCGATGTCATAACGCTGGGCAGCGCAGCCGAAACCGTCAATGGCGGCGGCGGCCCGGCGCTGGTCAACATGACCGCTGCAACCGCCGGCGCATTGGTCATGGGGCATGGCAGCACCACCACGCTGGGCATTTCGGGCGGCGGCCTGGTTGCGCTGAACGCCGCCGACAGCGGGATCACGCTGATCAAGCTGGCGGCAGCGGCGGTGGCGTACAATCTGGTCACCACCAGCCAGGGCGGCGTGGTGATCACCGACAATTCCACCACCGCGGACATTATCGCGCTGAATTCGGCCAAGGACACGCTGATCTGCAAGGCCGCCAGCGTGACCGCCCAGGTCAGCGCGGCCAATGCGGGCGCGCTGGTCTATGGCGGCACCGGCGCCGATATTCTGGAAATCACCACCGGCGGCAAGGCGGTGCTGAACCCGGCAACAGTGCGGGTGCATGTCGTGCTGACGCAGGCGACCGACCTGACGTTGAACAGCAACGTGACCGGCGTGACCGGCAGTTCGGGCGATGATACCGTGACGTTGACCACCGCCAACCTGAAAGCGACGACATCGCTCAACGGTGGCGGCGGAGCCAATACGCTGGTGCTGAAGGACGGGGGCGCATTCAGGCTGTCGCGGCCATCCACGCTGACCAATTTCCAGACCATCGATGTGTTCGAAGGCATCAGCCAGACGATAACCACCCGCGCCGGCATGACCTCCACGATCGTGGTGCTGGCGCCGCCAGCCAATGCCAGCGGCAATGCCATCACGCTGAACGGTTCAAAGGACAGCGTGGTGTTCAACCTAGGCGCCGGCACCGATACGGTGAACCTGGGCAGCAGCACCGAAACCGTCAACGCCGGCACCGGCACCGCCATCATCAATGCCAAGGCCACCAGCGCCGGCGCACTGATCCATGGCGGCAGCGGCATGACCACGCTGACCATTCGCGGCGGCGGCACCGCCACGATGAACGCCGCCGACAGCGGGATATCCACCGTTACGCTGGGCGCGACCAAATACGCCTATACCTTCACCGCCAATGCCCAGGCCGGGTTGACCATCGTCGATCAGGGTTTTGGCTATGACACGGTGACCGCCGGCGGGGCGTACCAGACGATCACCGGCGGCGCGCACGGCAAACTGACCATGGTGGCCGCCGATGCAGGATACGACACGCTCACCGATACGGCGGCGGTCATCAGCGGCGATACGATCGTCAATTTTGCACGGATCGGCAATGCGATCGACGTGACCGATCTCGACAGCAGCAGGATCACCGGCACGTTTACCGAAAACGACGCAGGCACCGCCGCACAACTGACGCTGACCGATGGTGTACATGCGATGACCCTGACGCTGGCCGGGGCATTCATGCCCGCCGGCGCATCGGGCAGCCTGCCCGCAGCGGGCCTGGTCGTTGCCTCTGACGGCCACACCGGTACGATCATCGAATATGCCGGAACAACCGCCACCGTGCTGGATGGCAGCCCCGGCAGCCGCGTGGTGATCGCCAATTCTGCTGGCGACACGCTGATCGGCGGGGCGGGCGATACGCTGTATGGCGGCGCCGGGGCTGATACCTTTGCCTTTCACGCCGGGTTCGGGCTGGAATCGGTCGAACGCTTTACTGCCAGCGGCGCCAGCCACGATGTGATCCAGTTCGACCACGGCGTGTTCGCCGACTGGGCCCACGTGCTGGGCGCAACCATGCAACAGGGCGCCGACCTGACCATCACGCTCGACCCCGGCGACGTCATCACGCTGAAAAACGTATCGCTCGCCAGCTTTACCGAACAGAACGCCAGCTTCGTCTGAACCGAAGGCGCGGGCAGACGTAACCTGTCGCTTGCGCGAGGCATCGCGCGGACAGGATGGCGGGTGATGTCGGGAAAATGGATGCCCCGCGAGGATTATCGTTTGCGACCAACGATGTCCTGAAGTGTCCATCAAGCTTCTAATAATAAAGGATTTTATGAAATCGCCCTTCCGCTTATCACCATTGAAATCCACCTGAAACCGGATCATAGTGTGGGGACGAATGTGGGGACCGGTATGGGCAAACTGACGTCGACCAAAGTGCGCAACACGAGGCCCGGCACGGGCGCAGACGGAAAGCCGACGAAAGCCATCTTTCAGGATGGCGATGGTCTGTTCCTGCTTGTGAAGCCGTCAGGCGCCCGGTTCTGGATGCTGCGGGTGCAAGTGGGCGGTAAGCGCCGCGACATTGGCCTGGGCGCTGTCGATGTTGACAGGGCGGCGCATGAGGCTTTTGGTGACCACGACCCGGTGGCCGATACGTCCCTGATGCTGCGCAAGTCGCTGTCTCTGGCGGAAGCGCGCAAGAAAGCCGCTGCGCTGCGCGAACTGGCCAAGGCCGGCGCCAACCCCGTTGCCGAGCGAGACAAGGAACGCCGCGCGATCCCGACCTTTGCCGAGGCAGTGAAAACGGCACACCAAGCGCTTTCGTCCGGTTGGGCAGCGCGCACCGCCGATGCCTTCAAAGCCTCGCTGGTGGAACACGCAAACCCGAAGCTTGGCGCAATGAAAGTGGATACCATCGGCGCGGCTGACATCATCAACGCGCTGGCCCCGATCTGGACCGACAAGCCGGTGATGGCGCGCAAGGTCCGCGCCCGGATCATGCAAGTGCTGGCCTTTGCCAAGGCGCGTGGCTGGCGGACCGATTCCCTGCCCGATGCGCGCGAACTGCGCACCGGTCTTTCAAAGCAACCACGAGGCGGAAATTTTGCCGCAGTCCCGTTTGTCGACGTGCCCGACTTTGTGGCCGATCAACTGGTCAAGGACCAGGTGACCAGCCGTTTGGCGTTGCTATTTGCCATCCTGACCAGCGCACGCTCTGGCGAGGTTCGCCTTGCCACGTGGGACAAAATCGATCTTGAGGGGCGAACTTGGGCGCGCACGGCCGACGACATGAAGAGCGATGTTGCGCACGTTGCGACTCTGAACGACGCGGCGATTGCCATCCTTGAACGAATGGCCCCCAAGGAACAGCGCGAAGGCCTGATCTTCCCCGGCTCAAAACCTGGCAAGCCTTTGTCTGATATGTCGCTAAGCAAAGTGCTGCGGTTGGCTGGCCGCACCGAAACGGTGCATGGCTTCCGCTCTGCATTCCGAGATTGGGCCGCGGAAAAGATGCCTACCATCCCTGCGATGGTCGCCGAAATGGCGCTGGCCCACCGCGTCGGTAGCGCGACCGAGCAGGCCTATCTACGGACAGACCTGCGGGACATGCGCCGCGCGCTGATGGATGCGTGGGGCCGCCACGTTGCACCGTCGCTTTGCGATGCAGCAGGCAACGTGGTGTCGATGAACGCGGACAAACGGGCCGTAGCTTAATTTAAAATTTTCTTAGCCACGAACATTTCGATATTTCTTTTAAAAGCGCCCTGCAAATTTTCTTTGGCAGATTCCGTGTCAGCAACTGTCTTTGGGGGGAACGTTTTTAACGGTGACAATTGAAGGAACGTTTTTTTGTAGTTTGTTTCAACACCATTTTTGATTTGTCTATAAATCATCTAAGAAATTAGAGATCTGTTCCAGCCATCTTTTTCGTAGGTGATTCTGACGATTCTAAATTCTGCTCGACAGGGAACATTCGGTATATTTGAATGAAGCTGCTCATCCATTGCTCTTATGCTCACTAGATTGCCAGGCATGGGCTGTTCGACGACTATTTTGTAATCTTCTAATTTTAAGAGTTTGGAAAGTCCCACAGTTTCTATGAGAGCTAATTGAGATGGCGTATCTAGCCAGGATTCAGTCAACTTCTCAATTTCGTCATTTGAATATAGGTGTGATGGCGACCCTACGGAATCGACAATTGCACCGACCAAACCGTTAAATTGGAATCCAAAGAAGGCATGATGCGCTTCAGTTGGCCAGATGTGCAACTCACATCGAGGATCATTCAAAATTTTATCGGTAGATTTTCCGACATCCTCTGCTTGAGCCCAAGTAGAATTTATTAAAATTCCAATACAATAACCGGTCATCAAATAAGAAGATCGAAGCTTTCTCATGCAAACCGTCCAGAAAGTTTTTCCGACAACCGTTCACCAAATTAATATTTCCGCGCACCCGGCTAATTGTGACGGCACATAATTTAACGCTTTTTAGACCGCAGGCTGTAAAATCTAGATTTTCTCGAATTTTTCCACGATATCCAGATTATGGCATGGGTCAGGCGCAGTGTAGTTTGCCACCCAATCATTCGTTGCAGCCACGTTACCGACCTCTCTGTTGCGTCACATCAAATATTGGTCCCGCTGGGAGAACATTACGCAGCAACCTTCCACCCGCCATTGTCCTGCGCAAGCGTAATGCGGGCATCGCTGTCGTCCAGATCGGAATCCGCCAGCCGCTCGATCATTTCGCGGATATGAGCATTGCCCTCGTTCAATTCCCGATAGATTGCGCGAATAAACCGGTCCGCAATCTTTGGCTGGCCGCCCCGTTTTTCCCATAGCGCAACTGTCTGTGCTTCATTGCCCAGCATGGCGGCCAGCTTGGCCTGGCTCAGCCCCATTTCCTGGCGCAGGAATCGCAATTCGGTGCCGGTCAGCTTTCCGCCCTTGTTCACCAGCCCGCGCGCAATGGCGTGGTGCAGGCCTTCCAGATCGTGGATGGCGATACCAGGCCCATAAGGGGTGTCGTGTTCGTCATAGCCGTTCGCCAGCCAGACGTTGCGAAGGCCGCATTCCCGATAATGATACATGCTCGCCTCCTTTAAAAAACGGTGATGACGATCGCCCGGTTGGGAACATCGATTGCCACCGCCACGTCCAGATCCTTGCCCGCGATCCGATGCGTCACGGTCAGTTTCCAGTTCCCATGCATGTCCAGCGCCACCGGCTCGCTGGCGATCCCGTGTTGCAGGCAAGTCAGAACCTGCGACAGCGAAACCTTGCGTTGCCGCATGCGATGCCGGGCGTGATGGGTGAAGATGACGCGGGCACTGTCCTGGGCAATTTCGCGTAGGACTTTTAGCGCCGTTGCATCGTTCATCCGCATGGGGACCGGCTTCGTCATACCCTATAAATATTATAGGTTGGTTGCTTTGGCAAGCGCAGGTGCGGGACGCTTGACGGCAAATCGACGTGATTTACGCGAACGCGCGGCGCTATGCCGCAAGGCGCCAGGCAATCGGCCGTTCTATCTGGCCATCAAATCAGAGTGATTTGCACCGAGCGGCCGCAAATCAGTCTACCTGAAAAGCGACGATTCCCTCAAAGGCGCGGCTTCTCTTGGCTTTTGGTGGCGACAAGTCGCGTACGGTGTGCCTGATTTTTTGCTCTATCCGTCGGCCCCAACTAGCCGCCCTATCCCGTTGGACGTTCTGCCTGCTCTGACCGGTGGATATGATCGCGTCCCGGGACGTGGTGTAGGTTTCGAGGGTAGCGCTGCTGGCCGGACGCGCGCTTTCCATATCGCGCTGTAGCGGCCGGCCAGTGGCGCGGGTGGTCACCGTGATTTTCGGATAGGTTTGGGTTGCGAAACTCCGACCTTGAAGGAACCACGATGACCGACCCCATGATGCACCTGCGCTCGCTGCTGGAAAAGACCCCTGATGCGGATATTTTGCGCGATATGATCTCGTTTGCTGCCGAGCGGCTGATGGAGATCGAAGTTGGCGGCCTAACCGGCGCTGGCTATGGCGAGAAGTCGCCGACGCGGCTTGCCCAGCGCAATGGCCACCGCGAGCGCGACTGGCACACCCGCGCCGGGACTGTCGAACTGCGCATCCCCAAATTGCGTGTGGATCGGCGTGCAAAAGGAACCCGGTTAGCGGGGTGATCGGCGTCCAAAAG
>NZ_JBBATI010000053.1:0-16707 GCF_040398825.1 Novosphingobium sp.
AATCAGCCGCTTGGGAATCCCCACCGTGAGTCAGCTTCACCGCTCGTTGGTATAACACCGCCGCAATTTCACCAGTTATCGCTGCCTGATCCGGGTGCCGATCAGATGGTCGAACGACAACGCGCCGCCGCCCTGGGCAATCAGCGGCAGCAGCAGGCCGGCCCAGGACAGATGCGTTGGCCAGGCATCGGGATAGACGAAAATTTCGATCACCGTGGTCATGCCCAGCAACGACAGCGCGGCAAACCGCGTGCCCAGCCCCAGCACCAGCAGGATCGGAAACAGATGTTCCGAATACGTCGCCAGATGCGCGGCAATATGCGGCGGCACGAACGGCAGGCGATAATCGGTTTCGAACAGGTAATAGGCGCTGTCGGTAATGTTCAGCAATCCGGTCACTTTGGTGCGGCCGGACAGGAAGAAAATGGCGGCGATGCCAAACCGCGCTACCAGCAGCAGCAGCGACGCAGGCAACAGCCGGCCGGCCAGGCCCGTGGCCCGGTTGTAGAAATCGATCATGGCAGAGGTCCTTTGCGCGAGGTTTATCGCGGGGCCGGCTGCACCTGGCGCGCGATCAGGCCGCGCGCCGGGTGCAGCGGATCATCAAGTTCAGCGCGGGGTGAGCGAGCCGTTGCCGTGGGGCGTCTTGGTGGTGACGCAAGTGCCGGCCTTGACCAGTTTCCACGAATTGCCCTGGTAATCGGTTTTCTGCGTGCCAGCGCACGAGGTGCCGGCACCGGCGGCGCAATCGTTCTGCCCGGCATGGGCAATACCATAGCACTTTTCCATCGCCGGTTTGGCATCGGCGGCATGGGCGGCACCGGCGGCGAGGCCCAGTGCAAGGCTGGCGGCGAAAGCAGAGGTAAATGCGGTTGCTGCGATTTTCATGAGGGCTCTCCTGTTTTGGGTGGGTAAGATTGAATGGCCATGAAGTCCTGCGAACACTGCGTTCCGGCCTCACATTGCCATTTCGCCACCATTGCCCGGCCGGTTACGTTTGCCGGGCAGGACTCGACAATTTATTTCGGGCCAACAAATTTTTCTGCTGCGCTGTAACCGCCGGCCGACATCCGGCGAAATGCCAGATGCCAACCCGGCACAACCTGGAGTTTCTCATCATGACCATGACCATTTCCCGCTTTACCCCCAACATGCTTTCGATCGCTGGCCAGGCCGCGCTGCTGGCCGCCACGCTGGCCGTGCTGCCTGCCCCCGCCATGGCCCAAGCGACAAAGGCGGCTGAAGCCGTGCATTGCTATGGCATCAACACCTGCAAGGGCACATCGGATTGCGCCACCGCGCACAACAGCTGCAAGGGCCAGAACACCTGCAAGGGCCAGGGTTTCAAGGCCGAAAGCAAGGAACAGTGCATGGCCGACGGCGGCAGCCTGACCGAAGCCAAGTAAGCGTTACCCACCCCCCCCAGCGGCCGTGCCAGCAATGGCACGGCCGTGCCTGTTTTTGCGACCAAAGGCCCCGACGATGACCGACGCTTTGTTTGGATTTGGCCTTGGCATGCGCCGGCCGCATTATGCCAGCTTTACCGCGGGCGATGCGGCGGTCGATTTCTTTGAGGTCATCTCCGAAAATTTCATGGGCGTCGGCGGGCGGCCGATCGACACGCTGATGCGGGCGCGCGGGCATTATCCGCTGGCGCTGCATGGCGTGTCGCTGTCGGTGGGTTCCGCCGACGGGCTTAACCGCGACTATCTTGACGTGCTGAAGGTGCTGGTCGACCGGATCGAGCCGGCAGTGGTGTCCGACCATTTGTGCTGGACCGGGATCGGCGGGTTCAATTCGCACGATCTGTTGCCCGTGCCGCTGACCGAAGAAGCGCTCGACACCGTTTGTCGCGGCATCGATCAGGCGCAGACCCACCTGGGCCGGCAGATGCTGTTTGAAAATCCATCGACCTATATCGCCTTTCCCGGCACCATTCCCGAATGGGAATTTTTGCACGCGATGGTGCGGCGCACCGGTTGCGGGTTGTTGCTGGATGTGAACAACGTGCATGTCAGCGCGACCAACCACGGGCTGGACCCGCAGGCCTGGCTGAACGGGCTGCCGCTGGATGCGGTGGGCCAGATCCACCTGGCCGGGCACAGCCAGGGCGAACATGGGTTGATCGATACCCACGATGCAGCGATCGACCCGCAGGTCTGGGCACTGTATGCCGAAACGATCCGCCGCACCGGGCCGGTGCCGACGATGATCGAACGCGATGGCAATATTCCCGATCTGGATGAATTGATCGACGAACTGGGCCAGGCGCGCACGCTGGCGGCGCTGGCAGAGGTGGTGGCATGACCGCCGTGCTGCCCTTGGCCGAACTGCAACAGAAATTTTCCGCCTGGTTGCGCGAACCTGATGATGATCGCGCGCGCGCCTTGGCCGCCACGCTGCAAGTCGGGCCAGCCATCGTGGTCTATCAGAACAACTATCGCGTTTCGCTGGTTGAGGCCTTGCGCGAAACGCACAAGCGCTGTGCAGCATGGCTGGGCGACGATGCCTTTGCGGCCGCCGCCGCGCACCATATCGACGCGCATCCGCCCAGTGACTGGACGATCGATGCCTATGGCAGCACGTTTCATGCGACGCTGCGCGAGTTGTGGCGCGATGATCCCGAAGTGGCCGAGCTGGCGATGATCGACCGCGCGGTTGGCGATGCGTTTGTGACCGCCGATGCGGTGCCGATCGATGCCAGCGGGCTGGCCGGGGTGGATTGGGACTATGCGGCGATCCGCCCGGTGCCATCGCTGCGGCTGTTATCACTGCGGTCGAACGCCGATGCGCTGTGGCTGGCGCTGGCGGCCGGGGAACCCGTGCCCGCCGTTACCATCAGCGATGCGCCCGGCACGGTGATGGTCTGGCGCCAGGGGTTTGAACCGGTGATGCGCCGTGCCGATGTGACCGAGACGCTGATGGTGGAACGATCGATGGCGGGCGCCAGCTTTGCACAGATCTGTGATGAAATGGCCAGCAGTGGCGATCCGGCCGAAGCAGTGACCAGTGCCGGAACGGTGCTGGGGCGCTGGCTGGGTGAAGCGCTGGTGGCCGGGTTCGCCTGAACCCTACCAGCGCAGCAGGCGTGGGCCCACCAGCCAGCCCAGCAATCCCGCTGCGCCCATGCCCAGCGAATACCAGGTCAGCACAAACAGCGCCGATGTTTCGGGGCAATGCAGGCAATAGAGCGTGGCGCCCCAGGCGCCGGCCGCCATGCCTGCGGTCATTCCCGCCAGCCCCAGCCGCGTCGGTGCAAACCAGCGGAACGACCACAGCAGCCCGGCAAAAATCGGCAGCGCCAGCACAAACACGTTGCGCGAACAGATCATCCAGCTGTCGCCCAGCCACATCGCCAGCCAGTGCGAACGCGGCGCCTGGGCCAGTTCGACCACCGCGATGGTGGCCAGTGCCAGCACCGGCACCAGCATCAGCCGCAGTGCTCCGCCAACACCGCCATCGGGCCGTGCCAGCCGGGCAGTGGCCGCCGTGGCGCAGACCGCCAGGCTGAGCGTATAGGCCCATTTGATCCAGAACGTGGCGCCGTGCATCGCCGGCATCAGATCGGGACGGAACCCCAGCCACCAGGCCACCGCCACCAGGGTGATCACCCCGCCGGCGACCATGCCAAAGGCGATCCGCCGGCCCAGCGCATGGCGCGGCACCGGGCGCAGATCGCTGGTCAGCGACGCGATCAGTTCTTCGCTGTTCATCGCCAGCCACCTTTGACCCGGTCGGCCAGCGCACGCAGGCCGCGATGGGCCGAGACCTTTACATCGGATTCGCCGATACCCAGTCGTTCGGCGGCTTCGGCAGTGCTCAACCCTTCGATCCGGGTGGCGCGCAGCACGGCGGCCTGTTTGTCGGGGATGGTGTCGAGCAGGCGATCAACGTCGCTGCGGGCATCGCTGGCCTGTGCGAAGTCGAATTCGTCGGCCAGCTCGCCCAGATCGTCCAGCGGCATGGTGCGCCCCGAACGGCGATAACGGTCGATCAGCTTGTAGCGCGCAATCGCGAACAGCCACGCGCCAAAGGGGCGGTCCGGATCATACGTCGCCCGGCGCTGGTGAATGGCAATCATTGTTTCCTGCACCAGATCCTCGATGTCATCATCGCGTGAGCCCGAACTTTTGGCCGAAAGCCGACGGCGAAAAAATCCGCGCAACGGTGGCAGCAACGCGCGCAACAATGCCGCGTGCGCGGCGCCATCGCCCGCGAGGCCTGCCAGCATCAGTGCCCGCAGGTGATTGTCATCATGCGCCATGCACTGTTGACCTGTTCATTTCGTTGCGTGCGGGGGTTTGGTTACAGCATGATTTGCCGGGCGCCACGGAAAATTGCAGCCCAGCCACAACGTGGGTCAGCCAAGCCCCGGGATGGGCACTGGGGCTGGCGCGGCGGCCTCGAAACTGGCGACCGGATAGGCGCAATAATCGGCGGCGTAAAAGGCGCTGGGCCGATGGTTGCCGGATTCGCCCAGGCCCCCGAACGGCGCAGCAGAGGCGGCGCCGGTGGTGGGGCGGTTCCAGTTGACCACCCCGGCGCGGATTTCGGCGACGAAACGGTCCCACAGTGCCGCATCGGCCGACAGCAGCCCGGCGCTGAGCCCGAAGGCGGTGGCATTGGCGGCGGCGATTGCGGCAGTGAAATCGGGCACGCGCACCACCGTCAGCACCGGCGCGAAAATTTCTGCATCAGGCACCGCCACCCCGGTCGCATCCAGCACGACCGGGCCGAAGAAGGCGTCACCCCGCCCGTCAACCCGGTTGCGATCCAGCAGCACGGTGCAGCCAGCGGCGACCAGCCCGGCCAGCGCAGCACGCGCGCCGGCCGCAGCCGCAGTGCCGATCAACGGGCCCATGAAGGCATCGTCTTCGCCCGCACCGATCGGCAGACGGACCGCCAGATCAACCAGCGCCGCGACCACCGCATCGCCTTCTGTGCCCGCCGGAACAATCAGGCGGCGCGCGCAAGAACAGCGTTGGCCGGTGGTGATGAAGGCGGAATGCACCACCAGATTGGCCAGCACGGCGGGATCGGTCACGCTGTCCCACACCACCAGCGGATTGTTGCCGCCCAGTTCCAGCGCCAGCATGACGCCCGGCCGATCGATCAGCGCACGGCGAAAATGGCGCCCAGCGGTGGCCGAACCGGTAAACAGCAGGCCATCGATATCCTGATCGATCAGTGCCGCGCCGGTATCGCGCCCGCCCTGCACCACTTGCAGCACGTCGGCGGGCAGCCCCGCAGCGTGCCAGGCATCGACCATGGCCGCGCCGGTCGCCGGGGTCAGCTCCGACGGTTTGAACACCACGGTATTGCCCGCGATCAGCGCCGGCACGATATGCCCGTTGGGCAGGTGGCCGGGAAAATTGTAAGGCCCCAGCACCACCATCACCCCGTGCGGATGATGGCGCAGCACCGCGCGGCCAAACGGCTGGGCGCTGTCGGTGGTGCTGGCGCGTTCGGCCTGGGCGCGGATCGAAATTTCGACTTTGCCGATCATCGCGGCGATTTCGGTACGGGTTTCCCACAGCAGCTTGCCCGTTTCGTGCGAAATCAGCCGGGCCAGATCCTCACGCCGGGAATCGAGCACCGCGGCATAGGCGCGCGCGAGGGCAACGCGTTCGTCGAGCTGCCGCCGTGCCCAGCCGGGCGCCGCAGCACGGGCGCGGGCAATCGCATCGGCGCAGGCCGCGTGATCGGCAACAGCGCCCTGCCACACGACAGCGCCGCTGGCCGGATCGATCGATTGCAACATGTCAGCCATACCATCATCATCCCGTATTGTCGCTGGCGCTGCCCCTACCATGCCACGGCGCGATCTGGCAAAGGGCGGAGAGTCTGTTTAGACAGTGCCAACCACCGCCCCGCGCAATCCGGGCGCAATTTCCAGCCAGGGACTGATCGTGATGCCTGCCGTTGCCGAAACCGCCGTGTTTGTTGAACCTGATGTGATCCGCGCCCGGTTCGCCGCCGCGCTGTCCGACATGTATCGCGCAGAAGTGCCGCTTTATGCCGATTTGCTGGCCATCGTGGCCGATGTGAATGCGGGCGTGGTGGAGCAAGCCGGCGCACCGGTGCAGGCGCGGCTGGGGGTGGAACGGCTGCGGGTGGAGCGGCATGGCGCGATCCGGCTGGGGACTGCACAGGAACTGGCGACGATGGCGCGCGCCTTTGCCGTGATGGGGATGGCGCCGGTCGGCTATTACGATCTGGCGCCCGCAGGCGTGCCGGTGCATTCGACCGCGTTTCGCCCCGTGACCGAGGCGGCGCTGGCGGCCAATCCGTTCCGTGTGTTCTGTTCGCTGTTGCGCCACGAATTGATCGATGACGATGCCTTGCGCGCCGAAATTGGCGCAATTCTGGCGCGGCGGCAGATTTTTAGCGACGCGGCGCTCGATCTGATTTTGCGTGATGAACGCAATGGCGGGCTGAATGATGCCGAGGCTGATGCATTTGTTGCGGCCCTGCTCGAAACGTTTCGGTGGCACCACGATGCGACGGTTGATCAGGCTACGTATCAGCGGCTGGCCACGCAGCACCGGTTGATTGCCGATATTGTCGCGTTTAAAGGACCGCATATCAATCACCTGACCCCGCGCACGCTGGATATCGATGCGGCGCAGGCGGAAATGCTGGCGCGCGGGATCGATGCCAAGGACCAGATCGAAGGGCCGCCGACCCGCGCGGTGCCGATCTTGTTGCGCCAGACCAGTTTCAAGGCGCTGACCGAGGAAGTGCGGTTTGCCGACCAGACCGGTGCCGATTCCGGCCGCCACACCGCGCGGTTTGGCGAGATCGAACAGCGCGGCGCCGCGCTGACCCCCAAGGGGCGCGCGCTGTATGACCGGTTGCTGGCCGAGGCGCAGGGTGGCGATCCGGCGGTGGCCTATGCGGATCGGCTGCGCGCGTGCTTTGCCGCGTTCCCCGACGATGTTGCCACGCTGGCGCGCGAAGGGCTGATCTATCTGCGCGGGGGTGAGCCGGTGACTTATGAGGATTTTCTGCCGGTCAGCGCGGCGGGGATTTTTCAGTCGAACCTGGCCGGTGAAGCGCGGCATGATTATGCCGGTGCATCATCACAGGTTGCGTTCGAAGCCGCGCTGGGCCGCGCGGTGATCGACCCCTTTGGCCTTTATGCGGCCATGGCTGAGTCGGCCTGAAGAGACGCGCGGGATCGGGTGGTACCAAACAGGCCGGGGCCGGTCCGCTTGCGATGAAGCAAGCCAACCGGCCCCGGAAATGATGGCGGTTATGGGTTATCAGCGGTGGTCGTGGTCGCCGCCACGATCGCCACCACCCCAGCCGTTGCCACCGCGGCCCTGATCGCCACCCTGGTAGCCGCGGTTGCCACCCCAGTTGCCACGGTCACCACCCTGATAGCCGCGATCGCCGCCCTGGTAGCCACGGTCGTCGCCCCAATTGCCGCGACGGTCACCGTCGTGCTCATAGCCGCGCCGGTTGTCGCCGCCGTAATAGCCACCACCCTGGTATCCGCGATATTGCGTGTAACCGCCGCGATAGCCACCGACCACAAATGGGCGGGCATAGCGTGTGCCGCCGTACCACCATGCGCCTTCGCGCCAGCCCCAGCCGTTGCTGGTGTAGTACGAGGCCGGGTAGCAATAGCCGTCATAGCCCGGATAGGCGTCATAGCAGGCGTCTTCGTTGACATAGGCGCGGCGGTCATGGTGATCGGACGCGATGGCCGCACCAATCACCAGCCCCAGCAGGCCGGCGCCGACCGCAATAGCCGCGCCATCACCACCGTGGCGACGTTCGCCCCATTCGTGGGCCGCAGCGGGGGTGGCGCTGGCCACTACGCCGATAGCGGCGGTGGCGGCAAGTGCGGTACCGAGCATGGCCTTTTTGAAGATCGTCGTCATGGTCTGGCTCCTTATCAGCCGGGGTGTTGATCGTGGCCGGGGTTGAATGTGTTCCGTCAGCGATTCGTCTGCTTGAGTTCAGAAATAGACCTTCGAATATGAACGGCGATGAAACGGAGTGGTGAAGCGATTGTTCATCTGCCGAGCAATTGCGGTCTGACCATTTACGCTATATCACATATCAATCAGCGGACTCCGGCGCCCTGGGCCGGTGTCCCCCTATGCAGGAGAGTGGTGGCCATGGATTTCAACCGTCTGGACCCGATTACCGGGGCCATCGCCTCAACCGCGCCGGCCATGCAGGCCGCCGATATGGCCGCGATTGCCGCACGCGCCGCTGCCGCCCAGCCCGCGTGGGGGGCGATGGGGCCGAATGCGCGACGCGCGGTGCTGACCCGCGCCGCCGCTGCGCTGGAGGCGCGCAAGGACGATTTTGTTGCCGCGATGATGGGCGAAATCGGCGCGACGGCGGGCTGGGCAATGTTCAACCTGGCGCTGGCCGCCGGGATCGTGCGTGAAGCGGCAGCGCTGACCACGCAGATTGCCGGCGAAGTGATCCCGTCGGACAAGCCGGGCTGCCTGTCGATGGCATCACGCGAACCGGTTGGCGTGATCCTGGGCATTGCGCCGTGGAACGCGCCGATCATCCTGGGTGTGCGCGCGATCGCGGTGCCGCTGGCATGCGGCAATGCGGTGATCCTGAAGGCCAGCGAATCCTGCCCGCGCACCCATGCGCTGATTATCGAGGCGTTTGCCGAGGCCGGCTTTCCCGAGGGCGTAGTGCAGGTGGTGACCAATGCCCCGGCCGATGCCGCCGCCGTCGTCAGCGCACTGATCGATGCGCCGGAAGTGCGGCGCATCAACTTTACCGGATCGACTGCGGTCGGCCGGATCATCGCCACGCGCGCCGCGCAACATCTGAAACCCTGCCTGCTGGAACTGGGGGGCAAGGCGCCGCTGCTGGTGCTGGAGGACGCCGATCTGGATGAAGCGGTGAAAGCCGCGGCGTTTGGCGCGTTCATGAACCAGGGGCAGATCTGCATGTCGACCGAACGGATTATCGTGGTCGACGCGGTGGCCGACGCCTTTGCCGAAAAGTTTCGCGCAAAAGTGGCGACGATGGCGGTGGGCGACCCGCGCGCCGGCACCACGCCGCTGGGCGCGGTGGTCGACGCCAAAACCGTGGCGCATTGCCACGCGTTGATCGACGATGCGCTGGCGCACGGGGCCACGCTGCTGACCGGCGGCGACACGATCGGCAGCGTGCTGATGCCCGCGCACGTGGTTGATGGCGTGACCCCGGCGATGAAACTGTTTCGCGATGAAAGCTTTGGGCCGGTGGTCGGGATTGTGCGCGCGCGTGATGAGGCGCACGCCGTGGCATTGGCCAATGACAGCGAATATGGCCTGTCTGCTGCGGTGTTCACGCGCGATATCGCGCGCGGGTTGGGCGTGGCGCGCCAGATCCGGTCGGGCATCTGCCATGTTAATGGACCGACCGTGCATGACGAAGCGCAGATGCCATTCGGCGGCGTTGGCGCATCGGGCTATGGCCGGTTTGGCGGCAAGGCGGGGATCGACAGCTTTACCGAATTGCGCTGGATCACGGTGGAAACCCAGCCCGGGCATTTTCCGATCTGATCGCTGTGCGGGGCGGCCAGTGCGCCGCCCCGGATGGTTCACGCGATGTGGGTCAGACCGGCCGATCGCCGATGATGGTCGCGCGGTTCATGACGCGGTGGCCGTCACCATAGTCATACACGGCATAATGCTGGGTGGGGCGGTTGTCCCAGATGGCCACATCGCCGACGCGCCATTTCCAGCGCACGGTAAATTCCGGCCGGGTAATGTGGGCATAGAGCATCGCCAGCAGCGGTTCGGCCATCGTCGGGTCCATGCCGACAATGCCGGTGGTGAACCCTTCGCTGACATAGATCGCCTTTTTGCCCGTTTGGGGGTGCGTGCGGATGACCGGGTGAACCACCGGGGGGTTGTTGCGCTTGGCCCGTTCCAGCTGTTCGCTGGCCTGCGGATCGGCGCCGAAGCGGTCGGCCGGAAACGATTTGGCCAGATCATGGATGGCCGACAGGGTGCCGAGATAGTCCTGCAGCGCGGCCGGCAGCGCGTCATAGGCGGCGCTGGCGCTGGCCCACAGCGTATCACCACCCAGCGGTGGAATCTTGCGCGCCAGCAGCACCGCGCCAAGCGAGGGCGTTTCGGAAAAGCTGATATCGCTGTGCCACAGCGCGTTATCGCGCAAGTCATTGAGTGCGGTATCGAGCAGCATGATTTCGGGCACGTCGGCCGACCGCGGGTAGATCGGGTGGATATGCAGCGGGCCAAACCCGGCGGCAAGATCGCGCTGCTGCGTTTCGGTCAGGGTCTGATCGCGAAAAAAGATCACCTGCCGGTCCAGCAGTGCAGCCATGATCGCGCTGCGGGCAGCGTCATCCAGCGGTTGCGACAGATCCATGCCTGATACAATGGCACCGATCGCCGGCGTCAGCGGTTCAATCGTCATGGCCATAGTCGTCGTTCGTCCGCTTGGGGCCGACCTGGTGGTGCGGCCGAGGTTCACGCTCTTTTAGGCCATCACGGCGCCGCTGCGAGCGTGTTCTGCACCGGATAAGAAAATTCTATACCCCGCCCCGGCTGCAACCGGGATATCGGGCCGGGCCACAGGACAAAGAACCCATGCCACAGCCAGTGCCAGACGACCGCAAACCTATCGACCGGCGCGCCGTGGTGATCATGGTCATGCTGTGCGTGATATGGGGCACCCAGCAGACGGTGGTCAAAATCGCCGCTGCGCAGATGAGCCCGACGCTGCAGTTGGGGCTGCGGTCGGCGGTGGCCGCGGTGGCGACGCTGATTGTCGCCTGGGCCCGGGGTGAAACACGCTGGCTGTCGCGCGAAACATGGCTGCCGGGAATGCTGGTGGGCGTGTTTTTTGGCCTGGAATTCGTGTTCGCGGGGGAAGCCTTGCGCTTTACCAGTGCCTCACACGTTACGGTTTACCTCTATTCTGCGCCGGTGATGATGGCGCTTGTGCTGGGGCTGATGCGTCGCGATGAACGGCTGAACGCCGGGCAATGGCTGGGGGTGGCGCTGGCGTTTGCCGGGGTGGCGGTGACCTTTCTGGGGCGCAGTGACACCGCGCAGTTTCCGGCGATGCGGCTGGGCGACCTGCTGG
The DNA here is from genome assembly GCF_040398825.1 of Novosphingobium sp. Classification (GTDB taxonomy): domain Bacteria; phylum Pseudomonadota; class Alphaproteobacteria; order Sphingomonadales; family Sphingomonadaceae; genus Novosphingobium. The sequence continues at coordinate 11,083 of NZ_JBBATI010000053.1, forward strand.
CATTGGCCGCGGCGGTATCGTGGGCGACCACCGCGGTGGTGTTGCGCGGGTCACGGCTGGCCAACGCACCGGCGACGATCACGCTGTTTTACCAGCTGGCGGGGGCGGCGATCGGTACGACGGCAATGGCCGTAGCGCTGGGTGAAACCACGGTGCGACCGAACGCGACGCTGGTGCTGGCGCTGCTGTGGCTGATCATGGTGGTGGCATTCGGCAGCTATCTGGCGTGGTTTTCACTGTTGCGGCAATACAGTGCGGCGCGGCTGGGGGTGTTGAGTTTCATGACCCCGGTGTTTGGCGTGGCGGCCGGGATCGTGTTGCTGGGTGACCGCATCGACGCCGGTTTTGCGTTTGGCGCGATGATGATCCTGGGCGGGATCGTGATTGCGACCACGGGGATTTCGGGGCAGTTTTTGCGCGGGTGGCGCGGACAACCGGCAGCCTGATACGGGCTAATACCGATGTGGCGATGAAGCGGAATTCACCCGCCCTGCATAGTGTCCGGGGTGTCGGAATGCTGCCGGCGCCACGCGACCACCCAACCCAAGACCGGTATAGTCAGGCCAGATCAACCATGCACAAACGGATCGATCCATCCGATGTCGTCCTGGGCATGTACATCCACAAGCTGGAAGGGAACTGGTTCAGCCATCCGTTCTGGCGCGCGCGGTTTTTGCTGACCGATCCGGATCAGCTGGAACAGTTGCGCACCAGTGATGTGCCCGGGGTGATTATCGACACCGAACGCGGGATTGACCCCGATGCGGCCGCGCCCGCCAGTGGCGCCGAACGCGAACCGCGCCGCATGCCGGCAGGCCCCGTGCCGCCGCAGCGCCGGGCCGCGCTGACCGCGCCGCTGCCCCTGCCCGCCCCGCCGCCACCGCCGCCGGCCAGCATGGTGGCGAGGGTGTTGTCGGCCCCGCCGGCCGAAGTCGCGCGCGGCTTTGGCAAGGCGCAGAGCGTTGCCGAACGCGGGCTGAAAGTGGTGGCGCATGTGTTTCTGGAAATGCGGCTGGGCAAGACCATTTCGCTGTCATCGGTGAGCCCGGTGATCGATTCGATCATGACATCGATGCAAAGCAACCCTTATGCCTTTAACGGCCTGCTGCAGTTTCGCCGCGACAACGAGAACGTCTATCGCCATGCACTGGCCACCAGCGCCCTGATGATTGCGCTGGGCCGCACATTGCGGTTGCAACCGATGGATCTGCATGCCGCCGGCCTGGCCGGGCTGTTGCTGGACAATGGCGTGGGTCTGTTGCCGAACGAACAGAATATCGATTGGCGCAGCTTGCCCGCCGACGTGATGCAGCGGCATGTTCCACTGGGACATGACTTTATCGTGCGCAGCCAGTTGTCCGACACGATCGCGCGCGCCTGCCTGGAACACCATGAACGTTTTGACGGTGGCGGATGGCCCCACGGCACGGGCGGCAACCGTCTGAGCAGGTTGGGCCGGATGGCGGCGATCTGCGACGCGTTTGATCTGCTGGCCAGCGGTGCAGCGGATACGCCAAAGCTGGACCCCGGTGAAGCATTGCGGATGATGAAGGCCGATAACGGCGCCTATGACCCCGAAATGCTGTCAGCCTTTGAAACCACCATCGGCATCTGGCCGACCGGATCGGTGGTCGCTTTGCAATCAGGGCGTCTGGCGGTGGTGATCGACCAGCATCGCGACGCGCCCGACCAGCCGCTGGTCGCAGTATTTTTCGATACCGCAAGCGGCCAGCGGATCGACAAAGTCTGGATCGACATGGCCAGCTGTTATGGTGCCGATGCCATTGCCGGCCCGGCAGAGATCGGCAGCCTGCCCCAAGGGGTGCAGGCGGTTGCCGCTGCTGCGCTGGCTGCGGCGGTTGAACAGGTGATGCCGGCGGGCAAACGCGCCGGACGCGCGGACAAGGCCGCCTGACGCTGGTGCATAAGGACTTTTGCGTGCGCTGCTGGCGGACGCGCGTTTACCATGATTGGCCTAAGTTTCCGCCGGCGGCACCATCGACACCAACCGCCGCCTGCCAGCAAAGGCCCGCCGATGAACGCCCCGTTCCAGACCCAGTCGCCGCCGCGCAACCGCATGGCGGCAGAGGTGCCGATCCTCGCCCCGACACCCCCGCGCGACGCGTGCCTGCCGCACGAATTGCCAATGGTGCTCGACTGGTTTTCCGATCTGCGCGTGCTCAGCCTTGATTGTTTTGACACGCTGTTGTGGCGCGATTGCCACGCGCCGACCGATCTGTTTGCGACGCTGCCCCACATCAATCCCTATCAGCGCGTGCATGGCGAACGCCAGGCGCGGCAGGCCGCGCATGCCGCGCGCGGGGTGCACGACATCGGCATCGACGAAATCTATCGCGCGATCATGCCACACGCCCGCGATGCCGATCGCGCGCGGGCGATTGCCGCCGAGCTCGCGGCCGAGGCGCGGCATTGTTATGGGTTTGCGCCGACCATCGCGCTGATGCGTGAGGCAAAGCGACGCGGGCTGCAGGTCATTCTGGTGTCCGACACGTACCTCGGCCCGCGGCAGTTGCACGACCTGGTCGCGCAGGCAGCTGGCGACGATGTGGCGGCGCTGATCGACCGGGTGTTTTGTTCATCGACCTATGGCAAGCCCAAGGCCGCCGGGCTGTACCGCGATGTGCTGCCCCGGTTGAAAGCGGCGCCGCACCAGATTCTGCATGTTGGCGACAATCACGCCGCCGATGTTGGCGGGGTCAAACCATTTGGCGTGCATACGCTGCACCTGAAGCAGTTCACCGCGCAGGCGGCGCAGCAGTTGCGGCTGGAAAGTGCGGTCGCGGCGCTGCTGCAGGGCAAAGGCGGATCGCGTCTGCCGGCGTCGCAGCCGCACCGGCCGGCGCTGGCCATGGCGGTTGCGCAAGCGCGCCCGCCCGCATTCCAGCTGGGCTATGCCACTTTGGGACCAGTGCTGTTTGGGTTTGACCAATGGTTGCGGTCAGCGGCGCGTGCGTTGCACGAGGCGCGCGGTGGCGTGGTGCATTGGCTGTTCCTGATGCGCGACGGTTATCTGCCGATGCGCATGCACCAGGCCGGTGGGGCGGCGCGATCGATCCATGCCATTGAAATCAGCCGGTTGACCGCGACCTTTGCCACCTTTGCCCAGGATACCGCGATCATGCGCCATGTGGAGCACAATCGCGGGATCGATCCGGCCATTCTTGCCCGGCAATTGCGTCTGCCCGCCGCGACAATCGATGCGCTGTGCACGGGTCGCACTGCCGACCCGGGCTGGACCGCGCTGGTGGAATGGTGCCGTGTGCCGGAAAACCGGCGTCCGATCGTCAAGGCTGCACAAGCGCTGGCCAATCGCCTGGTCGCGCATGTGCGCAACAGCGTAAACCCTGCGCCCGGCGATACGCTGATGCTGGTCGATCTGGGGTACAACGGATCGGTGCAATCGCTGATCGACCCGTTGTTGCAGCGCGCGTTGAAGGTACATGTCGCCGGGCGGTACCTGATACTGCGCGAAATGGTGCAATCCGGGTGCGACAAGGCCGGCTATCTGGATGAGCAGCACTATGACCCTGCCACGCTGAACGCGATGACCACCAATGTGGCGCTGATCGAACAGCTGGCGACGATGGCCTGCGGATCGGTGATCGATTATGCCGATGACGGGACGCCGGTGCGCAGCAGCAATGACATCGGCAAACGGCAAAGCACAGTGCGCGAAACCGTGCAGCAGGGCTGCCTGGCATTTGGCGATGCGGCGCTGGCGCATATCCGGCGCAGTGGCGGCGACACCGTGGCCCGTGCCGAAGCAATCAACCTGTGGCGCGCTGCCAATGCGGCGACGCTGATGCGGCTGATGTTTCTGCCGCAGCGCGAAGAGCTGGCCGTGGTCGCCGCGTTTGAACATGACGTCAATCTGGGCACGGCGGAAACGCTGGCGCTGTTTGACCCCGCGATCGCGCATGAAGGATTGTTGCAACAGGGGCTGTTTTATCAAAAGGGCGTACGCCGCATGTTCCTGCCGGCAGAATTGGCGGAACGGGGGTTTGCCACCCGGCTGACCCATTTTGCCACGGCGCTGTTCCCCATGCCGTTGACCGCCGCCGACTTTGCCGACGATGGCGGGACGCTGGCGGTGATCCTGAGCGACAACCACCGTTCCACGCGGATCGATCTGCCGATCCGGCCGACGCATGACGGGTATAGCGCGCTGTGCATTCCGGTCGGGGCCAGCCGGTTTGTCGCGGCAATCCCATTCGGCAATCTGGCCCCGTTTGTGGAGGTCCATTCGATCACGGCGCTGCCGGCACGTGAATACCTCGACAACCGGCATGACACCCACACCCGCCAGGTTGCGGTCGTGCCGCAGTTTGAAGGCATTGTCCCACTGACCGACCGGCTGTGGCATTGCCCCGAAGCTGGCGGATTTGTGCTGTTGCCGCCGCCACCAGCCATCGACGATGCCAACATGGTGATCGTGGTGGTGTTTCGCGCGATTGGCGGCACCGGCAGGACAGACGTATTCGCGCCGGACGAGGCTGGCGCAGCCGCCTGACATGGCGTAAATAGCGGGAAAGCATGCGGTTATCGCGCACGTTGCCGGTGGTCCGGGTCTTGGCCGGACCGCCGGATGCAGCAGCCAAAACCCCGTGTCATTGCCCCGCCGACCGCCTTGCAAAGTTTTTCGCCGCCATGTCCGACCAGGAGCACGACGATTGCCACACCCGACGACCGTTGCGGGCGCTTGCCCTGGCGGCCGGCGTGCTTGGTGCCGTCGGGATCGGTGGGGTGCCGTGTCCGGCCCTTGCGCAAGGGCCGGTGGCGCTGACCGTACCGCCGGCGGAGGTGACCACCGACAGCGGCGCACCGACAGAGACGGCCATCGTCGCGATCCCGATAGTGTTTGCACCGCTGCCCGACCTGGATGACGCCGCGCGTGGCCTGTTTGCTGCCGACAGCCAGACGTTCGAAGCCACGCTGACCGCCAATCTGCTGCAATCAGTCGGTAATGTGACACGCGTGGCGGGCGATGCTGCACCTGCGCGGCCACCGGAACCGGTCGATCCATTTCGTGCGAAACCGCCTGGCAATGTTGCCAGTGCCGGCAATCTGACCGCGCTGGCCAATCCGACCTTTGGTTCGCGCGAAGGCGTGGCGGTCAGTATCAGCCCGCGGCTGGTCGAATCCGGGGCGATGAATACCGATATCCACGTGCGCCATGCCGGCGACATCGTTGATGCCGATTTCAACCTGGCCGCGCATCGCCGGCTGTTTGGCCCCGATGCGACGGCGATGAGCTTTGACAGCCACGCGCTGGTCAGCGTGGCCCCGGCCATGCAGCTGGGCGTGACTGCGCGCGGATCACTGGGCACCTTGTCGGCGCCCATGCTGGGCCACGATGGTATCGCCGGGCCGCTGATGCAGCTGAACCTGATCGACCGCAACGTGTCGCTGGTATCCGACCTTGGCTATGATTTCGGGCTGAATTCGACCAGCGCGGCGTCGCGCAACCAGCTTCATTTCAAGCTCAACCTGAAACTGAAGCTTTGAACCATGCGCCCCCGGTCAACCGCGTCGGGCAACAGGATATGGCGTGGTGGGCGGTAACGGGCTCGAACCGCTGACCCTCTCGGTGTAAACGAGATGCTC
>NZ_JBBATI010000054.1:0-16054 GCF_040398825.1 Novosphingobium sp.
GGCCCAACCGCCCACAGGGTACCATAAATGGGCGGTTGGGCCGGGGGTGCGGGGTGGTGGGTGGCACTTTCAAAAAGCTTACAACCCCAGATCAGCGGCAACCTGATCCAGCGATTTGCGGAATATCGCCAGCATATCATCAATCTGGTCGGCAGTGATGATCATCGGCGGGCAGAACGCAATGGCATCGCCGATCGACCGGCAGATCATGCCGTTTTCCTGGATCGCCTTGTTGACCATATTGCCCAGCTGGCCCGGCGCCTCCAACCCGCGTTTGGCCGCCTTGTCGGTCACCAGTTCGACCGCCGCGATCATGCCCACGCCGCGCACTTCGCCCACCAGCGGATGATCGGCCAGCGCGGCCAGGCCGGCGCGCAGCCGCGCGCCCTGCACCACGCAATTGGCAACCAGGCCCTCTTCTTCGATAATGCGCAGGTTTTCCAGGCTGACCGCGGTCGCCACCGGATGCCCGCCGGCGGTATAACCATGGCCCAGCGTGCCGATCCGCGCGGATTCATCCATCACCGGGCCCAGCACGCGTTCGTTGGCGATCAGCGCCGCGATCGGCATGTACGATGATGACAGCTGTTTCGACACGATCAGGATATCGGGCTGGATGTTGTAGGTTTCGCAGGCAAACATGTTGCCGGTGCGGCCAAAGCCGTTGATCACCTCGTCCGCCACAAACAGGATATCGTATTTGGCCAGCACCGCCTGGATTTTTTCCCAATAGGTCGCCGGCGGCACGATCACCCCGCCCGCGCCCATCACCGGTTCGGCCCAGAACGCGGCGATGGTGTCGGGCCCTTCGGCCTGGATCATCGCGTCAAGCTCTTCGGCGCGGCGAGTCGCAAACGCCTCTTCGCTTTCCCCCGGCAAACCGTCGCGCCAGTAATGCGGCGATCCGGTGTGCAGCACGCCGGCCATCGGCAGATCGAACGACCGGTGGTTGTTGGGCAGGCCGGTCAGGCTGGCCGCGGCCAGCGTGACACCGTGATAGCCCTTCATCCGCGAAATCAGCTTTTTCTTTTCCGGCTTGCCCAGCGCGTTCGACCGATACCAGATCAGCTTGATCGCGCTGTCGTTGGCTTCGGACCCGGAATTGCAGAAAAACGCCTTGCTCATGCCGCCGGGGGTCAGCGGCGACGCCATCGTCACCAGCTTTTCCGCCAGATCGATCGCCGGCCCATGGGTCTTGTGAGTAAACGTATGATAAAACGGCAGCTTTTTCATCTGCTCGGTCGCCGCCGCGACCAGCCGTTGATCGCTAAAGCCAACCCCGACGCTCCACAGCCCGGACATCGCTTCAATATACCGGCGTCCTTCGCCGTCGATGACATAGATGCCATCGCCACCTTCGATCACCAGCGGCCCGACCTTTTCGTGCAGGCGCGCATTGGTATAGCTGTGCAAATGGAACTGGATGTCGCGCGCTTCGGGTGAATTGGGCGCAACGGCGGGCGGGGTGAGCGTGGTTGTGGTCATGCAACGCTTCATGCGCAAATTGGCGCCCGATGGCTATGCCCTAATTTCGTCAAACCACCATTCGCCGAACGATATTTGCGCGCCGTGGTCGCGGGGCAAATTATCCGGCAGGGTCGTAATCCGCCCAGTTCGGCCGCTGCAGATCAAACAGATCGGTGGCGCGCGCGTAGCTGGACGCGCCGTGCACCCGCCCGATCAGCTGCATCGCCGGGGTATCGATGCGACGCCGCGCCGGATCATAGAACCGGTCCTGCACATGAAAATACAGCACCTGGCCGATCACCAGCGTGGTCGTGCCGATTTCGATCGCCTGGTAGACGCGGCATTCCATCGCCACCGGGGCGCTGGCAATACGCGGCGGCGCCACGGCCAATGATTCGGCGATGGCCAACTGCGCCAGCGCGATTTCATCCGTCCCCGGCGGCGCATCGATGCTGGTCAGGTTCATCGCCGCGGCATTGGGTTCGCCCACCAGATTGACCACGAATTCGCGCGTTTCCAGCACGTTGGCGGCGCTGTCCTTATGCGTGCCATCGCCGCGCCGCATCATGCCGATCGCCACGATCGGCGGATCGGCCCCCATCATGTTGAAAAAGCTGTAGGGCGCGGCATTGCGCGCGCCCGCTGCCGACTGGCTGGTGACCCAGGCGATCGGGCGCGGGGTGATCGCCGCGGCCATCAGGCGGTAACGGTCACCGGCCGGCATGGCTGAAAAATCAAAATGCATGCGCACGATCCCCGCAAAGCCCGGACTGGTGGCGTTGCGGTTAGCGCGTCGGGCCAATCCTGTCATCCCTGCCCTGCTTGCCCCGCCGGCATGCTTGACAGCCGGGCCGCGGCCGGGTCATTCCGTTATATCCGCGATGGGGAGTGCGATAACAATGCGTGGGAAATTCAATCGTCTGGCCGCGATCACGGGTGCCGTCGGAATGATGCTGACAGCCGGCACCGCACGCGCCGATTCACCCCCGCCGCCCGGCTGGCGCGCCAGTCTGGAGGCATTTGCCGCGCACCATTTCCGCCATCCCGCCTGGGGCTGGCAGCACAGCCGCCGCGATTATGTCGTCGCGCGCGATCTGGCCCGCGCCGACCATGTCGCGGTCGATGATGATGTGCTGTTCGCCGCCGCCTATATCCACGATATCGCCGGGTTCGAACCGTGGGAGGACAAGGACCTGAACCACGACCATTCCGATGTCGGCGCGGCCAAACTGGGCGACGTGCTGACCGCGCTGGGCTTTCCGGCGGCCAAGCTGGACGCGGTGCGTGAGGCAACGCGCACCCACATGTTCTATCGCAAGGCCACTTTGCCAGAGGCGATCTATATCCACGATGCCGATGCGCTGGACTGGCTGGGCGCGATCGGCGTCGCGCGGATCATCGCCACCACCGAACATGGCGATCCACCGGCAGCAACCCCCGACCCGTTCGCCGCCGCCGACCTGCCCGCCGCCGTGGCCACGATCGAAGCCAACCTGAAAGACGTGCCCGCCGGCGTACAATCCCCCGCCGCCCGCGCCCGCATGCCCGCACTGCTGGCCGAAGCACGCGCGTTTCTGGCCCAACTCAAAGCCGAATCCGAAGACGGCAAAGCCCTGTAAAATCCTCCCCGGTTCGGGGAGGAAAAAGGCTCACCCGCGCCCGCGATACCCCGCGACACCCTGGTCGGGCACCCACAGCCCATCGGGCGCCGCACCCGATTGCCAGAACACATCGATCGGAATACCGCCGCGCGGGTACCAGTACCCGCCGATGCGCAGCCAGCGCGGCGCCATTTCGGCAAACAGCCGCTGGCCGATGCCCACCGTCACATCCTCGTGAAACCCGGCATGGTTGCGGAACGATCCCAGAAACAGTTTCAGCGATTTGGATTCGACGATGGTTTCGCCCGGCGCATAATCGATCACCAGATGCGCGAAATCGGGCTGCCCGGTCACCGGGCACAGCGAGGTAAACTCGGGCGCGGCAAAGCGCACCATGAACAGCGATCCGGCGCGCGGATTGGGCACATAGTCCAGCACCGCCGCCTCTGGCGAGGTGGGCAGATCGCTCGACTGGCCCAGGTACATCGGTTTCACATCGACCATGACATATCCTTTCAATCGCCGCGCCATGCCCTGCCGTTCAGCACTGAGCAAGCGCCGTTGAGGGAAACTGGTCCCGTGAAACAGATCCCGTGAAACGTCCTCGACGGTTGCTGTACGGTTGTTTAAACGGTTAAGAAACGCCGCGCCGCAACGGCAGGTCGCATCTGGCAGGAGCGCATGACCGATGGAATCGCTGGTTACCACCCGCTGGCTTGCCGACGAAATCGGCGCCAGCGACTTGCGCGTGGTCGATGCCTCGGCATTCCTGCCCGAACACGGCCGCGATGGCGCCCGCGAATACGACGCCTGCCACATCCCCGGCGCGGTGTTCATGAACCTGGATGATCTGGTCGATCCTGCCGCACCGGTCGCCAACACGCTGCCCTCGGCCGAGAAATTTGCCAGCCGCATGCAAAGCCTGGGGCTGGGTGATGGCAGCCGCATCGTGCTCTATGACGACAGCCCGATCCATTCATCCACCCGCGCCTGGTTCATGCTGATGATGTTCGGCGCACAGAATGTCGCGCTGCTCGATGGCGGAATCGCCAAGTGGAAGGCCGAAGGCCGCCCCTGCGTCCAGGGCCGCGAACAGCTGCGCCACCGCCATTTCACGGTGTGGAGCGACGACCGCCAGGTGCGCAGCAAGGCGCAAGTGCTGGCCAACCTGACCAGCCAGGCCGAACAACTGGTCGATGCGCGCGGGCCTGCGCGCTTTACCGGCGAAGTGCCCGAGGTCCGCCCCGGCCTGTCATCCGGCCACATCCCCGGCGCCCGCAACCTGCCCTATGCCAGCCTGTTCGCCGCCGATGGCACCTGGAAAAAACCCGAAGACCTGCGCGCCGCCTTCGTCGCCGCCGGGGTTGATCTGGCCCGGCCGATGATCGCCAGCTGCGGATCAGGCATGACCGCCAATGTCGTGCTGTTCGCCGCGCACCTGCTGGGCAAGGAAGACTTCGCACTTTACGATGGCAGCTGGTCCGAATGGGGCGCCGACCCGGCCCTGCCAGTGGAAACCGGCGCCGCGCGATAGACCGCCGACCAGGCCCTACAGCTTCGCCAGCCGCAACCGCAGCGCGTTGCCGATGACCGAAACCGAGCTCAAACTCATCGCGGCGGCGGCTACCACCGGGCTCAGCAGGATGCCGAACCTGGGGTACAGCACGCCCGCGGCGATCGGCACGCCAAGCGCGTTGTAAACAAACGCCAGCACCAGGTTTTCGCGGATGTTGCGCATGGTGGCGTGGCTCAACGCCCGCGCACGGGCAATACCCGCCAGATCGCCCTTGACCAGCGTGACGCCCGCGCTGTGGATGGCCACGTCGGTGCCGGTGCCCATGGCGATGCCGACATCGGCCTCGGCCAGTGCGGGCGCATCGTTCACGCCGTCGCCCGCCATCGCCACGATCCGGCCTTCGGATTTCAGCCGATGCACGATGGCATGTTTTTGTTCGGGCAATACCCCGGCCTCGACCTCCGCAATGCCAAGCTGGTCTGCCACTGCCTGCGCGGTCCTGCGGTTGTCGCCGGTCAGCATGACGATACGCAGGCCGGCCGCCCGCAGGCTGTCGAGCGCAGCCCTGGTGGTGGGTTTGATCGGGTCGGCCACGGCGATGATCCCGGCCAGTTTTCCGTCGATCGCGACATAGCTGACCGTTGCCGCCTGCCCGCGCAATACGTCGGCCTGCGGGTCAAGCGCGGTGACGACAATGCCGGCATCGTTCAGCAGCGCGGCATTGCCGACCGCGACCGGCTGGCCGCCGATAGCGCCGGTTACCCCCTTGCCGGTAACCGACACAAACCCTGCGACATCGCCGAGCCCAAGCCCGCGCTCCTGTGCACAGGCCACCAGCGCAGCCGCCAGCGGATGTTCGCTCGATCGTTCCAGGCTGGCCGACAGCCCGATCACAGCCACTTCGTCAAAGCCGTTGACCGGCACCACCGCTGTTACGCGCGGCTTGCCCTCGGTCAACGTGCCGGTCTTGTCGACGACCAGCGTATCGACCTGCTCAAACCGTTCCAGCGCCTCGGCATTCCGGATCAGCACACCCGCGGTGGCCCCCTTCCCCACACCGACCATGATCGACATCGGCGTCGCCAACCCCAGCGCACAGGGACAGGCGATGATCAGCACCGACACCGCCGCATTCAGCGCAAAGCCGAACGCCGGCGGGGGGCCGAACACCATCCACGCCGCAAACGCCACGCCCGCACAGACAATGACCACCGGCACGAACCAGCCTGACACCTGGTCCGCCAGCCGCTGAATGGGCGCGCGCGACCGCTGGGCATCGGCCACCATCTGCACGATCCGCGCCAGCGTGGTATCGGCGCCCACGCGATCGGCGCGCATCACCAGACTGCCGGTGCCGTTGATCGTGCCGCCGATCAGCCGCGCATCGGGTGCCTTGGCGGCGGGCAGCGCTTCACCGGTGACCATCGCTTCATCAACCGCGCTGGTGCCCTGCAACACCACGCCATCGACCGGCACACTGTCCCCCGGTCTGATTCGCAGCCGGTCCCCCACTTTGACCTGGTCGACCGCCACGTCCTCATCCTGCCCATCAGCGCGCAGCCGGCGCGCGGTGATCGGCGCCAGTTTCAGCAGCGCGCGAATGGCCCCGCCGGTCTGTTCGCGCGCGCGCAGTTCCAGCACCTGGCCCAGCAGCACCAGCAGCGTGATCATCGCGGCCGCTTCGTAATAGACCGGGATCATGCCTGCGTGGTCGCGCAACGCAGCGGGAAACAGGCCCGGCATGATCGAGGCGACCAGGCTATAGCCATAGGCCGTGCCGATCCCCAGCGAAACCAGGCTGAACATGTTGAGCGACCGGTTGCGTACCGACGCCCAGCCGCGTTGAAAAAACGGCAACCCCGCCCACACCACCACCGGCGTCGCCAGCGCGGCCTGCACCCACATCGACACGACCGGCGCAACCCGATGCTGCAGATGCAGCCCGGGGAAATGCGCGCCCATGGCCAGGGCGAACACCGGCGCGGTCAGGACCAGTGCGATCCAGAAACGCCGCGTCATGTCGACACGTTCATCGTTCGGCATCGCATCGCCGCGCGCCGCGACCGGTTCCAGCGCCATGCCACAGATCGGACAGCTGCCCGGCCCCGCCTGGCGGATCTGCGGGTGCATCGGGCAGGTATAGGTGGCGAAGGTCATCGGCCGCGCCGACGCAGGACAAGCACCATGACCACCACCAGCAACAGCACGAACAGCCCGGCATAGCCGCCATAACCGGTGCTCCAACCCTGGCGCCCGTCCATCATATCCATCGTTCCAAACCCCATGACGATCACACTCTTGCAAAGCTGGACCGTGCGCATTGACCAGCGCCAATATTGCGACCGTTTTTCGGCGCACCCGTCCAGCCCCGGAACTTACCCAGGCCGCCTGAATCGCGCGCCTGTTGCGCGATCACCTGCCTCCAGCGGACGGCGTTGGGTAATTTCCGATGGTATTGAACCCGGCCAGGCGGGTGCATCCGGTCACAAGCCCGGCGTGTTCACCCGATCCCGCCCCGGCCCGCCAACATCCATGGAGAACCAGCGTGTCCGACACCCTTTTCCCGGGCAAATATGCCGACGCTGCGCAAACCGACCTCGCGCATGCTGATCCGGCACCTGTTGATCCAGCCCTGATCGATCCGACGCACAGCGCCCACACCCGCGCCTATGGTGCGATTCACAGCAACGGCCCGATCGGCGCGATGACCATTGAACGGCGCGCGCTACTGCCCGACGATGTCGCCATCGACGTGCTGTATTGCGGCGTGTGCCACAGCGACATCCACATGATCCGCGGTGAATGGGGCGAACAGCCCTTTCCAATGGTGCCCGGCCACGAATTTGTCGGGCGGGTCACCGCCGTCGGTCATGCTGTCACGCGGTTTGTGCCGGGCGACTTCGCCGGGGTTGGTTGCATGGTCGACAGTTGCGGGGCTTGCGACAATTGCAACGCGGGCCTGGAACAATATTGCACAGCCGGTGCCACGCTTACGTATGCCTCGCCCGACCCGCGCGGCGCCGGCCCCACGCTGGGCGGTTATTCCGAACGGATCGTGGTGCGCGAACGGTTTGTGGTCAAAGTGCCCAAGGATGCCGATCTGGCCAGGACCGCCCCGCTGCTGTGTTCGGGCGTGACCACCTTTTCCCCCATGCAGCATTGGCGCCTGGGGTCAGGGCAACGCTTCGCGGTCATCGGGCTGGGCGGGCTGGGCCATATGGCGTTGAAACTGGCGGTCCATCGCGGCGCAGAGGCGACCGTGTTCACCACCAGCGCCGACAAGGCCAATGACGCCTATGCGATGGGCGCGCACGACGTCGTGGTCTGGCAACCGGCAGCCAGCCTGCCCATCCCGCACGCGCAGGACATGGCCAACCGGTTTGATTTCCTGCTCTCGACGATCCCGTCGCCATTTGATCTGGCTCCGTTCCTGCCGCTGATCCGGCGGGACGGCACGTTTGTGAATGTCGGCGCGCCCGGCACCATCGGCGGGGTGACGGGTGCCGGTTTGTGGAATCAGCGCCGATCGCTGGTCGCATCGTGCATCGGCGGCATGCCCGAAACCCAGGAACTGGTCGATTATTGCTGCACCAACGCAATCCACCCGGAAATAGAATTGATCCGCCCCAATCAGATCGACGCGGCCTATCTGCGGGTTGAAAACAAGCACGTGCGCTACCGCTTCGTGATCGATCTGGCGTCGGCGCGCGCCTGACAAGATCGAAATTGCGGCGCGGGGCCGGCAATTTCGGCACCAACGCGGTTGTCTTTGCCCGCAAATCCTGCTTTCCCAACCAGGATGAGCGGCAGTGACCACAGCACCTTCGGCCCGGGCACGCAGTTGACCGCTGCCGGGCGGCGTGACGAATGGACCGGCACCCCCGCGCACCCCGGCGCGGTGGTCAGCCCGCCGGTGTGGCGCGCCAGCACGCATCTGTATCCCGATATGGCGGCGCTGCGTGCGCACCCTGCCAACCATGACGGGCTGTTCTATTACGGCCGGCGCGGCAGCCCGACGCAATGGGCGCTGGCCGACGCGCTGACCGCGCTGGAGCCAGGCGCGGCGGGCACGGTGCTTTACCCGTCGGGGGTGGCGGCGATCGCCGGCGCGCTGCTTACGGTATTGCGCCCCGGTGACGTGTTGCTGATGACCGATCATGCCTATGAACCCAGCCGGGTGATGGCGCGCGGCCTGCTGCACGATTTTGGCGTGGAAACGCGCTGGTTCGACCCCGCCGACCCCGCCACGTTTGCCGCCGCGATCTGCCCGCGCGCGCGCGCAGTGTTGCTGGAAAATCCGGGCAGCCTGACCATTGGCGTGGCCGATGTGCCGGCACTGGCGCGGATCGCGCGCGACCATGGCGTGATCAGCATGCTGGACAACACCTGGGCCACACCGCTGGGGTTTGCCGCCCTGCCCCACGGCGTCGATATCACGGTGATGAGCCTGACCAAGCATGTCGGCGGGCATTCCGACGTGATGATGGGGTCGGCCAGCGCGGGCGCCGACTGGTACCGCAAATTGCGGTTGCGCGCGCAGGGCCTGGGGATCGTCGTATCGCCCGATGATGCCGCGCTGATGCTGCGCGGGTTGCGCACGATGGACATCCGCCTGCAACGCAGCACTGCCACCGCGCTGAAACTGGCGGAATTCCTGCGCGATCAGCCCGAAATCGCGCATGTGCTGTGCCCCATGCTGCCCGGCGCGTCCGGGCACGATCTTTGGTTGCGCGATTTTGCCGGTGGCTGCGGCCTGTTCAGCTTTGTGTTTCGGGGCGGCACCAGTGCGGCGCGCGATGCCGCGATCGATGCGCTGGCGCATTTCGGCATCGGCTATAGCTGGGGCGGGTTTGAAAGCCTGGCCACCCCGGTTGATCCCGCGCCAATCCGCACCGCCACGCCGTGGCCCCCGGCAGACTGGCACCCGGATGACCGGTTCGGCGTGCGGCTGTCGGTGGGGCTGGAGGATGCGGCCGACCTGATCGCCGACCTCGCCGGCGCGCTGACGGCCTGGCGTGGCGCACAGGGCACTGCGGCATGAACGCGACCACCCGCCACCTCAGCCGCCAGATTCGCGCGGCGATGGATGCGCTCGATGATATCAGCATCGATGTCGGGCATTATCATATCAGCCTGGCCAATGCCGCGTGGATGGTGCTGGTCATCACCGCCGCGCTGGCGTTTGGCATGCTGGGCGGGCGGGTCGCGCGGCGGACGTTGCGCCGCGTCGGCGGGCTGGACCCGGCGCGCCAGGTGTTGGGCGAAAAACTGCTGACGCTGATGATCTGGGCGTTCGCGTTTTTTGCGACGATCGATCAGCTTGGCATCAGCCTGACCGCCTTTACGGTGTTTTCGGGCGCGTTCGGGCTTGCCATCGGGTTCGGCCTGCAAAAAACCTTTGGCAACATGATCGCCGGCATCATCCTGCTGATGGACCGGTCGATCAAGCCGGGCGACGTCATCGCGGTCACCAATGGCACCACCAACACCATGGGCGTGGTCAACCGCATCGGCGTGCGCGCGGTATCGGTAACCACGCTCGACAACCGCGAATATCTGATTCCCAACGAAAACCTGATGACCAGCCAGGTTGAAAACTGGTCATTTTCATCGCGCCAGGTGGCGGTGTCGATTCCGGTCAGCGTGGCAAGTGACAGCGATATCGACGCGGTTGAGGCGCTGCTGCTGCAGGCGGCACAGCGGGTTCCGCGCGTGCTGGCCGATCCGCCATGCAGCGTGCTGGTGATCAATCTGGGGCCCGGCGCGATCGACATGACGGTCAGCTGCTGGATCATCGATCCCGAACACGGCATCGGCGCGATCCGTTCGGCGGTGCTGAAAAACACCTGGGCACTGTTCCGCGAGCATGGCGTGACCATCCCGTATACACAGACAGACCTGCACCTGGGCGATTCCGAAGGGCTGCGCCGGCTGGTGCAAGCACTGGAACACACCAGCGTTGCCGCGAACGAGAGCCCCGATCACTAAAGCTGGCCTGTGCGGGGGACAAGGCATTCTCGCTGGCGAAGTGCGCGGTCAACCACCATCTGGACGATCATGATTGATCCCCATGCCCATTCCGGCGACCAGCGCCGCCCTGGCACCGTCCATCTGGTCGGCGCAGGGCCGGGTGATCCCGATCTGCTGACATTGCGCGCGGCGCGGCTGATCGCCCAGGCACAGCTGATCGTGCACGACGGGTTGGTCGATCCGGCAATTCTGGCGATGGCGCCCGACCATGCCCGGCTGGTGTCGGTCGCCAAAAGCCGGTCGCGCCACACCATGCCGCAGGATGCCATCAACCAGCTGCTGGTGGATGAGGCGCTGGCGGGTAACGATGTCGTGCGGCTGAAGGGCGGCGATCCGTTCGTGTTCGGGCGCGGCGGTGAAGAGGCGGAGGCGTGCCATGCCGCCGGCGTGCCGGTCAACGTGGTGCCGGGGATCAGCGCGGCGATGGGCGCCGCAGCCGCTGCGGGCATCGCGCTTACCCACCGTGATGCCGCATCGACGGTGTCGTTCGTCGCCGGGCAGTGCAAGGGGCTGGCCGATCAGGACTGGGTTGGGCTGGCCGGCAAGGGCCGCACGCTGGTCATCTATATGGGGCTGGCCACCGCCGGCGCGATCACCGAAAAACTGATGGCCGACGGCCTGTCACCGGCGATGCCGGTGGCGGTGGTCGAAAACGCCACCCGGCCCACCATGCGCGTATTGCGCGGCGTGCTGGCCGGACTGGAACAGATCGTGGAAACGCACCGGGTGAAAAGCCCGGCGCTGATCATCATCGGCGAAGTGGCTGCACGCGCAGGCGCGCACCACCTTGCCCAAATTGCGGAGACCGCGCTGTGAGCGCTGAACGTATCAAGATCCTGACCGGCAACGACCTGTTTTCGGGCGATGTGACCTGGTGGACCGGCCACGACTGGTCGCGCCACGTCGATCACGCCGTGCCGCTGGGCGACGATGCAGCGGCAATCGTCGCCCGCGAAGAAGCGGCACAGCGCGTCGTCAGCGCCTATGTCATCGACGCAACGCACGATGGCACCAGCGTGCGCCCGGCGCATATCAAGGACCGCGTGCGTGCGCTGGGGCCGACTGTACGCCTGGACCTGTCCTTGCACCCCGATGATCCGCAGGCCGCCGCGCAGATCGTCTGATACCCCCGTTTACACCCGTTCCGTCCGGAAAGATCCCCGATGTACCTGTATGATACCCATGATCAGGCGATGGTCGATGCCCGCGTCACAGAATTTACCGATCAGGTGGCCCGGCGTCTGGCCGGCACGCTGACCGAGGAACAGTTCCGCCCGTTGCGGCTGAAAAACGGGCTCTATCTGCAGTTGCACGCCTATATGCTGCGTGTGGCGATCCCCTATGGCACGCTCAACGCGCGGCAGATGCACATGCTGGGCGATATCGCCGACCGTTATGACCGCGGCTATGCCCATTTCACCACGCGCCAGAACATTCAGTACAACTGGATCAAGCTGGACCAGTCGCCCGCCTTGCTGGCCGATCTGGCCACGGTCGGTATGCATGCGATCCAGACCAGCGGCAATTGCATCCGCAACACCACCGCCGACCATTTTGCCGGGGCCGCCGCCGACGAGATCGCCGATCCGCGCCCTTATGCTGAATTGCTGCGGCAATGGTCGACGTTTCACCCCGAATTCGATTACCTGCCGCGCAAGTTCAAGGTGGCGATCATCGGCAGCGATATCGACCGCGCGGCAATGAAACTGCACGATATCGGCATTCAGGTGGTGAACGACCCCGCCGGCCAGATCGCCTTGCGCGTCTATGTCGGTGGCGGAATGGGCCGCACGCCGATGATCGCGCCGGTGATCCGCGAATTCCTGCCGCCGCTGCAGATGATCAGCTATCTTGAGGCCGCCTTGCGTGTCTACAACCGCTATGGCCGGCGCGACAACAAGTACAAGGCGCGCATCAAGATCCTGGTGCACGAAATCGGCGCGGACGAATACCGCCGCCAGGTCGAAGAGGAATTCGCACATATCCTCACCCTTGGCCTGGAACCGCCCCCGGCCGAATTCGCGCGGATCGCAGCGCAGTTTGCCGATCCGGCGTTTGATCCTGCCGCGCCCGATGCGATCGATCTGTCCGACCCCGATTTTGCGGTGTGGGTGGCGCAGAATGTTCATGCGCACAAGGCGCCGGGCTATGCGATTGTCACGATCAGCCTGAAACCGGTGGGCGGCATTCCAGGTGATGCCAGCGCCGATCAGATCCGGCTGATGGCCGCCATCGCGCAGGAGCACAGCTTTGATGAATTGCGCGTGACGCATGCGCAGAACATCGTGCTGCCGCATGTGAAAAAGGCCGACCTGTATGCCATCTGGCAACAGCTTGACGCGGCCGGGCTGGCGACGGCCAATCTCGACCTGATCGGCGATATCATCGCCTGCCCCGGGCTGGATTATTGCAGCCTGGCCAATGCGCGGTCGATTCCGCTGGCGCAAAAGATCTCTGAACGGTTCGCCGATGGTGACCGCCAGCGGAACTTGCGCGAACTGAAGCTGAAAATATCGGGCTGCATCAACGCCTGCGGCCACCACCACGCCGGGCACATCGGCATTCTGGGGGTCGATCGCAAAGGCGTCGAAAACTATCAGCTGCTGCTGGGCGGGTGCGAAGGTGCGGATACCTCGATCGGCACGATCACCGGCCCCGGTTTCAGCGAAGACGGCGTGGTCGATGCCATCGAACGCGCCACCAATGTCTATCTGGACCGGCGCGAAGGCGACGAACGCTTTGTCGATACCTTTCGCCGCGTCGGCATGGCCCCGTTCAAGGACGCGATTTATGGGTGAAACACTGATCCGGCTGCGCGATGACGCGGCCAGCACCGCCCCGGTGGTGCCGTTCGCCGATCTTGGTGATCACAGCAATGCCCGCGCAGTGCGGCTGATGCCGGGTGATGACGCGCGCGCGCTGCGGCCGCTGCTGGAACAGCTTGATCTGGTCGAGGTCGCCTTTCCCGCCTATACCGACGGGCGCGGCTATTCCGCGGCGCGGATCTTGCGCGAATATGGCTATACCGGCGAATTGCGCGCGGTCGGCGATGTGCTGGTCGATCAGATCAGCCATTACCACCGGTGCGGGTTCGATGCCTTTGCCCCCGTTCAACCGATCACGCGCGCTGCCGTGGACAAGGCGATCGCCACCTGGCCTGCCGTCTATCAGCGCACTGTTGACGGGCGCACGCCGATCTGGGCGCTGCGTCATGGTTGACACCCGTGGCAGCAATGCCGGCACCGAGCGGCGTATCGACCGGATCGACACGAGCCCGCGCTTTACCGATGCCGATGCCATCCGGCTGAACAACCTGTTCCGCGGTAGCGACACGCGCGACATGTTGCGTACCGTCATCCGCGACGGGCTGGCCGGCGATCTGGCGGTGGTATCCAGCTTTGGCGCGGAAAGCGCGGTGCTGCTGCACCTGGTGGCCGAAATCGATCCCGCGCTGCCGGTGCTGTTCCTCGACACCGGCAAACATTTTGACGAAACGCTGGCCTATCGCGACACGCTGGTGGAACGCCTGGGGCTGACCGGCCTGCGCGTGCTGACCCCGGATGCCGACGTGCTGGCGGCGAAGGATGACAAGGGCCTGCGCTGGTCGTGGGACCCTGATGGCTGCTGCGAAATCCGCAAGGTGCTGCCGCTGGCGCGCGCAATGGCCGGGTTCGATGGATCGATCACCGGGCGCAAGGGGTTCCAGTCGCGCACCCGCGCCGGCCTGCCCCGGTTCGAAATCGACCATGCCGATGGCGAGGGGCGGTTGAAAATCAATCCGCTGGCCAGCTGGACGCAAGACCAGCTGGATGCGTGGTTCACCGCGCATGACCTGCCCCGGCATCCGCTGGTCGCGCGCGGCTACCCGTCGATCGGTTGTGCGCCCTGCACCAGCAAGGTCGCCCCCGGCGAAGACCCGCGATCCGGCCGGTGGAAAGGCTGGGACAAGACCGAATGCGGCATCCATGTGCCCGGACAGAACGACGATGACGGTAATTTGCCGCCCGGATACGACCCCGCATTCTGACCCTTTGGTGCACCACCGCACCCAAATCCGGGTAACCGTAAACAAGCCTGCGATTTCAAAGCCTTTACTTTGGTTCAGGTGCGATACCATCAAAGTATCTGCGGACAATCGCGTAGGGCGCGCATAAACCGACACTTACCAGTCCGCCGTATCACTACGCGGCGTTCGGATCAGTTTGCCGTCGATCCCACCAGCGGCATCCGAACGCAGGGTATTCGAACGATGACTGCGTCTCCACACCGATTCTTTCGGTTCTTTTCCACCGCCACCGATGATGATTCTGTCCAGCCCGACACCAGCCTGGCGCCGGCGCCGGCTGCGCTGCCCGCGCTGACCGCACAAGACCGCGCCAATGAACAGCTGATGGGCGACAT
Source organism: Novosphingobium sp. (assembly GCF_040398825.1). Lineage (GTDB taxonomy): Bacteria > Pseudomonadota > Alphaproteobacteria > Sphingomonadales > Sphingomonadaceae > Novosphingobium. The sequence continues at coordinate 15,016 of NZ_JBBATI010000054.1, forward strand.
CGCGTCGTTTCTGGTCGGCTGCCGGCTGGGGGTAACGTTGCGCAACCTGACGATTGCGCACGCGGCCTACAGCGGCGAAGACCCGCAGCTGGCCCGCGAAATCGAGCGGCGGCGGCTGTCCGGCGAAACCATCACCCAGGAATGGCTGGATTCGCACCTGACCAATGAAAGCCAGGAAAGCGCGATCCGCACGCTGATTGGTCAGCTGGAAGATTCGCTCGACCGGTTTGCCCACACCACGCACAAGGCCCGCACCAGCACTGCCGATTGCAATGCCGCGCTGAAACATCACGTCGATCGCGCCACCCATACGCCAGAAAGCTTCAGCGTGGCCGATGTGCTGGGCATGGCGCAGGTCATTCTCGACCACAGCCACAAGCTGGAACAGGATATCCGCACCAGCGAACACGAAGCCAAAGCGTTGCGCGAACGGCTGGCGCGCGCGCAGCATGACGCCGATGTCGACCACCTGACCGGCCTGCCCAACCGCCGCGCATTCGAAGCGCTGTTTGACCGCCATTACCGCGAGGCGCAGACCGAAATCGATCATCTGTGCGTGGCATTCTGCGACATCGACAATTTCAAGCTGGTCAACGACAACCACGGCCACGAAACCGGCGACCGGGTGATTCAGGCAGTGGCCGAAACGCTCGACCGGCTGAGCAGCCAGAAATGCCACGTCGCGCGCCATGGCGGAGAAGAATTTGTCCTGCTGTTCCGCAGCCTGACCAAAGCCGAGGCGCGAGAACGGCTGGACCAGGTGCGTGAAACGTTTTCGCAGCGCCGGTTCGTCAACCGCAAGACCGACGACCCGATCGGCCGGGTGACCTTTTCCGGCGGGGTGGCCGATGTGTTTGCCTATGCCCACCCGCGCGATGCGCTGCGCGCGGCGGACGAGGCACTCTATCTCGCCAAGGAACAAGGCCGCAACGCGGTGATGGCCGCGCCCTGATGTTCGGGTCGCACTACGCGCAACGCAGACCGCCCGCCCCGCCTCCCCGCCCGACCACCACAGCATGATGGTATCATTGGTGGTCGG
>NZ_JBBATI010000055.1:0-15557 GCF_040398825.1 Novosphingobium sp.
TACGAATCAGACATCTGCAACCTTCGCAACCACGATGTGTGAATGCCGTAGCCCCATATTGGGGAGGATTTATTTGGCGATCTCAACCGGCTGGAACATGCCCATGCCGCATGATCCGCGCGGGCCGCCGCCGGGGCCGCCGAATTCCATCACGGTGATGATGTCGGTGTTGCACAGCTGGCTGAGCGAGGTTTCGTATTTGAACGCGCGATAAGTGCCCAGGCTGTAACAGCGCTGCGGCAGCGTTACGCGGTACCAATCGCGCACGCCGGTGCGAAAATCGATGGTCCAGTCATCCTGCACCCGGCTTTCGCTGATGCCGACGATCGAAATGCAATTGCGCGGGGCACCGGTCGCGCGCACGATGGGCACGTTTTTGCCATGGCCATCACTGCCACCGGGAACCGGGGCACAGCCAGCCAGCATGCCAAGCGCCGTGGCCAGCATCAGGACGTTTCGCGTCATGTCGTCTTTGCCTTTGCCTTGCGCGCCGGGCCGGCCTTGGCTGATTTGGCTTTGGCTGGTTTGGCCGGCGCAGGTTTGGCCCCCGAGTCGGTAATCTTTGCCTTAAATCGGCAAAGGTCAACCACCCCGCAGTGCCAGCATTCGGGTTTGCGCGCCTTGCACACATAGCGGCCGTGCAGAATCAGCCAGTGGTGCGCGCCCAGCCGGAACGGCGCGGGTACTTTTTTGTCCAGCCCGCGCTCGACCGCTTCGGGCGTTTTGCCCGGCGCCAGGCCGGTGCGGTTGCCGACGCGAAAGATATGCGTGTCGACCGCAAAGGTTTCCATGCCGAACGCGCAGTTGAGCACGACATTGGCGGTCTTGCGCCCCACCCCGGGCAGCGCGGTCAGCGCCTCCAGCGTGTTGGGCACTTCTCCACCATGATCGCGCACCAGCAGTTCCGACAGTGCGATCACGTTCTTTGCCTTGGCGTTGAACAGCCCGATCGTCTTGATGTGCTGTTTCAGCCCGTCTTCGCCCAGCACCACCATCTGCGCCGGGGTGTGCACCAGTTCAAACAGCCGTTTCGTGGCCTTGTTCACCCCCACATCGGTCGCCTGCGCCGACAGCGTTACCGCCACCAGCAATTGATAGGTGTTGCCATAGGCCAGCTCGGTTTCGGGCGCGGGGTTGCCCTCTGCCAACCGGCGGAAAAATTCAAAGATCTGCGCGCGGTTCATGGCCTGACCCGTCTACAGATTGAGCACGTGCGCCATGGTGTAGCGGCCCGGCGTGCGCCCGGTCAGCCATTCTGCCGCACGCACCGCACCGCGCGCGAAAATGCCACGGTCTTCGGCCATATGCGACAGCGTCAGGCGTTCGCTGTCGGCCAGAAAATGCACCGCGTGGTCGCCCGCCACGCTGCCCCCGCGCAGGCTGGCAAAGCCGATTGTGCCGGGCACCCGCGCGCCGGTCAGGCCATCGCGCTCGCGCGCCGCAAAATCGCGCTCGCGTGCCACAAAAACGCGCCCGCGCACCGCCACATCGCGCAAGTCCTCACCCCGGCCGGCCGCCGCCGCCTCACCCAGCAGCAGCGCCGTGCCCGATGGGGCATCGACCTTCATGCGGTGGTGGGTTTCAACGATTTCGATATCCCAATCCGGCCCCAGCCGCTCCGCCGCTTCACGCACCAGATGCGCCAGCAGCGTCACGCCCAGGGACGTGTTGCCGGTCTGCAGCACCGGAATGGTCGCCGCCGCCGCATCGATCAGCCAGTGGTGCCGTTCGCCAAGGCCGGTGGTGCCGACAACGATGCCGACCCCCGCCGCGATCGCCGCATCCAGATTGCCCTCCAGCGCTGCCGGCGCGGAAAAATCGACCAGCACGTCGCTTAACGCGGCCAGCGCGGCGGGATCACCACCCTGGTCGATCCCGCCGGCATAGTCATGCCCCGCTGCCGCAATCGCGTCCTGCAACGCCCGGCCCATTCGCCCCGCGCTGCCGATGATCCCGATTCTGGCCATTGTCGTCCCCGTGCCGCTTGTGCTGGCGCGCCTTTTGCGCGTGTCGCCCACCCCGCGCAACCCCGACCTGAACCCCATGGCCAAGTCGCCGTTCACGCGGCATGATACGTGCCATGGCTACCCCCCGTTCCATCGTCATCCTGACCGGCGCCGGCATTTCCGCCGAGTCCGGCATCGACACCTTTCGCTCCGAAGGCGGGCTGTGGGAACAGCACCGTGTGGAAGATGTCGCCACGCCCGAAGCATTCGCGCGCGATCCCGATCTGGTGCTGCGGTTTTACGATATGCGCCGCGCGGCGATCCAGACCAAGGAGCCGAACCCGGCGCATTTTGCGCTGGCGCGGCTGGAACAGGCGTGGCCGGGCCGGATCACCGTGGTCACACAAAATGTCGATGACCTGCACGAACGCGGCGGATCGCAGAATATCATCCACATGCACGGCGAACATCTGAACGCGTGGTGCACCGCATGCGATGCGCGCCCGCGCTGGACCGGGACGCTGATCGATCGACCGCCCTGCCCCGCCTGCGGTGAACCGGCATTGCGCCCGGACATCGTGTGGTTTGGTGAAATTCCCTATTGCATGGACGCGATCCAGCGCGCGTTGGCCGATGCGCACCTGTTCGTATCGATCGGCACATCGGGCGCGGTCTATCCCGCCGCCGGGTTTGTGCGGCTGGCGCGCGAACTGGGGGTGGAAACGCTGGAACTCAACCTGGAACGATCGCAGGGGTCGTCATGGTTTGATGAAACCCGGTTGGGCCCGGCCAGCACCGTGGTCCCGGCGTGGGTGGACGAGCTGCTGGGCTAGGCGCCGCACGCCCCGCACGCCGGGTCCTTGGCAATGCGCATCGTGCGCAAGCTGGGCGCCAGGCCATCCAGCACGTGCAACCGCCCCCATTGCGGATCGCCCAGCGTCGCCACGCCGGCCAGCAGCACGCGAATGGCATGCATCGCCGCAAACGCCCCGACCATGCCCACCATCGCCCCCAGCACGCCCTGATCGGCGCAGGTGTCGCAATCTTCGGCATCAAACGCATCGCCGACAAAGCAGCGGTAACAGGACTGGTCTGGCAAATGGCCGGCAAAATTCGCGACCTGCCCCTGAAACCGCCCCAGCGCCGCGCTCGTCAGTGGCACGCCGAGCGCCACGCAGGCATCCGCCACCGCCAGCCGCGTGGCAAAATTGTCGCTGCCGTCCAACACGACATCGGCGCCGGCCAGCAGTGTCGCGGCATTGCCGCCATCGATCCGCGTTTGATGCGCCACGATATGCAGTGCCGGATCAAACCGCGCGGCCCATTCCGCCGCCGTCACGACTTTGGCCCGGCCGATATCCGCGGGCGCAAACAGCGTCTGCCGCTGCAAATTGGACGCCTCCACCACATCGTCATCGATCAGCGTCAAGCGCCCGATCCCGGCCCCCGCCAGATATTGCAGCGCCGGATTGCCGATCCCGCCCACGCCCACCAGCACCAGATGCGTATCCACCAGCCGCGCCTGCCCGGCCCCGCCCAGTTCCGGCAGGACAATATGGCGGGCGAAACGATCGAGGCGGTCTGGGGTCATGGCTGGGGAGATAGGAAGGTTGTGGTGAATTGCGAAGGGGTTTGTGCCGCTGGCAGGTAACGGCTTTGCAGACGCCGGAACTTCATTTATGCAACATCTCGGCGTATTCGCAAATTTCGATCATTTCGCAATCTGCGGTGTAGTCATCGATAGCGTCTGGATGCGCAGTCATGATCAGGTTCAACGGAAACCAGTCTACACCAACGAGAAGCCGCTGTCCTTCCAATCCCGTGAACAGCAAGGCAACTGAGACAATGCAACAGGCGTCAGCGTTGGACGGAACATTTTCAGGCACCGCGGCTGTCTGAAGATTGGGATTTTCACCCAACGCTTCTTCAATGTGAACATCGCTCATTATGAACTCTGCTCGGCGAAGAACATCCGTCCGACATATTTGAAATGGTGGTGGCTGCAAATCTGCTGGCGGCACCGGGGCCATTCTCGGAACGGCGGCAATGGTTCGGAGCCAATCGGGAGCATCGTCAGGTAGCGGAAGTGGGTTACCTGTTTCGATCCTGGTCTTCAGTGCAGCTTCATTCTCTATACTAAGGCTGAACACCTCGAACTTGAATTCAAGGTCACGTTGGTTAGCGGTAATGGCCCATGCAGTACCCGCGCTATCCTTGATCCAGACCAACTCTGCGCGTGGTCCCGCATGATCGGGTTGATAGCGATTGAGCATCGGAACAATCGAAGCGATTCCCACTCCGATCGCTGTAAGTGCATCAGCATCGGCATCGATGTGAAATGGAGGGTAGGTTCGCTGCTCTGTCATGTAGGGGATGTGCGCTCTTCGGCGCCACCGCGCAAACCGTTATCGTCGGGAAGATGGTCGGAATCTGCCGCGTCGCGACTGGGCGGAAGATCGAGCCGACTGGCAGTTGCGGACGGTTAACGGGATGCAAGGGCAATGGCCCATAGGCGCTAACGTATCCCGGTAACGTCGCCCCGGGCTTGACTGTACAGTCAAGCCCGGGGCGACGAAGCTCTTATGTCAGCACCAGGTGCAAGTGTGCAAACAACGCGCTGCCGGCAATCGCGCGCATCGGCGGTTGCGGTTGCCGTCCCCCGGCGCAAATGCTAGGCGCGCCGGTCAGGGGGCTGGCCGTGCGTGTTCGGCCCTTACCGCAAAGCCAAACCCACGAAAGCGCGATCCATGGCCGACGAAGGCAACATCATCAGCACGCTCAACCTTGACCAGCCGGCCACTGGCCCCGCCGTCAATGGTGAAGATACCAGCCCGGCAATCGGGTTTGTTTCGCAATATGTCAAAGACCTGTCGGTCGAAAATCCCAATGCGCCGGACAGCTTTCAATGGACCGATGCGCCCGAACTGCAGGTTGAATTCAATATCGCCGCGCGCACCTTTGCGCCCGAACTGCATGAGGTCGAACTGAAGATCAAGGCGACGTCGAAGGCGCCCCAGGGCATGGCCTATCTGGTCGAACTGGCGTTTGGCGGGTTGATCGCGATGCGCAACATTCCCGACGATCAGGCGCATCCGTTCCTGTTTGCCGAAGCGCCGCGGTTGCTGTTCCCGTTTGCGCGCCGCATCGTCGCCGATGCCGTGCGCGATGCCGGGTTCCCGCCGCTGATGCTGGAACCGATCGATTTCAACGGGCTGTATTTTGCTCAGCTGGAACAGCAGCAGGCCGACGCCGCCGCTGCCGCAGTCGCCAATCCGATCGGCGCAGCCTGACCGTGATCCGGGATTCGGCGGCTATTGCGCAGCCGGATCCCGCTTGCGGGCCATTCGCATGAACCTGCTGAAGGCTACGGGCACGATCGGCGGCCTGACGCTGATCAGCCGGGTGCTGGGGCTGGTGCGCGACAGCCTGTTTGCGCGGTATGTCGGCGCCGGCTTTGCCTCAGACGCGTTTCTGGTGGCGTTTCGCCTGCCCAACATGTTCCGCGCACTGTTTGCCGAAGGCGCATTCGCGTCGGCGTTCATCCCGATGTTCAACCAGAAAGTCGCCGATCCCGACGGGCAGGGCCTGGCCGACGGGCTGCTGTTCGCCGAACAGGCGCTGGCCGTGCTGCTGCCCGTGCTGCTGGCGATGACCATCGCGCTGGAGGTGTTTGCCTGGCCGGTCACGCTGGTGCTGTCGGGGCATTTTCACGGCGTCAGCGCGGGCGAATTTGCGTTTGCGGTAACGCTGTCGCGCTACACCATCCCCTATCTGATGCTGATCAGCCTGGTGTCGCTGTTTGGCGGCATTCTGAATTCGCTGCAGAAATTCTGGGTCAATGCGGCCGCGCCGATCCTGCTCAATCTGACGTTGATTGCCGCGCTGCTGCTGTTTCACAACCATGATCCGCTGGCGACCGCGCGCAACCAGGCGATTGCGGTGTCGGTTTCGGGCGCGCTGCAGCTGCTGTGGCTGGGGTGGGCCTGCCGCCTCAACGGTATCAGCCTGCGGTTGCGGTGGCCCCGGCTCAACCCGGAAGTGCGGCGGCTGATGTCGCTGATCCTGCCGGCGGCGGCGGGGGCCGGTGCGGCGCAGATCAACCTGGTGATTTCGACCGCGCTGGCGGCGTCGCTGCTCGACCATGGTTCGGTGACCTATATCTACATCGCCGACCGGCTGAACCAGCTGCCGCTGGGGCTGATCGGCATTGGGCTGGGCACCGTGCTGCTGCCGACGATTTCGCGCCAGCTGGGGTCGGGCGACGATCTGGCCGCGCTCGATACGCAAAACCGCGGGCTGGAACTGGCGCTGTTGCTGACCCTGCCGGCGACCACCGCGCTGGTCGTGTGCGGCGAACCGATCGCGGCAGCGCTGTTCGGTTATGGCCGCTATACCGCGATGGATACGCACATGACGGCGCAGGCGCTGGCGGCGTTTTCGATCGGCCTGCCCAGCTATATCTTGGTCAAAGTACTGACCCCCGGTTTTTACGCGCGGCAGGATACGCGCACCCCGGTGCGCTTTGCGCTGATTTCGATCGCGGTCAATCTGCTGGGCAATCTGCTGCTGATCATGCCGCTGCACCATGTCGGCCCGCCGCTGGCGACCGCCATCGCATCGACCGTGAATGTGTGGATGCTGTATCGCGAACTGGGGCGGCGCGGGCATTTCATCGCCGATGCACGGTTGCGCCGCCGTGCGCCCCGGCTGCTGTTCGCGGCATTGGCGATGGGGGCGGTGCTGTGGCGCGGGCAGGATCTGATCGCGCCCTATGTCCACGGATCGTGGGCCATACGGTTTGCCGCGCTGGCGGCGCTGGTTTCCGCGGGAATGCTGGTCTATGGCCTTGCCACCATCGTGCTCGGGGCCTTTTCCCGCGACGATATTGCCCTGTTGTTGCGGCGTCGCCGCAGTTCATAAGTTCAAGGTTTGCGTCCATGCGTATCGTTTCCGGCATTCAGCCCACCGGCAATCTGCATCTTGGCAACTATCTCGGCGCCATCCGCAACTGGGTGGCGATGCAGGACGAATGGACCGCAAAGGGCGCGACCTGCCTGTATTTCCTGGCTGATCTGCATGCCATTTCGATGCCGCACGTGCCCGCCGATCTGGGCGCCAACACGCGCGAAATGGTCGCCGCGCTGGTCGCCTGCGGGATCGATCCCGACCGGTCGATCCTGTTCAACCAGGCGCAAGTGCCCGCGCACGCCGAACTGCAATGGCTGTTGTGCGGCACCGCGCGGATGGGCTGGCTGGGCCGGATGACGCAGTGGAAGGACAAGGCCGGCAAAAACCGTGAAGGCGCCTCGGTCGCGCTGTACACGTATCCAGTGCTGCAGGCCGCCGATGTCCTGCTGTATCAGGCGACGCACGTGCCGGTGGGTGACGACCAGAAACAGCATCTGGAACTGGCGCGCGACATCGCGCAGAAATTCAACAACGATTTCGCCAGTGAGGCGGCACCGCTGTTCACGCTGCCCGATCCGATCATCCCGCCCGAAGCGGCACGGATCATGTCGTTGCGCGATGGCAATGCCAAGATGAGCAAATCCGACCCGTCGGACATGAGCCGCATCAACCTGACCGACGATGCCGACACCATCATGCAAAAAGTGAAAAAGGCGAAAACCGATCCCGAGCCTTTGCCGTCAGAGGCTGCCGGGCTGGCCGATCGTGCAGAGGCGCGCAATCTGGTGGCGATCTATGCGGCGATGGCCGGGGGCGATGTGGCGTCTGTGCTGGCCGAATTCGGCGGGCAGGGGTTTGGCCGGTTCAAACCGGCGCTGGGCGATCTGCTGGTCGACCGGCTGGCGCCGATCGCCGCGCGGTACCGGGCCTTGCGCGACGATCACGCTGCGCTTGATGCCATTCTGGCGGCAGGCAGTGCAAAGGCGCGGGTGCTGGCGCGCCCGACGCTTGATGCCACCTATGCCGCGCTGGGGCTGGTCACCGGGTGATGGGTTCGGCCTGGTCGCACCCTGGCCTTTCGGGCAGGGTGCGACAGGCCATAGCGCGGATGCGTTCAACCGCTATTCAGGCGGTCGGATGCAGCATCGCTCGCGATGGGTTGTGCAGGGTTGCAGGATGGTTTGGTCCGGCGGGGGACGCCGGGTCCACGGAAGGGTTGGATAACATGCCGATGACAAAGACCGCTGTTCCTTTGCGCGCCGCCGCGTTGCTGCGGATGGCCCGCCTTGCGCTGCCGCTGGCGCTGGCCGCCACGGTGACCACCGGGTTGGCCGGGTGTGCGGAAAACTTCAACGCCAGCGTTTCGCGGTTTCAGCACGAATTGCCTGCGCCCGCCGGCCAGAGCTTTGCCGTGGTTGCCGAAGATGCGCGCAACAGCGGCGGGCTGGAATTTTCGCAATATGCCGGGCTGGTGGCCGAACAACTGCGCAAGGTTGGATATGTCGCGGGCGATCCCGCTACCGCCGATCTGGTGGTCGAATTCGATTACGGCGTCGACAAGGGCCGTGAAAAAGTCGACACGTTTGGTGCCGATCCCTATTGGGGCCCGTGGCGCGGATATGGCCGTGGCGGTTTTTATGGCGGCGGGTTCTATGGTGGCGGGTTCTATGGCCGCCACGGCGGTTTTTATGGTGGCCGCGGCTGGGGCTATGGCCTGTATGATCCGTGGTTCAACGATATCAGCGTGACGACAGTCTATACCAGTGGCGTCGAAGTGCGGATCAAACGCCGCAGCGATGGCCAGCGCCTGTTTGAGGGCAAGGCAGAGGCGGTGTCAGCCTCCAACCGCTTGCCCTATCTGGTGCCCAACCTGATCGAATCGCTGTTCACCGGTTTCCCGGGCCACAGCGGTGAAACCGTGCGCATCTCGATCCCGCCCGAAAAGAAGAAATAGGCTGATCCGACGCGACCGGGGTCAGGATTTGACCCCGGTCGACCCGAACCCGCCTTCGCCGCGCGCGGTGTGGTCCAGTTCATCGGCCTCAACCCAGGTGGCGCGGGTGACCGGGGCCAGCACCAGCTGGGCAATGCGATCACCGCGTTGCACGACAAAGCACGTGTCGCCGTGGTTGATCAGGATCACTTTCAGTTCGCCGCGGTAATCGCTGTCGATCGTGCCAGGCGTGTTGGGCACGGTCACCCCGTGTTTCAGCGCCAGCCCCGACCGTGGACGCACCTGAATTTCAAATCCCGGCGGGATGGCCAGCGCCAGCCCGGTGGCCACCGCGTGGCGCGCACCCGGCGCAACCGCCACGTCTTCGGCCGCGACCACGTCCATTCCTGCTGCGCCAGCCGTGGCATAGGCGGGCAGCGGCAGATCAGGATTGTGGGCCAGCCGGCGCACCCGCACCGGCACTTCGGGATGGCTGTGATTGTCAGAGGGCATCGGCCACCTTTGCAATGATGGCTTGCGCCACCTTTTCGATAATGGCTTGCGCCACTTGGGCTTTGGCCATGCGCGGCAGGCTTTCCACCCCGGCGGGGGTCACGATGTGCACGGTGTTGTTCGCGCCACCCATCACATCGCCAGAAACATCGTTGGCGATGATCCAGTCGGCGCCTTTGCGCGCCAATTTGGCCTGGGCATGCGCGATAACCTGTTCGGTTTCGGCGGCAAACCCGATCAACAGGCGCGGCCGCGCCACGCAATGCGCGAGGCCGGCCAGAATGTCGGGGTTTTCCACCAGCTCCAGCGGCGCGATCCGCCCGGTGCCATCCTTTTTGCGCTTTTGTCCGCTGCTTTCGGCGGTGCGCCAATCGGCCACCGCGGCGACCATGATCGCGACATCGCAGGGCAGGGCGGCATCGACCGCACAGGCCATGTCGCGCGCGGTCTGCACATCGATGCGGTGCACACCGGCAGGCGTGGGCAGGTCCACCGGTCCCGCCACCAGCGTGACCTGCGCCCCCGCCGCCGCCGCAGCGGCAGCCAGTGCAAAGCCCTGCTTTCCGCTCGACCGGTTGGCGATATAGCGCACCGGGTCGATCGGTTCGTGCGTCGGCCCGGCCGTGATCAGCACATGGCGGCCTGCCAGGGGCCGGGCCGGCGGGTTCAATTGCTGCCGGATCGCGGCAAAAATCGCCTCCGGCTCGGGCAGGCGGCCGGGGCCGACTTCGCCACAGGCCATCGCGCCCACATCGGGGTCCATCACCGTCACGCCGCGTGTGCGCAGCGTGGCAATGTTGGCCACGGTCGCGGCGTGCTGCCACATCCGCACATTCATCGCCGGGACGGCCAGCACCGGTTTGTCGGTGGCCAGCAGCAGCGTGGTGGCCAGATCATCGGCCATACCCGCCGCCATGCGCGCCAGCAGGTCGGCGGTGGCGGGGCATACCACCACCAGATCAGCCTCTCGCGACAGGCGGATGTGGCCCATCTCGACCTCATTCTTCAGGTCCCACAGCGTGGTGTGCACGACATTTTCGCTCAGTGCGGCCAGCGTCAGCGGGGTCACGAAGCGCGATCCCGCCTCGGTCAGCACGCAGGTTACCTCGCCGCCGTCACGCCGGATCAGGCGCACCAGCTCTGCCGCCTTGTATGCGGCAATGCCGCCGCCAATGACCAACAGGATTTTCATCGTGGCTGCACCTTGCATTGGCGGGGGGATGGGCGCAACCGTTTCGGCATCGAACTTGTCTAATATGGGGTCGCGCGATGCGCGACTCATACCTCCCGCCCCGCCTCCCCTCCCGACCACCATAACCTGCTGGTATCGTTGGTGGTCGGGAGGGGAGGCGGGGCGGGAGGTATGACTGCACGTCAGTGCAGCTTAGCAAAAGGTAACCACGCTGATGCGTTTTGTTTTGACCGCGCTGATTTTTCTGATCGGCCTGTTCGACCTGTTCATGGCCGGATCGTTCCTGTTTCAGCCGCTGGATGTGGCGCGCGGGCTGGGGGTGATGCAGGTGGGGCCGGCGGGAGTTTCCACCATCCGCGCCGATTTCATGTCGTTTTTCGGCGTGGCCGGGTTCGCCATGCTGTGGGGCGCGTGGCGGCGCAATGCCGATCTGATGCTGGTGCCGCTGCTGCTGTTTTCGGTCACGCTGGCCGGCCGCGCGATCGATCTGGTGGTGTCGGGGCCATACCCTGGCTGGCCAGTGCCGATGGCGGTCGAAGCGATCGAGGTCGTGCTGCTGCTGGCTGGATGGCGGTTGCTGCCCCACCACAAGATTGCTGATCTGACGAGTTAAACAGCTGTTTTAACGGCATAACACCGACTGATCCGGTCGGCTAGCCGCAGCACCGCGCGTTGCGCCGGGCGCTCGATCCAGCGGGCAGAGGCAAACCCGGCGATCACCGCCAGCCCGACGAACACGATCAGCAACGCCGGTGCGCGAAACACCATGCGCGTGTGCACCGTGGCATCGACGACCAGCACCATCGCCAGCTGCAGCGGGAAATGCCACAGATAGATGCCATAGGATGCATCGCCCAGCTTGCGCCCAAACCGCAGCACATCGTCCCTGTCGGCCAGGTCGATCGCCAGCATCGCGCACAGCACGGCAAAAGTGCCGGCCAGAATCGCCGCATCATGCCCGTGGTGCTTCATCCCGGACATCGACCATCCGGCCAGCGCCAGCACGGGCGCCAGCGTGACCAGCGCGCGTATCGGCAGCCAGCCGTTCAGCGCCGCAGCATAGACCGCGGTGCCGGCAAAGAAATAGGCGATGCAGTTGACCACGGTCGACAGCTTGGCGGCCAGCGCCTCGGCCGGCTGATCGGGCGGCAGCACGTTGGCAAAGATCAGCGCAAACATCGCAATCGCAACCGCCGCCACCAGCGCCAGCCCCCACTTCGCGGGCAGGCGTTGCAGCCGCGGCAGTAGCAGCCAGAACCCGGCATAGGCCAGCATTTCGGTCGACAATGACCACGACGGGCCATTGTACGACTGGTTGACCTGCCACCCCCAAGTCTGCGCCATCCCCAGATTCAGCACGAAATGCCACAGATCCTGGTGGTGATAGATAAATGCGGTGCCGTTGGTGACGGTATATCCCGCCTGCAGCGCGGCCACGACCACCAACGTCAGCAGATGCAGCGGCCACAACCGCGCCAGCCGCGCCAGCCAGAACCGCCCGCGCCCGCCGGTGTCGGCCAGATAGACATGGGCAAACACGAACCCCGACACCGCCCAGAAATATTCGACCGCGACATGGCCATAATCATAGGCCCAGGCCAGCTGGTGATAGAACGGCGCGATCGACCGGCGCACGTGGAATTCAAAATCCACCGGCGGCACAAAGAAATGCTGGTAATGCCAGAACAGCACCGCGCACGCGGCCAGCAGCCGCGACAGGTCCAGCGCATTGAAATGCCGTTTGGGCAGGCGCAAGGCCGCCGCGGTTATCCCCACCAGCCTGCCACCAGCCCCAGCGCCAGCGTCGCCGCGCCCAGCGCCGCCGCCATCAGATGCGTGACGATCGTGCCCAACCGCCCTGGCCCGGCGTGCCCCGGCGCCCGGTCGAACATCAACGGGATATCCGGCAGTGGCGGTGCTTCGGGCGCGCCACCCTTGGCCGGGAAACGGTCCTCGATCCGCCGAATCAGTTCGGGCAGGCGCAGCAGCGTGGCGCCATCGGTGCGCAGGCGGTCGGCAATCGCCGCCTCTGGCCCCAGTTCGTCGCGGATCCAGTCGCGCACGAACGGCGCGGCAGTTTCCCACATGTTGATCTGCGGATCCAACTGTGTGGCGATGCCTTCGACCATGACCATGGTTTTTTGCAGCAACAACAGGTGCGGCTGGGTCGCCATGTCGAAATCGCGGGTGACCGCAAACAACCCGTCCAGCATCTGCCCGACCGACAATTCGCTCACCGGGCGCCCGCGCATCGGTTCGCCCACCGCGCGCAGTGCGGTCGCAAATTCGTCAACCGAATGATAACTGGGCACATATTGCGCCTCAAAATGAATTTCGGCGACACGGCGGTAATTGCCGGTGGTCAGGCCATACAGGATTTCCGCCAGCCATTGCCGCGCCCGCCGGTCGATTCGCCCCATGATGCCGAAATCGATCGCCACGATCGTGCCCGCGCGATCGATGAACAGATTGCCCTGGTGCATGTCGGCGTGGAAATAGCCGCCGCTGATCGCCTGGGTCAGGAATGCCAGCACCAGCCGCTGCGCCAGCGCCTTGCGGTCAATGCCCTGTGCATCCAGCTGCGCGATATCGCTGATTTTGGTGCCGTCGATCCAGTCGAGCGTCATCACCCGGCCATTGGTGCGGTCCCAGTCGATCGCCGGCACGCGATAACCGGGAAAGGCGTGCATCAGTTCGGCCAGTTCGGACGCTGACGCCGCCTCGCGCCGCAAATCCAGCTCACGCATCGTCCAACGGCGGAAATTGGCGATCACCTGGCGCGGCCGCAACCGGCGTGCTTCACCGTCAAACGCTTCCAGCTGCGCGGCGGCCCATTCATACGTGGCGATGTCGCGGCCGAACTTTTCGCGCACGCCCGGGCGCAGCACTTTTACCGCGACATCGCGCCCGTCGCTGGTGGTGGCGCGGTGCACTTGCGCGATCGATGCCGCGCCGATCGGCACCGGGTCAAACGTGGCAAACAGGCTTTCCAGCGGGCGTTCAAAGCTGGATTCAATCTCGCGGCGGATCGTGGCGAAATCGACCGGGGCCAGTTTGTCCTGCAATGCCAGCAGGTTGTGCGCGGCTGCCACGCCCACCAGATCGGGGCGCGTGGCCAGTGTCTGGCCCAGCTTGATCGCTGCCGGGCCGATCGCGGTGAAGGCGCCGGCGTAATCGGGTACCGTCGGCTGAAACGTGCCAAGGCGGGCGACCCGGCACAGCAAGCGCACGGTGGCGGGCGCGTTGGAATCGCGTTCGATCCCGCGCAGCGCGCCGCGGCGGCCCAGCACACGACCCCACCACAGCAGACGGCGGACGTGGTTAAGGTCGGAAATGGTCAAGCGGATGAACCCTAAACCTTCCAGCCGGAATGGATCGCGACCAGACCGCCCAGAATCGGCTCCACTTTCACGCGCACGAACCCGGCATCGCGAATCATCGCCGCAAACGTGGGCATGGTGGGGAACCTGCGGATCGATTCGACCAGATAGCGATACGAATCCGCATCGTCGGCAATCATCTTGCCGATCTGCGGAACGACATTGTGCGAATAAAGGTCATAGGCCTGGGCAAAACCGGGCCATTGCGTGGTCGAAAATTCCAGGCAGAAAAACCGCCCGCCGAATTTCAGCACGCGGTGCGCTTCTGCCAGCGCGCGGTCGATATGGGTGACGTTGCGGATGCCAAATGCGATGGTGTAGGCATCGAAGCTGCGCGTGGCGAAATCCAGCGTTTCGGCATTCTGGCACGACCATTCCAGCCCGGAAATCCCGCGTTTTTCAGCACGTTCCATGCCGACATCGAGCATGTCCTGGTTGATGTCGGATACGGTAATGGCGGCGCCGTGGCGCGCCATGCGAAACGCGATGTCACCGGTACCGCCGGCCATGTCGAGGATCGCTTCGCCATTGCGCGGTTTGACGCGGGTGACAAAGCGGTCCTTCCACAACCGGTGCAACCCGCCTGACATGGCGTCGTTCATGACGTCATATTTTTTCGCCACGTTGGAAAAAATCGCGCCGACGCGGTCGACCTTTTCCGCAGCGGGAATGTCTTCGTATCCGAACGAGGCGGTTTCGGCGGCCCCGTCGGGGGCATGATCGGCGGTGGTTGTCATGGCAGGGCCTTAATGGGAATTGTCGGTTCGGCAAAGCCTGATAGGGATTCCCGTGCGGGTCATCATCCCGGTTTTTTCGCTCCCATTTTTTCCAGGCCGGATACCGATGCCCGAATTGCCCGAAGTCGAAACCACCGTACGCGGTCTGGCCACGGTTCTGGCCGGGGACCGGCTGGTGCGCGTGGCGGTTAACCGCCCCGATCTGCGCCGGCCGTTTCCGGTCGATCTGGTGCAGGCGCTGACCGGCGCGCGCGTCGTCGCGCTGGGCCGCCGCGCCAAATACGGGCTGATCCAGACTGATCGAGGCCAGACCATGGTGTTCCACCTGGGCATGTCGGGGCGCTGGCGAATCGATCCGGCAATGCCCGACCGACACGATCATCTGCGGCTGGAAACCGGGCGCGGCCATGTGCTGGTGCTGAACGATGCGCGCCGATTCGGCTCGGTCGATCTGGTCGATACCGCCGCGTTGAACACTTTTGCGCCGTTTGCCGCGCTGGGGCCGGAACCGCTGGGCCCCGATCTGACCGTGGGGCATCTGGCGCGGGCGTTTGCCGACCGGATTGCGGCGGTCAAATTGCTGCTGCTGGATCAGCATGTGGTCGCTGGCCTTGGCAATATCTATGTTTGCGAGGCGCTGCATCGCGCGCGCATCCATCCCTTGCGCGCGGGCGGCCAGGTGTCGCGTGCGGCGTTGTCGCGGCTGGTGCCCGAAATCCGCGCGGTGCTGGATGAAGCGATCACCGCGGGCGGATCAACCTTGCGCGATTACGCGCGGCCCGATGGCGAACTGGGCTATTTTGCCAAAGATTGGCGGGTCTATGGCCGCGAAGGCGAACCATGCCACTGCGGCGGCCACGTCGAGCGCATTCCACAGGGCGGCCGATCCAGCTTTTTCTGCCCGCGCTGCCAGAAATAGGGGGTCTGACTGCACTGACGTGCAGTCAG
>NZ_JBBATI010000056.1:0-15490 GCF_040398825.1 Novosphingobium sp.
GCTTTTGGCCCATCGCAGCGTCAATCGTCGGTCACTATGCGATGGCATGGCTCCCTCCTCTCTCCTCGCGCTGGGCCAAAATCGGCTCCGTCACGGCGGTCCAACCTAACGTCATCTGGCTCTAGGGTGAAAGGTGCGAAAACCCCTAAGTACCTCACACAAGTTGGGGGTTTCGCACCGGTCGCCGTTATCCCATGAATCCCCCCTGTCGCTATAATCCCCGGCCTGGAGCCGGGGCTGCACCGGTCGCCGGATGGTATTTGCAACCCCGGAGGCGGTCTGGTGGGGTTCAATCCGGGGCTAGGCCCGCCGTTCAGTCGATGGTCGCGGCGCCGTCCACCACCAGACTGCTGCCAACGGCGAATGACGCGCGATCGGAAAGCAACCACATCACGGCCTCGGCAACTTCGTGGGGCTGGCCAAGGCGGCCGATGGGATGGCTGGCGACGGCCGCTTCGTGCACGCCGGGGGTTTGAAACAGTCCTGCTGTCAGGTCGGTATAGATGAAGGCGGGGCAGACCGCATTGATGCGGATGCCCTGCGCCGCATATTCGAGCGCGGCGGTCTTCGTCAGGCCGACGACGGCATGTTTGCTGGCGACATAGGCGCTGTGCCCGACCCAGCCGATAATCCCGGCGGCCGATGCGATGTTGACGATCGCGCCGCGCCCCTGCCGCTTCATCACGGCGAGCTGCGCTTGCATGCCATGCAGCACGCCCATGACATTGACATCCAGCACACGGCGAAAGGTCTCTGCCGGATAATCGCACACATCGGCCGAAGCGCCCACAATTCCGGCGTTGTTGACCGCCCCGTCCAGCCGCTGGTGAAGCTGCACCGCCTGTTCGATCGCAGAATGGACATCGGCTGCGGACGTGACGTCACCGGTGTGGCAGCTTACGCGCAGGCCCTGGCTCAGCAAGGGCGCGGCCACGGCCTCCATGGCCGCGGCATTGAGATCGAACAGCGCAAGGTTCGCACCCGCAGCGCCCAGCGCCTCTGCAATCGCGCGGCCGATCCCGGCGCCTGCGCCGCTGACAAAGATGGCCTGGCCGGCAAGGCCACGATCGTTTTGCGGCGCGAGGTTCGTCATGTCCATGGTCTTTCTGGTATGGCCGCGGCCGGCGGATGGGGTGCTCCGAGCAAGGGCAGGATGGCCGGTGCCTGGCGGATTAGCCATGGCTGCATCCGCCAGTTTCTTACCGTGCGCCGCCAGCTGCCTGTCCCGCAAACACCGCGTCGATCGCATCGGCCAGCCGGTCAACAATCATATCCAGTTCGGCATCGCTGGTGACATAGGGCGGGGCCAGCAGCACGTGATCACCGCGCTGGCCATCGACGCTGCCGCTGCCGGGATAGACCAGCAGGCCGCGCGCGAACGCCGCTGCTTTGATCCGCTGGTTGATCGCCCGGACCGGGTCGAACGGGGTGCGGTGGTCGCGGTTGGCCACCAGTTCGATCGCCTGCAACAGCCCGCGCCCGCGAATGTCGCCCACATGCACGTGGTCGCCCAGCCGTGCCGCCAGCCGCGCGTGCAGGCCATGGCCGGCCTCGGCCACGCGGGCCAGCAGGCCCTGATCGCGGATCACCGTCTGCACCGCCAGCGCCGCGGCGCAGCCGACCGGATGCCCGGCATAGGTCTGCCCGTGCAGCAGCGCGCCCGAATGCGTGGCGATCGTATCGTGAATGTGCGCGGTGCAGACCGTGGCGCCGATCGGCTGATACCCTGCGCCCAATCCCTTGGCCACGGTCACGATATCGGGGACCACGCCTTCGGCTTCGCAGGCGAGGAAGGTGCCGGTGCGTCCGCTGCCGCACATCACCTCGTCCAGGATCAGCAGCACGCCGTGGCGGTCACAGATGGCGCGGATCGCCGCCAGATAGCCGGGGGCGGGCGGCACCGCGCCGGCGGTGGCGCCCACCACGGTTTCGGCAATGAACGCGATCACGGTGTCCGGCCCCAGGCGCTGCAGTTCCTGTTCCAGCGCGGCGGCCGCGCGCAGCCCGTATTCCTGTGGCGTTTCACCGGCATGCGCGTGGTGATAGGCAAAGCACGGATCGATCAGCGACACATCGATCAGCAGCGGCGCATAGGCCGCGCGCCGCCCCGCATTGCCGCCCGCCGCCAGCGCACCCAGCGTGTTGCCGTGATAGCTTTGCCGCCGCGCGATCAGCCGCGTGCGGCGCGTATCCCCGCGTTCCCAATGGTATTGCCGCGCCAGCTTGATCGCGGCCTCCACCGCTTCGGACCCGCTGCTGGTAAACCATACGCGGTCCAAGGTGCGCTCAGGAGAACTGGGGCATTGCCCGGCAATCACCGTCGCCAGCGCCTCTGCCGGGGCGGAGGTGAAAGAGCCGGTATGCGCGTATTCCAGGCTGTGCGCCTGTGCGGCAATCGCCGCCGCCACCACCGGATGGCCATGCCCCAACGCCGACACCGCCGCACCACCACAGGCATCGATATAGCGCCGCCCTGCGTCATCGATCAGCCAGATCCCCTCACCCGCCACCGCCAGCGGCGGCGTCGTTGTGGCATTGCGGTGAAACACATTTCCAGTGGCGGTCATCGGCAAACTTTCGGTACGGATGCCCGCAGCGTACCGGCATCAGGCCGTGACACAAGCCCGGGGCGCAGTCATCCATCCCCGGCAAAGCGGCACCGCGCCACGGCAAATTCGGCATCGAGCGCGTCGATCACCGCACGGATGCGCGGCATGTGGCGCAGATCGGCGTGGACGCCCAGCCACACATCGCGCGGCGGGCCGCCGTCGTCGATCCTGACCACATCGGCATGCCCCTCTGCCAGAAAGCATGGCAGATAGGCCAACCCCAGCCCGGCGCGCATCGCCGCCATCTGCGCATCGCGGCTGTTGGACCGCAGGGCCACCCGCGCATCCGGCAGCCGCGCCGCCAGCCACTGCGGTTCGGCCATATGCGCCTGATCCTCCAGCACGGTGACTACCGCATGGCCGGGATCGGCGGGGTTGCGGCCATGTTTGGCGACATAGCCGGCGCTGGCATAAAGCGCGCTGGCGGCCACTGCCATCCGGCGGCTGACCAGCTGGTTGCCCTCAAAACGGGTCATGCGGATGGCGATATCGGCCTCTCGCTTTGACAGGTTCAGCGTGCGCGATTCGCTCAGCACATCCAGCGTAATGGCCGGATATTTGGCGTGCAACCGCATCGCCGCGCCCGGGATCAGCAGGTTGGCGATGATTTCCACCGTGGTCAGCCGCACCACCCCCGACAGCGCGACATCGCGGCCCTGCACCATGCGTTCGACCGCGATCGCCTCTGCCTCCATGCGTTCGGCATTGCCCAGCACCGCTTCGCCCAGCGCGGTCAGTTCAAACCCGCTGGCGGTTTTTTGCAGCAGTCGCGCGCCGGCGCGCGCCTCCAGCGCCTCCAGCCGGCGGCTCATGGTGGATTGCCTGACGCCCAGATCGCGCGCGGCACCCGATAGCGTGCGGGCGCGGGCGATGGCGAGAAAGCTGCGGACGTCATCCCAATCCATATGCCATCCGTTTTCGCATACATGAATTGCCGTAATTGGCAATGTCCATGCGCAAACGATTAGCCTATCTGGCTTTCAACGCCAACACCCGGTTGGCCATGGAGTTTTGACGCCGTGCAGCCCACCCTGTTCCTGTCCCACGGTTCGCCGATGCTGGCGCTGCAGGATATTCCCGCGCACCGGTTTCTGGCCGGGCTTGGCCCGTCGCTGGTGCGGCCGGATGCGATCGTCGCGGTTTCGGCGCATTGGGAAACCGTTTTGCCCAGCGTGAACGCGGTCGAACGCAACGCCACCATCCACGATTTCCGCGGCTTTCCGCAAGGTTTGTACGATCTGCAATATCCCGCCCCCGGCGCGCCCGATCTGGCCGACCGGATTGCCAACATGCTGGGCGATGCAGGGTTGCAGGGCCGGATCGATCCGTCACGCGGGCTGGATCACGGGGCGTGGGTGCCGCTGCTGCTGATGTGGCCGGATCACACGATTCCAGTGGTGCAGGTATCGGTGCAAAGCGACCTTGGCCCCGGCCATCATGTCCAGCTGGGTCAGGCGCTGGCCGGCCTGCGGGCCGACAACATCCTGGTGATGGCATCGGGCAGTTTTACCCACAACCTGGGGTCGATCCAGCGCCACGGTGCGGGGCCGGAGCCGGAATGGGTGACCGGTTTTGCCGACTGGATGCACGATGCGATCATGGCGCGGCGCACCTGCGATCTGGTATCGTACCGCCGGCTCGCACCCTTTGCCGAACAGAACCACCCGACCGATGAACACCTGTTGCCGCTGTTCGTGGCGATGGGCGCGGCCGGCCGCGATGCCACCCCCACGCGCGTGCACCACAGCACCGACCTGGGCGTGCTGCGCATGGATTCCTATCGCTTTGACTGACCTTCAGATCCCCCCGATCCCTGACTGAAAAGGACCCGTTTCGATGACCAATGTGCTCGTAATCCGCAGCTCCGCCAACGGCGCTGCATCGGTCAGCAACCGGCTGATCGATGCATATCTGGCGGCCCACCCCGATGCCCATGTCGTGACCCGCGACCTGGATGCCGATCCGGTGCCGCACGTTACTTCTGCCAGTCTGGCCGGCATCGGCCGGCACGCCCCCGAAGGCGCCGAGTTCGCCACCGCGCGCGCTTTGCAGGACGCAATCATTGCCGAAGTGTTTGCCGCCGATGTGCTGGTGATCGGGCTGCCGCTTTACAATTTCGGCATGCCGTCCACGTTGAAGAGCTGGTTCGATTATGTGGCGCGCGCCGGCACGACGTTCAGCTATACCGCCACCGGCCCGGTCGGCCTGGTCACCGGCAAAAGGGCGATCATCGCCCACGCCCGCGCCGGCAAATACGATGACGCCGCCGGTTTTCCCTTTGCGCTGACGCATGTCACCGCGCTGTTGAAATTCATCGGCGTGACCGATGTGCAGACCGCCATTGCCGAAGGCAGCGCATTCGGCCCCGACGCCGCCCAGGCCGCGCTCGATTCCGCCACACAGACCATCACCACTTTTGCCTGAAGGAGAATTTCCCATGCGTTTTCTGTCACACCTGGTGTTCGCCACCGCCGCGCTGGCGCTGATGCCCGCCGCCATCCATGCCCAGGCGGCCCCCAATCCTGCGCCCGACGCGGTGCAGGCCGGCACCTACAAAGTTGAAACCAACCACACCCGCACGCAATTCACCGTCAGCCACATGGGCTTTTCCGACTGGTACGGCGATTTCACCGGCACCACCGGCACGCTGAGCATCGACCCCAGGGCGATCACCAGCGCAAAGGTCGATGTGACCATCCCGGTCGCCGGCGTTTCCACCACCAACACCAAACTGGATGGCGAACTGAAAAGCGCGGACTGGTTTGACGCGGCCACCTATCCGACCATCCACTTCGTATCGACCGCAGTCATGCCCACCGGGCCACGCACCGCGCAGATCACCGGCAACCTGACCTTTCACGGCGTAACCCGCCCGGTCACGCTGGCGGCCAGCTTCAACGCCGGCGGCACCAACCCGCTGTCAAAGGCCTATACGCTGGGTTTCAACGCCACCACCACGCTCAACCGGACGGATTTCGGCGTGAAGACCTATGTTCCGCTGATCGGCGACGCTGTGACGATCCGCATCAGCGCCGCGTTTGAAAAGATCGGCTGAGCATTTTCGGTAGTAACGCGATCAGTGGGGAATGGCGATGCTGCCAGACAAGCAGCGTCGCCAATGCTTCTGCCCCGAATGCATGAAAATCCAGTATGGGCAACGTGCGGTCTGCGCGCCTGTCGGGCAACCGTTGCGGCACCCGCCTGGTCAGACGCGGCGGAGCGCCGATTCATCAGGCCGCCACGTCGTCACCCGGTGCATGCTCTTGATTTCGAATGTCGCTCCGGTGTCGGCGTTTTGCTTGAGCCGCTGCAACGCATCAAAGAATGCCGGCAGATTGAGCGCACTCTGCAGCAGGACACCAAAGACCTGGCCATCAACCCAGCGAATGGCGCCGCCGATCACCTGGCCATCGGGCAGCCGCAGCGAAACCTGTTCGTCAACCATGGGCGGCAACACCCCGCGAGACGTGGCAGACAGCCCCTGGCGCGAAATGTTGCGGATCAGGATATCGTGCGCCGGCAAGCGGTCTGAACACATCTTGGCCCGGATAAGCCTGCGCTCCCGCGGTTCACGCGCAGCATCCTGATTGTTGCGCTGCGTTGTCATCCTACATCCAGTTTCTGACCAGGCCGGCAAGCCTGTCGAAGAGGTGGGGGAAAAGGCGGTCATGTTACGGAACAGGCCTGCACATATCGTCAGCGTCATCTGCACGGTCTTCCGCTTCGAGCAGCATCAGGCCAGAGATCGGTTGATCAAACACGATGCCGGCCAGATCATCCCTGGCCCAGACGACCGCGCCAAACGCTTCACGGCCGTCCATTTTCAGCAACACCTCGCGACCGGGCATCGGCGGGTCATCCACCCTTACCCGCGCGCCCCACAACGAAATGTCCTCCATCACGCCGACCAGTAGGCGCGAGGTTGTCATCACCCGCACGGGAGCCGAAAAGCTCAGGCGGCTGAACGCCCGGCGCTGGGGCGTGGAACGGGCATCCTGGCGATGGTTTTTACCAAACATCGTTGTGAGCTTGCGCATTGGCGTAAAATTCCTGGTCGGGCAAACAAACGGAAGCAGGCATGCGGATGGCGAGCCGGGCAACCCGGCTCCAACGCGAACCTCGTGGAAACGCGCCCGGAATGGCCGTCCGGGCATCGGCCTTTGCCGCCAGACCTGCCGAAACCAACCCTAACGATATCCAACGCTTCCCGAAGGCAGCTGATAGAGCGGGCATTTCATTGTTGTTGGCCATTGGCGATCCTGCTCCAGCGACGCGCATGCTTTCGCATAGAGCGCGAATCATTAAGCAAATCGGGACACCTTACTAAGTAGTCATCCCATAACCTGGGTAGGAATTGACGATGCGCGGCGTTCAGGCGGCCTGGGCCCTGTCCTGAAGTTCGTGCATCCAACGCTGCTCCGCCGCCTCCAGGCACGCGTTGAATTCGTTCTGGCGTTGATTTTCTGCCCATTCCAGACACCAGCAGGCTGCTTGCAGGGCCTGCCGGTATTCGGTCCTGCGGCGCCGATGCGCAGCGCTGAACAGGCACAGAATGCCGATGGAACGCGCCTTCAGATCATAGCTGTCTTTGACCAAACTGATCTCGGATTTGATGTTTGAAATGTATACTTCGATGGATATCCTGCCATTTACGTATTCCTGGAAAATTTTTTCGAGATTTTCGATGTTATTGGGATTTATATTTCTGATATCTATCATTATAAAATTCGTATTTATTTTTTCGACCAGCATATCCATGTAGGTTTTTATTTTTGGCATTTGGTATCTCCTGAATCTATTTGAAAATTTTTCAGGCGCACAGTCGCTGTGGCGGAATTTTTAAGTCCGCTCCATCAGGGGATTCTCATAATCCCCGTCCGCGTGTGCGGCGTCAATTTCGCGGGACCGGCAGGGAAAGCCATGCTTCGCGCAAGGCGCCCAACGCCTGCGTTGCCGCGCCATGACGCGCATCATCCCGCCGTTGCAGGGACCATTCCAGCACATGGATGGTGGCAGAGATACGCTCTGCAATCGCAACATGATCGACCGGCGCTGACACCGCACGCAGCCTGTCGATGGCGTTGAACATGGCGCCGCGCAGGCCTGGCTTTGGCACCGCGGATGCGTTCAAATCATCGATAACCCGATAAACAAGACCGTAGCCGTCATCATTTCCTGTCATAACCGACCCCGTATTAACCAATATTGGCAATCAATTAGCCAGATAATGGTTAATGCCCTCGGTGGACCGTACTTAGTAGTACTACGGAATATTCGGCCTGCTTGCGATGGAATTGGTGGAAAAGTTCAGCGTGTTGGCCAGCATGCTGCCAAGGTTCATCAGCGCGCCGAGCATGGCGATGGTGATAAAGCCGATCAGCAAGGCATATTCCACGGTCGCAACCCCGCCAAATTCGCGGCGCAGGCCCGAAAAAAATGCAACAATCCGCGACACCAGCCGGTTCCGTGCCGTGCCGGTCGGCGCGGGCCGCTGCGCCCGTCCGGGGCGGTTATTCATACCCGCCAAGCTCGGTAGCCTCAAACTTCATGCGTGCAGCATCGACGGAATTGAGACTGCCAAGCTTTTTCAACAGGCTTAGCCGATGCACCTCGACCGTGCGCGGGCTGATCCCCAGGATGCGCGCGATCGACTTGTTGCTTTCGCCGCCGGACAGCAGATCGAGCACCGCCCGTTCCCGCTGCGACAGCAGGCAGAGCCGTTCCCGCGCGGCCGCTGCGCGCGCCTGGCGCGAACGCTGCCGGTCGACGGCCGGGGCGGACCGGGCAATCGCATCGCTCAATTGCTCGGCCCGTTCGGGCAAGGGCAGGTAATCCAGCGCGCCGGCCTTGATTGCCCTGACGATCGCTGTCGAATCAAGCCGGTCGGCAATCCCGATGACCGGCAACCAGTGTCCGTTTTTTGAAATCGCCGCGATCAATTCCGGCACGGTCGCTTCCGATGGGTCTTCGCACGAAAGCACCAACCCGGACGACGGCGCGTGGGCAACAAATTCTTCGACACTGGCATATGTTTCAGCATGATGCCCGGCACGCAGCGACAGCCGCGCCAGATGCGCTCGCTGGGCCCAGTTGGACGCAACGATATGCACGGTGCTACTTTCCGTCATGGGCGATGCCCCGCCTCCGGCGCTGAATTGGCCAAATGAATCCAGTACATCCGGGCGTTCGAGATTATTCTGCGCTCGCAAAGCTGACATTGCCCTTCGTAATGACATCCATTATGCACGACTGCACTAGATGGTGTGTGGCTGAAAATTTGTTCACACAAATAAAATTGGAACAATTTTATAATAACAGGCAAAATTTTCAGCATTCTATCCCGCATTTTCGTAATTCTATTAAATTTATTTTTTGCAATTTGCGACCCGAAGATTTTTTAGAAATTTTTAAATATTCGGTGACCAGTACTAATACACAGTCGCAATCGCAGGGCCACGCGCCATTGGTGCGGATTGGGCGCCATACACAAGCGCCGCCGCCATATCGGTGCCAATTTGGCAGAAAGCGCGACACCGACACCGGCCCGATGGACGATTGACCGAAAACGGGGTGCAAATTGATCTGGATTTGCCGACCAGCGGCCGATACCGTGAACGAGCCAATACCACGGCGCGGCAAGCGTCGGCGGTGCACGATCAGCATCGCCTCAGCCTGTGGGTCTTATTGCTTTCACACTGGGCGTTAAGCCATGCTGGCGTACGGCTTTTGCACGATGCCCAGGTCGGCAGACAGAGGCGCGGCCATCGCGCGGTGCGGAACCGTCACGCACCAACCGTCATGGCATGCGATTGCGCGTTTCACCCAGATAACGCTTCATCGCGTCAAACGTCGCGTCTTCAAGCACCAGCAGATCGCGACGTCGGTCCTGCGGGTCCTGCCAGCGGCGCACCAGCCCCAGATCAACCAATTGCCGGACATGGCGCAGTGCGGTGCTAAACGGCAGACCGGTCGCCGCGCAGGCGCCGGATACCGCAACCGACCGATCTTCGAGCTGGCCACAGACCAGATCGAGCATGATATCCCAGCAGGGGTCCCCGAACAGCTGCGAATCAAAAAATGCTCCGCGCCGCCCGCGACTGCGCTGCATCGCCCTGGCGAACACCAGCAGGTCTTCGTTACTGGGCGGCCCGGCATCGGCGCCTGCCGCCGGTGCCGCCGCAGCCGCGCCCTGCGGCATCGGCGTCAGGGCGTTCAGCACATTGCGCATGGCCAGTTGCGCCCACTGCCCACATGCCCGGCGCAGCGCAGCAGCCAGATCCTGTGCGGAAACCGGCTTGGACAGAAAATCATTGGCCTTGTTACGCATCGCCTGAACCGCGACATCCATCGATGCAAAGCCGGTCGACACGATGGAGACGATCGGGCGCGTCGGTCCAAAGCGCACTGCCAGTTCGTCCAGCAGCGATAGCCCGTCCATCGCCGGCATCTGCACATCGGTCACGACAATGCCGATCGCAGGGTCTTCTGCCACCAGGCGCAAGGCGGTCAGCGCATCGGCAGCCTGGACGCAGGTATAGCCGAGCGATGCTGCAATATCGGCATAAGCCTCCAGCGTGATCGGGTCATCATCAACCAGCAGTACCGTGCAGCGGCCCGGCACACCGTTTGCCGGAACGCGTCCGACCGGCGCGCCCCCGCCGCTCAGAATACGTTCAAACGCTTTGCCCAAAGATCCGGCCCCCCAGCCCGTTTTAGCGATTTTAAAATATTAGGCACTTTTGCTAACAAAACATTGCCAGCATGGCACCAATATGTCTGCCTAAGTCTGCGATTATGGCGTATCGCGGGATACCTAACAAGGCCGGTTCGTGAAAAATTCTTATTTATCAACGATCTCCGTGATTTCCGGGGAGCCGGGTTGCGCCATCGCGCCCACGGTGGGTTTGTCCCGCGAGGTGATTCACGACCTGAAACAACCCATCAACGCTATCCAGCTGACCGCAGGCAGCATCGGTTTGCGGCTGTTACCGCACATGGCAGGTGGTGACGCCGCCTATCTTCGCCGCAAGCTTCTGGCCATCGAGGCGCAAATCGCACTGCTGTGCACGAGGCTTGATAAGGTTTCGGCCGAGCGGCCGGACAGTGCCGATGCGGGCGCCGCGACGCAGCCGGATCGGGTGGGGCCGGGCGAATGTACGGATTGATTCATCGCGCCATGCGCGCGATGGTGACCGAAACGCTTGGCGATCAGGCGTGGCAGACGATCGAGACCGGGCAGGGCATCGGCCCCGGCGAATTGATCAGCCTGTCGATCTATGACGACGCGCTGACCATGCAACTGATGGCAGCGGTGTCCGAAGCGCTGCAACTGACCATGGAACAGACGCTGCGCCGGTTCGGGGCATACTGGATCGCGTTTGTATCAAAGGGTGCATATTCTGCGATCGTGAATTTCACCGGCCGCGATCTGCCGACTTTGCTGCGCAACCTCAATCGCATGCACCAGACCGTGCGCGCCACCATGCCGGAAGCGCTGGTGCCGTCGTTTACGGTTGTGACCGAATTCAAAGGCCGGATCTGCGTTGAATACCGGTCCACGCGTACCGGGCTGGAACCGATGGTGATCGGCCTGCTGGAAGGGTTGATCAGACATTTCGGCCTGACCGGACAAGTCAAACCGGGATATGCCAGCAGCGAAGCTTCGCAATATCTGATAACATATTCAGATGCGTGACGCACCGTCGTGACCATTGCCCTCGATAGCGCACAGCTGGCGTTGCTGTTCCCGAGTTATATGCTGGTGGATACGCAGCTCGTCCTCCTGCAAGTCGGTCCCGGGCTGTGCAAGGATATGGACGGGCCACGACCGGGCGACAATCTGATCGATTATTTCCACTGGTCGGGTGACGATCCGGTGAATGATTTTGCACAGATCGCCGCCAATGCAGAATTTCTGCGGCTGACCTGCAGGCAGGGCCGTGCGCAGCGGGATGGCCTGGCTGTGCCGGTCAAGAGCGGCTATCTGCTTGCGATGAATCAGATACCGGCCACGTTCTCGCTCGATGGCGGAACGCTGCAAATGTCGGATTTCGGCATGGCGGATCCGCTGGTGCCGGGCCTGCTGATGGTCAGCATGCAACGTGCGCTGCTGGACGAATCGCACCAGATCGCCAAAGAGCTGACCGCCGAACGGCAAAAGAATGTTTACCTGATCGAACGCGCCAGGCGCTTCGCCGGGTATACCGCACACGATTTCAACAATCTGCTTTCGATTATCAAGCTCAACAGCGCGCGCATTGCCCAATCCACCGCGCTTACCGATGATGTGCGGCGACGGATCGACATCATTCAGGAAACCTCGGTGCGGGGTTCCGAAATCGCTGCATCGCTGATGACGCTGTCGAATCAAAAGCATGATTCGCCCCTGATCGTGGTCGCCGACGATTTGTTAGCGGAACAGCGCAGTTATTTTGAACACATCGCCGGGCGCAAGATCGCAGTGCGGCAGGATTTGCAGGCGCCCGGGATTACCGTGCTGGCATCGACATCGGGGCTGATCAATTCGGTGATCAACCTTGTCACCAATGCGCGCCAGGCCATGCCGCAGGGTGGCACCTTAACAATTGCCACCGCGGTTGAACACGTCGTGATCGACCCCGGCCACAGAGCCCCGGCCACCCCGCCAGTGGAATGCATCGCCATCTCGGTCACCGATAGCGGCTATGGGATGTCGGCGCGGGTCAGGCGCCACGCCTTTGAACCGTTCTTTTCGACAAAGCCCCATGGCAGCGGGATGGGGCTGGCGTCTGTGCTGGAATTTGTGCGCGAGCTGGGGGGCGATGCGCAGTGCCTGTCCAGCCCCGGGAACGGCACCACCATCCGGATCCATCTGCCCGTGGTCGACTCAACCGGCCGGCCGGACATGCCACAGGCATTTGCGGCCGGCCCTGCCCTGAACGCAAGCGCCGGTGCCGGCATTTCGGTGCTGCTGGTCGAAGACGAACCTTATGCGTTGGAGGCCCTGAGCGAGGTCCTGGATTCACTCGGCTTCGCGGTGACCTGTGCGGCGACGCTGGAAGAAGGCAATTCGCAGCTGGAGCAGCAGCATTTCGACATCCTGCTTACCGATGTAAAATTGCACGAGGACAGCGGTATCGATCTGGCGGCACTCGCCTGGCGCAACCACCATGTCCACCGGGTGATCCTGATGAGCGGGTATGTGCCCAACGCCGAATTGCTGAATTCCGCATGGAGTTTTGTGCAGAAGCCGCTGGATATCGAAAAACTCGTTCAGATGATGCTGCCGAGCGCCTGATCCGGCGCCAATCGGACGTTCTGCCGCCCGCAGCACCCCCGCGCCGACAACCGAAACAGCGCCTGAAACTGTGGTGCACCCGGAGGAATTCGAATCCCCGACCTCTGCCTTCGGAGGGCAGCGCTCTATCCAGCTGAGCTACGGGTGCATAACAGGCCGCGGCAGTTAGCAGCAAAGTTTGCTTCGTGCCAGCGGTTTTGGCTCGGCCTGGCGGCCTGTGCGTGCGGGTCTGTGCGGGGTTGGCATGTTTCTGATTTGTTCTTATGATGGGGCATGCGTGATTCGTCGCCGGACATCATCGCCAGCCCGCTTGCGCCCACTGATCCGCAAATTCGCGAAGCGTTGGCGGTGGCGCGGGGGATTGCGCGGTTGTTTGCGCGCAATGATATCTGGTGCCTGCCGGAAATGCCGTTGCGCAACGGGCGGCGTGCCGATCTGATGGGGATCGATGCGCATGGGCGGGTGATCATTGTCGAAATCAAGGTGGCCCGTGCCGATCTGCTGGGCGATGCCAAATGGCCCGATTATCTTGACCATTGCGACCGGTTTTTCTGGGGCCTTGCCGCACTTCTGGACCGCGCGGTGATGGATGGTGAGGCATTTCGCCCCGATCTGTGCGGGCTGATCGTGGCGGATGGTTATGATGCCGAAATCCTGCGGCCCGCGCCGCTGCTGCCGCTGGCGCCGGCGCGCCGCAAGGTGGAGGTGGAGCGGCTGGCGCGCGCGGCATTGCGCCGCAGCGTGGTCGCCGCCGATCCGGCCTGTGCGCCGCGCGGGGACATGTAAACGGCGCGTTATCGCGGTCCCGTGGATGACCACCGGGCCGCCTGTGTACAAATTATCTTGCACATTGTGGACTTTACGGCTAGGTGGCGCTCAGCAAGAACGGCGACAAGATACCTTGTCGAAGGCCATGGCAGCGTGAGATCCCCCGGTTAGCATCGGTTCAGGTCCGCCCCGGCTTCGCGTTTGCGCCGTTCGCCGCTTCCCTTTCACGCACGGGTCGCCCTTGATGACCCCCTGTGTCTACGACACTGCGGGTCGTCGACCCTTCATGTTGTTGCGGTGCCGTTGTGGCGCGCGCACGACGCGCCATTTTTCGAAAGTCATAACACCATGTCCTATTTTTCCGATCTCGGCCTGGCCGAGCCGATCCTGCGCGCGCTTGAAGCCAAAGGATATTCCGACCCCACGCCGATCCAGCGCCAGGCCATCCCGGCGTTGATGGAAGGGCGCGACCTGATGGGCATCGCCCAGACCGGCACGGGCAAGACCGCGGCGTTCGCGCTGCCGTCGCTGCACCGGCTGGCGGCCAACCCGATTGTCAAAAAGCCGGCGTCGTGCCGCATGCTGGTGCTGTCACCCACCCGCGAACTGGCCGCGCAGATTGCCGACAACATGCGCGGCTATGCCAAGCATCTCAACCTGCAGGTCGATTGCGTGTTCGGCGGCGTGCCGATCAACAAGCAGGCGCGCCGTCTGGTTGCCGGCACCGATGTGCTGGTGGCAACGCCCGGCCGCATGCTCGATCTGATCGACAACCGCGCGCTGACGCTCAGCCGCGTGGAAATCTTTGTGCTGGATGAGGCCGACCAGATGATGGACCTGGGCTTTATCCACGCGCTGAAGCGCGTCGCGGCCATGCTGCCGGCAAAACGCCAGAGCCTGTTCTTTTCGGCGACCATGCCACGGTCGATCGAAGACCTGGGCCGCCAGTTCATCCACAACCCGGTGAAGGTGGAGGTTGCGCCGCAGGCCACCACCGCCGAACGCGTTGAACAGTATGTGACGTTCATCAACCAGGCGGAAAAGCAGGCCTTGCTGTCGCTGCGCATCCGCGCGCTGATCGCCGACAAGACGCTGGACCGCAGCCTGGTGTTCAGCCGCACCAAGCACGGCGCCGACCGCATTGCCCGCCATCTGGAAGCCGCCGGCATCGAAGCCCGCGCCATCCACGGCAACAAGAGCCAGGCCCAGCGCACCGCCGCGCTGGATGCATTCCGCGCCGGCACCTGCCCGGTGCTGGTGGCGACCGACATCGCCGCGCGCGGCATCGATGTCGCCGGCGTCAGCCATGTGTTCAATTTCGAACTGCCCAATGTCGCTGAACAGTATGTCCATCGCATCGGCCGCACCGCACGTGCGGGCGCCGATGGCGTGGCGATCAGCCTGTGCGCGCCCGATGAAAAGGCCTACCTGAAAGACATCGAAAAGCTGACCGGGGTCAAACTGATGCCGATCCCGCTGCCCGAAAATTTTCAGGCCAATGCGGCAAATCTGCCAAAGCCCGCGCACAAGCCGCAGGATGACGAACACCGTGGCGGCGGCCGCAATGGCCAGGACCGCCGTGGCGGCGGCCCGCGCCGCGATGCCGCACCGCGCGATGGTGACGCGCCCAAGCGCCACTTTATCCCGCGCGGCGGCCCCGGTGTGGGCCAGCACCGCAACAAAGTGCGCCGCGCAGTCTGATGTGCGCGCGGGATTTCGGGTCAATCCGAAATCCCGCCACCGCACCCATAAGTGTTTTACGCGAAACTCGCGAAAGAGCGAGTTTCGAAGTCGGCACCGGCCCGCTCCCCCACCCGACCACCCATATGGTACTATC
>NZ_JBBATI010000057.1:0-14258 GCF_040398825.1 Novosphingobium sp.
CCCACAGGGTACCTTAACTGGGCGGTTGGGCCGGGGGTGCGGGGCGGTGGGTGGCACTTCCGAAACAGACTCTGAAGCGCTGACGCAACACCCGCACACACAGGAGCCGCGCTGACATGGCCCAGACGATCCGCCGTGGCGGCAAAGGGGTGCGGCGCTCTACCGCCACGCGCAAGGCCCGCACCAAGGTCGCCAGCGCGCGCAAACAGACCGGCAATATGGTCGATCAGGCGATGCGCTGGTTGCCGGTGTCGGATGACACGCTGCACCGGCTGATGATCATGGCGATTGTCGGCACGGTCATGGCGGTGGCGATCGCGGTGGCGGCCATGGTTGGCGTGCCGGCGATGGTGGAGCAGCACATCGCGGTGCTGTCGGGCGAGATCGGATTCCGGGTCAAGCGGGTGGAGGTGCGCGGCGTCAACCGCATGAACGAACTGGCGATCTATGAAAAGGTGCTGGGGCAGCGCGACCAGGTGATGTCGCGGCTTGATCTGGCGGCGCTGCGCAACGATCTGCTGGCGCTGTCGTGGGTCAAGGATGCGCGCGTGTCGCGGCAATTGCCCGATACGCTGGTGGTCGATGTGGTGGAACGCACAGCCCATGCGGTGCTGCGCAATGGCGGGCATTTCGACCTGATCGATGAAACCGGGCACGAACTGGAAACCGTGCCACCGTCACGTGCAAGGGGCATGCTGACGCTGACCGGCAAAGGCGCGGAAACCAAGGTGCCGGCGCTGGACGTGCTGCTGGACGCGGCGCCCGCGCTGCGGACGCAAGTGGCAGAGGCCGAATGGGTCGGCAACCGGCGCTGGAACCTGACCTTCAAGACCCGTCAGGAACTGGCTTTGCCCGAAGGCGATGATGAAAGCGCCGCCGCGCTGGTGTCGTTCGCGCGGATGGATGGCGTTGATCGGCTGCTGGGCGGGAAAGTGACCGCGTTCGACATGCGCGTGCCCGACCGGATCTATCTGCGCGTGCCAGGCCATGGCGAGCTGATCGTGGCGCAGGCCAAGGCTGCCGCGCTGGCACGCGCAACACACGCCGCCGGCGCGGATGGCCCGGCCACGCATGCCGCACAGCATGCTGCCAGCACACCCCACGCCGCCAGCACACCCCACTCCACCCCGACGGCGCACGACTGATGCGGAAAGTTTGACACCAGCCGATGGCCCTGCCGCGCATCACCAAAGTTTTTGCCGCCGTCAATATCGGCTCGTTCCGCACCTCGGCGATGATCGCCGGGCTGGCGGAGACAGGCGATCTGGTCGTGCTGGGATCGGGGCATCGCGCCTCGGCCGGGATCAAGCGCGGTTATGTCATCGATATGGTGGCGGCCACGCATTGCGTGCGCGATGCGATCGAACGCGCCGAAAAGATGGCCAATGCCTCGGTCCAGTCGGTGTGGATCGGCTGTGCCGGGGCGGGGCTGGCCAGCAGCACCGCGCGGGTCGAAGTGGACATCGGCGGCCGGCGGATTGAACAGGATGATATCGAACACCTGCTGATCACCGCGCGTGAAGTGATCCAGCCCGAAGGCCGGCAAGTGCTGCATGCCCAGCCGGCGCATTACACGCTGGATGGCGCACATGGCGTGCCCAACCCGCGCGGGTTGCATGCCGAACGGCTGGCGGTGGATATCCATGTCATGCTGGCCGATGGCGCGCCGATCCGCAATCTGAAGGAAACCGTCGAACAGGCGCATCTGCGGGTGGAGGCGGTGGTCGGATCACCCGTGGCCACTGGACATGCCTGCCTGACGCCCGAAGAACGCGAAATCGGCGTGGCGCTGATCGAGTTTGGCGCAGAGGTGACCACGGTGTCGGTCTATGCGTCGGGTATGGTGCTGGGGATGCAGGTCATTCCGTTTGGATCGGGCGATATCACCGATGCGATCGCATCGGCATTCGGCATCCGACGCTATCAGGCCGAACGGCTGAAATGCATGTCGGGATCGGCCATCGCCAGCCCGGCCGACCACCGCGAGATGATCCCGGTCAACGCCCCTGGCGATCCCGAAGGCGGCGGGCCGGTGGCGCGCCATGCCGATGACAAGAACCGCATCCCGCGTGCCGAACTGATTTCGGTGATCACGCAGCAATTGGGCTATTTCACCGAAGAAGTCGGCAAATCGCTGAAGGCGATGGGCTTTACCGGCCAGCGCGGGCAACAGGTGGTGCTGACCGGCGGCGGCGCACAGATGCCGGGCCTGGCGGATTTTGCGCAGGGCGCGCTGGGCCGTCCGGTGCGGATCGGATCGCCGCCGACCATGCTGGGGCTGCCGCCGGGCAATGCCACCCCCAGTTCATCGACGCTGGTCGGGCTGTTGCTGTATGCGGCGGCAGAACCGGTGGACATTCGCAGCGTTGGCCCGCGCTGGAAACCCGAAGGCGGCAGCGGCTGGTTTGCGGCGATCATGCGAATCTGGCGCGCATTGCGCGAATACTTTTGATCATGGCGGGTTTGCGGCGGCACCGTGCCGCAACCAGCCATGAAATCCGCACGGTTCACCGCGTGTCCGCCGATGCAATCTGTGGAAAAGCGCTCTTTGCCTTTGGTTAGTCGAAACATTCCGTGCCAAAGCTGGTATTGATTACACACAGCGTCATTTTTCGGGGCCAGGCCCCGCACTGAACCCGGGAGACCGACATGAGCATCAACATCGGACCGCCATCGATCGATGAACTGCGGCCCCGCATCACGGTGATCGGCGTCGGTGGCGCGGGTGGCAACGCCATTGCCAACATGATCAACGCCGGTATCGAAGGTGTCGATTTCATCGTCGTCAACACCGATGCCCAGGCGCTCAACAATTCGATCGCGGATACGCGCATCCAGCTCGGGCCCGCGATTACGCAAGGGCTGGGTGCGGGCGCCCGCCCCGAAGTGGGTCGTGCCGCGGCCGAAGAAACGCTGGCCGATCTCGAACGCGCGCTTGAAGGCGTGCACATGGTGTTTATCGCTGCCGGCATGGGTGGCGGCACCGGTACCGGCGCCGCGCCGGTGATTGCCGAAGCCGCGCGCCGCAAGGGCGTGCTGACCGTCGGCGTGGTGACCAAGCCGTTCCTGTTTGAAGGTGCGCGCCGCATGCGTGCCGCCGAAACCGGTATCGAAGAACTGCAAAAGCACGTCGATACCTTGATCGTCATCCCCAACCAGAACCTGTTTCTGGTGGCCAAGGCGGAAACCACCTTTAAAGAGGCGTTCGGCCTGGCCGACGAAGTGTTGCAGCAGGGCGTGCGGTCGATCACCGACCTGATGGTCATGCCTGGCCTCATCAACCTCGATTTTGCCGATGTGCGCTCGGTCATGGGCGAAATGGGCAAGGCGATGATGGGCACCGGCGAAGGCGAAGGCCCGCACCGCGCGTTGGAAGCCGCAGAGCGCGCGATTGCCAATCCGCTGCTCGATGGCGTGTCGATGCAGGGCGCCAAGGGTGTGATCATCTCGATCATCGGCGGCGACGACATGAAACTGCTCGAAGTCGACGAGGCGGCCAACCATATCCGCGAACTGGTCGACCCCAATGCCAACATCATCTGGGGATCGGCGTTCAACCCCGACCTGGACGGCAAGATCCGCGTTTCGGTGGTGGCAACCGGCATCGAACAGACCAGCGAACAGGCCGAAATTGCCGCGCGCCCGGCGTTTGCCAGCGGCTCACGCGGGCCGGCTTTCCCCGGTTCGGGCGCGCCGTCGGGCATTGCCCAGCGCGCCGCAGTCACCCCGCCGCCGCCAGTCACTCCGCCGGCCCCGGTGGCAGAGGCCCGGCCCGATCCCGCGCCTGCCGCGCCGGAACCGACGCCTCCTGTCGCAGTTGCGCCGCCGCCCGTCGTAGCGCCGCGCGATGAACCGCTCGATCTGACGCTTGACCTGAGTGAGCACAGCGACGTGCACGAGGCTGATGCGGGCCATGCCGATGCCGCGCCGCACGATGCTGCGCCACCGGCGGGCGGAATGCCCCGGTTTGGTCGGGCCGGAACCGATCAGGCGGAACCGGCGCGGCCCGCACCGGGCAATTCCACGCTGTTCGAACGCATGGCCAATCTGTCGCGCGGCACCCGCCCGGCCGATGAAGATGCCACCGACGAGGAAGGTAAGGCGCTGAACATTCCGCGCTTTCTGGGCCGGCAAAACAACCAGTAGGGCGTGACGGCGGGGCACCACCCCGCCGTGACCGCCACGGCTGGCTGGCCCCGCCGCCTGCGCAGTTCGTCGGGCTGGGGGCAGGATCCATCGCATCGCCCCGTCGCATGCGTGCATATCGGTTAGAGGCGCTGACAATGATTCGGTTCGCCTTTACGCCCGTCTGGCTTCGCCGCTGCGCCATCGTTGTGCAGGCGGCGTTGGCGTTACAGGCGCTTGCGCTTGTACAACCGGCCATTGCCGCCGCACAGGACAGCGCTGAACCGTCGGGCGTGTCGCATGCCGTGGTCGAACCGACCGCGCCCAGCGCGGGCCGCGCGCTCAACGCCGCACTGGGGCGGCTGGCCAAAGACCCGCGCAATGTCGATGCCCTGCTCGAAGCCGGGAATGCCGCGATTGCGCTGGGCGACAACGATGCCGCACTGGGTTTTTTCACCCGCGCCGATCAGGTTTCGCCCGGCAATGCGCGTGTCAAACTGGCGATCGCGCAGGCGCGGCTGAATCTGGACAATCCGGTCGACGCCCTGCGCTGGTATGCCGATGCCGAACGCCTGGGTGCCGATCCTGCCGGCTTTGCCGCCGATCGTGGCCTGGCCTACGATCTGGCTGGCGACAATGCGGCGGCCATCGCGCAATACCGCCGCGTGGTGGACGGCACTGCGGACAGCCCGGCGCGCGATGAGGCGATCCGGCGCAAGGCGGTCAGCCTGGCTATCGGCGGCGATCGTCGCGGTGCCGATCTGGCGCTGTTGCCGCTGTTGCAACGCCAGGATCGCGCCGCCTGGCGCGCGCATATTTTTGTGCTGGCGATTGCCGGCCGCGGTGATGAGGCGGTCAGTGTGGCGCATGCAACGATGCCGCCCGATCTGGCCGCGTCGGTCGGGCCCTATCTGCGGTTCATGGTGCGGCTGACCCCGGCGCAGCAGGCGGCTGCGGCCAGTCTGGGACGCTTTCCCCGTGCGGCAGATGTCGGTCGGGATGATCCGGCGGTGATGGCCTATACCGCTGCGCATCCGCGTGTGCCGCTGACCCCCGCGCCGGCGCCGGTCGCCGCGCTGGCCAGCGCCGCGCCAGTGGCCAAAGATGCGCGTGGCGACCGCGCCAAACGGCGCCATGGCAACACTCCGGCGCCCCCGGTCATGGTGGCCGGCCCCGTGGTGCCGCCCGAAATTGTGCTGCCCGCGCCGCCGCCACCGCCGGTGCTGGCGGCGATTACCCCGCCGCGCGCGGCCGTGCTGGCATCCGCCGCACCGACCGCTGGCAAACCCGCCCCGTCGTCTGTGGCGGCATCGGTTGCGCCGCCGGTGGCGCCGGCCGCCAGCCGCACGACGACCCCGTCCGCCACGTTCGATCTGGCGCAGATCGCGAAAGGCGGCGCGGCGCCGGCAATCGTGGTTGCCACTGCGCCCGCGCGCACTGTCCCGCCGCCTGCGCCCGGCGTGCCCCGCCCGCCCGTGCTGTCGCTGCTGGATCTGCCGCCTGCGCCGCGCCCGGCGGTTGCCGCGCGGACCGCTGTGGCGCCAACCCCGGCGCCTGCCGTCGTGGTGGCTGCAGCTGCACCGCCGGTCGTTCCAGCGCCGGTTGTCGTGGCCCCGATTGCCCCGCCCGCCGCGCCAGCAAGTGTACCGGCTGCCACCGCCGTTGTGCCGGTCGCCACTGCCGCAGTGGCAGAGGGCCAGCATGCAGTGGTTCAGCCCGTTCCGGCCGCGCCGGCGAAACCGGCCGACATTCAGGCTCCGCCCGAAAAACCGGCAATCAGCGCCGGCACCAGCAGCAAACCGGCCACTGCCAAGGCCGTGGCCGTCAAAACCGTGCCGGAAAAGGCTGCGCCTGATAAGGCTGCGCCTGATAAGGCTGCGCCTGATAAGGCTGCGCCTGATAAGGCAGCGCCGGATAAGGTTGGGGCGGATAAGGTTGGGGCGGACAAGACCAGCCGTGCCGGTTCCGGCCGCATACCGCCCGGCAAGGACAAGTCTGCCAGCGACGCCGACGCCGGCGACACCGCCCGCGCGGCAGACAAGGCCAGCGAGTCCAAATCCAGCCAGTCGAAATCCGGCCAGTCCAAATCCGGTAAGGCCCGGGCAGCGGAGCCAAAGCCGACCGCCAAGGCCGAGCAAAATGCCGACAGCCCGAAAGCCGGCAGCAAGGCCGCCCGCGATGAAGCCCTGAAACGGGCGCTGGCGCCCTGCAAACCCGCGACGCCTGGCAAAGCCGGGGCCAAATCCCGCAAGGGCAAGGCCGCAACCAACACCCGCGCCAGCAAAAAGGCCAGCGAGTCCCGATCAAAATCCGCAAAGGGGGGCAAATCGCGCAAAACGGGCAAGGCGGATGTGGCCGACAGTGAAACCTGTGACAGCACCGCGCAGGGCGATCGTCCCGACGCGCCGGGCGGCGTATCGCGCGATAGCGACACCCCGGCGGACAGCAAGGGCAAGACCAAAGCCGCCACCACCGGAAAGGGTCGCGGAAAGAATGGCGACGCCAAAACAACCGACAAGGATGCCAAAGCGGCGGACAAGGATGCCGAAGCAGCCAAGCCCGGGCGCCATGCCCGCTATGCCAGCCGCATCTGGGTGCAAGTGCTGACCGCGGGTGATCGTGACAAGATCCCCGGCGAATGGCGCAACCTGGTCCGCAAGGCGCGTACGCTGAAGGGGCACAAACCCTATCTGACCCCGTGGCGCAGCAATTTCCGCCTGCTGACCGGGCCGTTCGACAGCGATGCCGATGCGCAGGATTTCATTGCCGAATTGCGCAAGGATGGCGTGGCAGGCTTTGAATGGACCAGCCCGGCGGGGCAGGCGGTCGATACCATGGCACTGCCCTGAACCGCGGCGGCACGGCCGCCATCGGCTGATGATGCGGCATGACAGCGTGGCCGCGGGGCAGGTGTCCACAGGTTTTGCACAGGGTTGTCACGTTATGCCCAAGGCTGGGGCGCGTTGCGATTGCCGATCTGGTCCGCCTTCGCGATGGGTGGTCGCGCCAAGTTGGCGGGGCTGGTCGGGTTGTGGTGCATGACTTGACTGGTGCCTGCGGTGGTTGCGCCAATGTCCTGGCCGTTGTACTGGAGTGGCGATGATGCGGACTGCCCAAGATACTGGCGAACGCGATGACGCCGCGCCCGTCGACATGCTTGCGTCGCTGTTCGAAGCGCGCGGCTGGCCGTTCGAATTCGTGTCCGACGATGAAATTCACGGCGAAATTCAGGGGTCTTGGGCCAATTACCAGATCCGCTGCATCTGGCGCGAAGAAGATCACGTGTTGCAGATGCTGTGCCTGCCCGACATTCGCGTGCCCGATGACAAGCGTGCAGCGGTGTGGGAAGTGATGGCGCTGATCAACGAACAGGTCTGGGTCGGGCATTTCGACATGTGGTCCAATGGCAGTGTGCTGTTGTACCGGCATGGGTTGATGCTGGGTGATGAAGGCTTGCTCAGCCTGGGCCAGGCGCAATCCGCGATTGAGGCGGCGGTCGACGAATGCGACCGTTTCTATCCCGCGTTCCAGTTCATCCTGTGGGGTGACAAAAGCCCGGCCGATGCGCTGGCCAGTGCGCTGGTCGATGCCGCGGGTGAGGCGTAACCGCGCCTTTTTCGCGTGACCCATTCACAACGACAGGGGCCGGCCTTGCGCATTTTCCAGTTCGGTTGCGGCAATATGGGCGGGGCGATGCTCGCCGGGTGGCTTGCCAAAGGGTTTGATCCGGCCAGCTTTACCGTGATCGACCCATGGCTGGATGCTGCGCCCGACGGGGTGCGGCTGGTGGCGGCCGCGCCGGTGGGCGAACCACCGGCCGATGTCGTGCTGCTGGGTTTCAAACCGCACCAGTTGCCGGTGGCGGCCGCAGCGGTGGGGCCCACGATTGGCGCGCATACGCTGGTGCTGTCGATTCTGGCGGGGGTTGATCTGGCCACCTTGCGCGCCGCATTCCCCGGGGCGCAGGCGATTGTGCGGGTCATGCCCAATCTGGCCGCGGCGCTGGGAAAATCGCCGATCGCACTGTTTGGTGATGCCACTGGCGCTGCCCGTGCGCAGACCGCTGCGCTGATGGCCCCGCTGGGGGCGGCCGAATGGCTGGACCGGGAATCGGACATGGATCTGGTCACGGCGCTGGCGGGATCGGGCCCGGCGTTTGTTTATCGCGTGATCGATGCGCTGGCCGGCGGGGCGGCGGCGCTGGGTTTGCCGCGCGATCAGGCCGATCGGCTGGCGCTGGCGATGGTCGAGGGCGCCAGCCTGCTGGCCGCGGCATCGCCGCACAGCCCGGCGGAACTGGCGCGGCGCGTGGCGAGCCCGGGCGGCGTGACCCAGATCGGGCTGGACGTGCTGGATGCCGATGACCGGCTGGCGCGATTGATGGAAGACACCTTGCGCGGCGCCCGCGACCGCAGCGCGGCAATGACCGCAGAGGCGGTGGCGCGTGCGCGTGAAGGGGCCGGGGGCGCGTAATTATCCGCCAAAGCCGCATCGGTTCGTTCAGCACCCGGTAATTGCACCAGTGGTACGACAAATTTTGACCGGTTTCGCTTGAAAGCAAACGCAACCGGGACGATATTGTCGCTATGGGCCAGATCCTGGCCCGTGAACGGAGACTGGACTCACATGGCAAACTGGAACGACCCTCAGCCCACACAGGCTGGATTCGGCGCGTCTCCGAGCCTGACTGGCACCTGGGGAAATAGCACCGTCTATGACGCCGGGCTGCGCCGCCACATGCTTTCGATCTACAATTACATGGCGTCCGGCATTTTGCTGTCGGGCATCGTTGCGCTGGGCTTTGCCGTTTCCGGCATGGCAGAGGCGGTGCTGACGTCCCCGCTGCGCTGGTTGATCGCGCTGTCGCCGCTGGCGTTCACGATGGTGATGAGCTTTGGCGTCAACAAGCTGTCGACCACCACCATGCGCACGCTGTTCTGGGCGTTCAGCGTGGCCATGGGGCTGTCGCTGTCGTCGATCTTTCTGATCTATACCGGGCCGTCGATCGCGGTGACGTTTTTTGCCACCGCGGGCGCGTTCGCCGGGCTCAGCCTGTTTGGCTATACCACGCAGAAAAGCCTGTCGGGCTTTGGCACGTTTCTGATCATGGGCCTGGTCGGCATCCTGATCGCGTCGCTGGTCAACCTGTTCCTGCATTCGCCGGGCCTGTCGTATGGCATCAGCTTTCTGGGCGTGCTGATTTTTGCCGGGCTGACTGCCTATGACACGCAACGGTTGAAGGAACAGTACAGCTATGTTGCAGGGTCAGACATGGCGGGCAAAGCGGTCGTGCTGGGCGCGTTGCAGCTTTATCTGGACTTCATCAACATGTTCCTGATGCTGCTGCGCTTTATGGGCGATCGCCGCTGACGCGCTTTACACCCTACCGCAAACCTTACACACCCGGCGGGACCTTATCCCGCCGGGTGTTTGTTTGAAACTTGCGCCGTGGCATGGTTCATGCGTAACCGCACAAACGCTGGGAGTGCCGCTGACCGTGACCAAGGGTGATCGATTGCCGCAACGACCGCACCGGGCTGGCGCTGTGCCGGCTGCCGCGTTGAATAGCCGTGCCGCGCCCGGCCGGCGGCGCCATCTGGGTGCGGCGGTACTGACGCTGGCGCTGGCGCAGGCGCTGGCATCGTGCGCCCCCAAACCGCCGCCGGCGCCGCCACCGCCGCCCCCACCGCCGCCGGTCGTGGTGATCCCGGACAAGCCGGTGCCGCCCGATGGTTCCGCGCCCAACCTGATCATTCCGCAGGTCGACAGCGATGGCACGCGCGAATCGGTCAATCGCAAGGTTTCGATCAACCAGGTTATCTGGAACCTGCGTTCTGCCTATACCGTGGCCGCGCTCGACTGCCGCGAACCGCGTCACGTTGGCATTCTGGCGCGCTATCGTCAGTTCCTTGATCGCAATGCAAAGCCGTTGAAATCGGTCTATGACCGCATGGACCGCGAATTTCGCGACCGTTATGGCCGCGGCGGTGAAACGCTGCGCGATGATTATCTGACCATGCTGTACAACCACTATGCGTTACCGCCGACGATGTCGGAATTTTGCGATGTGGTTGACCAGGCGATGATCGATGGCGCGGCTATGGGGCCGGACCAGCTTGCCACCTTTGCCGCCGCCAAAGTGCCGGTGATCGAAAAAGTGTTCGATGATTTTTACGAACGCTATGACAAATATCGCAATGCGCTGGCGGCGTGGGAGGAAAAATACGGTCGCGTCGGGCGCGTGCGGGTCGAACAGATGGCGCAGGAACCGCCGCCGCGCCCGGTCGCGCCTGATGGCACGCCGTTCGGCACCACCGTACCTGCCCGGCCGGTGGTTGCGCCCGGCGCGCCGGTCTATGGCCCGGTCATTACCAACCCGGCGGTCGGTACCGGCCCGCTGGCCACTCCCTGATCGGCGCAGGGCAAGTTCCCGCCAGGTATCGCGGCTGTCGGTGTGGTGCCTGTCAGAAATTTTCCGGCCAGGGCTTGGCAAAGGGCGGCGCGATAGGCTATTGGCGCGCCTCCCGATTGTTGCCGCCCGGTCCCGTGATGGGCCCATGGCAAGGGTCGGCGGGACACTGGAACGGGGCCGTAGCTCAGATGGGAGAGCGCGTCGTTCGCAATGACGAGGTCAGGGGTTCGATCCCCCTCGGCTCCACCAGCGTTCCGATATCCCGCAGCGTATCGGCGCGACCAGCCGGCCATGCAACAGGCGTGATAGACCAACCTGCAATTTGCACATAAGGCTCAGGTGCGACATGTCGCAGCGGAGTTCACGCGCAGCCACGCAATTTCGCTGCCGATTACCGGACAAACACCATGCATTTTCTCGACCAGGCCAAAATCTTCATTCGTTCCGGCGGCGGCGGCCCGGGGGCGGTCAGCTTTCGGCGGGAAAAATACGTGGAATATGGCGGCCCTGACGGCGGTGTCGGGGGCAAGGGCGGCGACATCATTTTTGAAGCGATCCCCGGTCTCAACACGCTGATCGATTTTCGCTATACCCAGCATTTCAAAGCACAGCGCGGCATGGGCGGCATGGGCAAGGACCGTTCCGGCGCGGGCGGCGATGATCTGGTGATCAAGGTCCCGATCGGCACGCAAGTGCTGGACGATGATCAGGAAACCGTTCTGCTGGATCTGGTCGAACCGGGCGTGCGGGTGGTGCTGTTGCGCGGTGGCGATGGCGGCCGCGGCAATGCCAGTTTCAAATCATCCACCAATCGCGCGCCGCGTCAATCCGGTCCGGGCTGGCCGGGTGCGGAAATGTGGGTGTGGCTGCGGTTGAAACTGCTGGCCGATGCCGGGCTGGTGGGGCTGCCGAATGCGGGAAAATCCACCTTCATCAACCAGATCAGCAATGCCGGCGCCAAAGTCGGCGCCTATGCCTTTACCACCACGCGGCCACAATTGGGCGTGGTGCGGCACCGCAACCGCGAATTTGTGCTGGCCGATATTCCCGGGCTGATTGCCGGCGCGGCCGAAGGCGCGGGCATCGGCGACCGTTTTCTGGGCCATATCGAACGCTGCCGGGTGCTGATTCATCTGGTCGATATCCATGGCACCGACCCGGTGGAGGCGATGCACATCGTTGCCGATGAACTGGCCAACTATGGCGCCGGGCTGGATGAAAAGCCACGCCTGATCGTGCTCAACAAGATCGACCTGGTCGACGCCGAACTGGTGCGCGCGTTCGCCGCCGAATTGATCGCGGCCGGGGCGACCCGGGTGTTTCCGATTTCGGGCGCGACGGGTGCGGGCATGGATGCGCTGCTGGATGCGGTGCTGGACCATCTGCCCGCCGCGACCGCGACCGAGCGGCCAGCCGGCGAGATCGAGGATGAGGACAACCGTACGCCATGGTCGCCCTATTGACCGTGGCGTTCGTGCGCGGTTGGCATTGCTGCCAGACCTGATACCCGCCATCCCGTTTCCCGCCGTCAACCAACGCGAAAAGCCGTGATGACCATTGCCCAGCTTTCCCATTTCGCCGATCCCGCACTGACCCCGCGCCTGGTTGTCAAGGTCGGGTCGGCGCTGCTGGTGGGGGATGATGGGGAACCGCGCCGCGCATGGCTGCACGCGCTGGTGGCCGAACTGGCCGCCGCCCGCACACGCGGGCAACAGGTGCTGGTGGTGTCATCGGGCGCGATCGCGCTGGGCGCACGGCGGCTGGGGCTGGCCCGCGGCGGGCGTGGCAGTCTGGCCGATGCGCAGGCCGCCGCTGCGGTCGGGCAGATCGCGCTGGCCGGGGTGTGGGCCGACCTGTTT
The DNA here is from genome assembly GCF_040398825.1 of Novosphingobium sp. Taxonomy (GTDB): domain Bacteria; phylum Pseudomonadota; class Alphaproteobacteria; order Sphingomonadales; family Sphingomonadaceae; genus Novosphingobium. The sequence goes on from NZ_JBBATI010000057.1 coordinate 12,397, forward strand.
GCGGGCCATGGCGTGACCGCGGCGCAAGTGCTGCTGACGCTGGATGATCTGGAGGATCGACGCCGCTGGCTGAATGTCACGGCCACGCTGGGCACTTTGCTGGCGCGCGGGGCGGTGCCGGTGATCAACGAAAACGATACCGTCGCCACCCAGGAAATCCGCTTTGGCGACAACGACCGGCTGGCTGCGCGGGTTGGCCAGGCCGCGGGGGCGAGCGCGGTGTTGCTGCTGTCGGATATCGACGGGCTGTATGATCGTGATCCGCGCGATCCGGCCGCGGTGCGCATTCCGGTGGTGCGGCGGGTGACCCCGGAAATCCGCGCGATGGCCACCGGCGGGTCGTCATCGGGGCTGGGATCGGGCGGCATGACATCGAAATTGCAGGCGGCAGAGATCGCCACGATGGCGGGCATGGCGCTGGCGATCATCGATGGCCGGCCACAGTCGCCCGTTGCCACCGCGCTGGATGGCGGCCGGGGCACACTGTTTCTGCCGCGCCCGCGCCGTGGAGCGGAAAAGGCCTGGGGCGCGCGCAAGGCGTGGCTGGGCGGGCGCATGCGGTTGCGTGGTACGGTGCATGTCGATGCCGGGGCCGCGCGGGCACTGACCCAGGGTGCCAGTCTGCTGGCGGCCGGGGTGGTGCGGGTCGATGGCGCGTTTGTGCGCGGCGATGCGATTGCAGTGGTCGGCCCGGCGGGGGACGTGCTGGCGCGCGGGCTGTCAGAATACGATGCTGCTGAATGCGCCGCGCTGGCCGGGCGCAGCAGCCGCGATCATGCCGAAATTCTGGGCTACGCACCGCGTTCCGCGCTGATTCACCGCGATCAGCTGGTGCTGGTGTAATGGCGACACGCCAACCGGGTCTGCTGGCGGTGACCGGCGCGACCGGGTTTGTCGGCCACGCCATGCTGGAGGCGGCGGCCGCGGCCGGGCTGGATGTGCGCGCCTTGGCGCGGCGTCGGCAGGAACCGCGCAGCGGGGTGGAATGGGTGCAGGGTGATCTGGCCGATGAACGCGCGTTGCGGCGGCTGGTCGCGCGCGCCAGCGCGGTCATCCACATCGCCGGGGTGGTCAATACGCCGGACCCTGCGGGTTTTGAGCTGGGCAATGTGCAGGGCACGCTGAACGTGGTCAACGCCGCGCTGGAGGCCGGGGTCAACCGGTTCATCCAGGTGTCGTCGCTGTCGGCGCGCGAACCGCAATTGTCGGTCTATGGCGCTTCAAAGCGCAAGGGTGAACGCATTGTCGCTGCATCCAGCCTGGATTGGACGATCGTGCGGCCACCAGCGGTCTATGGCCCGCGCGATACCGAGATGTTTGAACTGTTCAAGCTGGCGCGGCGCGGGATTGTACCGTTGCCGCCCGGTGGCCGCATGTCGCTGATCCATGTGGCTGATCTGGCGGCGCTGCTGCTGGCGCTGGTGCCCGGCGGCGAAGACGTGACGGGGTTGAATTTTGAACCCGACGATGGGCGCCCGGGAGGCTGGACCCATGTCGAACTGGCGCGCGCGATCGGCATGGCGGTGGGGCGGCGCGCGATCGCGCTGCCACTGCCGCGCCGGCTGTTGCAGTGGGTGGCGCGCGCCGATCACGCGGTGCGCAAGGATCGCGCAAAGCTGACTTTGGACCGCGTGGGCTATATGTGCCACCCCGACTGGACCGCCAGCGCCGGCATGGCACCGCCGCCCGGCCGCTGGACCCCGCAAGTGGAAACCGGGCTGGGCCTGCATGCCACGGCGGCGTGGTATCTGGATCAGGGCTGGTTGTAGGGGTTCATCTGAAGCTGCACTGACGTGCACGCAGACCGCCCGCCCCGCCTCCCCGCCCGACCACCAATGATACCATCATGCTGTGGTGGTCGG
>NZ_JBBATI010000058.1:0-12891 GCF_040398825.1 Novosphingobium sp.
AACGATACCAGTAGGTTATGGTGGTCGGGTGGGGAGGCGGGGCGGGAGGTATGAGCCGCGCTTAGCGCGACCTGTTATAAGAATTTTTCCGGGGGCAGAATGATGGGGCGGTCGCGGCGCAATTTTCTGAGCGATATCGGCCTGGCCGGCATCGGCCTGAGCTTTACCGGCGCGCTGGGGGCGTGCGCGCGCAACAGCCTTGCCGCCACGCTGAACCTGTACACCTGGGACACGTATGTGGGCAAACACACGCTGGCCGATTTTGAAAAGGCGGCCGGCGCAAAGGTCAATATCAGCCTGTTTGCCAACAACGATGAACTGTTTGCCAAATTGCGCGATGGCAATCCCGGTTATGACGTGATCGTGCCGTCCAATGATTTTGTCGAACGGCTGCACCAGGCCGGGTCGCTGATCGATCTGGACCACGCGCAAATTCCCAACCTCGCCAATATCGACCCGCGCTATCTGAATCCGCCGTTCGACCCCGGCCGCCGGGTATCGGTGCCCTATACCTGGATCGTGACCGGCATCGGTTATCGCAAATCAAAGGTCGATGGCGTGCCCGACAGCTGGAAATGGGTGCTCGATTCCGATCGCTACAAGGGCCGCATCGGCCTGCTGGCAGAGGCGAGCGAGCTGTTTGAAATCGGCGCGAAGTATCTGGGGCTGCCGGCCAACACCGCCGATGCCGGCACGATCGCGCGGGTGCAGGCGATGCTGTTGCGACAAAAACCGAACATTGCGGTGTTTCACGATGACAACGGGCAGGATCTGCTGCTGGCCGGCGATATCGATCTGGTGATCGAATACAACGGCGACATCGCACAAGTGATGCGTGAAGACCCCGATCTGGGCTTTGTCATCCCGCGCGAAGGCGGCATTCTGGCCAGCGACAGCCTGTGCATTCCCAAAGGCGCGCCCAACGCGGCTCTGGCGCACCGGTTCATCAATTTCGTGCTGGATGCGCACAATGGCGCGCATGTGTCGGAAACGATCCGCTACCCCACCCCCAACCGCGCCGCGCTGGCGCTGATGCCGCCCGAATACCGCAACAATCCAGTGATTTTTCCCGCCCGGGACGCCTTGGCCAAATGCGAATATTCGAGGTACCAAGGGCAGGATATTCAGTCCGCCTATGAACAGGCAATGACGCGGGTGCGCGCCGGCTGATCAACACCGATACGATCACAGTTTCCCGCCGTGGTACTCGCTCTGCGATCATCGTCCCCGCGCGCACGTGGCGGTGAGCGCCGCCACGATGGGCTGCCGGCACACCGGTGGTGACACAATTTGTTACAAAATCCGGATGCATGAAATAGAGTGTCTTTTTCACCACAGCCGCCGACGGGATAACCGGCGGGCAACAAGGTGTTTGACATTTGTGACCATCCGGAGTGAATTTGCCCCATAGTAAACTGTGATCCCTGCCCGGAAAAAGCGTCGTGCCAGCGCGCTACCGCCCGGCAGCAAAGGGATCACGCGACAGCGCATGCGATCTAGGGGGTACTATCAATGAACTACACTGCACACCGCGCAATGTCGCGCAGCGCCCGCAAATTTCTGCTGGGCGCGGCGACCAGCCTGACCGTGCTGGCGCCGGTGGCCGCGCATGCGCAGGCAGCAGGGGCGGCACCCACCGCCGCCGATCAACCGGCCGCCACCCAGCCAACGGCGGGCCTGGGCGAAATCGTGGTGACCGCGACGCGGCGTTCGGAAAGCGTGCAAAAGGTCGCGATCAGCCTGCAGGCGCTGTCGACGGAAAAGCTGCAACAGCGCCAGGTGGTCAATTTCAACGACTATGTCGCGTTGCTGCCGTCGGTCAGCTTTGCTTCGTTGGGGCCCGGCCGGTCGGATCTGTTTTTTCGAGGGGTGGCCTACGACGGCGGCACCGGTGACAGCACCGCGTTGTCGACATCGGGGATCTATCTCGACGAAATCCCGATGACGACCGCCGGGCGCATGCCCGAAGTGCACGTGTATGACATGCAGCGGGTTGAGGCACTGGCCGGCCCGCAGGGCACGCTGTTTGGTTCATCATCGCTGTCAGGCACGCTGCGGCTGATCACCAACAAGCCAAAGATCGGCGTATTCGAAGGTGGCTACGACGTCAGCCTGAACAAGTTTACCAAGGCCGGTGCCAATTTCGGCACGGTTGACGAAGCATTCGTCAACATCCCGGTGTCAAAGAACATCGCGGTGCGGCTGATGGCCTATTACGACCACACCGGCGGGTTTATCGACAATGCCCCGGGAACGGTCAACTACAACATTTATGACCGCAACACCCAGGAACCGGGCGGGATTTATACCGTCAGCAACAGCAGCACGTTGCCGGGCAATGCGGTGAACAACATTGCCAAGCGCAATGCCAACCCGGTGGACGAATACGGCGGCCGCATCGCGGTGCTGGGCGAATTCGGTGACTGGACGGTGATGCCGCAGCTTATCTACCAATATCTCGACGCCAAAGGCGCGTTCAATGTCGATCCGAGATTTGGCGATTTGACGGTCCACGATTACAGCGCGAGCGAAGACCGCGATGCGTGGTACCAGGCCGCGCTGACGATCAACGGCAAAATCGGCGATTTCGACGTGGTCAGCTCCACCGGCTACATGCACCGCCGGGTAAAAAATTCCAACGATTACACCTATTACAGCGTCGCCTACAACAAGGCGGCCTATGCATCGTATGAGTGGTTCCACGACAAATCGGGCAATCTGCTCAACCCGACCCAGGTCTATCTTGGTAACAACACCTACAACAAGTTCACGCAGGAAGTGCGCGTTTCCGTGCCGAAATCGTGGCCGTTTTCGCTGACTGTCGGCGGGTTTTACCAGTTCCAGAAAAAGAACATCAACGAACAGTATGCGATCCCGGGCCTGAGCAGCGCGGTCGATACGTTTGCCGCCAGCGCCGCCTCGGTCGGGCCGACCGCCGGCACCACGGTCAGCCAGCTGTTGCGCGGCGATGCCTATTACCTGACCGAAACAGACCGGTCCTACCAGGACTATGCGCTGTTTGCCGAAGGCACCTATGAAATCGTTCCGCACCTGAAGCTGACCGGTGGCATCCGCCTGTTCCGCGCCAAGAACGAGGAAAAAGGCTTTAACGGCACCGCAACCGCCGCCGCCCAGGAAATTGGCGCCGGCTGTGCCACGCCCTTCACCGCGCCCCGGTTGCAAGCGTGCGACAACGTGTCGGTTTACAACCAGCTGGATGCCAACAACAATATCGTGGTGGATACCAACGGCGTGCCGATCACGCTGCCCGTACCCAAATACAACGAAAAGGGCGAAACGCACAAAGTCAGCCTGTCGTACCAGTTCGAAACCGACAAGATGGTCTATGCCACCTATTCAACCGGGTTCCGCCCGGGTGGTGCCAACCAGATCGCCCCGCGTCAGCCGTTCAGGGCGGACACGCTGGCCAACTATGAAATCGGGTTCAAGACAACGTGGAACCACATTTTCCGCCTGAACGTTTCGGCGTTTTACGAAAAGTGGAAGGGCATCCAGTACGTCTTCGTTCCCACCGGGTTCAACGGCAACAACATGATCACCAATGCCGGTAATGCCCGCATTTACGGCCTTGAATCCGACTTTGACCTGAAACTTGGCGCGTTCAGCCTGTCGGGATCGGGCGCATACACCAATGGCGCACTTACGACCAATTTCTGCCAGCTGGTTCCGGGCAACAAATCGACGGTGTTTTACACCGATTGCGACACCGACCCGACGCATGTCGAGGCCGCCAAGGGCACTCGGCTGCCACGCCAGCCGCGCTTCAAGGGCCAGGTGCAGCTGCGTTACGAAACCCAGTTGGGCAAGCTCAATTCCTTTGCCCAGTTGGCAGCGGATCATCAGTCTTCGTCCACGTCCAACCTCAGCCCGGTCAAAGACGCGCTGCTGGGCGATCCAGCACCGTTTACCAGTGTCGATCTTTCAGCCGGGGTCAGTCATGACAAATGGGGCGTGGAACTGTTTATCGACAATGTGTTCGATGAACGCGGGCAATTGTCACGCAACACGTTCTGCGCGATCACTGTTTGCGGCAATCCTGATCCCGCTAAAAACACGACCCGCTACCTGCCAATCCGGCCACGCTTTCTGGGCATAAAGTTTTCGAACAAGTTCTGATCAATGCGATCGCGGGGTCAGCCGGAATTCCCGGTTGACCCCGCCGCCGCGCCCGCTTATGTGCGCGGCCTGCCCCGGTGCCGGCCCCACGGCCAGCCACCACAGCAGCCCCACGGGGCGGAGTAGCTCAGCCGGTTAGAGCAGCGGAATCATAATCCGCGTGTCGGGGGTTCGAGTCCCTCCTCCGCTACCAGTGGCCTGTTGGCCGCAATGGGCGAACAGTTGAAAAACACCCGTTCCAGATCGTTCAGGCAGATGAATGCCAGCGCGCGAAAGCATGCGTTTGCAGCAGGTACATGGGTGTCGCCAGCGATCAGGGCATTGTCCATGGTCAGCGGTCCCGGGCGCAAATCCAGCCATGTTTTTCGACTATTGGCGCGCAATTCTGTTGAATAGCGTCGGTTGATTGCAGACATAGCGCGTCAGGCATAGCGGTCCGCTCTCGCTTTTCGGTCAATACCCCTGCAGAGGTATTGCGCCTGAACGGCCTTGACGTCAGATTGGACCCCGATGGATTTCCGCCATCCGCAATCGTTGTGTACACGCCGTGCCATCGGCCATCGGCGCGGCGGCGCATGTGCCGCTGGTGAAGGTCGCCAACCATGACATCAAACACCCAGCCCCGGGCGGGTACCCTGCGTTCGTTTTTTCCCGACGACTGGGGTCTGTTGTTGGCCAGCTTTGGCTATTCGCAGGCGATCGGCCTGATCATCTATTGGACGCTGCCGCTGTTTGCCGGCGCGCTCGGCACCTGGCTGGGATTGACGGCCACGCAAGTGGGGCTGGTCGGGACGATTGAATTTGCCGGGCTGTTCCTGGGCTCGGTGGCACTTGCCCCGTTCATGCACCGGGTGTCGCGGCGCAAAACCGCATGGCTGGCGGCCGGAACCGTGGTCCTGGCCAACATCGGTTGCGCGGTGCTGCCGCTGAGTTTCAGCACGCTGATCGCGCTGCGGTTGCTCAGCGGTCTGGGTTGTGGTGCCGCGCTGTCGATCGGCAATGCGACGATGGCATCCAGCGCCGATCCTGACAGCACGTCAGGCCATGTCACGCTGCTGTTGATCGCGCTGATGATCGTGCTGCAGCCGGTGGAGGCCGCGATCAGCGCGCAGCTGGGCCTGCGCGCGGTATTCTGGGGCTATGTGGTGATCGTGGCACTGGCGTCGCTATCGGCGTTTTTCGTCCCCGAACCGGCGCGCGACGAACCGGTGCATACCGCGGCAGAGCCGTCAGCGGTCAGCCCCTTGCGGTCGGCAAGCGGCATCCTGCTGATTTCGGTCGCGCTGCTGTTCGGCCTGCGCGACACGCTGCCCTGGCTGGTTACCGAAAAGATCGGCACCGACGCCGGGTTGTCGGTGCAACAGGTCGGCACGGTGCTGTCGGCGATGTATGCGGTCAGCGCGCTGGGCCCGATGCTGCAACTGGTGCTGGCGCGGCGGATGCCGTCGCACTGGTTGCTGGCCACGGGCATTCTGGGTGCGGGGCTGTTTCTGGGGATGTTCACCTGGGCCAACGGCAGTGCCATCCGCTTTATCATCGGGGTGGTGGCCTGGGCCACGATCTATTTCCTGGCCTATGCGCAGCTCTATGCGGCGGCGGCGCTGTTTGACCGCAGCGGGCGCGTCGCCTCTGCCGCCGGCGGCGCGTTTATCGCCGGCGTGGCGATCGCGCCGTCGGTGGGCGGCATACTGGTCGACCAGGGCGGTTTCGACGCCATGGGCTATGCCGAAGTCGCGCTGACGGTGGTGATGGTGGTGTGCAGCCTGTGCGTGCGCACCACCAGGGATGGCGCGCCGGTTTAGACGGGCCTATTCTGACCCCGCGAAAGCCTCGGCATCGGCATAAGGGAACCACCAGAAATCCTGCGGCCGGGATTCGGGGTCGATCATCACCATGCGGGTATGGCGAAACTGATCGAGCCCCTCAGAACCCAGCTGGCTGCCCACGCCCGACAGCTTGCGCCCGCCAAACGGCGCGGCGTTGTTGTCCATCAGCGGCACGTTGACCCAGGTCATGCCGGATTCAATCTCGTTGATCGCGCGGTGCGTCTCGCTCAGGCTGGTGGTATAAACGTTGGCGCCCAGGCCATATTCCGAAGCATTGGCCAGCGCGATGGCCTGGTCGAAATCGGCGACGCGGCAGATCGACATGCCCGGCCCAAAGGTTTCGGTGTTCAAAATCTCCGCCTCTGGCGCCACATCGGTCAGCACCACCGGATTGACGAAAAAGCCGGCGTTCAGACGCGCCGGGCGCCCGCCGCCGGCGGCAACGGTGGCGCCGGCATCGATCGCGCGTTCCACCAGCCCTTCAAACCGGGTGCGTTCGCGGTTCGACACCATTGGCCCCATGTCGACTTTGCCCAGGCCGTTGCCGATGCGAATTTTCCCGGTCAGCGCCACCACTTTGGCGACGAATGCGTCGTGAATATCCTGATGGATGTAGAATCGTTCGGCCGAGGTGCAGACCTGCCCCGCGTTGATATTGGCGGCAAACACCGCGGCGCGCGCGGCAATATCCAGATTGGCCGAGGGCATGACGATAAACGGATCGTTGCCCGATGTTTCGATCAGCGCCTTTTTGAAATGTTCGGCGCAACCCATGGCCACCGCGCGCCCTGCCCCCACGCTGCCGGTAAACGCCAGGCCATGCACGTGCTTGTGCGCGACCATCGCCGCGCCCACCCGCGCGCCACCGGTGATCAGCCCGACCAGCCCCCGGGGCAGGTGCGGCAGGATCACTTTCAGAAACAGCACCGACGACATCGACGTGTGATCGGACGGTTTCAGCACCACGGCGTTGCCCGCACCCAGCGCCGCGGATGCCTGCCAGGCCACCAGCACATAGGGAAAGTTGAACGCCATGATGATGCCCACCACGCCCAGCGGGTGTTTGGTCACCAGATTCATGTGCCCGGCCTCAACCGGGCCGACCACCCGCCCGTGGTCATGGCGCGAAACCTCGGCATAATAGCGAAAGGCCATGATCGACCAGGTCACTTCGTCGAACGCCTCCTTGTACGGCTTGCCCATTTCGCGGGTCAGCGATTCTGCCAGCAAGGGCCGGTGGGCCTCGATCGCCTGGGCCACTTTGTGCAGAGCCTCGGTCCGTTCGAGCGCGGACATGGCAGCCCATGTGCGTTGCGCGCGCCTGGCGCTGTCCACGACGGCGTCCAGTTCGGCATCGGTGGCATCGGCGACACTGCCGATACGCAATTCGGTGGCCGGATCGATGACATCACTGACCAATGTCGATGTGCTACCCACGATTTCGCCATCGATAATGATTTTGCTGCTGTTGTCGCGAAACGGTTCGAACACGGTCATCGATCTCTCCTGAACAATCCAGCATTCCTGCATGCGATCGGGCCGCGCAGCAGCAACCGGGCGCGTCGCATCCATCCATGTCACATCGCATCGATCCGGCACGGGCGCAAACCCCTGTCGCCAGGCACGGCGATCTTTACTGCAAGATACCGTGCTGCCTGCCCTTGAACGCAAGGCCGGTTGGAACAACGCCACCGAGCATAGTGAGTGACCGCTGTGAAGGCGCAACCCGCAGGGCAGCTTTTTCCAGATCGCCGGGATTTCCTGCCTTTCAGGACACGCCCCAATGGCGGACGCTACCGCGTCTGAGCAATCCACAGGAGCTCCGTGATAAGGAGACCGGCGAAAGCAAGACCAATAGCGAGGCGGCTTAGGCCTACGGTGGTCAATAGGACGCTCGCGATTATCACGGCACAGGGGACGGATAGTTCGACCGCAGGAAAGTGAAAAGATGCTGTTGCCCTGTGCAATGCATCATCCTGACCTTCATACCAACCCTGCATTCTCTTGAGCTCCAGTCCCGTCCATACGAGCCAGAGGGCCGCGAGCACCGGCAGCGCATGTCGGATTGAATAACGAATTGCGGGTGAGGACTTGAATGATATCATGCAATCACTCGTATCATTGACGATGCTCTCTTCCCACAAACATTTGGCCGTTCCGGTGCCGATGGTCGGTTCAGTTGCGGCAACGGCAGCTACCGCCCCGGTTTTAGCCATACCATCGTCATTCCTGCGAAAGCAGGAATCCAGGTACCCCGGGTCCGAGACAAGATTGTTTCGTATAATCAGCATGTTCTGCCATCCACTCTGGATTCCTGCGTTCGCAGGAATGACGAGGAGTGAGTTGCCGAACGACTGCTAACCTCCAGCTCCTCCATAGCCGAGCCGACGCGCAAAGACCGATAGCCGCCGTTGGTTTAGGTCGGGCGCGAAGGGCTGCTTTCAGGCATTCTGATCGAGAAGATGCCGTTCCGGACACGACAGCATTGCGGACGTTCGCATAGGGTGCAAGAATAGCTGGATGCGTATCAAGATTGTTCGTCGCCCGATTGGGGAAGCTCCCGACTGGGTTCGTGATGCTTGGATTGGTTTGTCCTTACCATTGGCTGTTGATAGGCAGCGCGATTGGTGGGGGCTCGGCGTGTTGAGCGGCCCGAGCAATGCCTTTCTCCAACTCTGGGCGCTTGTTTCGGGCAAAGGAATAAAGCTGACGGGTTTCAGCGTGAACGCGAAAGTGGCGGTCGATATATTGGAAGAGGTCGACCCCAAGGCCGCTGGATGGTGGCGTGAGCATACACCAACATTGGTAAGCGGAAAGCGATGCTTCGTATTCGACGCTCACGCATGCGAGCGCGAAGAATAGTCCCAGCGGCGGAACGCCACGACTTTGCCGCCATATCGGAGCCGATGGCCGTAGGTCGATAGCCGCCGTTTTTTCACGCTGGCTGCGAAGGGCAGCTTTCCAAATTTTCGCAGCGAAAGCGGCCTGCCCGGACACGCCCCATTTCCCCACCCAGCGACCCCTGCGGCAATCCCCTGAAAGCTGACCGTAGACTGCGGCTTGATCTGCGCCAGGACCTGCCAGTCCGCAACCTGTCCATCCAAGTCATCCGCACGGCATGAATTTATGTCAGCCGTCGTGCAGCTCGTTCACCGCGCGCCAGGCCTGATCGATGGCGATGTGGGTATAGGCGCCCCAGCCCGCATCGGTATTGGCAATCGCGATGCGGCCAACCCGCTGTCGGCCCCGTTCTTCCGGAAACGGTTTCGTGTCGGTCTGGTCATACAGCGCGCTGGGGGAATAGCTGTAGCCGTGCGACCAGCGGTTGACGGTGATCGCGGCGATATCGCGATCGGCGTCGAACCCGCCCGGGCCCAGCATCGCGCCGAGCATCCTGCGCAGCGGGTTTTCGAAATCGGCAAAGCTCATGTCGAACAGCTTGGTCCGGGCCATACGGTATCGCGTGGCAAGGTCGGTTTCGGCGGGCACATCGGGCACCGTGGGCACATGCACCATATGCAGCAGCACAGGCTGCGCGGGATCGGCCGAGAACCGGTATGTGCCCAGGCTGACCGGGTAATCCAGTTTCACCACCGAAAAGAACGCCGATGGGCTGGTGACCGCGTGCACTTTCAGCCGGTCCCACGCCTGCCAGTTTTTCAGCAGCACGTTGGTATAGGTCAGCGGGCCTTTGACATTGCGCCGCAGCACGTCGGCCTGGTCCTGCGGCAGGCCGGGCATGAGATAGGGGATCATCATGTTGTAACCGGCCATGATACAGGCCTTTGCCTGCACCCGGTGCAGCACGCCATCGGTGACATAGCCCACATCGACTGGCCCCTTTGGCTGTTCGACGCGGACCACGGTGGCGCGCTGGCGGATGCGCACCGCTGACCCGGCGCCATCAAGCCGGGTGTAATCGAACGGCGCGGTCACGATGTCCTCCATCGTGGTTCCCGGCGCGATGCCCGGCACCAGGCCGCGCACCAGCAGTCGCGCGATCGACGCATTGCCGTCGGGGAAGTGATAGATATAGGGCTCCCCCATCTCGGCACGCGCCTCTTCATCCAGCGTCAGCGCCAGCCCCTGAAAACCGGGATAGCCATAGCGAAAGGCATCGGTGGCGCTGACCCCGTCGATGCCGACAGCGAAAAAATCACACGTATCGTTGCGCAGGCACGCGACCACCAGCGGATCGACCTTCCACCACGTGGTCAGAAATTCCAGATAGGTCATATGATCCAGACGATGCGCAATCGCCTGTGCATTATCGCCCGGCCAGAAATTGCGCTTGTCGGTATAGAGCGCAATCAGCTGCTGTTTTGGCCCGTCGGCAAGGGGAAAGTCCGCCAGAAACGCAGGCAAAGGTCTGGCATTCAGCCGCGCCGGATCAAGGTCGTCCGCCACGCTCAGGATCGGACTGCCGGCTACCAGCGCGTCGGTGCCAAAGCTGGCCTTGTCAAAAAACACCGCGCGGCTCATCCCCCGGCGCGGATAGTGATCGCGGTCGAACGCGGCTGCGAGGCGGGCGGTATCGACGCCCAGGTCTTTCAGCAGGCCATTGACCACCGGGCTGAACAGCGCCTTTGGCGATTGCAGCGATTCGGTGCCGCCATAGCCGATCAGCGTCTGGCCCGCGAAGCTGAACTCGTTGCGTTTGGCGTGCCCGCCGAAATCATCGTGATTGTCCAGGATCAGGATTTTGGCGGCCGGATCGCGCTTGCGCCAGAACCACGCCGCGGCCAGCCCGCTGATGCCCGATCCGACGATGATCAGATCATACAGCCCCTGCTCAACCGGCTTTGCCGACAGATCAAACACTTCGCCATCGCGCAGGCGATGCGCAACCTCGAACGCGCCGGCATGGCTGCCGCGCATACCGGTGGCCGCAGGTGGATAGGCGGCGGCCCCGCCCTGCGCCGATCCCGCGTCATGGCCCGGGCCGCACCCCGCCAGCAGCAGCGATGCCGGGGTGATCCCCGTACCGATGGTCAGCCCCACGCCATCCAGAAAGTCACGCCGGGTAATCGCCATCGTCACAGCCTCCAACATTACCGGCACAACGGTCATCGCGACCTGGGTCAGCCTTCGCAAAACGCGCCGATCATTCCAGTGCCATTTCCACCACTTTGCAAGCGGATCGCGCTACCCTGCAGAAGGCATTGCGGCTTTGCTGGCCGCCGCCGCCGTGACGCGCACCAGCCGATGGATCGCGGCACGGTAATCGTCCTCGGTGCGCGTTTCATATTTGATCCCGGCGGCAGTGACCGACAGAAACGCCGCAAATTCGGCCGGACCACCAAACGCGGCAAGATCCGCGCCCTGGGCAGCCGCAGCCGCAGCCCGCCGGATCAACAAATCGCTGAACCCGCGATCAAGCCGATCGGCCTCTGCCAACGTCAGCCCGGCATCCAGATCGAACAATTCCGCGCCGTGCGGGGTCGTGCGCAGCAGCCGGAAAAACCGCAAGTCCTTGGCCAGGATGGTGGCGGCCAGATTGTCGGCCAGCGCGGCGTGATCGTCCCACGCCGTTTCGGCCGCGGCCAGGGCATCATCGATGACCGATGCCGCGAGCGCGGCAAACACCGCGCGCTTGTCGGGAAAATGCAGATAGAGCGTGGCGCGTGCGATGCCGGCTTCGCGCGCGATATCGGCCATGCTGGTGCGTTTGAACCCGTGGCGCGCAAACAACGTCAATCCGGCATCGAGCATCCGGCGCAGGTTTGGACTTGAACTGGACACATTTGACATCTGATGTCCATTATGATAGCCAAAGCTGATTGGCAACAGGTGATACCATAAAGGCTGATACGACAATGGCTGATACGACAATGGCCGATACGACGACGGGCAAGGGCAGCGTACTGGTCACCGGCGGATCCGGCTATGTCGCAAGTTTCTGCATCGGCCAATTGCTGGATCAGGGCTGGACCGTGCGCACCACGGTGCGCAGCCTGGCGCGTGAGGCAGAGGTGCGCGCCACCATTGCACGCCTGACGGCCCATGGCGACCGGCTGACCATGTTTGCCGCCGATCTCAACGCCGACGCCGGCTGGCGCGAAGCGGCGGAGGGCTGCGCAGGGGTGCTGCATGTCGCATCACCCCTGCCGCTGGCCAATCCAAAAGACGATGACGTTCTGGTGAAGCCAGCGCGCGACGGCGCCTTGCGCGTGTTGCGCGCCGCCCGCGATGCCGGTGTGCGCCGGGTGGTGATGACATCATCCACCGCAGCGGTCTGTTACGGCTATGGCAGCCGGCACGAACCTTATACCGAAGCGGACTGGTCCGACCCCACCGACCGGACCGATTCATCGGCCTATGAACGGTCGAAAATGATTGCCGAACGCGCGGCATGGGAATGGCTGCAAACCGAAGGCGGGGCGCTGGAACTGGTAACAATCTGCCCGGGTGCGGTGCTGGGCCCGGTGCTGGGCCAGGATTTTTCGGCGTCGATCGACATCGTCAAAAAACTGCTGGATGGATCGCTGCCCGGACTGCCGCGGTTTGGCTGGCCGCTGGTCGATGTGCGCGACATTGCCGACCTGCATCTGCGCGCGCTGACCGCGCCGGTGGCGGCGGGCAAACGCTATATCGGCGCCGGACCGTTTTTCTGGATGAGCGACATTGCGCAAGTGCTGCGCCGCGATTTGCCCGGCACAGGCGCACGCGCCCCGAAACTGCGACTGCCCAGCTGGCTGGTACGGCATAGCGCCCGGTTTGATCCGGTGGTGCGCGAACGCCTGTTCGAACTCGACAAGGAACGGCCAATCTCGGCCGAACGCGCCCGCACCGAATTGGGCTGGGCCCCGCGGTCGGCAGCGCAAAGCATTGTCGATACCGCGCGCAGCCTGATCGCCGAAGGTCTGATCAAGGCCTAGAGCCAGATGACGTTAGGTTGGACCGCCGTGACGGAGCCGATTTTGGCCCA
>NZ_JBBATI010000059.1:0-7942 GCF_040398825.1 Novosphingobium sp.
GAATTTTATATGGAATGTGCGCTGGAAGCGGGCGTTGCGGTGGTCAACTGCATGCCGGTGTTCATCGCCAGCACCCCTGAGTGGGAGGCACGTTTCCGTAACAAGCGCCTGCCGATCGTGGGTGATGACATCAAGGCGCAGATCGGCGCGACCATCGTTCACCGCGTGTTGTCCAGCCTGTTTGGCGCGCGCGGCGTGACGGTTGAAAAAACCTATCAGCTGAACACCGGCGGCAACACCGATTTCATGAACATGCTCGATCGCCAGCGGCTGGGCAGCAAAAAGGAATCAAAGACCGAGGCGGTGCAGGCCATGTTGGCGCAACGCCTGGCCGATGAAAATATCCATGTCGGCCCATCCGATTATGTGCCGTGGCAAAAGGATAACAAGCTGTGCTTCCTGCGGCTTGAAGGCACGCAGTGGGGCAATGTGCCGATGAATCTGGAATTGCGGCTGTCGGTTGAAGACAGCCCCAATTCCGCCGCCTGCGTGATGGATGCGATTCGCTGCTGCAAAGTGGCGCTGGAACGCGGCGAAGGCGGGGCACTGATTGGCCCATCGGCCTATTTCTGCAAACACCCGCCACAGCAGTTCAGCGATGATGTCGCCGCGCAACTGGTCGAAGAATACATTACCGAGCCCGCGCTGGCAGCGGAATAGTCACCGTCTGCCGGCTGGCACCGGGCGGTCGCGGCACCCTGCCGCCGCCGCCCGTGGTGCCATTGCCGCGAATGGTGCTTCGATAAAATCACAGGCATTCGCAGGGCTGGGCCGCCAATCGGCCGGCGTGGGGGAACCATAACGCATGGATGCGTTGATCATCGCCGCCGGGTATGGCAGCCGGCTGGCCGCGCTATCGCCATCAAAACCCCTGACGCCGGTTTGCGGCGTGCCGATCATCGAACTGTCCATCCGCCAGGCCATGCTGGCCGGCATCACACGCGTGGTAGTGGTGACCGGCCACGAAGCAGACCGGCTGGAGACTTTTCTGGCCAGCCTGTCGTTGCGGCTGGGCATCACCATTGTGCCGGTGCGGCTGGCCGACTGGTCCACCCCCAATGGTCATTCGGTGGTGGCCGGGGCCACGCGTTGTGATGGCAATTATCTGCTGATGATGGCCGACCATCTGTTCGACGTCGATATCCTGGCGCGCCTGATCGCAGAATCGCCCGCCGACCGTGGGCTGACGCTGGCGATTGACCGCCGCATCGACAGCCCGCTGATCGATCCCGACGATGCGACCTGGGTGGAAACCGACGACCGCGGCCTGATCCGCGCGATCGGCAAGACGATCACGCGCTATGATGCGGTCGATTGCGGCGCGTTTCTGGCCACGCCCGAACTGGCCCCGGCGATTCGCGCGTCGATTGCCGCGGGCAAGCCGGGATCGCTGTCCGAAGGGGTGCAGGCGCTGGCGCATTACAACCGCGCCGCGACGCTCGATATCGAGGATGCGTGGTGGATCGACATCGACGATCCCCATTATCACGCCCTGGCAGAGGAAACCGCGCCCTGGCATCTGGCCCGCGCGCTGGCGGAGATTGGCGCACCGCCCCTGCCCTGACCAGGTTGGATCCTTACCGATCAGCCCGGCAACAGATGCCGCGTTTCGGGCACCGGGGTCAGCGGCGGCCGCCCGGCAAACCACGCCACCAGGTTGTCGATCATCATCTGCCCCATCGCGGCGCGCGTGACGACCGAGGCCGAACCGATGTGCGGCAGCAGCACGGCATTGGTGCAGCGGAGCAGAGCGTCGGGCACATGCGGTTCATCGGCATAGACATCCAGCCCGGCCGCCAGGATCGTGCCATTGTCCAGCGCAGCAACCAGCGCGGATTCGTCCACCACACTGCCGCGTGACACATTGATCAGCACGCCATCGGGGCCGAGTGCGGCGAGCACCGCCGCATCAATCAGATGGCGCGTGGTCGCCCCGCCCGGGACGATCACGATCAGCACATCGCAGGCCGTGGCGAGCGCGTGCACCGACGGATACCAGGGCCAGGTCACATCGGGCTGTGCGTGGCGCCCGTGATAGGCGATATCGACCGCAAAGCCTGCCAGCCGCCGCGCCACCGCCTTGCCGATACCGCCCAGCCCGACAATGCCGATGCGCCGGCCGCGCAAGGTCGGCGAGAGCGGAAACGAGCCCGTTTCCCACGCGCCAGCGCGCAAAAATCGTTCGGCAGCAGACAGACGCCGCACCGTGCCAAGCAGTAGCGCCAGCGTCAGGTCGGCAACCTCCTCATCCAGCACGCCCGCAGTGTTGGTCACGATCAGGCCCCGGCGCACGGCCGCAGCAATATCGACATTGTCATAACCGACACCAAAATTGGCGATGATTTCAAGCGCTGGTAACCGCGCAAACAGCGCCTCGCCAATCCCGTCGGCCAGGGTGCTGGCAGCCATGCCGCGTACGCGGGCAAGCGCTTCGTCGGGCACCGCTTCCCACCACCGATGGACGGTAAACGTGCTCTCCAGCGTGGCCATGGTCACTGCCGGCAACGGCGCGGCGACCAGAATTTCGGGCCGCACAGTCGCGCCGCCAGGGGTGATCATACGCCCATCCTTGCGCAGGTTCTAAGGATATTTCAGGTGGATGGTGGTGGCCAGATTGGTGCGGGGCACATTCAACCGCACCGACCGAAAGGTGGGCAAGCTGGCCAGGGTCGGCGGGTTGTTCGAAAATCCGAAACCCTCGGTCGGAATGCCCAGCACCCCGGCGCGGTTGATCGTGCCCGAATTGTCCTCATCGTGATAGATGGCGATGCCATAGACACCGGTCTGGGGCAAAAAGACGCAGTATTTGGTCACCCCGGCCACCGCCGGCGTGCGCACGACGTACAGCGAACCGTTCTTGACCAGAAATCGGTCGGGATCATCGGCGTAGACCGTGGTTGCAACCTGACCATCGGCGTTGCGTACGCCATCCACGGCGATCGTGATCCAGGTGCCAGAGGCCGGGCCCAGACAGGGTGGCGCGGCCCGGGCGGATGGAACAGCCACCGCAATCCCGGCGACAACCGCCAGCGCGATGGCCGCAATTCGGGATGCCGCGGCAACGCCAACATCACCCGCAGGCCGGACAATACGCTGGCCGAACCAGTCGACCAAACCCATGGCAAGCATCACCCGACAGCATCCAATCCGTTCGCCATGCGCCAAACCTACGCGCCATGCAAGGCAGTGACGGCGTAGCCATTTGTCGCATAACCGGCACAATTGCAGCGCCGGCCTTGCACCGGTTTAACCCGATTGCGGTTAAACCGGATCTGAACGGCGGGTGTGCACGGGCAAAACCGACGGAAATGGCGCAAATCGCGACAGAGCGTGTGGAAAACGCCGCTGAACCCGCTTGTGGCGGCATAGCGCGGTGGTTATCGCCAATGCATCGGGCATAGGGGGAAATTGCGTCATTGGCGCGGCCCTGGATGAAGCGCCGGAGTGAACTGCCAGAACACAACAATCGTGCCGCCGCCGATCTGTCTGCGTCACGCTTCAAATGGACCGGGTTGCTGCCATGACCACCGCCCAATGACCTTAGGGACGACATGACCGTACCGCTGATTTCACCATCGATCCTGTCCGCCGATTTTGCGCGTCTGGGCGAAGAGATCCGCGCGATCGATGCGGCCGGTGCCGACTGGATCCATGTCGACGTGATGGACGGGCATTTCGTTCCCAACCTGACCATCGGGCCTGCCGTGGTCAAGGCGCTGCGCCCGCACACGACCAAGCCGTTCGACGTGCACCTGATGATTTCGCCGGTGGATTCGTTTCTTGAGGCGTTTGCCGCCGCCGGCGCGGATATCATCACCGTTCATCCCGAGGCCGGGCCGCATGTCCACCGCACGGTGCAGGCGATCAAGGCGCTGGGCAAAAAGGCCGGAATATCGCTCAATCCCGCGACCCCGGCCAAAACGCTGGATTATCTGATCGATGACATCGATCTGGTGCTGGTGATGAGCGTAAACCCCGGATTTGGCGGGCAAAGCTTTATTTCCAGCCAGTTGCGCAAGATTGAGGCGATCCGCAAGATGATCGACAAGACCGGGCGCATGATCCATCTGGAGGTTGATGGCGGGGTTGACCAGGCCACCGCCGCCGCCTGTGTGGCCGCCGGGGCCGATGTGCTGGTGGCCGGGACCGCCACGTTTCGCGGTGGGCCCGACCATTACGCCGCCAATATCGCTATCCTGAAGGGGGCTGGTTGAGCCCGATGGCCAGACGCGGTACGTCCACCGGCCTGACCACCGCCCGGCCTGGTGCCGGATCAGCCCCGCGTGCGCGCAGTATGGCCATCCCGCTTGGGCCCGGGCCCGAACACCATGCCGAACAAGATCCCGTTTATGGTGCCACCGATGATGCGCTGGCCGGGTCCGAAATGAACGCACCGGATCTGATTGAGCCCCATCTGATTGAACCGGGCATGATCGAACCGGCGCGCGCGCTGGCGCTGGCGGATTTTTCCCCACCGCAGGTTACCGCTGGCGAACGGCTGGTGCGGCTGGCCTATCGCCTTGGTCTGGGATCGCGCACGTTCAACCCGCTGGCCAAACGCACCCCGCCGCGATTGACCGCGACGGTGGCCAACCCGCTATCCGGCAATGCCTCGGCCGGAACCGCGTTGCGTGCCGGGCATTTCCTGCTGCACGGGTTGAAGGCACCGATCGCCGATATCGAATTTTCCGGGCCGCGTCTGGCGCCACCACTGGAACGGCTGGTGCACGGGTTTGGCTGGCTGGCCGATCTGGAGG
Source organism: Novosphingobium sp. (assembly GCF_040398825.1). Classification (GTDB taxonomy): domain Bacteria; phylum Pseudomonadota; class Alphaproteobacteria; order Sphingomonadales; family Sphingomonadaceae; genus Novosphingobium. Next base: position 4,758 of record NZ_JBBATI010000059.1, read on the forward strand.
CCTGTGCCCCGCGCCCGCAATGCACCGCCGTTGCTGAACGCATCCTGGGGCGCTGGCTGACAGCCAACCCGCGCCCCGATGCGACCCCGGCCTGGGATGTCGGCAATGTGGCGCACCGGGTGCTGGGCTGGCTGATCCATGCCCCGCTGATCCTGTCAGGCCAGGATCGTAAATTTCGCAGCCGCGCGCTCCATGCCGTAGAAACCACAGTTCTGTGGCTGGATCGCAATGTCGGCCGGGCCGAAGACAAACTGGCCGAAGTCGCCGGCTGGACGGCCATCACTGCGGCCGGGCTGGTGCTCGCCGATGGCCGCGCGCGCCGCCTGTATGGAGAGGCAGGACTGGTGCGCGCGCTGGGCGATCTGGTTGGCGACGATGGCGGCGTGCTGTCGCGCAGCCCGCTGTGCCAGATTGAAGCGATCGAATTGCTGGTGCGGTTGCGCGCCTGTTATGCCGCGGTGCGCGCCGAGCCGCCGGTGCAGATCGAAACCATTCTGGCGCTGCTGGTGCCGCCGCTGCTGGCGGTGCTGCACGGTGATGGCGCGCTGGGTGCTTGGCAGGGCGCGCATGCCATTACCGCCAACCGCATCGCCAGTTTGATCAGCGCCACCGGCGTGCGCACTCGGCCGCTGCGCGATGCGCGGCAATGGGGGTACCAGCGGGTTGCCGCGCAACGGTCGATCCTGTTGTTTGATGCCGCGCCGCCGCCGGTTGCCCGCCATGCGCGCGATGGCTGTGCATCGACGCTGGCAGTGGAATTCAGCCATGGTGCCGACCGGATTCTGGTCAATTGTGGCGGCGGGGCCTGCGCCGGCGGGCTGATCCCGGTGCGCCTGGCGCAAGGTTTGCGGGCGACTGCCGCGCATTCCACGCTGACCATCGACGATTTCAATTCCACCGCGGTGCTGATCAACGGCAAACTGGGCACCGGCGTGTCAGAGGTGGATATCGACCGCCGGACGCTGGCCGGTGATGGCCCCGGCGCGGGCGCCACCCGGCTTGAGGCCAGCCATAACGGGTACAGCGCGCGCTATGGCCTGACCCACCGCCGCATCCTGATCCTGCGCGATGATGGCAGCGAATTGCGCGGTGAAGATTGCCTGGTGCCGACTGGCCGCCGGGGAAAACGCGGCACGATCGCGGTGATCCTGCGTTTTCATCTGGGCCCGCACATCGAACTGGCGCAAGGCCGCGACGGGCTGGGCATATCGCTGGCGCTGCCCGATGGCAGCCTGTGGCAGTTCCGGTCGGGCCGCGATCCGGTGGTGATCGAGGAAAGCCTGTGGGCCGATGGCGAAGGCCGGCCGGTCGCCACCCGCCAACTGGTCATTTCGGCCAAGGTTTCGCGCAGCGGGGAAACGTTTTCCTGGTTGCTGAAGAAGATGCGGTAAGGCATCGGCCAGCAACGGTTGCGCGGACGATCGCGCCAGGTGATGGCCCGGGCACCCACGAAACAAAAAATCAGACACGATTCGGGAACAAGACGTTGCAAGACATAAAAATCGGCCGGGCACTGCTATCGGTGTCCGACAAAACGGGTCTGGTCGCGCTGGGCCAGGCTCTGGCTGCGCGCGGGGTAGAACTGGTTTCGACCGGCGGTACCGCCAAAACGCTGCGCGACGCCGGCCTGACCGTGCGCGACATTGCCGAACTGACGGGGTTCCCGGAAATGATGGATGGGCGGGTGAAGACCCTGCACCCCAAGGTTCACGGCGGGCTGCTGGCGGTGCGCGACAACCCCGAACACGCGGCGGCCATGGCCGAACATGACATTGGCGCGATCGATCTGGTGGTGGTCAACCTCTATCCGTTCGAAGCGACTGTGGCGCGCGGCGCTTCGCGCGACGAAACGATTGAAAACATCGACATCGGCGGGCCATCCATGGTGCGGTCCGCAGCCAAGAACCACGATTATGTGGCGATTGTGACCGATCCGGCCGATTATGACGCGCTGGTGGCGGAACTGGCGGCAACCGATGGCGGCACCACGCTGGCGTTCCGTCGCCGCCTGGCCGCCAAGGCCTATGCTGCGACCGCGGGATATGATGCGGCGATCGCGGCGTGGTTCGCGCGGGTCGACCAGGGCCAGCATTTTCCCGATACGCTGGTACAGGCGCACCAGCTGGTGACGACCTTGCGCTATGGCGAAAACCCGCACCAGGCGGCGGCGCTGTATGTACCGCGCGGGGCCCCCGGCGTGGGCCTGCCCCAGGCCGAGCAGGTCCAGGGCAAAGAACTGTCGTACAACAATTACAACGACGCCAATGCCGCGATCGAGCTGGTTGCCGAATTTGCCGATGCCGGGCCAACGGTGGTCATTGTCAAACATGCCAACCCCTGCGGCGTCGCCAGCGCACCCGGCCTGATCGACGCATGGAACGCCGCACTGGCCTGTGATGCGGTATCGGCGTTTGGCGGGATCGTTGCCGTCAATGTCCCGCTTGACGGCCCAACTGCTGAGGCGATTACCGCGATCTTTACCGAAGTGGTGGTGGCACCGGGCGCCGATGACGCCGCGCGTGCGGTGTTTGCGCGCAAAAAGAACCTGCGCCTGCTGATCATGCCCGAACTGCCGCAGCCGACGCGCGCAGCGCTGACCATGGTGCCGATTGCGGGCGGATTGCTGGTGCAGGACCGCGACAACGGGCAGATTGATCCGGACGATTTGCGCGTGGTGACCAAACGCGCGCCGAACCCACGCGAACTGGCCGATGCACGGTTTGCCTGGACCGTGGCCAAACACGTCAAATCCAACGCGATTGTTTATGCCCGCGATGGCGTCACCGCCGGAATCGGTGCGGGACAGATGAACCGCCGCGATTCATCGCGCATTGCCGCCGCCAAAGCGCGCGAAGCTGCCGAAACGCATGGCTGGGATGAACCGCGCACGGTCGGATCGGCGGTTGCCTCCGACGCGTTCTTTCCGTTTGCCGACGGGCTGCTGGCCGCGGTCGAGGCCGGGGCCACCTGCGTGATTCAACCCGGTGGATCGATGCGGGATGACGAGGTGATCCGCGCGGCCGACGAAGCGGGCCTGGCCATGGTGTTTACGGGAATGCGCCATTTTCGGCACTGACAATTAACTGCACTGACGTGCAGTCAGACCCCCCGCCCCGCCTCCCGCGACGAGGAGCACGAAAACGTCCGGGGGACGTTTTCGCTGAGGAGCCGACCACCAATGATAC